>JAVBOW010000032.1:0-19258 GCA_031550125.1 Rikenellaceae bacterium
TTCGCTATGTGTTCTTTGTCGCTTCCGGGCCCCCGCCACCAACCCACACCTCGGCCCCGACCCTACCATCCCTAAAAACGCGGCTGGGCGCCCCCCCCCCCGCCACACCTCTTTACTTGTTATTTCCGTCGCCCGGTTTAGCTGCCTCCGGGCTACGCATTAAGTTAAATCTCCGGGATTTATCCCGTCTATTGCGCCCTCATTTTGGCTTCGAATTCCCTTTCGACGTCGACATAGGCGTCGTTGGCTACGTCGAAGATGACTTTCGTTATTTCGCCGCCTGCAAACGGGTATTTGTAACCGTAATCCCTGCTCACCGGGTCGCCGGTGTCGTATCCGACGCACAGGCCTTCGCCGCTGTTGAGCGTGAAGCGTCCGGCTTGCGTGCGGAACGGGGCCTGGGCCACCATCTTATCGTCGATATACAGTTTCATAGTACCGAGGCATTCTGCCTTTTCCGTCATCTTTTCCTTGATGAATTCCACTCCTATGATATGCTTGCCGGTGGGCATGGCATAGCTGAGGCGTTGGAGCGGATCGAGGCCGAGGAAGTTATACTCGAAATTCACTTTGCTGTCCTTCAGGTACAACGTATAGCCGCCGAAACGCGAACCTTGCGAAACGATTACGCCTTTGGCGTCGGCCTTAAGATCCACTTCGGCGAAGATCTTGAACGAGCGGGCCGACGTGTGGACGGCGTTCGATTCGGGTACTTCGGTGGTGTTGGGATAATAGGTGTAGCGTCCGTCCGCCGGAACAGCCGGCTCATATTCATATTTCAAATACTCGAGGATGCTAAGGTCGTTCAACGGAAGCACGTCGTATTTCTTGGCCTCTTCCATCCATGCCTTCTTCATCTCCTCTACTTTCTCGGGGTATTTAGCCGCCAGGTCGGTAGATTGCGAGCGGTCGGCGTCGGTATGGTACAATTCCCATCTATCCTGGTCGAAATGGCCGATGTTGGAGGGCAGCGGGCCGTGGACCGTTGTCGCCATCCATCCGTCCTTCCATATCCCGCGCGTGCCGAGCATCTCGAAATACTGGACTTTCTTCTCCGTGGGAGCGCTGGCGTTGTCGAAACTCGACACCATCGACACGCCTGCCAAAGGAGTCTGTTTGATGCCGTGTACCACGTCTGGCATTTTCACGCCGCAGGCGTCCAGGATGGTAGGCACGATATCGGTGCAATGGTAATACTGGCTGCGCAATTCGCCGCGGGCCTTGATGCCCTTGGGCCAGGAGATAACCAGAGGGTCGCATGTGCCGCCGCTGTATCCCGAATAACGCTTGAACATTTTGTAGGGGGTGGAGAACGCCATGGCCCAGCCTGTAGGATAGTGATTGTAGGTTTCGGTCGAGCCTAATTTGTCCATATAGGCGATATTCGTCTTTATGTCGTCCGGATAGGAGTTCATGAAGAAGTATTCGTTTATCGTCCCGTCCGGGCTGCCTTCTCCGGAAGCTCCGTTGTCGGCGCAGTAGATCACCAGGGTGTTCTCCAACTGGCCCGACTCTTCCAGGTAATCGACCAGGCGTCCGACCTGCGCGTCGGTATATTCCGAAAAACCGGCGAATACCTCGGCCATGCGCGAGAATAACTTCTTCTCGTCGGCCGAAAGCGTATTCCACGGACGCACCATGTCCAACTCAGAGAACGTCCCTTTCGGCATGGGATTTTCCTTGGTCAGTTTCGTGCCTTTCGGAAGTATGCCCTTTTCTATCATCCTGCCAAGCACCCATTCGCGGTAGGCGTCGTAGCCGGCGTCGAATTTACCTTTGTATTTATCTATGTATTCCTGCGGGGCCTGGTGCGGAGCGTGGTTGGCACCAGGGTTGTACCACATATACCAGGGTTTGTCGGGGCTTGCCTGCTTGGAATCGCGGATGTATTGGATCGCTTTGTCCGCAAGGTCTTTCGACAGGTGGTAGCCCTGCTCGGGCAGATATGGTTGGTCCACGGTGTGGTTATCCTCGCTCAGGGCAGGATACCATTGGCTGCTTTCCGCGCCGACGAAACCGTAGAAACGGTCGAAACCCAAGGCGAGCGGCCAATCCTGTTTGGATGCGCCCATACCGAAGGCGTCCACAGGCACGTTGTGGTTCTTGCCGATCCAGAAGGTAGACCACCCCGCATCGCGCAGAACGGTGGCGATGGATGCGTTGGACTGGGGGATATGGCCGCTGTATCCGGGAAAGCCCGTCGCGCTTTCGGCAATCGAACCGTAGCCGTTTTGGTGGTGGTTGCGTCCGGTGAGCATGCATGAACGCGTAGGCGACGAGACCGATGTGGTGTGCCATTGCGTGTAGGTGACGCCGTTGGCGGCCAGACGGTCGAGGGTGGGCATATTGACCGCCCCTCCATAGGTGGACCATGTAGCCTGGCCGGTGTCGTCATACAGGATAACCAGCACGTTGGGAGCGTCCTTCGGCGCTTTGGGGTAAAGGAATGCATTCCAGTCGGGCTTGGAATTTCTGATGTCCAACTCGATTGTCCCCTGGAATTTTTCGCCGGGTTGCTGTCCCATAGCCTGTTGCCCGCATAAACCAACGGAGCAGATGGCCGTAGTGGCCAGCAAAGCCTTGTTTTGGTGCGATCTGATAAAATTTCTCTTCATAGTACATTTATTTTTAATAGAATAAAATATTATCGAACAAGTAAAACCCCAAAGGCCGCTGGCCGTTAGCGACAGCTGTGGTGACAATAACCGTTCCAAAATTGACAGGCGTGAAGTTTCGGCTGCGGCGGCAGGGACGCATGTCTGCCGCCCGCAGGCTTACAGCCCTGCTTTTGTCGCGAAAAATATTTACTTGCCCCCGTAAACGTTGGCTTCCAGTTGCGTCGCTATATACTCTATGGCTTTCTGCGCTCGTACGCTGTTGCCTGCGCCGTCTACGGGAGGAGCGAAGGCGGCTATCGCCATCCTGCCGGGGATCACAGCCACGATACCGCCGCCCACCCCGCTCTTGGCCGGCACTCCCACGCGGTACATCCACGGGCCGGTAGATTCGTACAGTCCTTCCATGCCCATTATCGCCAGTACTTTGGGGACGTATTCGCTGTTTAGCGAACGCTTGCCCGTTACCGGATGCACTCCGCCGTTAGCTAATACTGCGCCCATGTTCGCGAGGTCTTCCGCCGTAACTCCTATCGAACATTGGCGGGTGTAACTGTCGCAGGCGTCGAGCGGATCGGACCACATATGGCCGTAGGCGTCGAGAAGCATGGCTATGGCGCGGTTGTGTTGGTTGGTGGCGGCTTCTGATCTGTAGAGTTCGTCTATTACGGAGAGCTTGCGGTTGGCCATGTCGCCCATGTAGGCGAGTATTTTGGTAAATTGCTCCTCGCGCGATGCGCCTTTGATCAGGCTGTTAGTGGCCATCGCCCCGGCGTTTACTATGGGACTTACCGGCTTGTAGCCCTCCAATTCTATGGCGATAACCGAGTTGAATGGCAGTCCGGTGGCTCCTGTACCGATGCTGTCGGCGATAAATTCCGGGCCGACGGTCTGCATGGCCTGCGCCAACACGAATATTTTAGATATCGATTCGATGCCGAACTCGTAGCCCGAGTCGCCGGCTTTGTATATCTTGCCGTCGGCGGTCATCACGGCCAGACCGAAAAGGCCGGACGGAACGTTGGCAAGGAATGGGATATAGTCGGCGTTTTTTCCCGAGGCGTCGTCCTTGAATTTGGCGTGGGCCTGATCGAGTATTTGCTGTACGGTCGGCGATGCGGCTGCGGCGACCCTCGTTTCTGCGGATGCGGCTCCGGTGCGGCTGCGCGCGTCCTGCGCCGTCGCGGGCGAAAAAAACGCGGCGACGGCTATAAGCGTTGCGATTTTCAGGATTTTCATAAAGGTTTAATTTTTTACATGGTTATAAAGGCCGTCCACTGGATGCGCACGTTGTCGCCGCGCCTTCCGTCGAGATTCTCGCGGTTGCCGTAGAGTATCTCTATGCCGGTCTTGAAATATTTATTTGGATACCACAAAAGGTTTACCGCCCCATAATTGGTTTGTTCTATGGTTGACGGAGGCATATAATCCTCATTGTTGCGTATGCTGATGTTTCCCCAGCCGATGGTCGAACTGAAATTATCGCTCCACCAGCGGTCGTAGAAGGCCCAAATGTAGAGTTGGGTGGATGTACGCAGTCTGGAGTTGTCCGCCGGACCGGGCAGGGCGTCGTATCCCATCCCTCCTATGTCTTCGCTGTAACGGGCATACCCCGATCCGTAGGAGAGCTGGAACTTGATCGCGTCGCGTCCCCAAGTGCGGATGTTGCCCGTCAGGTTGGCTGCCCCGCCGACGATATTCTCAGTGGCGCCGGCGTCCGTGATGTAGGATATGGGGTGGAGCAATCCCGCCAGACGAAGGTGGCTGCCCCCTCCGTTCCATTTGTAAGTGTAGCTGGCGGTGAAGTCCGGGTATATATTGCGCGAACTCCATCCGCTTCCGTCGGGAAACGTCACGTCGCTTCCCGGTTGCTCGACGGATACGGCCAGGAGGCTGTATTTGCCGAGGGGCTGGGTGAAACGAGCCTGCACCTGGCGCGTCCATACGTAGGCGTTAGGTCCCCAGTAGTCTACCAGGTTGGGCCAGATATTGCTGTCCATGAAATTCGACCAATATTGGCCGAAACCCCATTTGCCCATGCCTATCCATGCGTGACGGATGCGCGGGTTGGACGATCCGTCCGGCCCCCACAGGTCGAATTCCAGAATGGCGGTGAAGTCGCCCGCGCCTTCAACCGGCCCCGAGGCGTAGAAACCAAGCCTCGACTGTCGTATGCCGAAAGTGGTGGCGGCGTTGTCTTGTGAGGGTACGGCTATGGATGAAGGTTGGAAGGCGTATCGGTTGTCCATCTCTTTTGTGTCGTACATGAAATCCGCCTGCACATAGCCGCCTATCTTAAGCTCTATGCCTTTGACGTCGGTTACCACTATGCCCGCCTTGTGGTTCTCAAGGTCGTTGCGCGACATTGCCGCCTGCCCGTGTGCGCTTGCCGGAACGAGCATGACGCCAAGTATCAATCCCTGTATGGAAGTCAGTCTTTTCATAGATTCGTTTTTTCGGATTTTTACGGTTGCCGCCGTTCCTGCGGCGGCGTGTCTTTGAGCCGTTTGCTTTTTTGGTATGCGCTGATCAGTAGCGGAGCGCCGAGGAAGATCACGTTGCCGGCCGCCACCAGTCCCACATACATCAACGGGCTGCCCACCGGCAATTGCGAGGGAGGGAAGAACGAAACCACGAACGCGAAGGCCACCGCCGCGAAGCCTATTCCGGCTACGGCCCACATGCCCGCGCGTCCGCCCGGCACTTTGTACACTCGCTCAAGGCCGGGTTGCGTACGGCGCAGGCGGATGGCTGCCGCGTACATCAGCATATACATAACCAGGTAAAGCCCGATGGTCAGGGCGCTGAGCAGGAAAAACGCCACGCTCACGTCCCGGATGAAAAAATAGAGTGACGACAGTACGGTTACGATGATGCCCTGGGTGATAAGTATATTGACCTGTATGCCGTTCCTGTTGGTCTTTGCGAGGATTTTCGGGAGTTGTCCTTCGCGCGCGGTCCATAGCAGGCCGCGGCTGGGACCAGATATCCACGACATCACGCCGCCCAGCGCGCCGAACGCCACCAGCGCGCCCGTCACGTTGGTCATCCATCCTATGCGGAATGTGTCGAAAATCTTGCGGAACGTTACCATAAGCCCGTCCTGGATATTGATCTGCTCGTAAGGCATAACCACCGACACGGCCAGTGCGCCCAGCGTGAAGAGCGCGAACGAAATGACGGCGGCCAACATCACCGCCGCGGGAAACTGCCTGGCGGGATTCTTCATCTCCGTGGCGTGTACGGCGTGTACCTCCACGCCGGCGAACAGCAGCAGTATGCCTGCGAGGAAGGCGATGTTGCCCATGCCCGTGATATGCGGGAACAGGCGCGGATGGACATGTCCGCCCGCGTCGCTGACAAGCGTATCCTGCGTGGCTGGAATATGTTCCAGCTCAACGGAGTGGCCGGTGCCGATCCACACCATAGCCATCGCCACTATGGCCACGCCTGGCAGCACGGTGCCGATAAGGAAGCCCCGGCTGGTGATCTTCGATATTGCGTCGGAACCGCGCAGCGTGAGCAGGGTGGCCAGCCAATAGAGGCAGATGGAGAAAAGCCCTACATAGACGCCGTTTTGCGACAGCCCGGGATTGCCTGCCGTAAAAGCTACGGCGGCTGCCGCGAACGAAAGCACCGTGGGATACCACACCACATTCTGTATCCATTGCAGAAAAATGGCGGTAAAGCCCAAATGTTCGTTGAAGGCCTCTTTGACCCACGTGTATACGCCTCCGCCCCGCTTGGCGAAGGCGCTTCCCAACTCGGCGCTTACCAGCGCGGCGGGGATGAGGAACAGGAATGTGGCGAAGAAGATGTAGAAGAACATAGTCAGCTCTTCCTTGGCCATCATGGGCAATCCCCGCAGGCTGATGATGGCCGCGGCCGTCATCAGGGCAAGTTGCCAGGTTGTTATGTGTTTCGATTTTGCCATGGTCCGTGAGGGTTTAACGAATCGTTGTCAATGGTGGAATCCGCCTGCGTAGGCCGGGGCGGTTTTTCCCTCGCTATCCCTGCGCAGGGCGTCGACGCACCTTTGGATGTCGTCCACGAGGAGCTGGGCCATATCGCGCGAAAAGCCGTGGCGTATCACCACCCGCTGTATCACCATATCCTGGCAATCTGCAGGCATCGAGTAGGACGCTATCTGCCACCCGCGCGAGCGCAGTCTGTCCGACAGCTCGTACAGGTCGAATCCGGGGTCGACGCCTTGTTTCAACATCCACGCCGCGCCGGGCAGGGCGCTTTTCCCGTCGTATAGCAGGTCGAACAGGCCCATGTCCGCTATTTGGCCTGCGATGAAGATACCGTGGTCGAGGCACGCCTGTTGGATGCGGCGGTAGCCGTCGAACCCGTTGCGCAGCAGGTTGTAATATTGGGCTATGATCTGCCCGCCGGGACGCGAGAAATTCAACGCGAAAGTGGGCATGTCTCCGCCCAGGTAATTCACCCTGAAGATAAGTTCCTCGGGCAGGTCTTCCTTTGTGCGCCACACTATCCAGCCCACGCCCAGGGGCGAGAGGCCGAACTTATGGCCCGAGGAGTTGATGGATTTGACCCTTGGCAGCCGGAAGTCCCACTCTATGTGGGGCTGCAGGAACGGAGCGACGAATCCGCCGCTGGCCGCGTCGACGTGGATGGGTATGTCGATGCCTGTCTTCGCCTGCAGGCCGTCCAGCGCGTCGCTCAGGGCTTTGACGTCTTCGTATTGCAGGGTGAAGGTCACCCCGAAGGTGGGGACGACGCCTATGGTGTTTTCGTCCACCCGCTCGAGCATGGTCTCGGGGGTCATAAGTAAGCGGCCGTGTTCCATAGGTATCTGGCGCAGCTCGACGTCGAAATAACGCGCGAACTTCTCCCAGCACACCTGCACCGGCCCTGTCACGAGGTTGGGTTTGTCCGCAGGCTTTCCCGCGGCCTTCATCCGCTCCCTCCAGCGCCATTTTAGCGCCAGGCCGCCGAGCATGCACGCCTCGCTCGACCCTGTGGTGGAGCATCCCATGGTTTCCGCGCCTTCGGGTGAGTTCCACAGCCGGGCGAGTATGTGTACGCAACGGTTCTCTATTTCGGCCGTCTGCGGATACTCGTCCTTGTCTATCATGTTCTTGTTCAGGCAGGCGTCCATTATGGCATGCACCTGCTCATCGGCGTAGGTCTGGCAAAATGTGGCCAGATTCTGTTTGGCGTTGCCGTCGAGCAACAGCTCGTCGAGGATCATTCCGGCCACCGTGGACGCATCGTTCACGCCTTCCGGCAAATCGTACTTTGGGATGGCCGTTTCGGCTATGGGAAGCGAGTAGGAATCGGGTAACGCTTCTTCGCCCCTTCTTTTTATCATATGCAGCGACATAATACGATGGTTTTTCGGTCGCGATTTTGTTCGGTCCCCTCCAAGCTGGCATGGATCATCGGAAAGATCGAATGCGCGATTAATTAATAAAACGGTACCGTGCCTGGCCGGAAATAACGCAATTTTGTTGCCATTATACGGCCTGGGGACGCGTCTGGATGACGATTTCTCTCTAAGGAGTTGGCACTCAAACGCGGCCTGCGGTAAAATAATGTACATCGCCGACGGCTTGACGCCATATCCGTAACCGTATGCCGCCGTTTCCGTCCCGAGAGGGCGGATCGGTTGCATTTTTGCATTGACGGTCCATATGATATCGCACCGGCCATGAAAGAACAGTATCCATCGAACGCGCTGTTGTGGTTGGTTGCCGTAGGGTATTTCATGCAGACCCTCGACACCACCATAGTCAATACGGCTCTGCCGAGCATAGCCTCCAGCCTTGGCGTGAGTCCGCTGAAGATGCAATCGGTGGTGGTGTCGTACAGCCTGGTGATGGCGGCGCTCATCCTGGCGAGCGGCTGGCTGGCCGACCGTTTCGGCACGCGGCGCGTCTATCTTTCGTCGCTGCTGCTGTTCACCCTCGGATCGATGTTCTGCGCCATGTCGAAAGACCTTGCGCAACTCGTCGCCTCGCGCGTATTGCAAGGTTTCGGCGGGGCCATGCTTATGCCTGTAGGCCGCCTGGCGGTGCTTAGGGCCTTCCCGGGAGGGAAATTCCTGCGCGCCATAAGCTACGTAACCATTCCCGCCCTGGCGGGGCCGCTTATCGGGCCTACGTTGGGAGGCTGGCTGTCGCAATCTTTTTCGTGGCACTGGATCTTCCTGATCAATATTCCTGTGGGAGTGGCGGGTTTCGTACTGTCGTACTTTTTCATGGACGATTTCAGGCCTTCCCGCACGCCGGCTTTCGATTTCGCGGGATTTATAATGATCGCGGCCGGAATGATCGCCGTCTCCTATGCCCTGGACGGGGCGGTGGAACTGGGTATGCGTCGTGCAACGGCGGCCATATTTGTCGTCGCCGGCACTATATCGCTGGTTTGCTACTGGCTGTACGCCGCAGGGAAGGAAAATCCGCTTATCCCGCCCGGACTATTTAAGGTGCATAGCTTCAGGGTGGGGATATCCGGCAACTTATTCTCCCGGCTTGGATGCAACTCGATGCCTTTCCTGTTGCCGTTATTCTTCCAGGTAGGGTTGGACTATTCCCCTCTCCGGTCGGGCTTGTTGCTGCTGCCGATGGCCCTGGCGGCGATAGGCATGAAACGCCTGGGCATAACCCTTATAAACAGGGCCGGATATCGCAAAACATTGTTGTATAACACTGTCGCCATGGGCGTGGTTTTCTCGTGTTTCTGCTTGCTTTCAGCTTCGGTTTCCCTCTGGGTATTAATACCGTTGATGTTCGCCGCGGGCGCAATCAATTCGCTGCAGTTCACCGCAATGAACAGCATCACCCTGAAAGACCTGTCCGGAGCGCAGGCCAGCGGCGGCAACACCCTGTTGTCGATGGTTATGATGTTTTCTATCAGTTTGGGCGCGGCCCTGTCGTCCCTGCTGTTGTCGATGTTCAGGGAAGCGTCG
Organism: Rikenellaceae bacterium; assembly: GCA_031550125.1. GTDB lineage: Bacteria > Bacteroidota > Bacteroidia > Bacteroidales > Rikenellaceae > JAVBOW01. The sequence continues at coordinate 9,553 of JAVBOW010000032.1, forward strand.
TCCCGCCCCGGAGGGACGGACGGCGACCTGTTTCCATTCCAGGCCACATTTCTGTGCATCGGCACTATATCGGCAATAACGGCGCTGATATTCGCCCGGTTGCCTAAGGACGGAGTCGTAAGGGATGCAAAAAAAACGTAAATTCCGCATATTGACCGCAGTGGTGGAGAATATCTGTCCGACCGAAACTGACGCGAAGGAATACGTTCCCAGGTATGGCGGCGCCTGTTTCAACGGCCCGGAGAAACCGACCGTAAACTTGACTTCGGACAAAACCCAACAGGAATATCGGCCGTCGCTTTGTCGTTAGGCGCGTGATTGACGATAAGAGAACGTTTTAATTTCGGTAAAAAAAGCTACATTTGCGAATATGCGTACTCGTAATGGCTTTGAGGAGAAATCTTTTCATGAATCTTAAAATAATACTTTTGGCGCTGGCCCTTACGGCGGCGTGCGGCGGTTATGCGTTGCCTCCGCGGGATGGTGCAGGATATAAGCTGTGGCTCGATTACATGCCGGTGCAGGATTTACGGTTGCATAAATCATACGCCGGCAGTTGCCTGCGCATACATATTGCCGATAATCGTTTCGCCGAAACGATAAGATCGGAATTCACTGCGGCGCTCGGCGGGATGCTCGGACGGCAACCATCGTACACCACCCGGGCAAGGGCGTCGCTCAGGCTGTCGCTCACCGGGGATGCGGCGCTTAAGGGGGAAGGGTATAAGATAAGATCGACCCCCGGGGGCATAAGCATCGAGGCCCGCTCAGACGCGGGGCTGCTTTACGGCGCTTTCCACCTGATACGCCTGATGCAATGCCGCCAGACGCTGGACGGCCTCGACATAACCGAGATCCCGCGTTACGATATGCGCCACGTAAACCATTGGGACGATATGGACGGCTATGTCGAACGCGGATATGCCGGGCGCTCGCTGTGGAGATGGGACGAGCTGCCTGGGGTGGTTTGCCCGCGATATGCCGATTATGCGCGAGCCAACGCCTCGATAGGCATCAACGGGGTGGTGGTCAATAACGTGAATGCCGACCCGCGCTTCCTGCGGCGCGACTACCTCGAAAAACTTGCCGCCCTGGCCGATGTTTTCCGCCGCTACAATATCCGTATTTACCTGGCCGCCAATTTTGCGTCGCCCCTCAAGCCGTCGTCCACGCCCTCCGTTATGAAGATGTGGGGCGGTGTGGGCGACCTGGATACTGCCGATCCGGCCGACAGTCGTGTGCAGCGTTGGTGGCGCGATAAAGCCGACCAGATATACGGACTCATCCCCGACTTCGGGGGATTCCTGGTGAAAGCCAACTCGGAGGGCATGCCCGGCCCCCAGGATTATGGCCGCAGCCATGCCGACGGGGCCAATATGCTGGCCCGGGCGCTCAAGCCGCACGGCGGGGTGGTCATGTGGCGCACATTCGTTTACGACCCCGGAGTCGACCCCGACAGGCTCAAAAGGCCCTACATCGAGTTTACCCTGCTCGACGGCCGCTTCGACGACAATGTGATATTGCAGGCCAAGAATGGCCCGCTCGATTTCCAGCCGATCGAACCGGTGCAGCCTCTGTTCGGGGCGATGGAAAGGACTCCGCTTATGCCCGAGCTGCAAATCACACAGGAATACACGGGCCAGTCGACATACCTTGTATATCTGTTGCCCATGTGGCGCGCGTTCTTCGATTTCGACACTTTCTGCCGCGGCCGCGGCAGTACGGTGGCCTCCCTTACTCAAGGGGCCATATATCCGCAGCGCATGACGGCCATAGCCGGAGTGGCCAACGCGGGCGACGCGCCCAACTGGACGGGCCACCATTTCGCCCAGGCCAACTGGTACGCATTCGGCCGCCTGGCATGGGATCCCGCAGTGCCGTCATCCGAGATCACGCGGCAATGGATAGTGTCCACGTGGCACACCGACGATGCGTCCAGCGGGGTGATAGAGCAGATGATGATGCCCTCGAGGGAGAGTTTCACGGCGACGCATTCGCCCTATGGGCTTGGGCTTACCGTTAAGGTGGCCGACCATTACACGGCGGGTTTCGGCGCACGGGCCGGTAAGGAGTGGCGGGCCGACAAGGCGGGCATAGGTTACGACCGCACGCTGTCAGGGTCGGGCTATGTGGCGCAATACCGCCAGCCCAACCGCTCGGAGTATAACGACGTTAACGCCTGTCCCGAAGAGCTGCTCCTGTGCTTCCATTACGTGCCGTGGAACCATAAGATGAAGTCGGGGGCCACCCTGCGCGAAGAGTTTTTCGACGGGCTGGCCAAAGGCGTCGGCCGGGTCAGGGCCAACATATCGCTGTGGGAATCCGTAAAGGACAAAATTGACACCGCCCGCTATCGGGAAGTGATGCGGAGCCTGCAAAAAGAGCAACAGGACGCAGAGGCGTTTTACAGGGAAGCCCACAGGTTTTTTACCGACATAACCAAATAGTATGGGAACAAGAGAAAAGATAACCGGCAACTCGATGCGCCGTGCCGTTTTGCTCGGCGTGGGCCTGCTTTTAGCCGCGGGAGTGTCGGCCAAAGCCGGAAAATTAGTACTCTGCGACGGAAATTTCCGGATAGTGGTGTCTGAGGGCGAAGCGGCTCCGGTGAAACTCGCCGCCGAAACGCTCAGGCAGGATTTCGGCAAGGTGATGCGCTGGTGGCCGGCGGTAACCTCTGCGCCGGGCGACGGTAAGACGATAGATATCGTTGTGGTAAACGGCCCGGCCGGCGGTGAGGCGGGCCTTAAAGAGCCGGACGGATTCGAGTCGCACGCCATATACGCCGATGCGGCCTCGCGCCGCATCTATCTGCACGGCGCCGATATGCGCGGGACGATATACGCCATATATTCTTTCAGCGAGAAGTTTCTGGGTGTGCCGCCGCTGTGGTATTACTGTTCGTGGAAACCCGACTACAAGGCCCGCGTGACGGTGTCTGCCGATTACCTCTACCGCTGTCCGTCGCCGCAGGTGCGCTACCGCGCGTGGTTTCCCAACGACACCGACCTTTTCACCCCGTGGCGCAAACTTTCGGCCGATAACGACGAGCGGTGGCTGGAAACGATGCTCCGACTGAAACTCAACACGGTGGAGCTGGAGGGTACGGTGACATATCCCGGCTCTACGCTTAACGGCCAGGCCGGGTTGCTGCGCAAATACGGCCTTGTACTCACGTCGCACCACCATATAGCGCTCAATAGCGATTTCAGGCAATGGGGCGACTATTGGCGCAAGGTGCGCGGAGTGGAGCCTCCTGCCTTCTCGCTCGCCCGGCTGCAGGATCTGGTCGATTTCTGGAGCTACGGCGTCGGATCGGTGGTTAATTCGGGCGTCGAAAACCTGTGGCAGATAGCTTTCCGGGGCGCCGGCGACCAGCCTTTCTGGGCATTGTTCCCCGACGCGCCCGCAGACGACAAGGCGCGCGCCGAAGTGATAAACCGGATAATGGGCATACAGCTGGAACTCATAAAGAGGGCTACCGGCGACAATGCCCCTTATGTACGCACCACTTTCTACGACGAACTTTCCGACCTGCTGGCAAAGGGCTACCTGAATCCTCCCGCGGGCGAAAATATGCTTTGGACCTATGTCGCCGCCCGCCGCGACCACTATCCCAACGACGATATAGTGGCCTTCGACACCTCGTGCAAAGTGAAGCTGGGTTACTACATGAATCTGCAATTCACATCCACCGGCGCACACCTCGCACCGGCCGAGGGTCCCTGGAAGATGGAGGCCAACTACCGCTACGTCGACACCAAGGCCCCGTTGCAGTTTTCGGTGGTCAATGCGGGCAACATACGCGAAGAAATACTGTCGATGTCGGCCAACGCGGCGATGATGTGGGGCTTCGACAAGTACGACACCGACGATTTCCTGCTGCGATATTGCCGGCAATATTTCGGCGACCGCCATGCCGGGCAAATTGCCGGGTTGTACCGCGATTATTTCAACGCCTACTGGCAGCAAAAACCGTCGGATTTTCCCGGCGGTTTCGAGCGGCAGTACATCTTTCAGGATCTGCGTTACGCCCGCGCCTTCGATATGATAGGGGCCACGTTCTGGAAATATACCTCTGCGCCGCTCAAAGACATAGGTTTCGAGCGTGTGCCTGGCCGTTCGTTCCGCCTGGGCTTTTCCGATCAGGATTCGCTGCTCATGGCGGGTATGGCACAAACCGCCCCGCGCTTCAAGGTCGTGGCCGACCGTTGCGAGAGGATGCTCGCCCGCCTGCCCGAAGATAAATGTACTTTCCTGCGCGACAACCTGTATGCCTATTGCCGCTACATGGAGAACCTCAGCTACTCGATGCTCTATTACGTGACGGCCTACCGGGGCCAGAGCGACCGCGACGCCTGCCGCACCAACCTCGAGCAGGCCATAGTCCGCCTCGAAAAGGCGCAGGCGGCCCTGCTCTCCACCCAGCACGGCGTGTTTGGGACGTGGTATGCCGGCGACTCCCGGGACGGCAAATTCAACATCGACCGCAAACTGGCGATGATGCGAAACCTGAGAAATAAACTGAATTAAAACCGACCCCTGAAGACGGAAGAAGACGGCATCCTGAACTTGCGATAGCGGAATAGTGTAAATTCCGAGTCCGGCCGATCTAATATTCTCTCTCTACTGGTTGTCCTTACCGATTAGCGCACCTTGAAACGGACGCTTTTGCCGGCTACGGTCGTTCTTTCGATGCTGACGTCTATCGCGTTGCGTACATTGACAGGGATGGGCGAAGAGTCTATCCTGATGTTGCGCAGGGTGACCCCCTCGACAGGCATATCCGCAAAGCCCGCTATGTCTATGCCGCTTATGGCCGACTTGGCGCAGGTAACGTTCTCGATCAAGAAACCACTGAATCGCGTGGGGTTGTGCGACGAACTTTCGGATTTATAGTCGGGTTCGAACTTGATTACGCTCCTGTGTATATTGCCGGCCTTGACATTCCGCACGGCTATATCCTCTATATATCCGCCGCGATCGAGGTTGGATTTGAAATAAATGCCGTGTGACGCCTCTTCGATATATACATTTTCGACGAAGACATTACGCACGCCGCCCGATATTTCGCTGCCTATGCACACGCCGTTGGTCCTGGAGTGGAACGTGCAGTTGCGTATCACGACATTTTCCGTCGGCCGATCTATCCGTCTTCCGTCGGCGTCGCGGCCCGATTTTATGGCTATCCCGTCGTCGCCCGTCCGGAATACGCAATCCTCTATCAGCACGTTTGTCGACGATTCGGGGTCGCACCCGTCGCTATTCTCATTATAGCTCTCTACCGTAACCGAGCGCACCGTCACATTGTTGCAGTACACCGGATGTATCACCCAGAAAGGCGAATCGATAAATTTCACACCCTCGATCAGCACTCCGTCGCACTCGACGGGCTGGCACATCGCCGGACGCAGGCGGTGTCCCTGGCCGAAGATGCGCTCTTCGAGGGGGACGACTTTGCCGCCCATCTCGCGCAGCGCTCTCTGGTCGGGGTACTGCGACGGTTTCCACCGCGCGAAATTCTTCGAGGCGTTGCCGTTGAAGGTCCCTTTGCCGGTGATAGCCACGTTTCGGAGCTTGTAGCCATATATTTGGGGCGAGAAGTTGAACACCTCCGTGCCTTCCCAACGAGTGAAAACCACGGGCAGGTAGTCGCGTTCGTCGTGACTGAATATCACCTCGCAGCCTTCGTCCAGATGGAGGTCGACGTTGCTTTTCAGGTGGATGGGGCCTTTGCAGAAAAACTTCCCTGCGGGAATCACCACTCGTCCCCCGCCATCCTCGCTGCACTTGGCTATGGCTCTGGCGATGGCCGGAAGGCAGTCTGTCGTACCGTCGCTCACGGCCCCCATCGTCGTTACGTCGTAGGTGCGCGCGGCGAATTGCGGGGTTGAGATCGATTTGAGTATTTCGGCCACAGCACTCCAGCTCTTCTGGACCATTGAACCCACGGAAGCGGACGCTGTCATTGCAATAACGCAGGTTAAACGTCTGAACATAATTTCTTGAGGTAAGTCAGTGCAAAAATAATTACAATCGGATTAATACGCAAAACAGAGACGATTCGTATTTTATTGCCGGTAATGTGGATAAAAACAGGAAGCCGCATCTTTATATGCGGCTTCCTGTTTTTTACTTTTCGTGGTGTCTTGCGCCTTACTCGGCCAGGGGCGCCACGCTTACGTACGATTTGCCTCCGGCTTTCTTTACGAATACAACCTTGCCGGTTATCAGGGCGAACAAGGTGTGGTCTTTGCCCATTCCCACGTTTTGCCCGGGGTTGTGTACCGTACCCCTCTGGCGTACGAGTATGTTGCCCGCCTTGGCGAACTGACCTCCGTAGAGTTTCACTCCGAGGCGTTTGCTTTCCGATTCACGGCCGTTACGCGAACTACCGACTCCTTTTTTGTGTGCCATTTTCCTTCAGAAGTTTAAGCCGTTACGATGTCGTTTATCTCTATCTGGGAAAGATACTGGCGATGGCCGTTCTTAACCTGATAGCCCTTCCTGCGTTTTTTCTTGAAGACGATGACTTTGTCGTCTTTAAGATGTTTGAGGATGGTTGCTTTTACCGAGGCGCCTTTAACTACAGGTGCGCCCACCTTAACCTGACCGTCGTTGTCCAGAAGCAGTACCTGATCGAAGCTCAGCGAGGAACCTTCATCCCCCGCAAGACGGTGAACATAGAGCTTGCGACCCTTCTCAACTTTAAATTGTTGACCTGCGATTTCTACGATTACGTACATTAATAAATGTTTGTTATGTAAATTCGAACCGCAAAGATATGTAAATTATAACAACAAAACAATCATGCTGTATTATTTTGCGCCGATTTGACGGTAAAATTTTTCAAATACGATAATTTCATTACCTTAGTATAAAATTTAAAGATGTACAGGCTCAACGTATCATTTGCGGTGGAACCGCATGCGCAGCAGCGGTGGCTCGATTTCATGAGGGGTACTTTTCTTCCCCGCATAGGGGATCGCGGCTACGGACGCGCGACGTTCAGCCGGGTGATATCGGCGGACGCGGCGGATCATTTCACCTATTCGCTGTTGGTGGAACTCGATTCGATGTCGCAATGGAGCGAGTTTACCGGTCCCGTGTGGGAGGCGGAGTATGCGGCGGTGGCCGTACCCGTGTTTGCCGATGCCGTACTCTGGTTTATAACTTTGATGAAAACAGTTGAATGATCCGATGAACAAAACAATATTGTCCATAGCGTTGCTGCTGTCCGCATTTGCCGCCGCAGGCCAGCAAACCTCGCGCATAGAGGTTGAAAAGGGCGAAAAGTGGTGGGGCGTCTTTGCCGGCGGAGGGCCGGGGCAACCTTTTGCGGAACCTTTCTCCGTCAGCACCGCCGATGCGGGTCGCTCGCCCATGATGGTATCTTCGCTGGGGCGCTATGTATGGAGCGACGAGGCTATGGAGGTGACTTTCGACGGCAAGGCGTTCACCGTCAAAACGGCTACGGAAAAGGTGGAAGCCCGTAAAGGCGGCAGGACGCTGCGCGAAGCCTATCTGGTGTGCCGCCACAGGCATTGCCCTCCGTCCGGCGCTACGGCTCCAGGTATGCCGCAGCGCTCGTCCATATTTTACGAGACCGCGGCGGAGTTCGGTTCGCTGCACAGCGCCGGCGACATAACCGCCTATGCGTCCAGGCTTATAAAAGAGGGTTTTCCCGCGGGGGTGATGGTACTGTCCGAGGGGTGGCGCGGCAACGATATAATATATGACTTCGACCACGATTACTATCCCGATCCCAAGGCTTTCGTTGACCGGATGCATGACCTGGGTTTCAAAGTAGTGCTTACGGTCACTCCGTTGGGCGAGGCGTCCGGGCGTTTCCTGGGCGCGGCCCTGCGCGGAGGGATGCTGCTCGGCGGCGTCGACGGCAAACCGTTGAGGGTCGACGGCGGCGATGGAACGCATGTCTGCCTCGACGTGACCCGCAGGGAGGTGGCTACGCAGGTTGAGGGTTTCCTCGGTTTCCTGCAACGCCAATATGGTGTGGACGGTTTCAGGCTCGACTGCTCGGCCGTCCTGCCGTGCATAGCCGATCCGCGTCAAAGGGCCGGCTACCTCGGGGCGTGGCTGGCGCTGGGGTGCGACGCAGATATGTGCCAGTGGGTCCCGGGTGACGGATGTCCGAATCCGACGCGCATGACCGGGCTGTACGAGGGACAGGTTACGGGTTGGGAATCGCTCGCCGCCTCGGCCGGAGACGTGCTGTCTGCCGAATTGGCCGGATGTTCAGGCATAATGCCCCTGTGGGGGGCCGTTGCCGGCGGCGGGGACGAACTTGCGGCACGCACATTGCAGTTTGCCGGTATGCTGCCCGCTTCCACGGTGCCTTTCGCGCCCTGGAGGGTTTCCTCCGCGGAGCTTTACGGCCAGGTGTTGGGAGCGCTTAAATGCAGGGCTTCCATCGGGGCCTATATTGATGAGCTGATGGCTGAATCGGCCCGTACGGCCGAGCCTATGGTCCGTCATATGGAGTATATGTTTCCCCGCAGCGGCTTCTCCGACTGCAACGATCAATTCATGATCGGAAGCCGCTATCTGGTGGCTCCCGTGCTGGCGCCGGGAGACGAACGTATGGTGCGCCTGCCGAGGGGCGTATGGGTCGACGCCCACGGAAAACGTTACCGCGGCCCGTTGGTGATCTCCGCGCGTACTTCAGGCGGAGAACCGCTATGGTTTGAACTTTCAAAATAGGAAGTTATGGCTGAACTTACTGTTGAACAACGCGATTACCTGTTGCCTAAAGCGTTCAATGCGGCGCTGAGGGCCGGCGCGGCGATACTGGATATATACGGCAACGGAAACGACTACAATGTCGACCTCAAATCCGACATGACGCCCATAACCGAGGCCGACCGTCGCGCGCACGAAGTGATAAAGTCGTACCTTGGACACACGCACATCCCCCTGCTGAGCGAGGAGGGCCGCGAGATGCTTTATAACGAGCGTAGCGGGTGGGATCTCTTCTGGATGGTCGATCCGTTGGACGGGACTAAGGAGTTCCTGAAAGGCAACGGTGAATTTACGGTCAACATAGCCTTAATGGTAGACAACCGTCCCGCCATCGGTGTGGTTTATGTACCTTATATAAAACGCATGTATTTTTGCGACAACCAATCGGGGTCTTTCCTCAGGGAGGGTGTGGCGGCAGACGCCGACGCGGAATACGGCATGGCGGACATAATGCCCGGGGCCATACGCCTGGGAGGCGGCTGTCGCCAGCTCGGCCGCCCGCTGCGCATAGCTGTCAGCCGTTCGCACAATACGCCCGAGACGGCAGCCATAGTGGCCTCCCTGTGCGAAAAGCATCCCGGAGCCGAGGTGGTGGAGCAGGGCAGCTCCTATAAATTCTGTATGCTCGCCGACGGCCAGGTGGACTATTACGCCCGCCTGACGAACACCTACGAGTGGGATACCGCGGCGGGAGAGCTGATCCTCGAGGGCGCAGGAGGACGCACGGCGACGATGGACGGCGGAGCGAGGCTCGAATATAACAAGGAGAGCCTTCTTAATCCCCATTTCTTCTGCCGTTCCGCCGATTGCCCCATCTGAGGCGCGCAATATCCGGTATCCTACCGCGTGACACAACTGGCGGGCCGGGCGGAAAAGACCGCCCCCAGGCGGGTGTTTTCGAAACGAAAAAACAATTGGTGTTTTATAACACGAAAGGATGGAAACA
>JAVBOW010000020.1:0-61971 GCA_031550125.1 Rikenellaceae bacterium
GTTGAGCTTGATGTCTTTGGCGGCGAGGCGTCCCATAAATTCCGAATAGGTCAATCCGTGGCTGCGCGACGCGGCGTTTATACGCTGTATCCACAGGCTGCGGAAAGTCCTCTTTTTGTTCTTACGGTCGCGGTAAGCGTAGGTAAGACCTTTTTCGACAGTGTTTTTGGCTACTGTCCATACGTTTCCCCTTGAACCAAAGTTACCTTTGGCAAGTTTCAAAACTTTTTTTCTTCTGGCTCTCGATGCTACTGCATTTACACTCCTTGGCATAAATTTAAAGTTTTACGGATCGCGGGCGGCGTGGTTCTCCCACGCTCTTCGGGGCCCGGCGGCCCTTAGTTTTACAATTGCGCCGCCTACTTAACTAAAAGCGAGCGTACGTTGGCCTCGTCGGCCGGCGAAACGAGACCTGCATAGGTCAGGTTACGTTTCTGTTTGGTTGTTTTCTTGGTCAGGATGTGACTTTTGTAAGCGTGCTTACGTTTGATCTTTCCTGTTCCGGTGAAGTCGAAACGCTTCTTGGCACCGGAATTGGTTTTCATTTTCGGCATTCTTGTTATGGTTTAAAGTTAAACAGCCTGCAAAGATAAAAAACATTAGCCGCATTTCCAAATCATGCGTTGAGCGCCATGCACACCGTTTCGGCTATCTTGTCCACGGCCTCCTGCAGTTTGCCTCCCAACATCATCTTCATCATTACGTTAAGGTCTATGTCGAGGGCCACCTGCACTTCCGATCCCTGTTCGGCCTGCGCGAGCAGGAGCGAGAAGGAGAATTTCAGCGGCGTGGCGCCTTCGGATTCGACTCGTATGAGCGAATTCTCCACGCGTTCGGCTATGCGCAGCGCCACGGGAAAGCCCTGTGCGCGGAAAGAGCAGCTGTCGGCGTCGGCCTGCCAGCCTTCCGTTTTGTCCGCCACCATGGGCGTCAGGGCGTCCATGCGGCTGAATATGGCGTATACTTCTGCGGCCGTACGCTTCACGGCCGCCGGTTTACTTTCGTAATGTTCCATTATTTCATCCAGTTTGAGGGATCTTTGCGCCATTCTTTCAATGTTTCGGCCTCTTCTGGCCGTATATATCCCATGTCGGTGGCGATGGCCGTCAGGGTGGGGTAGTCGCTCAGGGTGTCGAGCCTTACCCCCGCCTTTGTGAAGTTTTCGGCGGCGGCGGGGAAGCCGTAGGTGAAGATGGCCGTCATGCCCAGCACCTCGCATCCGGCGTCGCGCAGCGCCTCCACGGCGCTCAGCGAGCTGCCTCCCGTGGAGATCAGGTCTTCCACCACGACCACTTTCGCCCCGGGCGCGTATTCGCCCTCTATCTGGTTGGAAAGCCCGTGCGCCTTTGGCGACGAACGTACGTAGATGAACGGTTTGCGCAGGCGGTCGGCCGCCAGAACCCCATGGGCGATGGCCCCGGTGGCCACGCCGGCTATTATGTCGGCCTGAGGGTAAAGTTCCGTTATGAGCGCGGCGAAGGCTTCGCATACCATGTCCCGTACGGCGGGATGCGAGAGTATTCGGCGGTTGTCGCAGTAGATGGGCGAACGCCAGCCCGAGGCCCATGTGTAGGGATTTGCCGGATTGAGTTTTATTGCGTTAATTTGTAACAGCTTTTCCGCCGTTAGTTTTGCCGTGTTGAGTCTGTCCATGAAAGTATAGCGATGATAAGTGTTTATTTTTCAGATAAAGTTATTAGTTTTGCTCCGGAAATGCCGACGGGATCGGCCGGCGGGCGGATACTCTCCGCCGATGAGCTGACCGTAGCAAAGGTCTTGCAAAATTTCGGGAATAACAATACGTTGTGGGTTGTTTCGCCCGATTTTCCGGTTCTTTTCGACTCTTTTCTCAGCGGTTTCCGTTGCGTGCAGGCTGCGGGCGGCGTTGTTTCCAACGCTTCGGGCCGGATGCTTATGATTTTCCGCTCCGGTCGTTGGGATCTGCCCAAGGGCCATCGCGAGCCGGGGGAGAGTTGGGAGCAGTGCGCCGTAAGGGAGGTGTCGGAAGAGTGCGGGTTGGCCGCGGACGCCCTCGCATGCCGCAATATGCTGTGCGAGACGTGGCACGCCTACGAACTGCGCGGCGAATGGGTAGTAAAACAATGCCGCTGGTTCGCGGTGGATTATAACGGCGACGGGCAGCCCGTCCCCCAAACGGAAGAGTCGATAACCGAAGCGCGGTGGGTGCGTCCCGAAGATACCGGCGTACTGCTCGCAACGAGTTACCAAACGATAAAGAACGTGATAAAAAGTTACATGAATGAAAAATAAATTGTCCGCGGCCCTATTTGCGGCCCTCGTGGCGCTGGCTTTCTGCTCGTGCCGTCCCAAATCCGAAAAACAGAGCGACATGGTTAAACCCGACAGCACCCTTACCGAAGAGGAGATCGAGGCGGGCGTGCTTACCCCCGAAGTGATGTGGAAACTTGGCCGCGTAGGGTCGTCCGAGGTGTCGCCCGACGGCGGCAAGGTGGTTTACACGGTCACCCGCTACAATATGGCCGAGAACAAAGGGATAACCTGCCTTTACCTTACCGACCTGGAGAAACTCGGAACGGTGCAGCTCACCGAAGGCTCAGCCGCCGATTCCGACCCCTCGTGGGACGCCGACGGCGGGGCGATCTACTTCCTCTCGGATCGCAGCGGCGATACGCAGCTGTGGAAATTCACCGTGGAGGCGGGGCGTGACGGATTGTCCGATCCCGTACGCGTAACCGACGTGAAGGACGGCATAGAGGGTTATAAGGTGGCCCCTTATACGGGCAACCTTGTATATATCAAAAGGGTGAAGGTGGACGGCAAGAATTCTTCCGACAAATATCCAGACCTCGACAAGTCGCAGGCCAAGATCTACGACGGCCTGACCGTCCGTCATTGGGACCGTTGGGAGGACGGCTCGCATCTCCACATATTCGTGTCCAAGATGGGCGAAGGGATGGTGACGGAAGGTACGGATATAATGGATGGCGAGGCGTGGGACGCGCCGATGGCCCCTTATTTCGATATGGATGAGATAGCGTGGAACAACCAGGGTACGCAGGTGGCCTACACATGCAAAAAGCTCCAGGGTACGCAGTATGCGCTTAGTACCGATTCCGACATCTACGTATACGACACGGAATCCAACACCACCCGCAACCTTACCCAGGGCATGCCGGGCTACGACAAATATCCCCGCTTCTCGCCCGACGACCAGCACCTGGCCTTCACCAGCATGCGCCGCGCCGGCAACGAGTCGGACAAGGAACGCCTGATGGTCATACACCTGGCCGACGGGAATATGGAAGAACTCGTCCCCGCTTTCGACTATTCGGCCCAGAACGTACGTTGGGACGACAACACGAGCCTGTTCTTTATATCTCCCATGGAGGGTACCAACCGCCTGTGCCGCGTGTCGCTCGACGATAAGGAGGTGGCCGTGACGCTCTACGGCGAGTTCGACGTGAACCGTTTCACATGGAACGGAGGTACGATGGTTGCCGAGATAGTTTCGCTTTCTGCTCCTGCCGAGTTGTTCAGGGTGGATCCCTACGGCGGGCAGACGTCGCAATTCACCACTGTAAACGCCGGTATACTGAACCACATAAAGATGGGCCAGACGTATCGGCGAATGGTCCGCACGACCGACAACAAACAGATGTTGGTAAGGGTGGTGACTCCCCCCGATTTCGACGAGCGCAAGAAATATCCCGTGCTTCTTTTCTGCGAAGGCGGCCCGCAAAGCACCGTCAGCCAATTTTGGAGCTACCGCTGGAACTTCCAGCTCATGGCCGCGCAGGGGTATGTCGTGGTGGCCCCCAACCGACGCGGATGTCCCTCTTTCGGACAGGAGTGGCTCGATCAGATATCCGGCGACTACAGCGGTCAAAATATCAGGGACTACCTGAGCGCCATAGACGACGTGCTGCGCGAACCGTGGGCCGACGCCTCCAGGGTCGGATGCGTGGGAGCCAGCTACGGCGGCTATTCCGTATTCTTCCTGGCCGGATGCCACCAAAAGCGCTTCAAGGCTTTCATAGCGCACTGCGGCATGTTCAATCTCGAAAGCATGTACGGAGCTACCGAGGAGCTGTGGTTTCCCAATAACGACCTTGGCGGTCCATACTGGAGCGACGACGCCACCGCCCGCCGCTCGTACGCCAATTCTCCGCACCGTTTCGTCAAGAACTGGGATACGCCGATGCTTATAATAACGGGAGCCAACGATTTCCGCATACCTTACACCGAGAGTTTGCAGGCATTCACCGCCGCCCAGCTGCGCGGAATACCGTCCCGTCTCGTCTTTTTCGAAAACGAGGCCCACCAGGTTTTCAAGCCGCAGAATTCCCTCGCGTGGAACCGCGAATTCTTCTCGTGGCTCGACCAATGGGTAAAGGATCCCGAATAGGGCTTACGCCCCGCGGGGCCTTGCCCCGGCAGGGGGCGCGCGTTACGGCCGGGAAAAAGGCATGACGGCGGCGTCCATCGCGCCTGTCGTTTCGCAAATATATTCCACCGCATAGTTTTCCAACCCATCGGTTGCGGCCGGTTCGGGATATCGCCTGTTTTCGCAGATGCGGAAAATTCCCGAGGCTTTTCCCCCGGATACGATCGTGAGCGCGTAATCGGCCGCCGTGTCGTGCGTCCCTCCGTTTACTTCGCCGTGTTTCTTTACACAGATGCGCATCGTATTGCCCGAGGCGACGATTACCGCTCCCGTATTTCCGCAAAATTCGCCGATGGTTATCCATCGCATTTTACCCCGGCCGTCCCTTTCGACGGCTATCATACTGTCGCAAAACGCGCAGAATTCAGTTGTCTCTCCGCCGCCCGACGAGGTGTGGGCGCGTTTGGCGAACGTGAGCGCTTTACCGTTAGGGCCGCTTTCCCTCTCATATTCGACGAAGGTTACGACGGTCTCCTTGGTTACGGCTATCCTCCATGCGGTGTTATTGAACGGAGTCCACTCGAAAGAGGCCAACGGCTCTTCTCCGGTTGTTTTTATTGCGCAGGCCGGCGCGGGCGGCGTTTTCCTGCCGTCGGCGCATCCGGCCGAAAATACAAGGACGGCTATGATAAGTAAAACCGGTTTTGATTTCATTGATATCGGTTTATGTGATTGAATATTAAAGGCAATGGTTGTTGTATGCGCATAAAAAACGTGGGACATTACCTTATCTATCGGCTTTCGAGGTCTTAGACTACCTTGCAACCGGATAAATGAGTAAAGCCCACGTATGGAACGTGAGCGCTTACACTTTACTCCCGGTTGCTTGAAATTGTCTAAGTTTCGAAAGCCGGATATAAAGCCAACGCTTTTTATGTTAAAAACCTTAACGTCGCGCGATGGCGGGTAAGGCATAAAATCGTGAAAGAGGTTCTGTTATTTTACCATAGGCGGATGCGATTGATGATCGGTTATTGCAAATATAGTTTTTATTTCATAAAACGCAATACGCCCGCTCCGGAGTACTCCTGAGCGGACGGGAAGGGCGTAAAGGCGGAATTATGCCGATTTTTACGGCGGGCTACTTCCTGAAGATAAAATAGACGGCCAGGATAAGGAATACGAATCCTATGGCGTGGTTGGTGCGGAAAGTCTCGTTTTTGAACACCAGAGTGGTGAATACCGTGAATACCAGAAGTGTTATCACCTCCTGCATTACCTTGAGCTGCCAAAGGGAGAACGGGCCGCCGTTGCCGTCGAAACCTATGCGGTTGGCCGGGACCTGGAAGCAATATTCGAAGAAGGCTATCCCCCAGCTGACAAGGATGATAATCGGCAGCCCCCAACGGGCGCTCCAACCCGCCTGGGCGAATTTCAGGTGGCCGTACCAGGCCAGCGTCATGAATATGTTGGAGATTGTCAGCAGTCCTATCGTGGCCAGTGTTTTCATGATGTTTTCAGTGCGGATTGACTATAACGGATCGGATTGAAAAACAGGTCGGCGTTCAGATGCGCGATATGCGCGGCCAACACATAATCGAGTCAGTTCCATTATAACCCTTCGAGTATTTTCTTGAGTACCGTCTGGGCCGATATTTCGCGGTTGGCGGCCTCGGGGATAACTATCGAGCGCGGGCTTTCGATCACCTCGTCGGTCACTATCATGTTGCGCCGCACGGGCAGGCAGTGCATGAAATATGCATTGTCCGTGAGGGCCATCTTGCGCGCGTCCACCGTCCACGATCGATCTTTGGACAGTATCTTGCCGTAGTTGGGATCGGCCCAGGCGGCCCAGTTCTTGGCATATATGAAATCGGCCCCCTCGAACGCCTTATCCTGGTCGTATTCCACGCGGGCGTTGCCTGCGAACGACGGGTCGAGTTCATAACCCTCGGGATGGGTTATCACGAAGTCGTAACCGGCGGCGTTCATCCACTCGGCGAACGAGTTGGGTACGGCCTGCGGCAGTGCGCGGGGATGGGGCGCCCATGTCAGCACCACCTTGGGCCTCGGTTTTGATTTATACTCCTCGATGGTTATCAGGTCGGCGAAAGATTGCAGGGGGTGGCGCGTAGCGGCCTCCATGCTTATGACCGGACGGCCGGAATGACGGATGAACTGGGTGAGTATCTCCTCGTTGCAGTCGGCTTGTTTGCTTTCGAACTGCGCGAAAGAGCGAACGCCGATAACGTCGCAGTACGACCCTATCACCGGCACCGCCTCGAGGAGGTGCTCGGCCTTGTCGCCGTCCATAACCACCCCGTGGCCCGTCTCGAGTTTCCACGAATCTTTCGTTACGTCCAATACCATTACGTTCATTCCCAAGTTCATGGCTGCCTTTTGCGTGCTGAGGCGCGTACGCAGGCTCGAGTTGAAGAATATCATGGCCAGAGTCTTGTTGCGCCCCAGCGAGGAGAATGCGAAACGGTCGCGTTTGACGGCCTGCGCCTCTTCTATGGCGGCGCGCAAATCGCCTATGTCGTTGACGGAAACGAAATGTCTCATACGGTAGGTATTTATAGGAGTGCAAAAATAGCAAATAAGATGGATTGTGGTTATATTTGTACGTTTACAGACAAAAAAATGCTCTTATGAAAAAATATTTGCCGCTCTCCGTCCTGCTTGCCTTCATCCTGCTTTCGGCAACCGCCCATACTTCACTGCGCGTAGCCACCTACAACCTGCGCAACGCCAACCCGGGCGATTCGCTCAAGGGCGACGGTTGGTACGTGCGCCGAGCGCCTGTCGCGGAGTTGATAAGGTATCACGATTTCGACATCTTTGGTACGCAGGAGCTTATCCACCGACAGATCACTGACATGGCCGCCGACCTTCCGGCTTACGCATGGATGGGCGTGGCCCGCGACGACGGAGCCGCTAAGGGCGAATATTCGGCCATATTCTACAAGAAAGAGCGCCTGGAAAAGCTGCACGGCGGCGATTTTTGGCTCTCGCCCACTCCCGACCGTCCCGGTTTGGGTTGGGACGCCGCGTGTATCCGCATATGTACCTGGGGTCATTTCCGCGACCGTGCCACAGACCGCAGATTCTGGTTTTTCAACCTGCACATGGATCACATAGGGGTGCAGGCGCGCCGCGAAAGCGCCAGGCTGGTATTGGCGAAGATAAAAGAGATGTGCGGATCCGACCGCGTGATCCTCACCGGCGATTTCAATGTAGACCAGCGCAACGAAAGCTACGTCCTGCTGCGCGATTCGGGCATACTGGCCGATTGCTACGAGGCCGCCCGGGTGCGCTACGCCCTTAACGGCACGTTCAACGCCTTCAATCCCGAAGCCTTCACCGACGAGAGGATAGACCACATATTCGTATCGCCCGCCTTCGGCGTGGAAAAGTACGCCGTACTGACCGACACCTACCGCTCCGCAGCTCAAACCCCCGAGGACGCCCCCGCAAAGGATTTTCCAGCCGGGCTATCCCTGAAAAGGTATCGGGCCAGGGTGCCTTCCGACCACTTCCCCGTAACGGCGGACCTCTCCTGGTAGCGCCTCTATTCGCAGGTTACGGTAAGGGTATATTCCGTACCCTCCTCCTTGACGTGTATCAGGGTCACGTAACCGTCCGCGTCCGTCTCGTAGGTGTAAGTGGTAACGTCTTCGAATTGTTTTGTCTGTCCCACATATCCGGCTAAGGTCATTTCAGTGACCAGGTTCGCCGAAGGTTTGCCCAAATTAAGGATTGGCGGGGAATAGAAACCAACCAGAAATTGATTCAGGTCGAAGTTGTATTTGTTGGACAGCGGGCCGTATTTCATCGAATATACCTCCGACCCTAAGGCCGATACGTTCATGGACGTCATGTTTCCCCCTTGCCATTCGGCCGCTCCCGAGGCCGATATCGCCCCCCAGTTTTCGGTGAACCCGGCGAGATACCCGTCCGAATAGGCGAACGAACATTCTCCCGCGTCTCCGTCGTCCTCCAGCACGCCGCTTACCATACGCCCTTTTGGGCCGGTGGTGTAGGTGTTGACGCCGTATGGAGTGTTTTCCACGATGGTATGGGCGTCCGGATATGCATATGTCGTCTCTTTGTGGCGAGACGTCATTTTGGTTATGCGTTTGGAGGCGTCGTATTCGAAATAGGTCCCGCGGTATTCATCCGCTATGGAGATGATATATTTGAAGCCCGGCGCGGATTCGTTTTCCTTGGCGGGAGGGTCGCATGCCGTCAGCGTCGCCGAGAGCAGCCAAACAAAGAGATAAGGTAAGTTTTTCATAAGGATTTTATTTGTGTCAGGGATTAATGATCCGTCCGTGTTCCGCTATCGCCCATTCTCCGCTCCCGCCTCTTCCGACACTATGCGCGCTGCCGCCTGCGACGGCAGGGCCTCGGGGCGGCGCAGGGTTCCGAGTACTTCTTTCGCCCGGGTTACCAGGCCCGCCGCATACCTTTTGTCGCCGAGCAGCCTCATCGCTTCGGGGGCTATAAGTTCCGGGCGGCAGTTTTGGAGTACGAACTCGGGGATTATCGCCTCGCGGGCCATTATGTTAATCAGGTTGGCGTATGGCGTTTTTATGACCATCCTGACGAGCATGTTCGTCAGCGCGTTGAAAGTGTAGACTATCAGGTGCGGCGTCCCGGCGGCGGCCAGCTCGAGCGATACGGTCCCCGACTTGGCGAGGGCTATGGCACTGGCGCGAAAGGCGTTGTAACGTTCGGCCTGCCCGGTGACTATCGCCACGGGTATGTCTGTCCCGCCGAAGGCGCGCCTTATCTCTTTTTCGAGGTTGGCCACGGTAGGGACGGCCACATATATTTCACCGTATTGGCTGCGAATCATTTCCAGGCTTTTGCGTAATATGGGGGCCAGTTTCCGCACCTCGCTGCGGCGGCTGCCCGGCAACACGGCTATCACGGTGGCTTCGGGGGGTATGCCGTGGCGCAGGCGGAAACCATCGGCGTCGTACTCCACGCCAGACATGCGCTCGATGACGGGATGTCCCACGAAGTCGCATCTGAGGCCGTATTTTTCGAAATAACGGCCTTCGTCCGGCATGAGCGTCATCAGGCGATCGACGAGGGCGGCCACGTTTTTAGCCCTCCCTTTTTTCCACGCCCACACCTGAGGTGCCACGTAATGTACCACAGGGATCTTATTGCCGCGTTTTTTGAGTTTGGACAGAAGGCTGCTGACGAAACCCCAGCTGTCCACGGTCACCAGCACGTCGGGACGCCGCTCTTCTATGTCGGCTACTGTCTGGCGCAGGCGTTTGAGGATAAGCGGCAGGCGAGGCAGGACTTCGAAAACGCCCATGACGGATATTTCTGAGATATCGAACAGCGACTTTAGTCCGAGGGCTTTCATGCTCTCGCCGCCCACGCCGCAGAATTCCACGCCGGGATGCCTCTCCCCGAGGGCTTTCATAAGCCCGGCGGCCAAAAGATCGCCCGAAGGCTCGCCGGCAACCAGATATACTTTCATTCAGAAACCGTTTAAAATTTGGACCAGTCTCAGTTATATGCTGGCTTGCGCATTTAGCGCATCATCATTCACTTATCCATCTCATTTCAAATCCTCACGGACTTCAGTCCGCTCCGGTTTGAAACTCAAACGACAAGCGAAACCTGACGTACGCTATGCGCAGCGTCGTTATCGTAGGGCGCAGCGCTTTCCCTCGCCGCGCATCTGAACACCAATCTGTTTTTCGGACTGATCCTTTCTCAGGCCGAGTAAAAACAAAAGAGAGAGTTATATCTCTACGCCGATGATGAAGATCCCCGCTTCGTCTGCCATTTTGATGGCCTCCTCGCGTTCTATTACCAGTATTCCGCCCGATTCCACCGCTATTCCGCCCATACCGTATTTTTTGAGCTGCTCGATGGTTTGGATACCCATGGCAGGCATGTCGGTGCGCGTGTCCTGCCCCGGCTTCTTTATCTTCACCATCACGGGGGCTTTACCCTGCTTTTTGACCGTTGCGGCCCTCGACAGCATCATGTCGGTGCCTTCGGCGGCCTCTACGGCAAGCACCATGCCCTCCTGCACCACCACGGCCTGGCCTACGTCCACCTTGCCGAGGGCTTTGGCCACCTCTATCCCGCGGGCTATGTCGTCCATATCGTCCTTCGAGGGTTTGACCTTGCCGTATACGCCCGAGTGGAACATCATCTCGGGGACGACCTCCTCTATGCCGCGCACCTTGAATCCGCGCGACTCTACCTCGGCTATGACGGCGCGGAAAAGCCCGTCGTCGCCCAGTTTTTTCATCGTCAGTTTGGCGATCAACTTGGCGCCTTCCCAATCGGGGATAAGCTCCTTTAGCGACGGGCGCTTGATGCCACCCGCCATTACTATATCCACCGCGCCGTTGTCTTTGAGCGCCTTAAATATCTTGCCCACCTCGCCCATGCGCGCCATGGTGTGCGGAACCGAGGCGAAAGCGTCCTCGTCGGCGAAGGGTTCCAGGCCAATCACATAAATATCTATGCCACGCTCCCGGCAACTTTGTATGATCTTTACCGGCATTTGGCCGCTGCCGGCCAAAAGCCCCACTTTTTTAATCGTTTCCATAAATTATCACGGTTTTATACTCGTAAAATTACGCTAAAAACCGTAATCATGTACCTCGCGGCGTTATTTTTTCTCACTTTCCCAGCCAACGTTATTCAGGAACCACGCCGCCGTTTCAGGGTTTAATTTTTGTTGTTCAAGTACTTCCGGCAGACGTGACCATGTGTCGGAGAACCTTGCCACCAGCTCGTCGAAACGCTCGGGGAAATATTCCACCGCTACGCCCGTCTCGGCCGCCCAGCCCAGATCTTCGGACACGAATATGCCGGCGTCGCGGAACTTGAGTCCCGTCACCGCCCTGTTGAGGCGTTTCATATGCCCGGCCACGCCCTTGTCGAGCAGTGTTTCGGAGGCCCTCGAAGCGTAATGCACCTCCACCTCCCTCTCCCTGCCGCAGGACGCAACGGGAAGGTCCACCGACAGGGCCATCTCTGCGCCCGAGTAGCGCCATGAGGCGCTCTGTCCGTCCACCGTCACCCTGTCCGGCATGGCCGAGTTGTAGACCTTTACCGAATATTTACGCTCGGAAGGCATGCCGTTATAGCTTCCGCGACGAGCGCCTATGGTCACTTTCAGGATATTGGCGTTGCGCGTATAGGCCAGGCGGGTGTAGGCGTTGGCGGCGGCGTAGTCCTTGCCGTTGCCGCTGTCCTCATACATGTCGAACTGTCCGCCGTTGCCGGGAAAGACTCCTATCGTCACGGGCATACCGTTCTCCGACAGGGTAGTGGCGTTTGTGTATAAGGGGATGATCGATCCGGCTTTTACGTATACCGGATATTCGGTCAGGGTGAATTTGCGCTCCGTCTCGGCTCCGCCTTTCAGCAGTGCGCCCGTATGCCATTCATACCAGTCCGATCCCTCGGGCAACCACACTTTCTGAGTGGAGACGCCGTCTTTCATCGGGGCGGCTATCGGGGCCACCATTATGTTCTCGCCGAACATGTATTGGTTGCGGTAGGCGTAGGACTGCGCGGCGCGCGGATAGTCGTAGTACATCGGGCGGCAAAGTGAAAGCCCGTCGTCATATCCTTTGCGGGCCATGGCGTAAATGTAAGGTACTATCGAGTACCGGAAAAGCACCGCTCCGCGCAGGGCTTCGAACGTTTCGCCGGTAAAGTTCCATATCTCTTTGTTGAGCAGGGCGTTTTTTGTGGAGTGGGTGCGCAGTACGGGACTCAGCGCGCCGTATTGCATCCAGCGGACGTAAAGCTCGTCGTCGAATTTGCGTACGCTGTGTTGGCCGCCCTCGAACTGGTGGCCTCCTATATCGTGGCTCCAGTAGCCGTAAAGGACGTTCGAGGCGCAGTTGGTGAAATAGGGTTGGAAAGCGAGCGTTTTCCAGGTTATGTAGGCGTCGCCCGAAAAACCTATCTGGTAACGGTGGTTTCCGAGGCCTCCCCAGCGGTGGTATAGCATTGGACGTGTATCGCGGTTACGCTCCATATCGCTGAAGAACGTATAGTTGCACCACCATGTGTTGCTCAGGCTGTCAACTTTGCGGTCGTATGGCCACTGCTGCCAGTCGAGCCACCAGAAATCCACTCCCTGTCGTTCATAGGGGTGCAGCACCTCGTCGAACATGGTCGTCATGAATCGTTTGTTGCTGCCTTCCCAGGGAATGGTCTTTTTTGTGGCGGGGTCGACGCCCATTCGTCGCGCCACGCGCGGATAGCACTCCTCGGTGGATATCACCCCGTCGGCCGGATGGAGGTTTAGCGTCACTTTCAATCCGTTGTCGCGTATGTGCGAGAGCAGTCGGGCGTAGTCGGGAAACAGTCGGGTGTTCCACGTCCATCCCGTCCAACCTCCCAGACCCTTCTCCACGTAGTGCCAGTCTATGTCTATCACCAGTACGTCCAGGGGGATGGCGTAGGTATGGAATTTATCGATAAGCTCCCTGAGTTCCGTATCCGAGTAACTCCAGTAGCGCGACCACCAGTAGCCGAAGGCGTAACGCGGAGGCAGCGGCATCTTGCCGGCAAAGAGGGTGAATTCCTTCAGCGCGGCCTTGTAGTCGTCGCCGTAGGCCATAAAATACCAGTCCTGCCCGTTTTTTTCGGTACGCGGCATCACCCACGGCCAGTCGGACGAGTCGAAAAGGAAATTGCGCGAGTCGTCTATGAGCGTCCATCCGTCGGTTGCCAGCAGGCCGTCTTCGAGGGGCATGGGCGTACCGTTATCTTTAGTATCGCCGTTATAACCGTCCAGGGTGCGGTATGTCCCTTTAAGGTTTCCCTGCTGTTTGTTTCCGGGCTTCCATGCGAACGGCTTCACTCCTTTGGCCGACGCTATCGAGAGGTTGTCGGGGGTGAATTGTCCCGATGCGCGCCTGTATCTCACCTCCATCTTGGACGTTTTGATAACCACCCATTTGCCACTGTTGCCCACGGTGTAGGCAGCCTTGCGGGGAGTGCGGTCGGCGGCTACGAACGACGGGGCGTCGACGAAACTGCCCGAAGGACTCCACTCCATACGTACGACGCCGTCGGCAATGACGGTGAATCGCGCGTTGTCGTCTTTATAGGCCTCCCACGAGGTTTGGGCCGTCGCCTGCGGCGCAAACAGCGAAACCATAACGGCCGAAAGGCAGCCGGCAAAATATTTTTTCATAATATTTTAATTTCCCCAAATATAATCAATTTACCGGCAAGAAAAAAACCGTCCGGATTTTTCGGACGGTTTTTCCGGGGTTATGCCGGCAGGGGGCCTTATTTTCCCGTTTTGTGGGCGCCTGCCACGCTGCGCGACATGTCGAAATATATTACCTGTTCCGCGCCGTTTTTTTCCGCCGTCACCTTTTCCGCCTGATATTCGGGAAGAAATTCCCTCTGCTTGACGGTAAAGCCGGACAGCACGTTCCGTTGGTCGCTCGCGCTTATCACCTTGTAGGCTGTTTGAGGGGTCTTACCGTCGCCGCTCAAGGATATCACCTCGATTATCTGCGCATATTTCAGCATGTTATCCCAATAGCCCCGCTCGTTCTCAAGGAATTCCTGGGCTATGGCCATCGACATTATGGCCTTCAGGTTCACGGGATTCTTTTTAAGTATGATTCCGGCTTGTTTCTCCACTGCTTTCGGGTCGTTGTCGTCCATCGCTTTGGTCAGGGCCTCGTCCGGAATTTCGGACGAATAGCCTTTCCGGAACGAATACCCGTAATAGACTATCGCGCACTGACGTCTGTCGAGCGTGGTGTCGCCTTTTATGAATCGCTTTAGAAGCTGGTCGTACGCGCCGTTGCGAGAGGTGGCGATGGCCGATATGGAATCGAAGTTTATTTTCGCCAGGCCCGGTTGGGCGGCGGCCGTAAGAAGAAGGGTGGACAACAGTGTTGTCGCGAATATTTTTTTCATGGCATTTCAGATGTTTGAATTTTTTCAAACACCGGAATTGCAAACTGCGTTCCAAAAGGGGGTCAGATCTCCGCAAGGAGCGCGGCAACCTTTTCCATCTGCCACTGTGGGGTGGACGTGGCTCCGCACACGCCTACGGACAGACATCCTTCGAACCACTGCGGATCGATCTCCGCCTCGCTCTCCACGGTATGGCAGCGGGGGTTGGCCCGGCGGCATACCTCGTAAAGCACCTTTCCGTTGGAGCTTTTCCTGCCGCTGACGAACACCACTGCGTCGAAACGCGCGGCGAATTCCGCAAGGTGCGATTCGCGGTTCGACACCTGCCGGCAGATGGTGTCGTGGATGGTTACCGCCCTGGGATCGGCGGCCTTTTCGAGTATCGTGCGGCTTACCTGCCCGAAGAGGGCGAGCGACTGTGTCGTTTGCGACAGCAGGTAAATGGGGCGCGAGAAGTCGAGCGTGTCGAGGTCGGCTATGCTCTCCACCACCGTCACGTTGCCGTCCACCTGCCCCGAGAGTCCCGTCACCTCGGCGTGACCTCTCTTGCCGAGGATGACTACCTGTCCTCCTACAGGTTTCATCTGTTCGTAAGCCTTCACCACCAGCTTTTGCAGGCGGGCAACCACTGGGCATGTGGCATCTATGATCTTCAGGTTGTTACGTTCGGCTGTGCGATATGTGGACGGAGGCTCGCCGTGCGCCCTTATCAGCAGCGTGGCGTCGCGCAGTTCGCCGAGCGACTCGTGGCGTACGCATCGCAGGCCGCGCCCTTCGAGCCGCTGCACCTCGAGGCGGTTGTGTACTATGTCGCCGAGACAGAATACTCCGGACCCTTCGGCAAGCGACTCCTCGGCGCGCGTTATGGCCCCCACCACTCCGAAGCAAAAACCCGATCTGCCGTCTATCTCAACTTTCATGGCCGCCGGTCAGTACAGGAAATTATTGAACGGGTAGCGCCCCGCATGTATCTCGCGCACCATGCCGTAGAGGTCGCGGCGGAGCTTATCCACGCCAGTACGCTCGCGCGCCGAGATGAATATGCACGGAGAGTTGGCCTGCGCTATCCAGCTGCGTTTCATATCCTCCAGCGAGAGGTTCTCGCGCGTGGCCGGCGAGAGGTCGTCCTCATCCTTCTCTATGTGCGTGTATGCGTCTGTTTTGTTGAATATCAGGAATACGGGCTTCTCTCCCGCGCCTATTTCGCGCAGGGTTTGCTTAACCACGTCTATCTGCTCCTCGAAGTTGGGATGCGAAATGTCCACCACGTGCAGCAGCAGGTCGGCCTCCCGCACTTCGTCGAGCGTCGATTTGAACGACTCTACCAGTTGGTGGGGCAGTTTACGGATAAAACCGACGGTGTCCGACAGCAGGAAAGGCAGGTTTTCGAAGACAACCTTCCGCACCGTAGTGTCGAGCGTGGCGAAGAGTTTGTTCTCTGCCAGCACGTCGCTCTTGGACAGCAGGTTCATTATCGTGGATTTGCCCACGTTGGTGTAGCCTACCAGCGACACCCGCACGAGCGATCCCCGGTTGGAGCGCTGTACGGCCATCTGGCGGTCTATCTTTTTGAGATCCTCCTTTAGTTTGGCTATTCGGTTGCGGATTATGCGGCGGTCGGTCTCTATCTCCCTTTCTCCGGCCCCGCCCCTGGTTCCCGTGCCGCCCCTCTGGCGTTCGAGGTGCGTCCACATGCCCGTCAGGCGCGGCAGCATATATTCATAGCGGGCCAACTCCACCTGCGTACGGGCGTAGGCCGTAGTGGCCCTTTGGAGAAAGATATTTAGTATCAGATTGGTTCGGTCCACTATCTGGCGGCCCGTCTCTTTCTCCAGGTTGCGCGTCTGAGACGGCGACAGCTCGTCGTCGAAAATTATCATCCCCACGCCGTTGAGTTCGGCCCAGGAGATTATCTCCGACAGTTTGCCGGGACCTACGAACGTACGGGAGTTGGGCGTGGAGAGCCTCTGCGTAAAACGCTTGCAGCACTCTATGCCCGCCGTGGCGGCGAGGAATTCCAACTCGTCGAGGTATTCCGCCACCTGCGCCTCGGGCTGCCGGTCGCGGGCTACGGCCACCAGAACCGCCTTATCGGGATTTATCTCCGCCTGCTCGCCCATGTGTATGCCTAAATGTGTCCGTTACTGTAAAGATATTCGGCTATCTGCACGGCGTTGAGCGCCGCGCCTTTGCGTATCTGGTCGCTCACGCACCAGAACGTCAGGCCGTTGGGGTTTGAGATATCCTGCCTTATGCGCCCCACGTACACGGGGTCGGCGCCGGCCAGGAAGAGCGGCATGGGGTATTTCTTCGACCCTGGCTCGTCCATGAGCTGTATGCCGTCGGCTTTGCAGAACGCCTTGCGCGCCTGCTCTGCCGTTACCGGCGTCTCTGTCTCCAGCCAGACGCTTTCGGAGTGCGAGCGCATCACCGGTACGCGTACGCACGTGGCCGACACCTCTATGTCGGAGTGCATTATCTTGCGCGTCTCGTGGTACATCTTCATCTCTTCTTTGGTGTATCCGTTGTCCGTGAACACGTCAACCTGCGGTATGACGTTATAGGCCAGTTGATAGGCAAATTTCTCAACCGTAACTTCCTGCCCGCGTACTATCTGCGAGTGCTGCTCCTCGAGTTCGACCATTGCCGACGCACCCGCGCCGCTGGCCGCCTGATAGGTGGATACATGGACGCGTTTGATGTGCGAAAGGCGCTCTACGGCCGCCAGCGCGACCACCAGCTGTATGGTGGTGCAGTTGGGGTTGGCTATCACTCTCCGCGGAGGGTTGACCGCGTCCCTGGAGTTCACTTCGGGAACTACCAGAGGCACGTCGGCGTCCATGCGGAAAGCGCTCGAGTTGTCTATCATCAGCGCGCCGTGTTTGGTTATGGTCTTCTCGAACTCTTTGGATGTGGAGGCTCCGGCCGACACGAAAGCCACGTCGACGCCCTTAAAATCGTCGTTGTGCGCCAATAGCTTAACCGTTATCTCTTTGCCGCGGAACTTGTATTTATTTCCGGCGCTGCGGCCCGAACCGAACAGAAGCAATTCATCCACCGGGAATTGGCGTTCGTCGAGTACCCTGAGCAGTTCCTGTCCTACGGCGCCGCTTGCGCCCACAATAGCAACGTTCATTATGATTGTTTTGTTATGGTTAATCGAAGAATTCGTCTTTTCGTGCCGCGGACTGCTGTTCCTGGCCGTCGTCCTGGCAGTTGTAGCTTACGGCCCCCACCGGCACGGGGAAGGTGTCGCCGCGCGATACGCCCAGGCGCGGATCGCCGTACACCTTGCGCATGAAACGTCCGTATACCGGCAGCGCCATCACCGATCCCTCGGCCCTGGCGTAGAGGTGTACGCTGGGATCTTCGGCCCCCACCCATGCGCCGGCCACCAGCTTGGGCGATACGCCCATGAACCATGCGTCGGCGTTGTTCTGCGTCGTCCCCGTTTTACCGCCCACCTCTCCCGTTACGTCGAAAGCCCACTTGAGGCGGTTGGCCGTGCCGTTAGACACCACGAACTTGAGCATGTCGAGCATGGTGTAGGCGGTCTGCTCGCTGATAGCGTCGTTGGTAGTGGCGGTGAACGACGAAATGAGGTTGCCGTGGCGGTCTTCTATGCGCGTCACGAAGATTGGATCTGTGTAGACGCCCCGGTTGGCGTATATGCAATATGTTGCCACCATCTCGTACAGCGATACGTCGGGCGTACCGAGGCAGAGGGCGTAAACGGGATCTATATAGCTGTGTATGCCTAATTTATGTATAAAGTCGGCTACGGCGGCGGGTTGGCGGGCCTGTTTCATTATCCACGACGAGTAGTTGTTGCGGCTCAGGGCCAGGCCCCACTTGAGGGGGTGCATGACGCCGTCGTATTCCACATTCCCCGCCTCTTTGGGACTCCATGCGTCGCCGTTGTCCGTCTCTATCACGGTTTGCAGATTCGGCGCCATGGTACACGGGGTCATACCCAGATGATCGATGGCGAAGGTGTAGACGAAAGGCTTGATGGTCGATCCCACCTGGCGTTTGCCCTGCTTCACCATGTCGTATTTGAAATAGCGGTAGTTTGGGCCGCCTACGTAGGCCTTTACGTGTCCCGTGGAGGGATCCATGGCCATGAACGCCGCGCGCATTATCCGTTTGTGGTATAGGATGGAGTCGCGCGGGGTCATCAGGGTGTCTATCTCTCCCTTGTACGAGAATACCCTCATCTGGGCGGGCGTGTCGAAAGCCTTATCTATCTCGGCCTGCGAGGCGTTGGCGTTCTTCATCTCGCGGTAACGGTCGGAGTAGCGTATGGCATTCCGCATTATGCGGTCAATCTGATCTTTGCTTATATCGTTGAATATCTTTTTGGTGCGGGCGTATTGCGCGTCCATTGCCGGCTGCACCTCGGCTGCCATCTGTTCCTGCAGGGCCTCTTCGGCGTATTGCTGCATGGCCGAGTTTACCGTGGTGTATATCTTTATTCCGTCGCGGTAGATATTGTACGGCGTGCCGTCTGCCTTGCGGTTCTTTTCGCACCAGCCGTATATAGGGTTGGTGTCCCACGTTTTCACGTCGTATTCGTAATCCCAGGCGCTGGAATAATTCGAACGCTCGGGACGTTTGGCCGTCATAACCATGCGCAGCATCTCGCGGAAGTAGGTGCCTATCCCTTCGTTGTGCGATATGGGCTTGTATTTTCCCAGGTCGATTGGCAGGGCTTTGAGCGAATCGGCATCGTGGTCCGACAGATAGCCCTCGGTACACATGCGGCTAAGCACGAGGTTGCGCCGTTGCAGGGCGCGGTCGTAGTTGCGCTTGGGGTTGTAGCGGCTCGGGGCGTTCACCACGCCGACGAGCATGGCCGACTCCTGTATGTTCAGCTCCGAGGGCGACTTGCCGAAGAAGGTGTGGGCCGCCGATTTGATGCCGTAGGCGTTGCTGCCGTAGGAGACGGTGTTGAGGTACATGGCCACTATCTCCTCTTTGGTATAGTTGTATTCGAGTTTTACGGCCGTTATCCACTCCTTGAACTTGAACATCACGGTGCGTACGTTGCGCGATAGCGAGTTGCGGTAGACGGTGTCGCGCGGGAAGAGGTTTTTGGCCAGCTGCTGGGTTATCGTGCTTCCGCCCCCCTGGTCGCGGTTGCCCATGGCCACGGTTTTCATAGCCACGCGGGCCAGCGAAATGAAGTCTATGCCCGAGTGTGAGTAGAAGCGGGCGTCCTCGGTGGATACGAGCGCCGCCACCAGTCCGGGGGCCAACTCGTCGTAATTGACGTAGGAGCGGTTCTGCACATAGAACGAACCCATCATCTTGCCGTCTTCGGAGTATATTTCGGTGGCTATGTTGCTGCGCGGGTTTTCCAGCTCTTCGAACGACGGCAGGCGGCCGAAAATGCCTGTCGAGGTGAGCAAAAGCATGAAAATTACCAACGCGAAAGGCGCGGTGGCGACTATCCAGAACCACTTTATGGTCTTGGGCGTAACGTATTTATCCGAGAACGTCTTATATTTGCTCGCCATCTGATGCCTGCTTTGGTTGGCAAAGTTAAGATTTTTTAACGAAATTCAGACAGATTTTGCGCCTGTCCGCCTAAATCGCACTCGCGGCGTCGTGGCCGGATTCCGTGAAATTTTATTACCTTTGTGTCGGCCTCGCCGGGCCAGTTTGAAAACCGATAGCTCCATGAACCTGCATTTACTTTCCATAGTTTGGGATTTCGATCCCGTATTTTTCTCGATAGGGTCGTTCGACATACGTTATTACGGACTTATGTGGGCTTTGGCCTTCGGGGCGAGCATGTGGCTTTTTACCGATTTCGTCCGCCGCGAGGGCTATCCACCCAAAGTTTTCGACTCCATATTCTGGTACGCGGTACTATCCACCGTGATCGGGGCGCGTCTGGGGCATATCCTCTTTTACGACCTTTCCGACTACCTGGCCCATCCGCTTAGGATACTGAACCTGCGCGAGGGAGGCCTGGCCAGCCACGGGGCGGCCATAGGGCTGCTCATAGGGCTGTGGATGTTTTCGCGCAAGAACCGCATGCCCTATATCTGGTCGCTCGACCGCATAATGGTGGCCGTGGCCATAAGCGGGGCCATAGTACGCCTGGGCAACCTTTTCAATTCGGAGATCTACGGCACAGAAACCTCTCTGCCGTGGGGATTCGTCTTCGTACGCGCGGGAGAGACCGTACCCAAACACCCTACTCAGATATACGAAGCGTTGTGCTACCTGGCGGCCTTCTTCCTGCTCCTGTGGCTGTATTATAAAAAGGACGAGGCGCGCCGCCGCCCGGGCCTGCTCTTCGGACTGGGCATATTCCTCATATTCGCCTCGCGCTTCGCCATAGAGTTCATCAAAAATCCGCAGGCGGATTTCGAGAACGCCATGGCGCTCGATATGGGCCAGATCCTCAGCATACCCTTCGTCGTGGCCGGGGCCTGGTTCATCGTCAGGGCGCTTATGTTGCCCGCGCTAACCCCGCCGGCGCTCAAACCTTACGAGGAACCGCAAAACAAAAAACAACCTAAAGGTAAAAAACGATGAACAGGATAGACAACATAATATCGGACGCCCTCGCGTCGTTCAACGGGGTCAACCTGCCGGGCGTAGGCGCTCTCAGGACGGAGCGCAGGCCCGCCGCACTCAACGGCCGCCGCCTCACCCCGCCGTCGTTCGAGGTCGTTTTCGAGCGCGGCCAGCAGTCCGGCCTGCCCGATCTGCCGTCCCTGATAGCCGAAAACATGGAGGGCGATCCGGAGGCCGCCTACGGATCCTGGCTCGCCGGCAAAGGCATAACTCCCGGGGCGGCGTTACCCGGCGAGGTATCCATAGGGGAGGCGGGCAGGATATTCGACGGCCGTTTCGAACCTTCGGAATCCTTGCGCCGGACGCTTTCCGGCGCTTCGGAGGCCCCGGTAAAACTTTCGCCCCGTTTCGGCAGCGCGCAGATAACGCTCACGGTCGTACTTGCGCTTGCGGTGTGCGGCGCGGCCTTCTTTCTGTTCTACAAAACGCCCGAGCAGAGGCAGTACGCCGCCGTCCAACGCGAGATGAAAGAGCTGTCGAAACGCAATAAGGAGAGGGCCGAAAAAGGGCTTGAAGTCACTTCGATAACCCAATCGCCGCTTGGCGACGTGGCTACGGGGAAACAAACCGAAGCCCCGAAAGCCGAGGCCGACGCAAGGCCCGCCCGCCAGGAATCCAGGCCCGAAACAAGCACCAAAACCAAGCCAGAGGTAAAGCCCCAGGCCAAACCCGAGACTAAACCGGAAACCAAACCCGAGACTAAACCCGAGGTTAAGCCGGAGGTAAAACCGGCGCAGGTTGCGCCCGCCGTAACCAACAGCCCGAGCTATCACCTGGTGATGGGGGTGTTCTCCTCGAGGGAGAATGCCGAGAAACTCGTCCGGGAGCTTGCCGCAACCGATAATTCGTTGAAATGCACGATAATCAATATGTCATCCACCCGATTGATAGTTAGTGCTTTCGACACCCAGGACGAGGCCGCGGCCAACGCCCGGAAAGAGCAGCTTGCGGCCAAATATCCCGATGTTTGGGTGTATAAGAAGAGAAAGTAGCAATATCCCCCCGTCCGGCCATGGGCAAATTCAAAGAGGTCGTCAGGGCGCTGCTCTCGTTTTCCGAGCGTGAGCGGCGCGGGATACTTTGGTTCATTCCGCTGATGATCATAGTTTCTTTTCTTGCCGCCCATATGGGCCGCCCGCGTTTCGATGCCGGACTGCGCCTGGCCGCCGATATGGCTGTGGCCGGATATGATGACGCCGGACGCCTAACCGCCGGGGAGGCCGGCCTCGATACTGTCGCCGTCGGCGTCTCCGCGCCGCACGCCTCGCCGAGCCTCTTCCCTTTCGATCCCAACACGGCCTCTTACCGCGACCTCAGGGCGCTGGGTTTCACCTCCAAAGCTGCGGCAGGCATCATAAGGTACCGTAAAGGAGGCAAGGTCTTCCGCATAAAGGAGGATTTCGCCACGTGCTGGGATGTGGGCGATTCTATCTTTTACGCCCTTGAGCCGTATATAGTTATCGGGCCGCGGTTCGCCTTCGAAAAGAGGGAACGCGAGGCGGTCGCCCCGCAGGCGGGTTACGACAGCCGCGTCCGCCGCGACAGCCTCTTCGCTTTCGATCCGAACGGTCTCGACGCCGAAGGTTTCCGCGCCCTGGGCTTCTCCGCCAGGCAGGCGGAGTCCATCGTCGAACGCCGTGAGCAGTTGCGCGGTTTCCGCTCCGTGGCGGAATTCGCCGAATGTTACGTGGTTGGGCCTGAGA
Organism: Rikenellaceae bacterium; assembly: GCA_031550125.1. GTDB lineage: Bacteria > Bacteroidota > Bacteroidia > Bacteroidales > Rikenellaceae > JAVBOW01. The sequence continues at coordinate 22,609 of JAVBOW010000020.1, forward strand.
TGTTCCGGCGTCTCGAGCCATATATAGCCCTCGTCCCCGCGGAGCGCGCTAAAAAGCATGCGCCGGTAGAGTTGAATACGGCCGATTCGGCCGCGTTGGAGGCCTTGGGCGGAATAGGAGCGCTTACGGCCGGCCGCATCGTAGCGTTGCGCGAAAGCCTCGGCGGATTCGCCAGGGCGTCCCAGTTGACGGCGGTGCAGGGGATGACGGAAACGAATTATGAAAGAATTTTGCAACAAATATGTGTCGACAGCACCAAAATACGAAAAATAGATATTAACTTTGCAGCCCCCGAGGCTATGGCGCCTCACCCGTACATACCCGCGTTGGTGTTGCGGAAGATAGTTAAAAACAGACAGTTGAAAGGAGGTTGGAACTCACCTGAAGAGATGATAAAAGACGGGACGCTGACTGCGCGGGAAGCTGCGCTTTTAGGCCCATACCTCGAATTCAACAGTTTTAACCGCTAAAAACCTTACGGAAAATGATAATCATGCCTATCAAAGAGGGCGAAAACATCGAACGCGCCCTCAAGAAATTCAAACGCAAATACGAAAAGACCGGTGTACTCAAAGAACTCCGCTCCCGCCAGTATTTCACCAAACCCTCTATAGTAAAGCGCAAAGGCAAACAACACGCCATCTACGTGCAGCATATGTTCAAAGACGAGGAATAGCCGCCTGTCTTCGAATGGTTACGCCGCGCCCGGAATTTTCACGATTCCGGGCGTGTTTTTGTTTGCGGATTAGTTATATTTGCAATACGGGATCAGTTTGAAAAAAGTACCGGTCTCAATTATATGTTGGCTGCGCATATCGCGCGGCCAATACGTAATTGGATGCGTTATTATGTTGACATGATAGAGGATTTTCTGAAATATATCGAAACCGAAAAACGCTATTCGCCCCTGACGGTGTTGGCCTATCGCGAAAGCCTTTGCGATTTCGCCCGTTTCGCCTGCGGCGAAGGGGAGGGTAAAGGCGCGCCGCTCGATGTCGCCAAACTCACCGCGCCGCTGATAAGGGAATGGGTGATGAACCTTTCGGCCACGGGACACAAGCCGGCCAGCGTCAACCGCCACCTGAGCGCCATGCGTTCGTTTTGCCGTTACCTGAGACGCCAGGATCTTTTACAGGCCGATCCTTCGCGGGGCGTCAGGCTGCAAAAGCGCGGCTCGCCGCTCCCCGCGCATATAGAGCTGAGCCGCATGGAGAAAGTGACCGCCTCACTGGTCCCGTCGCCCGGAGACGACCTTGCCCGCATGCGCGACAGACTTATAATAATGCTTTTCTATGCCACAGGGATACGCCTTTCGGAGTTGGTGGGCATAAACCGCGACGACGTCGACCTTGAACACGGCGAATTGAAAGTACGCGGTAAGGGCGATCGCGAACGTATAATACCGCTGCTCGACGTAGTTTGCAAAGAGATAGCGGCTTATGCGGAGAAAATTAATATTGAAAATATTTGTTTTTCCGGCGAAAAGGCGTTAATTTTAGGAAATAAAGGAAAACGCATATCGCAGTCGGAGGTTTCGCGAACGGTTGGCAGGCTCCTTGCAGAGGCAGGGGTACAGGGCAAGCGCAGTCCGCACGTGTTGAGGCACACTTTCGCCACCCACCTGCTTGAAGCCGGCGCCGACCTGCGCGAAATACAGGAATTATTGGGGCATACATCGCTAAAAGCCACTCAGGTGTATACCCACAATACGATATCGAAACTTAAAGAGGCATATAACAACGCCCATCCGAGGGCGCATAAATAATACATTAAACAGGGAGGGAATTATCATGAACGTAAAGATTCAATCCGTAAAATTCGACGCAGACCACCGTCTGATCGAATTCATCGAGGGTAAAATGTCTAAGTTGGAACGTTTCGCCGAAAAAGTGATCTCGGCCGAAGTGATCCTTAAAGTGGACAAAGATCACGAAAAGGGCAATAAGATAGCCACCGTGCGCCTGGAGATTCCGGGAGCCGAATTGGTCGCCGAGGAGAGGAGTAAAACATTTGAAGAATCGGTGGATGAGGCTATCGACGCCATCCGCAAGCAGATAGAAAAACATAAAGCGAAAGCTTAGCCCGGCGTAAGGCCGGTGGATGGCCGGGGGTGTCTCGTTTTGAGACGCCCCCGGCTTTATATGGGGCCGACCTCAATTATGTGTTGGCCGCGCATATCGCGCATCATCTTTCACTTATCCTTCTCATTTCAAATCCTCACGGACTTCAGTCCGCTCCGGTTTGAAATTCAAACGATAAGCGAAACCTGACGCACGCTATGCGCGGCGTGGTTACCGTAGGGCGCGGCGCTTTCCCTCGCCGCGCATCTTAACGCAGGCCGGTCTTCCGGGCCGATCCTCTATTATTTGCAGCCAACGTGGGGTCGCAGCCGTTCCATTGATCATTTTTCCCTGTCCAGATGCCGCCTGATACGGTCGAGGCCGGGACGGGCCAGGGGCGTGTCGCCCCACTGTTCCAAGAAACGCTCGCCGGTGAGGGTTTGCCAGTATTCGGTGGTGAGGGTTTGCGGATCGGCTACCGGAGTCATGGCTCCGTTGCTTGCCGGAATAGCCGTTTTGTTGTGCGGACAGGCTTCCTGGCATACGTCGCAGCCGTATATCCATCCGTGGAGACGTGCTTGCGGGTCTTCTCCTTTTTCGATGGTCTGCCTGGCTATGCAGCGGTTCGCGTCTATCGTTCTTCCGCTTGTTATGGCCTTTGCGGGACAGGACTCCACGCAGCGGGTACACCCGCCGCATTCCGTCCTGGCGTAAGGACGGTCGTAGCTGTCGGCGGGAACGTCAACGATCAGCTCGCCGAGCAGCACCAGGGAGCCGTGCGAAGGTGTTATTAACAGAGAATTACGTCCTATCCACCCCAGCCCGGCCTCGACGGCCCAAGCCTTCTCAAGGATGGGAGCCGAATCGGTGAACGCCCGCCCCGACAGGGAGGGACAGCCTTTCCTCAACTCCGACAGCATTTGCTCCAGCATACCTTTCATTATAATGTGATAGTCCGTGCAGAGGGCGTATGAGGCTATGCGCGGCTCATCCCCGCGGCTCTTTCCGTGGTTGTAACTTACGGCGCAAACTATCACCGTCTGCGCTCCCTCCACCAGCGCGGCGGGATCGAGGCGTTTTTCCACGTTGCGTTCCAAATATTCCATCCCGCCGTGGCGACGGGCCGATAGCCACTCCGCAATGCGTGCGCGATGCTCGTCCATAGGACGGTAGCGGGCCACGCCGCACAGGTCGAAACCTATGCCGCGAGCTGTGTCGAGGATGTATTTATGGGCGATCATACAAGAAATTCGCATAAAAATAGTTTATATTTATAAATAAACGTATTTTTGCGATATCACTATTCTGAACTTTATGGAATTTGGAACCTTGCGGGAACTTTATCTGCATAGCGTAAACGCTTATGCATCGCGTCCCGTTTCGTCTATGTACCATGGCGAGAATATAACTTACGACGTTTTCGCCGAAAGGGTCGATACCGTACGCAACCTGTTGCTCGGAGCCGGCCTGTCGAAAGGGGATAAGGTAGTCCTTCTTAGTAGTAATATGACCAACTGGGGCGTGGCGTACTTCGCGACGGTGATCACGGGAATGATCGTGGTACCCGTCCTGCCCGATTTCTCCGGATCGCAGCTCGACATTATCCTGGAACACAGCGAGGCCAAGGCGCTTATAGTGTCAGACAAGCTGTTTTCCAAACTGTCGTCGCACAGCGTCAAGGCCATGAACATAGTCATCCGCAGCAAAAATCTGGGGGTGATATCGCAAACCTGCGACGACAAGGGGACGGAAGGCGAGCCGGCTCCGGACGACGTGGCCGCCATAATATACACCTCCGGGACGACCTCATCGCCCAAAGGAGTGATGCTCACCCACCGCAACCTTTGCAAGCAGCTCGAGATGGTACTTAAAATACAGCTGGTGCAGCCATGGGATATATTCCTGTCGATGTTGCCGCTGGCCCACACCTACGAATGCTCTTTCGGCATGCTGCTGCCTTTCCGCCAGGGGGCTTCGGTGGTGTACCTCGACAAGCCGCCCACGGCCTCTGTGCTTATGCCGGCCCTCAGGGATGTGAGGCCCACGACTTTGCTCAGCGTGCCGCTTATCATGGAGAAGATATATAAGAGCCGCATAACGTCGCGTTTTTCGGGCAACGCTTTCATGCGTTGGCTTTACGGCGTGCCTGCGTTACGCAAAATGATACACCGTATGGCCGGAGGCGCCCTAAAGACGGCTTTCGGGGGGCGTCTGCGTTTCTTCGGCATAGGCGGCTCCAAGCTCGATCCGGATACCGAGCGCTTCTTGGCCGAAGCCCGCTTCCCGTACGCCATAGGCTACGGCCTCACGGAGACTGCCCCCCTCATTGCGGGTGCGGGCGTGGGCAAGACGCGCCTGCAGTCCACCGGCCCGGCGATGCCCGGCGTGCAGATACGTATAGACAACCCCAATCCCGAGACGGGCGAGGGTGAGATAGTGGTACAAAGTCCCTCCACCATGAAGGGATATTACAAAAATCCCGAAGCCACGGCCGACGCCTTCACCGCCGACGGATGGTTCCGTACGAAGGACCTCGGGGTGATGGATGCGGACGGCTACCTGTACATCAAAGGCCGCCTCGGGAATATGATCCTCGGTCCCGGAGGCGAGAATATCTATCCCGAGGAGATAGAGAATGTGATAAACGGCTATTTCCTCGTCTCGGACTCCATAGTGAGCGAGGACAAGGGTAAGTTGGTGGCGTTGGTGAATTTCGACCGGGAGGAACTCGAGCGCCGCTATAAAAACCTCAAGGAGGGATGGGGGTATAAGATGGATGAGGTTAAATCCGACCTTATGAACTACGTCAACTCCAAGGTGAGCAAATTTTCGCGGATATCTATCGTGAAAGAACATGCGGAGGCTTTCGAGAAAACGCCCACGCAGAAGATAAAGCGGTTTTTGTATAAATAAAGGTCATTGACACAAAGAGGCCGTCTCAAAATATTTTGAGACGGCCTCTTTTTATCAAACTCCCTCGAGAAAAAATGCAAATACGCGATTTCCGGAATTAGTCCGCGCTGACGATAAGGATAGATGTATGCCTGATCCCTACCACCTGAATGATATTCCCAGCGATATGGCCGACCTTTCGAAGCGCGATATTTTGAATTGATACTGCATCCACACCGTTTTGTCGTCGTCTATGCGGTAGTCGGCGCCGGCTCCCAGCGAGTAGGCGAAACTTGTTTCGGAGAAGTCGTTGCTGGCCACCGTCGGGCCGCCGTAATACGCTCCGGTTATGCCCAACCCCAGGACGGGATATAGCGTAATGTACGGATCGGGCTTGAACAGAAAATGGAAATTGAGTCCCGTCTCCCACATAGACCACCTGTCATTAGGGAAATAGAACGTAAATCCGGGTTCGAGACGGAAGGCGTCCGAGAGGCAATACCTGTAGTTGACAGTGATGCCGCCGCTGGTGTATCCGTCGCCGGTGATGTATGAAAGGCCGGCTCCGATGGCCTGATCCCCCTTCTGCTGGGCGGCCGAGGTTGAAACTATCATGGTCGCGGAAAGGAGGATGCAGAGGGTTTTGAATAGCTTCATGGCGGGATAGAGGGTTAGGTTGCTTAGTATGCAAATATACCTTATTTTATAATAAATTCGTACATTTGGGGGAAAATAAGCATAGCATGGGATATCACGGGGAGAAGCAGCGGCAGCTGGATATGCGTTACATACGCATGGCGCGGATATGGGCCGAGAACTCCTATTGCGTTCGCCGCAAGGTGGGGGCGCTGATCGTCAAGGATAAGATGATCATATCCGACGGCTATAACGGCACGCCGTCCGGCTTTGAGAACGTCTGCGAGGACGACATGGGTAAAACCAAACCCTATGTACTCCACGCCGAGGCCAACGCCATAACCAAGGTGGCCAAGAGCGCCAATAACTGCCAGGGAGCCACCCTGTATATCACCGCTTCGCCGTGCATAGAGTGTGCGAAGCTGATCATACAGGCCGGGATAAAACGCGTGGTATACTGCGAGAGTTACCATTCGCACGATGGGCTGGAGTTACTCTCGCGCATAGGCATCGAACTTTCGCAGGTTGAGGTTTGTGAGTAAAATTTAATAATATTTAAACGACAGATATGTTTTCGGGAATAGTGGAGGCGATAGCCCGTGTGGAGGATGTACGCCAGGATCAATCGAATAAACATTTTACGCTCAGCGCGCCGTTCGCCGCCGAACTTAAGGTAGACCAGAGCGTCTCACACAACGGAGTGTGCCTTACCGTCACCTCCGTCGAGGGCGGCTCTTATACGGTAACCGCCATACGCGAGACGCTCGAAAAGTCCAACCTGGACGATCTCAGGCCGGGCGATTCGGTAAACCTCGAGCGCAGCATGAAACCGGACGCCCTCCTTGACGGACATATAGTGCAGGGCCACGTGGACCAGACGGCTCGCTGTACGGCAGTGGAAGAGGCCGACGGAAGCTGGTACTACACATTCGAATACGAACCCGAAGGAGGGAACGTGACGGTGGAGAAAGGGTCGGTCGCCGTCAACGGCGTGAGCCTGACGGTGGTCGATTCCAAAGAAGGATCGTTCCGCGTGGCTATAATCCCTTATACTTACGAGCATACCAATTTCCACACTTTCCGCGTCGGCTCGCGCGTGAACCTCGAATTCGATATAGTTGGGAAATACATCACCAAATTGATGACGGCTTACGGCGTAATCCAGCCAAAATGAAGATAAGGCGCATAAGGTCTCTGGCTGTTTGGGTGTCGCTCTCCGCGGCGGCGGTAATAGCGGCGGTGCTGCTTATTTCCGGCACAGGTTTCCTCCGCGCGATCTTTGGCGCGCTGGCTGGCGCTGTCGCAGCCTTCCCCCTGACATTGATACTGGTGCGCAAGTATGTGATATACAAGATAAAGCCCTTGTATAATATAGTCCTCTCCCGCGATGTGAAAACCGGCGAATTGGAACAGCAGTACGCCATGAAAGGCATGGTAGGTACGATGGAATCCGAGTTGTCTGTGTGGGCCGAACGCAACGAGGTTGAAATCGCCCGCCTGAAAGAAAACGAAAAATACCGCAAGGAGTTCCTGGGTAACATTTCGCACGAGATGAAGACACCCATCTTCACCCTCCAGGGCTATATCCTCACCCTTCTGGACGGCGGCCTGGAGGACAGCGCGGTAAACCGTCGCTATCTCGAAAGGGCCGAGAAGAGCGTAGACCGAATGATAGATATCGTCACCGACCTCGAAGAGATATCGCGTCTCGAATCGGGTATGCTCGAGATGCGTCGTGAGAGGTTCGACATAGCCTCGCTGGCCCGGGAAATAGCCGAGGACGCGGCCATGGAAGCCGATAAAAAGGGGATAAAAATATTTATCTCGGGCATCGAATCGCCCGCAAAGGCCGTCCAATCCGTTTGGGTCACTGCCGGTCGCAAGTATATGGAGCAGGTGCTGTGGAACCTGGTCACCAATTCGATAAAATACGGCAGGGAAGGCGGACGGACGGATATAAATTTCCTGGACGTATTCGATAAGGTCATGGTGGAGGTTGCGGACGACGGTATGGGTATAGACCAGCAGGATGTGCCGCGCGTTTTCGAACGGTTCTACCGCACCGACAAATCGCGCTCGCGCGAGATGGGCGGCACCGGCCTCGGCCTGTCGATAGTAAAGCATATAATAGAGGCCCACGGCGAGAAGATAACGCTCCGCAGCCAACCCGATAAGGGATCGACGTTCAGCTTTACCATAAGCAAATAGGGCCCCTCCAGCCCTGCGCGGCCAATGCGGATTCGAGATCCGGGACCAGTCTCGATTATATGCTGGCCGCATATATCGCGCACCATCTTTCACTTATCCTTCTGATTTCAAATCCTCACTGGCTTCAGTCCGTTCCGGTTTGAAGCTCAAACAAAGAGTGAAACATGGCACACGCCATGCACGGCGTCGCCGCCGTAAGGGGTAACGCTTCTTTGCGTCGCGCATCTTAACGCCCACCTTTTTCCTGACTGATCCGAGACCTGTCTCCGTGCAGGCCCATTACAGCACTTACGCCGCCGCCCACATGTATAGCGGGCGGCGGCGTAAGTGCCGTAATGGCGTAACTGTGATCCCCTATTCGGCCACCACCATAGAAATGCTCTGGCTGTGCCTGTTGGCGAACAATATATTTCCTGTGGCGTCCACGGCAATCCCCTCGGGATTCCACAGGCGGGCGCTCATGGCGTCGCCGTCGGCTTGGTTGCCTCCTCCGGCTATTGTACTCACCTCTCCGTAGGGAGTTATTTTCCGTATCAGGCAACTTTCTTCGCTCCAACCCTGCGAAACGTAGATATTGTCGAATTTGTCCACGGCCAGCCTGCGGGGGCCGGTGAAAGTAGCCTGGTCGCCGGGGCCGTCGTCGTTGCCTGCGGGACCCACGCCTGCCAACGTACTAATCTGTCCCGAGGGAGATATCTTGTAAATGTGGTTATTGGATTCGTTTGTTGCGTACATGTTTCCCGAAGCGTCGAACGCTATGCCTTTGGGTCGGCCGAGATTTTCCTGCGTACCGTCGCCTGCGAAAACCTCCAAACCCGACGGCGTTATCCTGTATATGCGGTTGGCGTAGAATGCCGCCACGTACACCCTGCCTTCGCCGTCCAACGCTATGCTCGCCGGGCCGTTCAGGGTTTCGGCCGTGCCGTCGCCGGCCACGGTCGTGACGTTGCCTGCGGCGTCTATGCGGCGCACGCGGCTGTTGCCATAGTCGGCCACGTAGATGTTGCCCGCATTGTCGAGGGCTATCCCCTCGGGCGTATCGAATCGCGCCGTCTGTCCGTCGCCGTCGGCGAAGCCCTGGGTGTCGAACCTGCCTGCCAGGATCGTTTTACCTCCCTGGGGCGTTATCATGCAGATGCAGTGGCCGTCGTTGATGTAGATGTTTCCGGCGGCGTCGGTCGCCAGGCATTTGAAGTCGTTGATATAGAAACTGCCGTACGTCGCTACGCGCACATACGTGGGGATATAGGTGAATACGGCCTGGGCCGATGCGCTCTTGCCGCCTACCGTTACCGTCACCGCACCAGTGCAACCGGTATTTTTCGGCACGGTGACGGTAAGGACGCTCGCCGTGGCCGATGTCACTTCGGCCTGTATGCCGTTGATGGTGACTATGTTTTTGGATGCGCTGCGGCTGAATCCCTCGCCGTTGATGGTGAGCGTCGAACCGTGCGGGGCCGCCTCTGGGGTGAACGACGCGACGGACGGGTCTGCGGAAGGCGCTTTCTCTCCGTCGTCGCCGCCGGAGCATCCGCACAGGACGGCCAGTGCCAGGGCTGCGGACAGGATATTGAGAGGCAGGAGTTTCATACCTGAAATCTATTTGGATATGATTATGTATACGGGCAGATGGTCGGAATATCCTCCCAAGTATGTGTTGCCCGAATATGTACGCCACGGGGCGCTTTTGCTCGTTTCGGTCTGTTGCCACATGAACGGGCGGCTGAATACGTTTCCTGCAAAGCCGTTCTTTTCCGATTTGGCCAGGCCTAAACTTCCGGCTGCGGGCTTGAGCAGTTCGCAATTTACTATTATATTGTCGAACATATTCCACTCTTCGCCGTATATTACCGAACCGACTCCTTTTTTGTACATTTCCCAGAAGGGATTGTAGAATCCGCGCGGTCTAACCGACGCCGCATTGTTCGACGCGCCTATGGTTTTGGCCAGGCTCACATCTGAGGGATTGTCGCTCATATCTCCCATTATCACTATCTTGACATCCGGCCTGAGGCGCATGATCGAATCGGCCGCATGGCGTACGCACTCGGCTGCGCCCACCCGTTTAAATTCCGACGACTCTTTTCCCCCGCGTCTGGAAGGCCATTGGCAGACGAAGAAACAGAAACGGTCGTTGCCTATCGACCCCCATACGGCCAGGATATCGCGCGTTTTGAATCCGGGTAACGATTGAACCGCGGTGGTTATTGGGTAACTGCCTTCGTACCGGAATACATCCGGGCGGTAAAGCAGCGCCACGTCAACTCCGCGCGCCTCCGGCGAATCGTAATGGACTATTTGGTAACCGGCTTTTTTGATCCTCGGCATGGCCACGAGATCGGTCAATACGTGACGGTTTTCCATCTCCGAAAGACCTATGACGCACGGATAGCCTTTGGTTGCGGCAGACATCTCGAATATAACCCTGTCTATGCCGTCGAGTTTCCTGCGGTAGCGGGCCGTAGTCCATTGCTTTGAACCTTCGGGGGTGAACTCTTCGTCCATCGTGGCAGGATCGTTGATGGTGTCGAACAGGTTTTCGAGGTTATAGAACGCGATAGCGTAGCGGTTGGACGGCGACTGGCCCATACATACCAGGCACACGGCCGCCAAAAACAATAATGTCCGTATCGGTCTTTTCATCTCGGGCTATTTAACATTGTTCGGGACCTTATCCCGGACTCACGTTATTTACAGCACGAAGATAGTTAAAAATCTCCACATTATGGAATGAAACTCCAGTCGTCAAAATTTTTTTGTTTCTCTGCGGCTTCCTGTATCGCCGCCGGCAGCGAGTGGAAGAGGTCGAGTCCCGTAAGCGCCTCTATCTGGTCTACCGTTACGGCTATCTTGCCGATATTCGCCGTAAAGTCGGCGTTGGAGCGTCCCCAGTCTCGGTGTTCGAGCCAGAATCCTATGGCGCTCCATTCCGATCCGCCGCGCTTGCGCAACACGGCCTTGAAGTAGTATTTAGGCACGGCTATGCCGCTCGGCACGGTGTGCAGCGCCACTCCGCCGGGCATTGTTATGCTTCCGCCTGCGCATATGTATAGCGTGTCGCCAGGCGTACGCCCCCAGCGTGCGATGCACGACTCCAGTTTTTCCCATATCCCCCTGTTGAATGCCGGCAGCTGTGGCGAGCAGTTGGAGAAGATGAACGTTTGCGTATTGATCGCGCGGCCGCGGGTTTCGTCGCCGGGGACTTCGGGGTCCGAAGTACGGTCTTGCGAGGGGCAAAGGTGGCCGCGGTCGTAGGTTATCGTTGCCATGGTGTCGGTGACCATGCGTTGCGATTTGTAGTCGATGGCTCCCGACGCCCTGTTGCGCGGGTCGATATTCTGCGTTTCCGGTATACGGCCGTCGCGCTTCCATGGATCGCCCGCGGTGCGGACGCCATGGCCGAATCCGCTATAGAGTTGCCATGCCACCCACAGAGCGTGTTTCTGGGCGGGAGAGTATTCGAGGGCGTAGCGTCCCCCGGCGTCGTCTATCAACCAGGTGCTGTCGGAGACCGATGGCATTTCGAAACGTCCGTACACCCGCACGGTGTCTTTTGCCGCCCGTTGCGCGGCAGGTTTGGCGGCGTGCGCCGGAGGGCCGGCGGTTACGGTTGCGGCCGCCGCGCAAAAGGCCAATAGGATCGTAAGGGAATGCAGCATAAACAAGAGAGGTATCGATTATATGTCGGCCGCGCATATCGTGCATCTTAAGGCCAACCTGTTTATCTGGTTGCTTTCGACAGGGTTTATGAAAAACGGCATGGCGGGCGGTTATACAAAAACCGGAGGAAATCCCTCCGGTTTTTGCGAGAAAGCGTACAATAACCGCAACTATTCCACAACCGTACCCGAGATGATGATCGCCGGCTGAGGCGTCAGGCTGGGGTCGTAGTTATTGTTGGTTGGGTTGTTGTAGTTACTGTTGAAGTAGGTCAGACCGTTGTTGGCTCCGGCTTTGTACAGCGAGAACTTGATCCATATCACCGTGTTGGCCGGGATAGTCACCGGGGCTGCCAGAGGTATGTCGAATACGGTTCCGTTGTTATTCACCGTGGCGACTATGTCGGCCGTGGTTTTGTATATGATATTGTAGCTGTTGTAGTCGTTATACTCTCCACCTACCTTATAAAGCACGGCGAGCCTTGCGGGTGCGTTGCCGCCGTTTCTACGGTAGTTGAACCATATATTGCTTAAAATAAGTTGCTTCGGGGACGAGAAACCTACTATGGCGTATCCGCCCGGCATGTTCTTCAACTTGGGTTCGTTGTTTGTCATGTCGTCTCCGAAAGCGTAGGTATAGCCTGCGTTCGATCCTGCTATGGGCCATTGGCCTCCCCATGCTTGAGGAGTAGCCGCGCCGGCAAATGTGGTCACTGTGCCGGAAGGTACTACATAGCGGAGTTTGTTGGCGTCGAGAATGGTTGCCGGGCCTACTACGGCTGGCAGGAACGGACATACGTAGGACAGTATACCTGCGGCGACGGAGGGCTGCGGCGCCATTATCCATGTCAGCGAGAACTTGTTGCCTACAGTGGCCGTGACGGTGTTGTTCACAAGGCCGGTAAGGCCGTTGATGGAGAACGTGGCCGTGCCTGATACAGTGGGTTTGCCCGTTATCTCGAACTCCAGCTCGCCGTCGGCATATCTTCCGGTGGTGACGGTTTCCGGCGAAACGTCGTTCAATCCGGCCACTCCCGACTGGGTTACACCCACGTTGGAGTACGTTACGGCTCCGGGATTGTTGGAGTACGGTACCCGTATCTTAAGAGTCTTGGCGGGATATTGAGTCGGGAAATTGCTCGGTAAGTTGGTGTCGACGTTCAGGCCGCTGGCATCCACAATATAGGGCGTACCCCATGTGAACGGAAGCGGTTGGGTCCCGAATGCAACGTCGTCTATATAATATGCCAGGGCTTTGCCTTCGTATTTGAAACATATGAACAGGTTGTCCGACTCGCTGAATGCGGAGAGGTCGACAACGTTATATGTCCATTTAGACGCCGTATGCGAGAGGGGATTCATCGATACGTCTGCAATTTCCGTCCATGTGGTGCCGCCGAAATCGCCTTCGAACTCGGTAGTTGCGACCAGTTTGAGGCTCGTGCCGTCGGCCACCGTACCGGCAAAGGCCGAACGGAAGCAAAGTATCTGTGAGGTGGCGTTCTTGACGTTCAGAGGGCTGCGCAGCAGGGTGTAGGCCTCAACCTCTACTTCTGCGCTTCCTGCGCCCGTACATTGGTAGCACTTAAGCGCGGGGCTGCTGGTGAAGTGGGTTTTCCATCCGTTGAAGGGGTTGCCGTCGCTGTTGAACGATTCCCAATCGAGATTGCCGTATTGTTGCCCGTCCGTGGTTACCGAAGAGAAGTCGTCGGAGTACGAGGTTACCGAGGGCAAGGGACGGAAGTCGGTCAGGGTTTTGAAAGTCCTTTCTTCGCCATAGATCCTTGAACGGAAACCTGTGGCGGTTGCGAATGCCCTTACCGAATATCCTACGCCCATGCGCAGGTTCTCGGCCGTAGCGCTCAGCTCACCGGCCACGAGTGTGCCGGCAACGTCGGGAGGCGTGGTACTCCATTTGCCGCCTTTGGTGACCTTCATTTCGAAGCCGTAGGTGAGCAGTGTGGTGTTACCCGGGGTGATGGTCCCTTTAAAGCTTGCGTCGTTGTAATCTATATCTGCTTCCGCAAGTACGGCGGTAGTGACCACGGGACGGGTTATGACCGAGAGGTGATCCTCGGAGTAGAGGGTGATATCGTCCAGACGGTATCCGGTGCCGGTCGCTTCCCATGCCATGTTCATATTCATGACGTCGGCGGGGATGGTTATCGAGGCGGTACACAGGCCCCATGTGCCGGTTTGGCATGCGACCCTCGCGTAAGGAACGGTCTCCCACGTAAGCCCGTCGTCGAACGATACGTGCAGAAGGAACTGCGACGCGTCGAATCCGCTCGCGCTTGCGCCGAAGGTTACGGTAGCTTTGGAGAGGTTGTGTACGAGGATATCTTTGGCAACCAGGGTACCGGCGGTGAGGAAGACGCAGTTGTAGCCCGATGCGCCCTCGTAGCCGTTAGAACCGACGCTGTTGGTGTAAGAGCGCACGGTGACGCCTGTGGTGCCTTCATATATGACGTCCTTGCCGCCGTCGCCGTTGTTCATCCACTTGGAGTAGTGCAGTATGTCGACTGGCGTTGCCACTATGTCGGATATGCCGCCCAACGACGTGTGCCATACCATATTTTCAGGAAGGCCTTTGGTCTTGAAGTAGCCTATCGACGGAGAAACGTAAGTGCCTTCGCTGGTTGAGGCATACGCTCTGAATTCGTAGTCGGAGAAGGGTATGAGCAGATGGCTCAGTCCGAGGTGTACGCTGTAGTGCGACTGCGATATATCGTTGCTCGACACGGCTATCCAGGCGTTGCTGGTACCTCTGAGACGGTATTCTACCCCTGCGAAGAGTACCGGCGAGGTGCCGGCCACTATGCGGTTGCCTTCGATTATGGCCGTGTACGACGTTGTCTGGGCTGCTACTTCGGAGCCTGTGTACACGGAGGGCTCGGAATGGAGTACGACCGTACCCCCTTCGAAAAGTTTTATATCGTCTATCTTGTAGTTGCTCGATGTGAAGTCGTTGCATATCCAGCGGAGCCACAGCGTGGTTGCGCCTTCTACGTCTATCACTACCCTCGAACGGAAGAACGTTTTGGTGTTGGGCGATTCCGGAACGCTGTATGTGTAGTGTGCGGGCAGCCATTCCGTTCCGACGCCGTCCACGCAATACTCCAGCGTGACGGCCGCGGGCGAGAATGTGGGATCGAAAACGTTCTGGTTGGCTTCATATTTCCATTTCGACATGCCGAACAACAGGGTTACGCTGGATTTGGTCGAAACGTCTATGCCTTTTACGGTAAAGGTGGGCTTTGCGCCTTCGGGTCTTTCGGGTGCCTTGAACATAATGGCGTTACCTCCGGAAGCGAAAGGATAGCACATGGTGGCCACCTTGTCTCCCTGCACGGTGAACTGGCTGGCGGGAAGCGAGCTGACGATCCCTATCAGGCTGTTGCCCTCGTAGGTTACGGTGGCTTTGCTTGTGCCTTGTTTGTTCCACGAAAGGGAACCGGATTGCCCTGCGTTCATCACCTCGACGCTTTTGCCGGGCGCGCTGCCTGCGTTGAGCGAGCCGCCGTCCTCGTACCAGATGCATTGCTGAGGATTGATGGTGGGCGCAAACATCTGTTCTACGCTCGAATAGGTGGAAGGCACACCCCTGGTGGAGGCTACTATATAGGTCATGAAGACATATTCAGTATCCTCTTCCAGGTTGAGTATTTCGAACTCCAGATTGGGGTCGGTAGCGGGGTGTTGTTCATGGAAATCGGCCGGATCATATTCCGCCGCCGACCTTTTCTTCCACCTGACGCCGTAAGTGGAGACGGTCATGCTCGGGTCTTTGATCTCGTATTTGGCGTAAACGACGGCCGACGTGGGCTTGACGTTGGATATGAGTACCGGATATGCTGTCAGGATAGGCAGACTGGCGTCTGTATAGCGTTTTACGGAGATGCTGATATCGTCCAGCATGGCTCCGTGGCTGGTTGCCGCCGAGGTGAACCGCACCCAAAGTTCGCTGCGTTGGTCGGGCGTCACCATAAGGCCCGACACCACGGCCCACTCGTTGGGGGTGGCGTACGCCGAAAGGGTTACGGGTTCCCATGTAGCGCCCTGGTCGTAGCTGAAATCGAGGGTCACGCCGGCCGAGGAACACAGGCCGAAGCTGATATCGAACGACATGGCGTTTTGGGTGGATATGCCGTGTATTTCCAGGGTGTTGCCTGCCGTCTGACCCAACCGCACGTTGTTCGAGCCGCTGGCGTTTTTATATCCCTCGGAGTTGGTTTCCCTTTGCACTTCGGAAGCGCCTTCGTTGGAATATTTTACGTTGGCCGAACCCGTGCCGCTCGTTCCCCAGGCGAGGCCTGCGACGGCGTATTCGTTGACCAAAGGCCACCTGTCGCCTTCCGGGCCGAAAGTCTTGGACACTCCGGCGCCGAAAGTTTCGGCGTATAATACTTCCGTGGATATGTCTCCGGTCTGCCTAACGAGGAGTTCTATCATCGTTAGTCCGTTGGTTATCTTGACTGTGGTGGTGTGGTACTCCTCGGGGTTGGCCTCGTAATTGAACGTTATCGTGGCGTTGCCTTTTCCACGTGTAACGTCTACGGTCAGCCACGACGCGGCCTCTTCCGGGATGGTTACGGTCCAGTCGTCGTTCGAGAGGATCGTCCTGGTGAAGCTGCCGCTCGCGCTGGGCAGGTTCTGCGTCCGGCTCTCTTTGAGGACCAACGAAACTTCCGGAGCTTCCTCTTCCACGCAGGAAGCTAACCCTACGACCGCAGCGAGGGATGCGATCAGAAATCTCATGTAAAGTTTTTTCATGACGTCTATTTAGGTGGTTTTAAGTTTAGTGGTTTTCGTTTGGCGTTTCGGTTTCAGTAGTCGTCCTAACATATAAACGGTTGCCGTGACCCGTTAGTGTGCGGGCCGGCAATCTTCCGTTGCGTGCTTATTATGCTCCGTTGCCGGCGTTTATGGCCGGAAAGGAGTACCCCAAATATATGGTTTTATTTTAATATAACGCACCGCCGCCGCATTAATTTTTTAAAACATAAACACAAACATTTGATATACTGGAATTTAAAAATTAACCAAAAAATTAACCCAAATAAAAACGGCAGGTCCGGGAATCCGTTCTGATCGATTCCCGGGCCTGCCGCAATGTGCCGGACTCGTAGCCGCTATATTACGATGTTAATGATCTTTCCGGGGACGACAACCATTTTTTTCGGCGTTTTGCCTTCGGTATATTTCGCCGTCGAGGGGTCTTCCATTACGAGGCGTTCTATCTCCGTTGCGGGGATGCCGAACGGGAGTTCCTTTTTAAAGCGCAGCTTGCCGTTAACCGATACGGGATACTCGAAACTGTCCTCTATAAGGTACCTCTCTTCCACTGCGGGGAACGCCGCGTCGAATATGGTGGAGGAGTGTCCCAGCGCCGAGTGCCACAGCTCTTCGGCGATGTGGGGAGCGAAAGGCGACAGCAGCGTGAGCAGCGGCTCGAGGATGGATCTCTTGCCGCATCCTCCCAACTCTCCGACGCAGATCATGAATGCGCTCACCGAGGTATTGAGCGAGAAATTTTCGATATCCTCGCCTACTTTCCTTATCGTTTTGTGCAACGTTTTCAACTCGGCTGGCGTGGGCGTTTCGTCCGTTACGGCCAGGCGTCCGTCCCTGTCGTAGAACATGCGCCACAGGCGGCGCAGGAATTTATGCACGCCGTCTATTCCGTTGGTGTCCCACGGTTTGGCCTGCTCCAGCGGGCCGAGGAACATTTCGTACATGCGCAGGGTGTCGGCGCCGTAATTCTCCACGATCATGTCGGGATTTACTACGTTGTACATCGATTTCGACATCTTTTCGACGGCCCATCCGCATACGTACTTCCCGTCCTCGAGGACGAACTCGGCCGAGGCGAATTCGGGTTGCCAGCGTCGGAACGCGTCGGTATCGAGGATATCGTTGCGGACGATGTTGACGTCTACGTGTATCTCCTGTGTATCGTATTGGCCCTTAAGTCCGAGCGATACGAATTTATTGGTGCCTTTGATACGGTAGACGAAATTCGATCGGCCCTGTATCATCCCCTGGTTGATGAGCTTTTTGAAAGGCTCCTGCTCGCACACCGCGCCCAGGTCGTACAGGAACATATTCCAGAAGCGCGAGTACATCAGGTGGCCCGTGGCGTGTTCTATGCCGCCTACGTAAAGGTCTACGTTACGCCAGTATTCGTTGGCCTGACGGCCTACCAGGGCCTCCCCGTTGCGGGGATCCATGTAACGGAGGAAGTAGGCCGACGAACCCGCGAAGCCGGGCATGGTACTCAGCTCGTAGGGGTAGCCGTCCTCCGTGTGCCATCCGGCCACGCGGGCAAGGGGAGGCTCGCCTTCGGCCGTTGGACCGAAGTTTTCTATGGCGGGCAGCTCGAGCGGCAGTTTCTCGTCCGGCAGCGGGCATGCCATTCCGTCTTTATAGAATATGGGGAACGGTTCGCCCCAGTATCGTTGGCGGCTGAATATGGCGTCGCGCAGGCGGTAGTTCACCAGGCGACGTCCTATTCCGCGCTTTTCGATCTCGGCGAACATTTTGCTTATCGCCTCGGCTACTTCGAGTCCGTCGAGCATATCCGAGTTGATCACTTTGCCCGATTTCGCATCGTATGAAGCCTCTTCGACGTTGCCGCCTTCCACCACAGGGATGATCGGAAGCTCGAAGTGGCGGGCGAAAGCCCAGTCGCGGGAGTCGTGCGCCGGGACGGCCATTATGGCTCCGGTGCCGTATCCGGCAAGTACGTAGTCGCTTATGTAAACCGGTATCCTGGTTCCGTTGAAAGGATTCAGAGCGTAGCTTCCCGTAAAGGCCCCGCTCACTCTTTTGGTGTCGGCAATGCGTTCGCGCTCAGAACGTTTTTTTGTTTCGGCGATATAGTTTTCTATGGTTGAAGCCTGGCCTCCGGTGGTCAGACGTCCCACCAGCTCGTGTTCCGGGGCGAGTACCATGAACGTAGCCCCGAAGATTGTGTCGGCGCGCGTGGTGAATATCTCCAGCTTCTCTTCGCCTGACAGTTTGTTGTCGGGCGTGGCCTCGAGTCCGAAGAATATCTGCGCCCCTTCGCTGCGTCCTATCCAGTTGCGTTGGATCTCTTTGAGCGACTCGCTCCATTCGAGCCGGATCAGTCCTTCGAGCATGCGTTCGGCGTAGGCGGTTATGCGGAGCAACCATTGCTTCATCCGTTTTTGCTCTACGGGGAAACCGCCGCGCACGGACAGCCCGTCCTTCACCTCGTCGTTGGCCAGCACTGTTCCCAGGCCCGGACACCAGTTCACCACCGTATCCGCCCGGTAGGCCAGGCGGTAGTTCTGCAGCGTCTCTTCCTGCCGCGCTTTGTCCCACGAGTTCCATTCGTCGGCCGTGAACGCCATAGGACGGGTGCAGGCTGCATTGACGCGCGCCGATCCTTCGGCTGCGAAGCACTCTCTGAGTTCGGATATGGGGCGCGCCTGTCCCGCGTCGTTGCAGTAGTACGACTCGAACATACGGATGAAGGCCCATTGCGTCCAGTGGTAGTATTCCGGGTCGCAGGTACGCACCTCGCGGTCCCAGTCGTACGAAAAACCTATCTTGTCCATCTGCTCGCGGTAGCGGGCGATGTTCTTTTCCGTGGTCACTGCGGGGTGCTGCCCCGTCTGGATGGCATACTGCTCGGCGGGAAGGCCGAAGGCGTCGTATCCCATGGGGTGCAGCACGTTGAAGCCTTTAAGTCGCTTGTATCGCGTGTAGATGTCCGAGGCTATATAGCCCAGCGGATGGCCCACGTGAAGCCCGGCCCCCGAAGGATAGGGGAACATATCGAGAACGTAGAATTTCGGGCGCGACGGATCCACCTCCACCTTGTAGGTTTTGCGTTTTTCCCACTCTTGCTGCCACTTATGTTCGATTTCCCTGAAATTGTATTCCATAGTCCGATGAAAGATAAGCCGCAAATTTAATGGTTTTCGGCAGATTCTGCAATCCGCCGTATTTTTTTGCCCGGTTGCGGCCGTAAAGTGTTGCATATGTTGCATAATAATAATAATAATAACTTTGATGCACTAACCTAATAACTTGATCGAGATGAGTAAAATAAACTATTTCTGCTTGCTGGCGGCGATACTGTCCGTTATTGCGTGCGACGATAAGGAGGCTGGCGGCAAACCCGATCTCAATGGTAAGGTCTATGCGGTCGGCAGAGCCTGCCGTACTTCTGCACCGTTGTCCGTGGAGGGCTGCAGGGCCGTATTGTGGGTGGATGGCCGCAGCGTAGTCCTTGATAGATCATATTCCGTGGCCACCAGTGTGTGGATCGATGGCGGCGATGTCTATGTGGGAGGTTCGTTCGTGGACGGCGATTCGGGACCTCGGGCGTGCATATGGGTTAACGGGTCGCGCCAGGCGCTCGGTCATTCGGATTCAAATTCGGATGTGTATGGCGTATGCGTTGCCGGCGGACGCGTCTATGCGGCCGGGAGTGCGGGCGAGCGCGCCGTACTGTGGATAGACGGGCAGGCCGCCTTCGTAGACGCCGGTCCGGACAGGTCTTACGGAAATTCGGTTTTTGTTTCGGGCCACGACGTATACATGGCCGGGATGGCGATTGCCGGCGGCAATCCATGTCCCACGCTATGGAAGAACGGGGAGATATTTTATCAAAAATGTGACGGCGGCGACGATTACAAGTCCCTTTATGTTTCTGCCGGCAGGGTTTATGTGGCCGGTTCGCATATCGACGGGACTGCCGTTTGTCAAAGCATGAACACGGACGGCTCCGAGCAGAGAAATGAGTTGGCGGGCGACCTGAACACCGCCAGGGCTTTGTTTGTTTCGGGGGGACGCATGTTCGTTGCGGGCGATTCCTATAACGCCGCTTCCATGCGAACCTGTGCCATGCTGGTCGCCGGCGGGCAGGGACAGGTGCTTGAGATGTCATGTGGCTCGGCAAACTCACGGGCGGACGCGCTTTTTGTCGACGGCAGCGACGTTTATGTTGGTGGCGGCGAGGCCGACTATGCCATGATCTGGAAAAACGGGCAGCCTGAAGTTTTGTCCACCGGTATGGATGATATGCCCCGGGGAAGGGTGTCCGGTATATTTGTAGTCGAGTAATCGATTTTGCGTCAGTCCGCCCGTTTTGGACCTGGTCCTCCTGTTTCGAATCAAATCATAATAAGCTTATAAATAACGTATTGCGCATAGATACCCTGCTTAAAAATAATAAATATTTATAATATTTGAAAAACTATAAAAAAATACAATAACAATTCGGTCGTAAATGGCCTTAAATCGCCCGAAAACCGTGAAAAAACACGGATTTTCGGGCGAAATAATTCGCATTATATATGGTGGTGTCAAAATAATCTGTATCTTTGCAGTCCATTTTGGATAATGGAACGAGAATTTTAAACCAAAAAACAAGGAAAAAAAGAATGCCAACTATTCAACAGTTAGTTCGTAAGGGCAGGGTGGCATTGCAGGACAAGAGTAAATCGCCTGCATTGGATTCGTGTCCGCAACGCCGCGGCGTTTGCGTACGCGTGTACACCACCACACCCAAAAAACCGAACTCGGCCATGCGCAAAGTTGCCCGTGTCCGACTGACCAACACCAAAGAGGTGAACGCCTACATTCCCGGCGAAGGCCACAACCTGCAGGAACACTCGATCGTCCTGGTTCGCGGCGGCCGTGTGAAGGATCTTCCGGGCGTGCGCTACCACCTCGTCCGCGGTGCTTTGGACAGCGCCGGAGTTGACGGACGCCGCCAACGCCGGAGCAAGTACGGAGCCAAGCGTCCCAAACCGGGAGCAGCGCCCGTCAAGAAGAAAAAGTAAAACGGCAGGGAGGTGATCCCCGCTGAGAAGTAAAACAGAAAATGGAATCGCAGCGATTCCGAAACAACAAAACGAAAGATGAGAAAAGCAAAGCCTAAAAAGCGAATTCTACTTCCGGATCCCAAGTTCTCCGATGTTCTTGTGACAAGGTTCGTCAACAACCTTATGCTGGATGGTAAGAAGAGTATCGCCTACACGATTTTCTACGGTGCGTTGGATCTCGTGGGCGAGAAGATGAAAGATGCAGAAAAGGCTCCTCTGGAAATCTGGAAGCAAGCCCTGGAGAACATCACTCCCCAGGTCGAAGTGAAGTCCCGCCGTGTTGGCGGAGCCACATTCCAGGTTCCGACGGAAGTGAGGCCCGAACGCAAGATTTCATTATCCATGAAGAACCTTGTTCTTTATTCTCGCAAGCGTCCGGGACGCAGCATGTCAGAAAAGCTCGCCGCCGAAATCGTGGCCGCATACAACCAGGAGGGTGCGGCATTCAAGCGTAAAGAGGAAATGCACCGTATGGCCGAGGCCAACAAGGCATTCGCACACTTCAGATTTTAATTGACCGATGGCAAAGAGAGATCTGAAATATACGCGCAACATAGGCATCATGGCCCACATCGATGCCGGCAAGACGACAACTTCCGAACGTATCCTCTTCTACACCGGCAAGACCCACAAGGTTGGAGAGGTGCATGAAGGCGCCGCCACCATGGACTGGATGGTGCAGGAGCAGGAGCGTGGTATAACCATCACCTCGGCAGCTACCACCGCGTTTTGGAACTATAAGGACGAAACTTACCAGCTCAACGTGATCGACACCCCGGGACACGTGGACTTCACCGTGGAGGTGGAGCGCTCGCTCAGGGTACTCGACGGCGCTGTGGCCACATTCTGCGCCGTAGGCGGCGTCGAACCCCAGTCGGAGACGGTCTGGAGGCAGGCCGATAAATACAAGGTGCCGCGCATAGGTTACGTCAATAAGATGGACCGTATCGGGGCCGACTTCCTGAACGTCTGCGGACAGGTAAAAGAGCGCCTCGGCGCCAACGCCCTTCCCGTGGTCCTTCCCATAGGCAAGGAGGTCAATTTCTCCGGTCTGGTAGACCTTATATATAATAGGGCCATAGTTTACAACGACGACAAGACCGTACGCGATAACTTCCAACTCGAGGAGATACCCGCATCGATGAAGGAGGAGGCCGCCGAATGGCGCGCCAAACTCATCGAGGAGGTAGCTACGGTGGACGACGCGCTTATGGAAAAATTCTTCGACGATCCCGATTCGATCACTCCCGAAGAACTTATCGCCGCTATCCGCAAGGCGACCACCCAGATGGTTGTCGTGCCGATGCTGTGCGGTTCGTCGTTCAAGAATAAAGGCGTCCAGATTCTTCTGGACTATATCATGGCGTTCCTGCCTTCGCCCCTTGATATAGAGGCTATCGTTGGCGTGGATCCGCACACCGAGAAAGAGGTTACGCGCCATCCTTCCGAGGATGAGCCTTTCTGCGGCCTTGCTTTCAAGATCGCCACCGACCCCTTCGTAGGCCGCCTGGCTTTCGTTCGCGCCTATTCGGGCAAGCTCGACGCAGGTTCGTACGTACTCAACAGCCGTTCGGATAAGAAAGAGCGCATCAGCCGTTTGTACCAGATGCACTCCAACAAGCAGAATCCGATAGAGGCGGTAACGGCGGGCGACATATGTGCTGCCGTAGGTTTCAAGGATATCCGTACCGGCGATACGCTGTGCGACGAGAAGTCTCCCATCGTCCTTGAGTCGATGACCTTCCCCGAACCGGTTATCGGCCTGGCTGTCGAGCCCAAGACACAGAAAGACCTCGACAAGCTGGGTATCGCCCTCGGCAAACTTTCCGAGGAGGATCCCACCTTCACCGTCAAGACCGATCCCGACAGCGGCCAGACCGTCATCAGCGGTATGGGCGAGCTTCACCTTGAGATCATCGTCGACCGTCTTAAACGCGAATTCGGAGTTGAGATCAACCAGGGCGCTCCGCAGGTCAACTACAAGGAGGCGCTCACCGCCACCGTAGAACATCGCGAGGTGTTCAAGAAGCAGACCGGCGGCCGCGGTAAATTCGCCGACATCATCTTTAAGATAGGTCCCGCCGATCCCGAGAAGACCGGACTGGAATTCGTTGACGAGGTGAAGGGCGGCAATATCCCCCGCGAGTATATCCCCGCTGTGGAGAAAGGCTTCAGGTCGGCTATGTCGAACGGCCCTCTGGCAGGTTTCTCTGTTGATTCGATGAAGGTTACGCTGGTAGACGGTTCGTTCCACGCGGTCGACTCCGACTCGCTGTCGTTCGAGATATGCGCCCGTAACGGTTTCCGCCAGGCTGCCAAAAAAGCCTCGCCGGTCATCATGGAGCCTATCATGAGCGTAGAGGTGGTCACTCCCGAGGAGAGCATGGGCGATATCATCGGCGACCTTAACAAACGCCGCGGACAGATCGCCGGCATGGAGTCGCGCGGTATAGCGCGCGTGGTCAAAGCCAAAGTACCCCTCTCGGAGATGTTCGGCTACGTGACCGTGCTTCGCACCCTCTCGTCGGGCCGCGCAACGTCGAGCATGGAGTTCTCCAACTTCGAGCCGGTTTCGCAAAGCCTCGCCAAGGAGATCGTCGAGAAATCCGGCGGCAACAAACATCAGGAATTAGAATAAAAAACAGATATGAGCCAGAAAATCAGAATCAAACTCAAATCATACGATCACAACCTGGTGGATAAATCCGCCGAGAAGATCGTAAAGACGGTTAAGGGTTCGGGTGCAGTGGTTAGCGGTCCCATTCCGCTTCCCACGCAAAAGAAGATCTTCACCGTGAACCGCTCTACGTTCGTCAACAAAAAGAGCCGCGAGCAGTTCCAACTCTGCACCTTCAAGAGGATACTCGACATCTATTCGTCGACACCCAAGACCATCGACGCCCTCATGAAACTGGAACTTCCCAGCGGCGTAGAAGTCGAGATCAAGGTGTGATAAAGGTTCCTATACCTTATAATAAATAGGACAAAACCGAATTGCCGCTGCCAATACAGGCAAGCAATAACATAGGAAAAAACAAAAGACAAAAATGTCAGGACTAATTGGAAAAAAAATCGGAATGACTTCCGTGTTCGGCGCCGATGGTAAAAATATACCATGCACCGTTATTGAAGCTGGTCCGTGCGTAGTTACGCAAATCAAGACGGTCGAGAACGATGGATACTCGGCCATTCAGATTGCCTATGACGACACAACCGAAAAGCACGCCAGCAGTAGTTTGATAGGCCACTTCAAGAAGGCCGGAACTACCCCTAAGCGTAAGATCGCAGAGTTCAGGGAATTCGATCCCTCTCTGAAGGTCGGAGACGTGATCACCCTGGACGTATTCATGGATGACGACTGGCTCGACATCACTGGAATATCGAAAGGTAAAGGTTTTCAGGGCGTTGTCAAGCGCCATGGTTTTGGCGGCGTAGGCGGCCAAACCCACGGCCAGCACAACCGCCAGCGCAAGCCGGGTTCGCTCGGCGCCTCATCTTACCCCTCGCGCGTGTTCAAAGGCAAACGCCTTCCCGGACAGACGGGCGGTGAGCAGGTTAAAGTGCTCAACCTTCGTATACTGAAGAAAATCCCCGAGAACAACCTTCTGCTTGTCAAAGGTTCGCTTCCGGGCGCAAAGGGGTCGTACTTATTAATGGAAGACTAACGAGATGGAATTAGCAGTTTACAATATTTCGGGTAAAGAGACGGGCAGGAAAGTTGCCCTGAGCGACGCCGTTTTCGGTATCGAACCCAACGATCACGCTATCTGGCTCGACGTTAAGCAGTATCTGGCCAACCAGCGCCAAGGTACGCACAAGAGCAAGCAGCGCAACGAGGTGGCAGGTTCGACCCGCAAGCTGAAGAAACAAAAAGGCACGGGCGGAGCCCGTTCGGGCAGCATCAAAAGCCCGCTGTTCCCGGGAGGCGGCCGTATATTCGGTCCCGTACCCCGCGACTACAGCTTCAAGCTCAACAAGAAACTCAAACAACTGGCGCGCCGCAGCGCCTTGGCTTACAAGGCTAAAGGCGAGCTGATCACCGTGGTGGAAGATTTCTCCATCGAGACGCCCAAGACCAAGAAGTTCATCGAGATCGCCGGCAACCTGAAGATGGCCGACAAAAAGATCCTCGTGGTTACGGCCGCCTCGGATCACAAGGTTATCCTCTCGACGCGCAACCTTCCCAACGTGAAGGTGGTTATAGCCAGCGACGTGAACACCTACGACGTGATGAACACCGGAGTGGTTCTGATGACCGAAGGGGCAGCCAATGTAATTAACGAAATGTTAGCGTAAAGAAATGGAAGCACTCATTAAGCCAATATTGACCGAAAAAATGACGATTCAGGGCGAAAAGCTGAACCGTTACGGTTTCATTGTCGACCGCAGGGCCAACAAACTGGAGGTACGCAAGGCCGTCGAGCAGATGTACGGCGTGGTTGTCACCGATGTGAACACCATGAACTACATGGGCAAAGCCAAGAGCCGCTACACCAAAGCCGGTCTTCTCTCGGGCCGCACGAACAACACCAAGAAGGCAATCGTGACGCTCAAAGAGGGAGACAAGATAGATTTTTACAGTAATATCTAAGGAAAATGGCAGTAAGAAAGTTTAAGCCCGTAACTCCGGGCACGAGACATAAGGTGATAACCAAAACCGACGATATTACGGCGTCGACACCTGAGAAGAGCCTGCTTCGTCCCAAGAAGAGCTCCGGCGGACGCAACAACACCGGCAAGATGACCGTACGCTACATAGGCGGCGGCCACAAGCAGATGTATCGCGTCATCGACTTCAAACGCACCAAGGACGGCATGCCCGCCACGGTGAAGACCATCGAGTACGATCCCAACCGTTCGGCCCGCATAGCGCTTATATGCTACGCCGACGGCGAGAAAGCCTATATCCTGGCCCCCAACGGCCTGACCGTAGGACAGACCGTCACCAGCGGCGCCGGCGTTGCCCCCGAAGTGGGCAACTCCCTTCCCCTGGCCGAGATACCTCTCGGAACGGTGGTTCACAACATTGAACTCTACCCCGGCGAGGGCGCCGTTATGGCCCGTTCTGCCGGCACCTACGCACAGCTTCTGGCGCGCGAAGGTAAATTCGCTATTATAAAACTCCCCTCGGGCGAAACCCGCATGGTGCTGGTTACGTGCCGCGCCACCGTAGGCGCGGTGTCGAATCCCGACCACAGCCTTGAGCAGCACGGTAAAGCCGGCCGCAGGCGTTGGCTGGGCCGCCGTCCGCACAACAGGGGTGTTACGATGAACCCCGTCGACCACCCGATGGGTGGTGGCGAAGGCCGTTCGAGCGGCGGTCACCCCCGTTCGCGCAAAGGTCTTCTGGCCAAGGGTTACAAAACGCGTGATCCGAAGAAGACCACTTCGAAATTCATCGTATCGAGAAGGAAAAAATAAAAAGATAATAGCAAATGAGCCGTTCATTAAAAAAAGGACCGTTTATAGAGCCTAAACTCGAATCGAGGGTGGTAGCCCAGAATCAATCGGGCAAGAAGGCCGTCATCAAGACATGGTCGCGCGCAAGCATGATCTCGCCCGATTTCGTGGGCCAGACCATTGCCGTTCACAACGGGAATAAGTTCATCCCGGTATACGTAACCGAGAACATGGTAGGTCACAAGTTAGGCGAATTCTCGCCCACCCGTAACTTCCGTGGTCACGCAGGCAACAAGAAAAAATAGTAGGACATGGGTTCAAGGAAAAACATAATGGCCGAGAAACTTAAGGCCGAGAAAGCGCAGAGGGCCATTGCCATCATGCGCGACTGCCCCACTTCGCCCCGCAAAATGAGGCTTGTGGCCGATATGGTACGCGGCGTGGAGATCAATAAGGCCCTGGGTATCCTCCACTTCTCGAAGAAGGAGGCATCCATAAGGGTAGAGAAGCTGCTCCGTTCGGCGATCGCCAACTGGGAGAAAAAGAACGAAGGCCAGAGGCTGGAGGAGACTCCGCTTTGCGTCAAGGAGATCACCGTGGATTGCGGCCGTATGCTCAAGCGCGTGCAGCCCGCTCCCCAGGGTCGCGCACACCGCATCCGCAAACGTTCTAACCACGTGACGATCGTAGTAGACAAAATCGTAACCAAAGAAAAAACCTTAGAGTAAGATGTGAAAATAATTTATTCCGAGTTCAAACCGAATCGGTTTCATACGCGGCTGGGATTCCAACTGGTATGGCGGAAAGGATTTTTCCAGCAAGTTGGTCGAAGACGCCAAGATACGCGAGTACCTGGGCGCCCGTCTTGCCAAAGCGAGCATCAGCAAGATCATCATCGAGCGTACGCTCAAACTGGTTACGGTAACTATTTCCACCGCCCGTCCCGGCATCATCATCGGCAAAGGCGGCCAGGAAGTGGACAAACTGAAAGAGGAGTTGAAGAAACTCACCGGCAAGGATGTCCAGATCAATATCTTCGAGGTTAAGCGCCCCGAGATCGACGCGGTGATAGTAGGCAACAACATCGCCCGCCAGCTCGAAGGCCGCATCTCTTACCGCCGTGCCGTCAAGACCACCATCGCATCGACCATGCGCATGGGCGCCGAGGGGATCAAGATCCAGATCTCGGGCCGCGTTGGCGGAGCCGAAATGGCGCGCAGCGAAACCTACAAAGAGGGACGTATTCCTCTGCACACCTTCCGTGCCGACGTGGATTATGCTTTGGCCGAAGCGCTTACGAAAGTAGGCCTTCTTGGCATCAAAGTGTGGATATGCACCGGCGAGGTTTACGGCAAGCGCGATTTGTTCGAGATCGCCGGAGCCAGCGTAGCCGGGGCGTCAGCCCAGGGCGGCGGCTTCCAGGATCGCGGCGAAAGGGGCGACCGTGACCGTGGCCGCGGCCGTGGTGAAAGGGGCGATCGCGGAGGCGACCGCAACAAAAAAAGAAGAAATAACAGGTAAAGCTTATAGAAAGAGATGTTACAGCCTAAGAAAACAAAATTCAGGAGGATGCAGAAAGGCCGCATGAAGGGTCTCGCAGGTCGCGGGAACCAACTTGCCTTCGGCTCTTTCGGCATCAAAGCGCTCGACTCGACCTGGATCACCGGCCGCCAGATAGAGGCAGCCCGTCAGGCCATCGTGCGCCATATGAAACGTGAAGGCCAGATATGGATTCGCATATTCCCGGACAAACCTATAACCAAGAAGCCCGCCGAAGTGCGTATGGGTAAAGGTAAAGGCGCGCCGGAAGGATTCGTGGCCCCCGTAACCCCCGGACGTATCCTCATCGAGGCCGAAGGCGTACCCTTCGAAGTGGCCCAGGAGGCCCTCCGCCTGGGAGCGCAGAAACTTCCCATTGCAACCAAGTTCGTAGTAAGAAGGGATTATACCGAAACCGAAATCTAAACCGAGAAAGAGTATGAAAACTTCAGAAATAAGGGAACTTTCCGTGCAAGACCTCAGGGAGCGCATCGACGCCGAGAAGGCAGCGCTCGTGAAGACCAAACTGGCTCACGCCACCTCTCCGGTGGAGAACGCCTCTACGTTTAAAAAATCCCGCAAGGATATCGCTCGCATGCTTACCATCCTGCGTCAGAAAACCGTTAAATAAATTACCCATGGAAAGAAATCTTAGGAAAGAGCGCATCGGGGTGGTTGTAAGCAACAAGATGGACAAGTCGATGGTGGTTGCAGTGAAGCGTAAAGTGAAGCACCCGATCTACGGCAAGTTCGTCAACAAGACAACGAAGTTCGTTGCTGCCGACGACCAAAACACCTGCAATGCCGGCGACACCGTGCGCATAATGGAGACCCGCCCCCTGAGCAAGACCAAGCGTTGGAGGTTAGTAGAAATCATAGAAAGAGCTAAATAGTCATGATACAACAAGAAAGCAGGCTGACAGTAGCCGACAACAGCGGTGCGAAGGAGGTTCTCTGCATCCGTGTGCTGGGCGGTACGGGCAAGCGCTACGCCTCTATCGGCGACAAGATTGTAGTTACCGTCAAGAGCGCCACCCCTTCGGGCGATATGAAGAAGGGGACGGTTTCGAAGGCGGTAGTTGTACGTACCAAGAAGGAGATACGCCGCCAGAACGGTTCTTACATCCGTTTCGACGACAACGCGGTGGTGCTTCTCAACAACCAGGGCGAAATGCGCGGTACGCGTATCTTCGGCCCCGTTGCGCGCGAGCTGCGCGATCAGTACATGAAGATCATTTCGCTGGCTCCCGAAGTACTTTAAACAGATTAAGCTAAAACACAATGTCAGTTAAATTGCACATAAAAAAAGGGGACACTGTCTATGTGAACGCGGGCAACAGCCGCGGCCAGCAGGGCAAGGTAATGGAGGTGATCACCGACAAACAGCGCGCCATAGTAGAAGGCGTGAACATTGTCAAGAAGCACACCAAACCCAACGCTAAGAACCCCCAGGGAGGTATAATCGAGAAAGAAGCCTCGATACATATCTCGAATCTGCAACCCCTCGATCCCAAATCGGGCAAACCTACCCGCGTGGGCCGCAAGGAGAATGCAAAAGGTAAATTAGTTCGTATCGCTAAAAAGTCAGGGGAGGAGATCAAATAATGGCATACCAACCTACACTTAAAACCCAGTACAGGGAGCAGATCGTTCCCGCGCTGATCAAGCAGTTCGGTTACACGAGCATCATGCAGGCCCCAAAACTCTGCAAAATCGTCATCAACCAGGGTATGGGCCAGGCTATCGCCGACAAGAAATTGCTCGAGGTGGCCCAGCAGGAACTCACCACCATCACCGGTCAAAAAGCCGTACAGACCAAGTCTACCAAAGACATCTCGAACTTCAAACTGCGTAAAGGCATGCCCATAGGCGTGCGCGTTACGCTGCGCGATAACAAGATGTACGAATTCCTCGAAAGGCTCATAGCCGTGGCTCTGCCCCGCATCCGCGACTTCAAGGGCATCAACGAGAAGTTCGACGGCCAGGGCAACTACACCCTCGGCATTACGGAGCAGATCATCTTCCCGGAGATGGAGATCGACAAGATCACCAAGATCTTCGGCATGGAGATCACGTTCGTCACGAGCGCTGGCACCGACGAGGAGGGTTACGCCCTTCTGAAAGAGTTCGGCCTTCCTTTCAAAAACGCTAAAAAGAATTAATAATGGCAAAAGAATCGATGAAGGCACGCGAGGCTAAACGCCTCAAACTCGTGCAACGTTACGCCGCCAAACGCGCCGCCCTGAAAGAGGCCGGCGACCAGCTCGGCCTGTCGAAACTTCCGCGTAACTCCAACCCCGTGCGCCTGCACAACCGTTGCCAGCTTACGGGTCGTCCGAAAGGTTACATGCGCCTGTTCGGCATAAGCCGTATCCAGTTCCGCGAAATGGCCTCCAAAGGTCTGATCCCCGGAGTAAGGAAGGCTTCCTGGTAAATACCGTCTTAATATGAAGTCCGGGTTTTCCGGCCTTCATATTAACCCTGGTATCGTACCGCTAAAAAGCGCAACACACACACTTTAAAAAATAAAACAATGACTGATCCTATTTCGGATTTTCTGACACGAATTAGAAACGCGGTGAAAGCCGGCCACAAAGTGGTCGAAGCTCCCGGCTCGAAGATCAAGCAGGAAATTACCAAAATCCTTCACGACCAGGGATATATACTGGCGTACAAGTTCGATACCGACGAGCGTGGCCATGCCACCATCAAGATAGCTCTGAAGTATCACGCACAAACCAAAACTAACGCCATCAAAGGCCTCAAGCGCGTCAGCCGTCCCGGTTTGCGCCGCTATGTCAGCGTGGATGAGATGCCCCGCGTTCTTAATGGCCTGGGTATCGCTATCGTTTCGACCTCCAAGGGCGTTATGACCGACAAGGCCGCCCGCGAGCAGAACGTAGGCGGAGAGGTGTTGTGCTATATTTACTAATCCGGTCTCGAATAGAAAAGACCAAAGCCAATCAAACAAAATGTCAAGGATAGGAAAATTACCTGTAAACTTGCCCGCCGGAGTGACCGTTACGATCTCCCCGGACAATGTGGTGAGCGTGAAAGGGCCTCTGGGAAGCCTTAGCCAGCAAGTGGATAAGGACATCACCGTTAGCCTGGAGGATGGCGTATTGACAGTTACGCGCCCGACCAACCAACCGCGCCACCGTTCGATGCACGGCCTTTACCGTGCGCTTATAAACAATATGGTAGTGGGAGTTTCCACCGGCTACGAGATCAAACAGGAGTTCGTGGGCGTCGGTTACAAAGTCGAGGCACAAGGCCAGCTTCTGGTTATGAGCCTGGGTTACTCGCACGAGGTACAGATGCTTCTTCCCTCCGAAATACAGGCTACGGCCGTTACGGAGAAGAAGGGCAACCCCATATTGACCCTCAAAAGTACAGACAAACAACTCATCGGCCAGGTTGCCGCCAAGATCCGCTCGCTGCGCAAGCCCGAACCTTACAAGGGTAAAGGTATCAAGTTCGTAGGCGAACAGCTCCGTCGCAAGGCCGGTAAATCTGCTAATGCTAAATAGTAAATAACCATGGCACTTACAAAGATAGAAAGAAGGGAAAGGATCAAGATGCGCATCCGCAAGGTAGTTAGCGGAACCGCCGAGCGTCCCCGCCTGACCGTTTTCCGCAGCAACAAGCAGATCTACTCCCAGCTCGTAGACGACGTTAACGGCGTTACGCTGGCATCGGCATCGTCTGCAGACAAGTCTATAGTAGCTCAGTCGAAAGGTCTGAACAAGACCCAGATCGCAGGGCTGGTAGGCAAGCTCACGGCCCAGAAGGCGGCAGAAAAGGGTATTACCGAAGTGGCTTTCGACCGCAACGGCTACCTCTACCACGGAAGAGTAAAACAGTTGGCCGACGCCGCCCGCGAAGGAGGCCTTAAATTCTAATGAGTATGTCAAACGCTAACATAAAGAAAGTAAGAACGAGCGATCTGGAGCTCAAAGACCGTCTGGTAAGCATCCAGAGGGTAACCAAGGTAACCAAGGGCGGCCGCACCTTCACCTTCTCGGCCATTGTGGTCGTAGGTAACGAGAACGGCGTTGTAGGTTACGGTCTGGGTAAAGCCAGCGAAGTTACCACCGCCATATCGAAAGGCGTGGAGGATGCCAAGAAGAACCTGGTTAAGATACCGGTGCTGAAAGGAACCATTCCTCACAAACAGGAGGCCCGTTTCGGCGGCTCGCTGGTTATGGTCCGCCCGGCCGCTCCGGGTACGGGAGTCATCGCCGGCGGCGCCATGCGCGCCGTGCTGGAGAGCGTGGGCATCCACAACGTGCTTGCCAAGAGCAAAGGCTCGTCCAACCCCCACAACCTGGTCAAGGCTACCATAGCCGCACTGCTGGAACTTCGTGATCCCGTCAGCGTCGCCCAGGTGCGCGGTATATCGCTCAGCAAAGTGTTTAACGGATAAACTGCGTAGGAAATGGCAAAACTGAATATCACCCAGGTGCGCAGCCGCATAGGCGCCACCGAGATACAAAAGAAGAACCTCGCCGCCCTCGGCCTGAAGAAAATAGGCCAGAGCGTACAACACGAAGATTCGGCCATCATCAAAGGCATGATCGAAAGGGTTAAGCACCTTGTGACTGTAGAGGAAGCAAAGTAGTTGAAACTGAAAAATTAAAGAATAATGAATCTCAGTAATTTAAAACCCGCTTCAGGGTCTACGCACAGCGAGAAACGCATTGGCCGCGGCCAGGGTTCGGGGCGTGGAGGCACCTCCACGCGCGGCCACAAGGGCGCTCAGTCGCGTTCGGGCTACTCTTCCAAGAGGGGCTTCGAAGGCGGCCAGATGCCCATGCAGCGCCGTCTGCCCAAATTCGGCTTTACGAACCTCAACAGAGTGGAATACAAGGCTATCAACCTGTCCGTACTGGAAGATATCGCCAAGAAGCACTCCCTGAAGGCGATAGGTATCGACACTCTGATAGAGTCGGGCTTCATATCCAAAAACGACCGCGTTAAGATCCTTGCCGACGGCGCTCTTACCGTGGCAGTGGAGGTTTCCGCCCACGCTTTTTCCAAAACCGCAGCCGCAGCCATAGAAGCACAAGGAGGCAAGGCCGTAAAACTGTAGGCTTATGAAAAAGCTGATAGAAACAATCAAAAATATATTCAAGATCGAGGAGCTGCGTACCCGCCTGGTGTACACCTTCGGCCTCCTTCTTGTGTATAGGTTGGGAAGTTTCGTGGTTATCCCGGGCATCAATCCCGAGGCTATCGGCGCACTCCAGTCGCAGGTTGAGAACAACGGGCTTCTCAGCCTGTTGAACATCTTCTCTGGCGGCGCTTTCCATAACGCCTCTATCTTCGCCCTGGGGGTAATGCCCTATATCTCGGCGTCAATCGTCATCCAGCTGCTGGGGATCATGTTCCCCTACTTCCAGAAGATGCAGCGCGAGGGCGAGAGCGGCCGCCGCAAGATGAACCAGTGGACTCGCTATCTGACCATCATCGTGCTGCTGGTGCAGGCTCCGGCTTACCTGGCCAACCTCCACCACCAGCTTCCCGAGGCGGCTTTCGTCTTCGGTAACGCCAGCTCCACCTTCTCGCTCTTCAACGTTAGCGCGTCGATAGTTATGCTGGCCGGTACGATGTTCATCATGTGGCTCGGCGAGAAGATCACCGATAAAGGCATAGGCAACGGCGTGTCGCTCATCATCATGGTGGGTATCATAGCCCGCCTGCCCCACGCCCTGCTCGCAGAATTCACGTCGAGGGTATCGACGGGAGCCGGCGGCGGCCTGGTTATGCTGGTGGTTGAATTCGTGCTGCTGTTCTTCATCTTCGCCGCAACTATAGCGCTGGTTCAGGCCGTGCGCAAAGTTCCGGTGCAGTATGCCAAAAGGATAGTGGGAAACAAGCAATATGGAGGCGTTCGCCAATATATTCCATTGAAGATCAATGCTGCCGGCGTTATGCCTATCATTTTCGCCCAGGCCTTGATGTTCCTTCCCGTTCTCCTTCAGAACGCTCCCTGGGAGTGGACGAGGGATATCGCGGCGGCTTTTGCCGACTACCGCGGATTCTGGTATAACTTCACCTTTGCACTGCTGGTGGTCGCCTTCACCTATTTCTACACCGCGATCACCGTTAATCCCAACATGATGGCCGAAGATATGAAACGCAACGGCGGCTTCATCCCCGGAGTCAAACCCGGCAAGAAGACTGTCGAGTATCTCGACACCATCATGACGCGCATCACCCTTCCCGGCTCCATCTTCCTCGCGTTAGTGGCTATCCTGCCCTCGTTCGCGGCAAGATTGGGCATCAGCTCGCAGTTCGCGCTTTTCTTCGGCGGAACGTCGCTGCTGATCCTTGTTGGCGTTGTGCTCGACACTCTCAAGCAGATCGAAAGCTACCTGCTGCTGCGTCACTATGACGGTCTGATGAAAACCGGACGTATAAAAGGACGTACAGGCAACTAAGAGGCGATGATATACATCAAAACCAAGGAAGAAGTGGAACTGCTGCGCGAGAACAACCGTCTCGTGTCACTGACGCTCGCCGAGATTGGACGCAACATCCGTCCCGGGGTTACGACAAAGCAGCTCGACGCGATAGCGGAGGAGTTTATCCGTTCACGCGGAGCAGTTCCCGGATTCCTTGGGTACGAAGGCTACCCGGCCACGCTCTGCGTGTCGGTGAACGAGCAGGTCGTACACGGTATACCGTCGGACTACGCGCTTAAGGAGGGAGACATCGTGTCGGTCGATTGTGGCACGCTGATGAAGGGGTTTTATGGCGATTCCGCCTACACGTTTGCTGTAGGGCGGATAGACGAAGAGGCTCAGCGCCTTTTGGACGTGACCAAAGAAGCTCTTTATCAAGGTGTCGCACAGGTTAAAGCCGGCGCCCGCGTGGGCGATATTTCGGCAGCTGTGCAACACACGGCCGAATCGAGCGGTTTCTCAGTCGTCAGGGAGTTGGTCGGACACGGGCTTGGACGCGCCATGCATGAAGCGCCCGAGGTCCCGAATTTCGGCGCACGGGGTCGCGGTCCCCTTCTGAAAGAGGGGATGGTGATCTGCATCGAGCCGATGATCAACGCCGGCGGCAAGGCGGTGGTATTTGAAAAAGACGGATGGACAGTCCGCACGAAAGACCGTAAACCTTCGGCCCACTTCGAGTTCGCGGTGGCCGTTACGGCTTCGGGAGCGGACGTGCTTACCGATTTTGACGTTATAGAAAAGGCAATTTCTTAAAAGCTTAAGCCTTATGGCAAAACAGACTGCTATTGAAAAGGACGGTACGATAACCGAGGCCCTCTCCAACGCTATGTTCCGCGTGGAACTGGACAACGGCCACGTCATTACCGCCCACATCTCGGGAAAGATGCGCATGCACTACATCAAAATCCTTCCCGGGGATAAAGTTAAAGTGGAGATGTCGCCCTATGACCTTACAAAAGGACGCATCTCGTTCAGGTACAAATAGTAAAAGACCTAAACAATGAAAGTAAGAGCATCGATCAAAAAAAGATCGGAAGACTGCAAGATCGTAAAGCGCAAAGGCCGCCTGTATGTGATCTGCAAAAAGAACCCCAAGCTTAAAATGCGCCAGGGGTAGAAGTGACCGATCCGGAACCTGCGAGCGGGGCGCGCCTGAGACGATGGCGGACGCCGTTTGGCTAAAGGGGATTCCGGACAGGTTTCTTCGGGCGAAAAATTTTTTAAAAACCGAAAAAAAGATTTATGGCACGTATAGTTGGTGTAGATTTACCCAAAAACAAGAGGGGCGAAATAGGCCTCACCTATATCTACGGCATCGGCCGCAGCACGGCGCGCAAAATATTGGAAGCCGCCGGCGTGAGCTACGATACCAAAGTACAGGAATGGAACGACGCACAGGTTGCTGCGATCCGCCAGGCGATTGCCGACGGGGGTTATAAAGTGGAGGGCGAATGCCGCTCGCTGGTTCAACTGAGCATCAAACGACTGATGGATATAGGTTGCTACCGCGGTATCCGTCACCGTCTCGGTCTTCCGGTGAGGGGCCAGAGTACCAAGAACAACGCCCGTACCCGCAAAGGACGCAAGAAAACAGTCGCTAACAAGAAAAAAGCAACCAAATAAGCTCATTGAATTATGGCTAAAAAGACAGCAACAGTTAAAAAGAAAGTGGTTAAGGTGGGTGCGCAGGGCATGGCTCACGTACACTCGACTTTCAATAACGTGATAGTTACCCTCACCAACGAGGTTGGCGAGGTGATAAGCTGGAGTTCCGCCGGTAAGATGGGTTTCCGCGGTTCCAAGAAAAACACTCCCTACGCGGCTCAAACCGCAGCTCAGGATTGCGCCAAGGTGGCTTACGACATGGGCCTTCGCAAAGTGAAGGTTTATGTTAAAGGTCCCGGAGCCGGCCGTGAGTCGGCTATCCGCACTCTCCATGGTGCAGGTATCGAAGTGCTTGAGATCATCGATGTTACGCCCATGCCGCACAACGGCTGCCGTCCCCCCAACCGTCGCCGCGTGTAATTCTGGCGGAAACGGCCGGACGGAGGGAATCGGACGGGTTTAATTATGTTAAGCAGGATGGCGCGAGCCCTCGTGCCGCGATAGGGGAATCCGGGCCGCTACCTCCTAAAAGGTAAAGTCGATAAATTTCAAACAAACAAGCAAAACAAAAACAACATGGCAAGATATATAGGACCAAAAAGCAAGATCGCCCGTAAATTCGGCGAAGCCATCTTCGGGGCGGATAAAGTTCTCGAGAAGAAAAACTACCCTCCCGGACAACACGGTATTGCCCGCAAGCGCAAAAAGGTGTCGGAGTATGGCACCCAGCTTACCGAGAAGCAAAAGGCTAAAGCCACCTATGGCATCCTTGAGAAGCAATTCCGTAAAACTTACGCCGAAGCTGCCCGCGTAGGCGGTATCACCGGCGAGAACCTGCTCAAGTTGCTTGAGTGCCGCCTGGACAATGTGGTTTTCCGTTTGGGCATAGCCCCCACGAGGGCCGCTGCGCGCCAGCTGGTGTCGCACCGCCACATTACCGTTAACGGCGATGTTGTCAACATCCCGTCTTACAGCCTCAAAGTGGGTGACGTAGTGGGTGTTCGCGAAAAGTCGAAGAGCCTCGAAGTTATCGCCGAATCGTTGCAGGGCGGCCGCAAGAGCCGTTACTCGTGGCTCGATTGGGATCAGTCCACTATGAGCGGCAAGTTCCTTTCAAAACCCGAGAGGGCCGATATTCCCGAGAATATCAAGGAGCAACTGATCGTCGAATTGTACTCGAAGTAATACATAAGCAACAGCAAATAAATCAATTATGGCAATATTAGCATTCCAGAGGCCTGAGAAGGTCATAATGCTCGAATCCACCTCCAACTTCGGGAAGTTCGAATTCCGTCCGTTGGAACCGGGTTTCGGGATGACGATCGGAAATGCCCTGCGCCGTATCCTGCTCTCCTCCCTGGAGGGGTATGCGATCACGACGGTTAAAGTGGGCGGGGTAGACCATGAGTTTGCCGCCATACCCGGAGTGACCGAGGGGATGATAGATATCATCCTTAACCTCAAGCAGGTGCGCTTCATTAAAACCGTCGAGAACGTCGATGAGGAGCGTGTTACGGTTAACGTGGCCGGCCAGAGCGAATTGACGGCCGGGTATATTTCGAACTTCCTGACCTCCTTCAAGGTCCTTAATCCCGATCTGGTCATCTGCCGCCTCTCGCCCGAGACCAAGCTGCAGATCGACCTTACCATCGGTAAGGGTCGCGGCTATGTCTATGCCGAGGAGAACCGTCCGGCCGAGGCCGAGTTCGGCTTGCTTCCCATAGATTCGATCCACACGCCTATAAAGAACGTGAAATATTCGATCGAGAACTACCGCGTGGAGCAAAAGACCGACTACGAGAAACTCAATCTGGAGATCACCACCGACGGCTCGATCCATCCGAAAGAAGCCCTCAAGGAGGCAGCCAAGATACTCATCCACCACTTCATGCTTTTCTCGGACGAGAAGATCACGTTGAACATGGAGGAGAGCGCCGCCGCCGAGGAATTCGACGAGGACGTGCTGCACATGCGCCAGCTGTTGAAAACCAAGCTGTCGGATCAGGATCTGTCTGTCCGTGCGCTTAACTGTCTGAAAGCCGCCGAGGTGGATACCGTAGGCGACCTGGTGCGTTTCAACCGCAACGACCTGCTGAAATTCCGCAACTTCGGCAAGAAGTCGCTCACCGAGTTGGACGATCTTCTGACGTCGCTCAACCTGCACTTCGGCATGGATGTTACACCCTACAAATTGGATAAAGACTAAGAAACTGTTATGAGTTTATCCGCTTCTCTCATTATCGACGCTTTCCGGTGTTTTTCCAGGAAAGGCCATGCGGAAATAATTCACAGATAGTTTCGCGAAAAAACCACAACAGTTTCTAATCATGAGACATAACAAAAAATTCAATCACCTGGGCCGTCAAAGCGCCCACCGCAAGTCGATGCTCTCGAACATGGCCAGCTCGCTGATCCAGCACAAGCGCATCGAGACTACGGTAGCCAAAGCCAAGGCTCTCAAGATGTTCGTTGAGCCGATAATCACCAAGTCGAAAGAGGATTCGACCCATTCGCGCCGCGTGGTGTTCTCCTACCTTAAGGATAAAACCGCAACGGCCGAATTGTTCCGCACCGTTGCGCCGGCTGTGGCCGATCGTCCGGGCGGTTATACCCGCATCCTGCGTACCGGCTTCCGCCTGGGTGACGCCGCCGAGATGTGTATTATCGAATTGGTTGACTTCAACGCAGGCTATTCGGCCAGCGCCCCGGTAGCTAACAAAGCCAAGACCCGCCGCAGCCGCGGAGCCGCCAAGCCCGCCGAAGGAGCCGCAGTTGAAGTAACTGCCGAAGGATCCGAAGCTCCCGCAGCCAAGCCGGCAGCCAAAAAGGCCCCCGCCGCCAAGAAACCCGCCGCCCCCAAAGCCGCCGCAGTTAAAACGGCTGCTCCCAAGGTGTCGGGCGCTAAAAAGGCGGTCACCAAATCGACTACCACCAAGAAAGGTTAATAGCCTTACGGTAGTATTTGCACAGAATCGCCCTCCCCCGCCGGGGAGGGCGTGTCTGTGTTGTGGTGAACTCGGTGAGGTTGGATAGATGT
>JAVBOW010000007.1:0-56049 GCA_031550125.1 Rikenellaceae bacterium
AAAATGAACACGTTCTTTGAATTTTACTAACTTAGCGGGGCGATCCCGCCCGAGATAATCCTGAAGGTCTCAGGCGAATCGCCCCGAAAACTAACGCTGACACAGTTCAGTTTACGCTCCCCGCGTATAATTAATGCGATAAAATTTTTTATTGTCTTTTTCATAATTTTTACCCTTGTGGTTTTTGCAGGTCAATGCCTAAATTTTATTCCCGACAGTCAGATTAAGTCATAACTGATTCAATATCCCTCCAAATTCATTACCTTTACCAAATCAACCCCCGGCAAATGCAAATTTTCTACCCGGCAACCATCTTCGCCACAGCCATAATCTACCTTATGGCCGCCACGCTCCTCTTTATGCGCCGCAAAGACGGCGAACGTTCGCGCGTTATATTGGCAGTTATTGTTTCGCTGTCGTTCCTGAGCTATACTTTTCGTTTCATCAGTGTTATTGACGGCCACGTACCCGCACTGGTGGTTTCAGTGTCTATGCTTTTACTGCTTCTGGTGATGGTCGTATCGTATATTATGTACCCTATAGAGGTGGTGTCGCCCGGATGGCTCAATTTTCGGCGGGTGCTGCTGCTATATTCGCCCGTGTTGGGATTGGCGCTGCTCTGGCTCCTTACAATCTGGGCCGGGGTGGAATATACGGCCTATGATTCGCTGCTCACTATGCTGCCTCACGCGCTGGAGTTCGACACAGGCTTCCGTCTGCTACTTTGTCTGCTGGCTTTCGCTCCCCTGGGAGTAATATTCTTTGTTCCCTACACCCGTCGCTACAACAACACAAACAGGGCGTGGATGCACAAATATTCGGTTATTTTCACGACAAACAGCGTGGCTTATATCGTGGTGCTTTGCACCGATAATATTATTATCAACACAACTTATTACTACGTCAGCGTGGGGTGTTCGCTGTGGATAGCTTACATCGAACTTTTCGAACGGCTCATAGGCAAACCCGTGGATACCGGGATGGCGAAAGAGAAACCGATAACAGCTCCCGTCGCCAGACAGGTGTTGGAAACGAAGAACTCGGCCGTCTTCCTGCGCCTCGAGAAATACATGCACGACACCAAAGCCTGGCGCGATCCCGACCTGAAGATGACGCATGTTGTACACGAAATATACACCAACCGCACCACTATGGCACAGGCGATCCAGGAACAGGGATACGATAACTATACGACCTATGTCAACAGCCTTCGCGTGACGGATTTTATGGATATTATGAAAGGCGATATGGCCGAGAATTTACAGAACGCGTTTTTCGATGCCGGTTTCCGCTCGCGTTCCACGGCCCACCGCAATTTCCGGCTGATGACTGGCTACAGCCCCACGGAATATTTCAATAAGCTGCATTAGAAAAATAGTGCGCCGGTAGATATCTCTACCGGCGCACTGTTCTTAGCTAATCCACTATCGTGGCTGTGCCGCTGCCGCCCGCGGCCCACTGCTCTACATACATATCGCCCGGGACGAGCTCCAGGTCGATGTCCGATTCGGCTACGGCCACACTCATCCGGTAGCGGAAACCCGCCTTGAACTCCCCGCCGGGGACGCTCGCTTTGACCACGACAAAAGTGTAGTTCAGCCCGTCGATAACCAGCACTATGTTGGCCTGCGCCGATCCCGGTTCTATGATGGCCTGCCATACGTTCTCGTCGGGTATGCGGTAAGCACCCGCACCGCCGATGGTCGATAGCGTAGGGACGTAGACCGTGCTGTGCAGGGTAACCTCTATGAGCGTCTTGGCGTGCTCTAAAATCACC
Source organism: Rikenellaceae bacterium (assembly GCA_031550125.1). Taxonomy (GTDB): domain Bacteria; phylum Bacteroidota; class Bacteroidia; order Bacteroidales; family Rikenellaceae; genus JAVBOW01. Next base: position 1,778 of record JAVBOW010000007.1, read on the forward strand.
CCTGAGAGCGAGGCGGCGGGAATTATGCCCGTGCGTGACCAGGTTAGCGCGTCGGCGCCCAGAAGCCCTGCGGCCGAGCCGTCCTGCAAGGGCGATGCCTGCGCGAGGGTTATCTGCACCGCCGTGGGGCCGTTACCTGCGAAACGGATCGGATCGTCGCTGTCGGACGGAGTCCAACCGTTGGCGCCGTAAGCGTAATCTTTGGTCGTGGCGCCTATCTTGACGACCATATTCAGTTCGCTGCGGGCCGAAAGTGGGCTCGTGGTGGGGTCGGCGAGCACTATGTCTGCCGCCCCGCGCGCTACCTCGGCCACGGCCTGCCCGGCCACGGTGGCCTCGATGCGCATCAGGCCTTCTCCCGCGCCGCCCTCGACACTCTCTTTGGAGCACGAAAGGGCCAGTATGGCTGCGGATAATATGATGATATACTTCTTCATAGCCATTACAAATTCAGGGTGATGGTATAATTGCCGCCCGCGCCCGAGGGCAGGGCGATAGCCTGATCCAGCGCGAATGTTTTGGCGCCCACGCCATCGATAGTCGCCGTGACCGTCGCGCCTTTGGCGGCTGCGGTTTGGAAGGCGACTTTGGACGTTACCGGAACCATAAGCTGTGCGCATACCACCGAGGCCGAAGCGTCGCAGTACGCCTTGTATCCGGCGATTTCGAGCGCGGTGATCTTACTACCCGCCGCCGCGCCGCCCGCAACTAAAGTCACCTTGGGGTTGACGTGCGAAAAGACGATCATCACGGACGAGGCCGTGGTGACCACCTTGCGCGTCCACGTAAGGGGGTCGTTAGCCAGGAAAGCCGCTTTTGAGGTCTGGTCGGCGGCCGGAGGGATGGTGGCGCTCGCATGGGGCCACGCGGTCGAGAAAGTAAGCGCCGCACCGTCAATGGGGAAGCGCAGGGACGCGTCCGAGGTGGTTAAAGCCCCTGCAGAGTAGACGTAGGTGGCTGTGGAGTTGCCGTCGGTAATGTCGATGCGGTCGAAACCCGTGCCGCCAATTCCGAAATAGTCGGCCACCGGATAATTGACGGTCGTAAGGTCGTTAGCCCGCGAGGGGTCGCCGCCTCGAGTAAAGCCGTCCACGGCCAGTTCGAAAACCACCGGCGCGCCCGCGCCTTCGGGCGCCTCCTCCTCCTTGGAGCACGAAGCCAGGGCCAGTGCTGCGGCTATAACGTATAATATCTTTATATTTTTCATAGTCTTTTAATTTTCCCACCAAAGTTTAGGATAAACGATATTCACCCCGCCGCCATTCCAGCCGCCCAGCGATTTCCAATAGCAGCCATTATCCACGGGGGTGCTGGTTTGATTTACGAACAGGCCCCAGTTCTTAGCCGCATCGTTCGCGGGCCAGGCGGAGCCACTGAAAGCGATATTGGTGCCGACGTTCTCTGATGCCGTCGAACCTGTAGCGGCTGTCCAGTAACAATAATTGATGGAATTTGTTCCTATGAAATAGACATTACTGGAAGACGTGCTGAATACCTTTCCTATCGAGTAGCAGGCGTTGATCAATGCGTTGGTACCAACACTGTACGAGCATATACCGCCGACATTACTGCCGCTGCCGACCACTTCACCCCGGTTGATACAGGCCGTAATAGGCTGTTCGCTGCCTCCGCATATTCCGCCGAGTTGGTTTGAATTCGTATAGCTTGTGGATATCCGGCCGCTGTTTATGCAACCCACCACTTTACCTCCGTTCACGTAGCTGTATCCACATATCCCGCCGATAGAATATCCCGCGCCAGCCACTTCGCCGCTGTTGACACAGGCTATAACGGCGGTTCCGTGGTTATAACCGCATATCCCGGCAATGTTATTTGCGCCGGCATTATATGTAACGGACACGCGCCCGCTGTTTATGCATCTTTCTATTCTTCCGCCCGTGTAACTAAATCCGCACACACCGCCTACATTACTGCGTATCCCAGTGACCTCGCCGCTGTTACTGCAATCGGCCAGCGTACCGTTATTATATCCACACAATCCGCCGACATAACCGCTATTGTTCGCGTAATTAGAGGTGATACTTGCAGTATTTATACTATTAGCCATTTTCGACGTCAGGCCGTCGAGCGACCCGCACACTCCGCCGATAATGTAGCCGCTGCTGGTCACCTGGCCGTTGTTGGTGCAATACTCTATAGTGGCGTTATATCCGGAGCCGCATATCCCGGCGACATAACAATTTCCCGTCACCTGGCCGTTGTTGGTCGAGAGGCTGATATTGCCTGTGCATCGCCCGATTATACCGCCGGTATAGTTGCTTTGCCCGATCACTACACCACTGTTGGTGCAGCCTTTAACGGATACGGCTTCGCCGCACACCCCGCCCGTATATGTAGAGGTACCCTCTACTTGGCCACTGTTGTGGCAGTCGATATAAATACCTCCCGAGCCGCATATCCCGCCGGTATACGATCCCGACGTGGACTTCACATCACCGCTGTTGAGGCACTTTTCGATCGTCGTCGATGCATAGCCGTTGACCCCGCACAATCCGCCTACGGACAACATACCCTCGACATTGCATTTATTGATGCAATTCAATATGTATCCCTGATTGGCACCGCACAGCGCGCCGACATAATATGCGCCTTTTACCGAGCTTCCCGCGCCGATGGTGATATTTTTGAGCGTAGCGCCGGAGATATAACTGAAGAGACCTACATAATTCGAACTCGAGTTTATCTTCATATTGTCTATAACATACCCGTCGCCATCGTAGCTGCCGGAAAACCTGCTACTGCCGCTGCCTATCGGACTCCAGGCGGGATAATCCGCAAGGTCGATGTCCAACACCTGGATATAGTGTTTGGCCAGGTTACTACGTATATAGATCAGATCCATTGCATCGACCACCAGGTATGGCTTGTCGGCCGCCGTACCTGCGCCCGCATTAATGCTTATAAGGCCTGTGGCCGCGGCGTAGGTGAATTGTCCGGCCACCAGGTTGATAGGCCGAGTGCCGCCCTTGATGATTATTTTCGCCGAGGAGACGGCAGGGGGCAAGGCGTAAATTCCCGTCACAATGCCTTTGCCGTCCACTTTGCCCGCGTAGGTGTTGCCGTCTGTGCCGACGACCTCGATATATTCCACCAACCCGGCGTGACCGCTCCAATCGACGACGATAGCCTGTTCGTCCACGCCGAAATCCAACTCACCACCGGGCAACGTGCCATCGGCCCAAGGACTGATCTTGGTGACCACCTTCGTTACGTCGGTGGCCGTGAGCGTGACGGTGAAAGTGGACACCGTACCTGAAACAAGCTCTGTGTCGGCCGGTATGCCGAAAGTGTAGTACGTTCCGCAGTCGAGCGTGAAAGCGAGCTTACGCCCTGCGGTTGCACCCTGGGGTATGAGCAGCGCCTCGAACGAGGCCGCGGCGTTTGCCGAAGCCGTAACGCCCAGCGTGGTGATCGTTGCCGCCGCGCCTGGGTTGCCGAAAGTGGACCCGTCGGCGACGCTAAAGCCGGCCGTAGCCGGAACTCCGCTTACGGTCACCTCCATACCCGCGAAATCCGAAGCCTGCATGCCTTCGCCCGCCACAATGTCTACGCGCACCTTGGATAGCTTGTGGCTGAAATTCAGGGGTACGGCGTCGCGGCTTTTCGTGCGGTTCTCCGTTTTGGCCCACAGCAGGTCTATATCGGCCGGAGTGGCCTGCACCGTCACGTCTATCGGATAGATGTAACCCGTAAGGGGCGATTCGTGGGGATAGTAGGCGATGAAATCCACCTCGCCCGTCGAGGGGTATTTGATGCCTTGCCCTGCCGCTGCCGTAAAGGTGGCCGTAGCGGCGTTGGAAATCTCGTAAAGGCGGTTGTCAGCCTCTTTTACGATATTGTCGGCAGTGAGCGCCGTTCCGGCGGTTATCATAAAGATACCCACATGGTCGCCCGACACCCACTGGCTGCCGGAGGCGCGCAAGGCCGCTATGGCAGGAGTGAATTGAATCGTCGCCGGGTCGATGTCCTGGACAACCTCCTTGCTGCACGAAGCCAGCGTCAGGGCGGCGGTTATTATCGAGAATAATTTTATGCTTTTCATTGTCGCTTATCTTTTATTGTTACCTTCCTTCGCGTCTTTCCGCACCGCGCTTTGCGTGACTGCGGACTCCGGTCGGTGAACTCGCCCGTATTTTACGGGTTCGGTTCCCACCACAGTTTGGGATAGACGGGGTTGCCGCCGTTCCAGCGGCCCAGGTCGCTCCAATAATAGCCGTCGGTTACGGGCGTGGAGGATTCGTTTACAAAAACACCCCAACCATTGTTCCGGTTATTGACGGGCCAGAGCGTACCGCCCGTACCGTTGCCGAAGGGTGCGCTGGAGGTAATACCCGTATTGGCTTCTTTGGTGTCGAACGATCCGACGACCACCGTCCAGTAACAATATGCAAGCGTTCCGACTTTGTTCAGGTCGTCCTCCGTTCCTGCTGAGCCTTCCGGGGCGTCAATTTCGACAGGGTCGATAGGAGGGGGCGTGTCGTCCGGTTCATTGACATATGCGATGTAGTAGGCCTTGGCACCCGTGCTGGTTAGCTTGCCGGTGGAATAACAGGCCTTCGTAACAGCGCTGCCGCCGATGATAAAGCCGCACACCCCTCCGACCATTTCGCCCTTGGATATCACCTGTCCCTGGTTTACGCAGGCCATGACGGTAGCGTTGTAGTTGTTTCCGCACACTCCGCCCACGTGGTCTTTGCCCGTTACTTTCGCGGTGTTCTTGCTGGCGGTGATGCTTTTGTCGCTTTTCCCGCACACTCCGCCCACGTCCTTGCCGGGGCTCTTCACCTCGCCTTTGTTGAGGCAGCCGTTTACATGGCCTTTGTTCTCACCGCACACGCCGCCCACTTTCTCGCTGTCGGTCTGGTCGGCTTCCACCACGCCCGAGTTGGTGCAAAGCGTCAGCCATCCGCTTGTGTTCTTGCCGCAAATGCCGCCTATGTTCGTGGATTTACCGCTCACGCGACCGCTGTTGCTGCATCGAAGGACAGTGTTGGGGAAACCGTCCGAACCTGCGAGGTATCCGCACACTCCACCTATGTTGGCCGAGCCGGTAACGGTGGTGGTCACCGCGCCCATGTTGGTGCAATCTTCTATCCGGGAGGCTGTGATGTCCGCGAATCCGCAAATTCCACCGACCATCCGGCCTGAGGCCGTTACCGTGCCGGTGTTGTTGCAGCCGGTAATTTGGCCGCCTGAATTGCTGCCGCAGATGCCGCCCGTCTTTGCGTCTGACCCCGACGTCGTTTCTATCCGTGCCACGCTGCTGCAGTTTTCGATCAGCGGGGTGGACGAGCCGTCCGCCTTTTTCATACTGCCGCAAATACCACCGGCACAGTAACCTGCCGTTACCGAGCTTCCCGCACCGATGTTGATATTTTTTAGCGTGGCGCTTTCGATACAGCCGAAAAGCCCTGCATGGCCGGCGGCGGGCATATTCACTATCATATTGCCGATCTTATATCCGCTGCCGTCGTAGCCGCCGGTGAAAGGGGCGTTGTCATCGCCTATCGGCACCCAATTCGGCACACTGCCAAGGTCGATGTCACGCACCTGGAGAAAATATTTCGAAATATTGTTGCCTACCTCCTCAAGCTCCGCGATCGAAGTCACCAGGCTTGGGACGGCTTTCGTCCCAAGGCCGTTGTTCATTACCACAGTCCCGGCCGAGGCGTCGAAATCGAAATAATCGCCCCCCAGCGGAAGTGCCTTGCTGCCGCCGTCAACCCAGATGCTTATCGAAGACACCGAAGCGGGTTTTGCGGCGAAATCGATGGTCTTGCCGTCGGCGTCAAGGTCGGAAACATACTTATTACCGGTGGCATCGACCATTTCCACGCTGGTTATCAGTCCTTCGTGGCCTGGCCACGTTACGGTGAAGCTGTCGTCGGCGGGTATGCCGTCGCCAGAGCCGCTGCTGCCCTGGCTCCAGTCGGCGATGGTGGCGCCGGTGAAAGTGGGACCCACGTGGCTTATGGTTATGTCGAATATGTGGTTGTGGCCAGTGGTGAAGCCGGCGCCGCCGGCGTCTTCCCAATCCCACACGTAAATGTCGTCGCCCAAAGCGAATTCGAAAGTCAGCGGAATGGGCGTATGCCTGGAAACGACGGCCTGGTATTGCGCGCCGTCGGTGGAAGCGTGCATTGTCACGTCGTTGCCCGTCCAATCTACAGGCAGGCTTTCCGTGCCGGTCACAAGGTCGACGTCGGTTAATGTAGGGATGCCTTTCATCTTGACCGTCATGCCGCTAAGGTCGCGTCCCGCATCTTCCGGGGTAAGGTTAACGGTAACCTTGCATAGCATATGCTCGAAAACCATAGGCACGGCCGTTTTTTGTTTCGACACGGGGGCCGACACCGCCCTGAGCAGGTCGACGGCGCCCTGGGCGCTCTGGTCGGCGAGCGTGGCGTGGTAGACGGCCGTAGTGCCGGTCGATTCCACCTCTCCGGCGCCGGTACCTGCCTCGGCCCACGGATGGTAAGCGTAGAAGGTCACGTCGCCAGTCATGGGATAACAGATGGTTTGGTCGGCGGCGGCAGGCTGGAAAGAAGCCGTAGCGCCCCCCGAAGGAACCTTATACTTGCTGTTCGAAGCGGCGAAATTACCCGTGGCGGGTTTCATATATATACCCACCATATCGTTCAATTCCCACGAAACGCCTGTCACGCGCGAGTCTACTACGGCGGCGAATTGCACCGTTTGATCACTCTGCCGCACCGAGGGCTCTTCGTGACTGCAGGCCGTGAGCGCCGTAGCGCAAAGAACTGCAAATAAAAACCTTGCTATATTCATGGCTGATCGTTATTCGGCTATCCCGGTTTCCGGGTTGTTTTCCTGCCAGGCGGTGATGGTCGCGTCGGTCAGGAGCGGAGTGCGCTGTACGATGATATTCCAGGTATAAGTGTTGCCTGCGGCCAGTGTGGTGGCGGGGATATCGAACAAGAAGACGTCCGAGGCAACGTTATTGAGGCGGAATTCGATCTTGGCCGTACCGGCGGTAGTGTAGGCGACCGGAAGAACTATTGCGCGGTATACGCCGCCGGCCGTGGCCGTCTTGGTCGCAATGTCAGCGGTGGTGCCTTCCGCACTCACAACACCGGTAGCTAGGTTGAGCGAGGCCGTGGTGTTCATCCCCGTGATAACGACGCTCATAGCCGCCAGGTCGGCGGCCACGAGCCCTTCGCCGGCCGTGGTGTTGATGACCAGTTGGGTGAGCTTGTGGACGAAAGTGAGCGACACGCCGGTGCTATTCTTATTCTTGCTCGTGGCGTTGTTGCTCCACAGCACATCGATATTTTCGGGCGTGGTCTGCGTAGCTACGCTGAGGGGGTAGGCGAAAGCAGTGATAGTCGCCAGATAGGGACAGTAGGCGATAAAGTCCACGTCGCCCGACTGTGGATAGTAGATCTTCTGGTCGCCGGCCGAAGGCGTGAGGGTGCCTGTAATGCCCGCCGTGCTGGTGTAGCTGCGGTTGTCGGCGCCCATCGAGATGTTGCCCGAAGCGAGCGGCTGCCCGGCGGTCTTCATGAAAATGCCTACGCGGTCGCCCGCGGTCCAGGTGTTGCCCGAAGCGCGCGCTTCGATGCCCGAAGTGAATGTGGCCTCGATGGGGGCCTTGAAGGAAGTATCCTGCTCTTTGTCGCAGGAGGTGAATGCTATGGCAGCGCAGGCTGCGGCGATAATATTTTTTGCGGTTTTCATGGCTGTGGCTGTTTTGGGATTATTTTGCGGTGCCGATATTCGAACCTCCGTCGTTCCAGTCGGTTATAGAGGCGGTTACTTCTATAGCCGTGCGGGCCAGGGTGATATTCCATGTGTAGGTGGTACCCGGCAGAAGGGTCATGGCGGGAATGTCGTAGCCGAACTTATCGTCGTCGGCGTTGTTGAGACTCAGCTCCAGCTTGGCCGCGCCGGCCGTGGCCAGGGTGGCGGGAAGGATGATGGCACAGTAGCCGCTGCCGGCCGTGACGGTCTTGGCGGTGATGTCGACAGGAGTGTTTGCCGTGCCCAGGGCGCCGCTGGCCAGGTTGAAGGGGGCGGCGGTGTTCATGCCCTTTATCTTTATTGTCAGGCCAGTCAGGTCGGCTGCCACAAGCCCTTCGCCCGCGGATGCATTTATGACTATCCGGGTAAGTTTGTGTGCGAAAGTGAGCGCCACGTCCACGCTGTTCTTGTTTTTGCCTGCAGCGTCGTTACTCCACAGCAGGTCGATAGAGGCCTGGTCGCTTTGGTCTGCGACATTCACGGGATAAGAATAACCAGTGATGGTGGATCGATAAGGATAGTAGGCTATGAAATCCACCGAGCCTGAAAAGGGATAATAGATGGTCTGGTCGGTGGGCGTGTCGGAGGCCGTAAGGGCTACGGAACTCCCTGCGGCGGCGGTGTAAAGGCGGTTGTCGGCGCCCATGGAAATCGAGCCCGAAGCGAGCGCCTCACCGGCGGTCTTCATAAAGATACCCACCTGGTCGCCGGCGGCCCAGGCGTTGCCTGCGGCCCTCGAGACTATACCCGACCGGAAGCGAACCTCTACCGGACCCTGCTGCGAGGCGGTTTCGTCTTTGTTACACGATATTAGCGCTATGGCTGTGCAGGCTGCGATGATATATTTTGTCGTTTTCATGTTTTCGGGTTTTGCAGGTTATTTTATGGTTACGTCGTCCGATCCGCCGTTGCCCCATTCGGTGATTGTGGCCGTAACGTCTATCAGGGTGCGCGAAAGGGTTATGTTGAACGTGCGCTCCTGTCCGGCAGCGAACACGGTGGCGGCGGGAATACTCCAGGTGAATACGTCGCCATCGGTATTGTTCAGGGCCAGCTCGAGGCTTACGGTGTTGGGTGTGGCTACCGTCGCCGGGAGTACTATGGCGTGGTATAGGCTACCCGCCGTGACGGCCTTGGCTGTGATGTCGGCCACGGTCGATTGGCCGCTCAGTGTGCCGGTGGCGACGTCGAAGGAGGCTGCAGTGTTCATGCCGTTTATCTTTACGGTCATGGCCGTGAAGTCGGCCGAGGTGAGGCCCGTGCCCTTCAAAACGCTGAAGACGATCCTCGAGAGCTGGTGGGTGAAGGTCAGCTCCACGGCGGCCGTGGTTTTGGCCTTGTCGGTGGCGTTGTCGCTTCGCATCAGGTCGATGGCCTGCTGCGAGGCCTGCACCGCCACATCGACGGGGTAGGTATAACCGCTAACGGAGGCATTGTAAGGATAATAGGCGATAAAGTCCACGTTTCCCGAAGAGGGGAAATAAATACGGTCGTCGCCCGTGGCGGCAAAGCTGCTGCCGGAGGAGAAGGCGTAGGGTTTATTCGAGGCGTTTTCCTTGACGGTGTTTGTGCCGGTGGCTACCATATAAACGCCTATGCGGTCGCCGGTTTCCCATGAGGTACCCGAGGCCCGGGATATGGCGGACGAGAACCTGACCTCGGCGGGGCCTTCGCCTTTCGGCGTGGATTCTTTGGAGCATGAGGCGGCCGTAACGGCTGCCGAAACGATGAGGGTGGATAAGAAGAGTTTTTTCATTTTATAATGATTTTATATTAATTCAATGTCGTTCGAGGTGCGTTCCCATTCGGTGATAGTGGCCGTTACGGCAGCGCCTACGGGTGTGATAATATCGGCTGAGTAGGAGAGCGGGGTCTTTTTATCCGTGTTGAAACCTGACAACTCTGCCGATATGTCGCTGTCGATGGTTTGACTCCGGACACTCCCGTCGGCGAAGGTGAAGACGATCTTGAGCATCTGCGACGAGCCCTGCACGTCCAGCAGACGCACAGTGGCCGAAATTTTGTCGTCGTTGAGGATAAAAACGGGCGCTACCTTCACCGCGCTGCCGACAGCCGCGTTGGTCTCGATGTCGATGGCTCCGGCTACGCCGGTAAGCTCGGCTTCGATACCGGTTATGCGGGCGGGATCGCCCTCTGTGACGGTCAGCGTGAACGATAGGTCGCGCACCTGCTGGCGCATGGTGGCCGCAAGGTCATAATTCTGGCCGCCCACTACAGTAATATCATGGTGCCAGGTGAACAAACATCCGGGAGCGTGGTCGGCCACGCCCGCGGTGGTTTCGACGCTTGCAGTCGAGCCGCTGACGGTAATCTTGTCGGCCTGGCTGTAAAGCTTGACACAGTAATTGCCGGCAGGCACCGCGCTGGGAAAAGAAATCTTTCCGGCGGTAGGGATAACCGCGCTCTGTTGGCCTACGCAGGCAGTTACTTGCGACGGAGCCTGCTCGCCGGGTGTGCATTGCGAAAAATCCATCGTGAAGGACACTTGCGCCTCGGAAGGATTCGCAGGTTCGTTGATAGGCTGCCTTGTGCAGGAACACAATGCCGCCGCGACCGCGACATATGCCAATATTTTTTTCATATTCAGATTATTTTATAATTTTCCACACGAGCGATATGCCTGCCTGCGAGGGACCCCAGATATCTTTCGTCATATCCTTGTCCGTGTAGACCCTTTTGCCGTCCTCGATATGGAACGAGTCGTATTCCAGGTGGGTGCAGCCCAGCCCGATATTGAAGTCGACGCCCCAGTTGCGGCCCAGCGGAAGCCGGTAGCCCAGCGTTATGCTTCCGCCAAGGAGCGAGCCCTGGTAGCCGGTGTCCTTCGAGACGAGTTTGGCCAGAGGATAGCCGTAGATGTTGCAATCGCCGATATTGGCGCCCAGACCCACATAAAAACGTTTGGGTTGGCCCGGATACCAGCGCACTTCGGGGCTCACGAGCCACACGCGCTGGACTTTACCGTCACTGCCACCCCAATGGCTGTACGATCCGTCGAACTTTATGCCCACCGATGGACTCACGTGCCACTCGACGCCCAGGGAGGGGACTAACAGCGCATCGTACAACAGGTTGGTGCGCAGGTCCAGTGAGCAATACCTTTTTTCAGACTCAGGCTCAGGCAATAATTCCACTACCGGCGCGGGCCGGGGGGCGGGTTTGGGTTCGGGTTTCGGGGGCCTGGCGGGTTCTTCTACCGTCTTAGGCTCGGGGGTCGGCTCCGACGCCACGCGATTGGGGTCGTAGAACGAGACCAACACCACGTCCATCAGATCATTGTACGTTCCGACGTGGTTGTCGGTGATGAAATTGATCTCTTTGGCCTGTTTGCGAATAACGATCTCCGATTTTACGCGGTTAGAACGCACTCCGGCCAGCTTTACGTTGGCCAGTGAGTCTTTCATGGTCGAACTGTAGCCGTTAACCCAGATGTACGGAGTGTTACCCTGTCTGCGAAGCTTGCGCAACTCTTCAAAAAGACGGTTAAACATATCTTTGTTGTCCCTGATCCTTGGCGAATTAAGATAGAATCCGTCGTTGCGCGGCTTGAAGAAGAACGTGAACACGGAGTCCGAAGGCTGGGTTATGGTTTGGGCGCTGACCGTGCCGACAAGAAGAGGGAGGATAGCTCCGAGCGCCAATAAAGATTTTCGTAGAAACATTCTAATAATTTTTGTATTATGTTTATTAATAGTGGCAAAAAGGGGCCGATACTTTAATAGTGTACAAATATATTTGTACAAAAACTGTCCGTCGTATCATTTCCGCACGCGAATGTGTCATTTTTACAATTCCGGAAAGTTTCATGTGTCATATTTACAAGAACGATTCAAAAATACAATCGGCAGATAGCTGATCGGCGTGTTTGTGGCGGCTGCCGGAGGCAGTACTGTCTGTCGGGGATTTCTCGGCCAAGCCGAAATAAAAAGTTGCATATCATTACCTTGTAATCATATAAATAACTACAAATTAGATTATTGCGGTGGTTTTTGTTTTTTTTGTAATAGTAAAAAGAGCGAATAGGAGTAGTTAAAACCAACAAAAATCGCTATCGCTTTCCCAAAATAAAAACTGTTAGCTATTTGGCTTATATTCGCTTATTTGCAGCATTTTGCATGCAAGTGTTTGCATCGCCTCGTCTATCTGACTGTTCTCAAAACTGTCGAGATAGATTTGCGTTGTGGCAAGGTCTGAATGGCCGAGGCTTTCTGAAATTATGGCAATATTGACCCCTGAGCGCTTTAGGACGGTCGCGTAGGTGTGGCGGGCTACGTAGGTGGTCAGAGGAGTTTTCAATCCTGCCAATTCGCCCAACTCCTTTAGCTGAATATTCACTTTACCAATGACCTTGTGGATACGGTCGAATTTCTGTCTTTCGGTTATGTGTTCCCGCTTATTGAGTATCGGGAAGATGTAGTCGGCATCGGCGTAATCCCCTCGGCTGTACTTGCGGATAATGGCCTCGGCTATCGGCATAAGGGGACACTTGATGTCCTTGCCCGTCTTGTGGCGGGTGTAGTACACTCGGCCGTTCTGTATGTCGCAATGGCGTAAACGGGCTATATCCCCGAAATTTATCCCTGCTGTAAAGTATGTGAACAGGAAGATGTCTTTGGCAAACGCAAGGTACGGGGACGGATAATCGGCGGGCAACTCGAAATCAATCAGCTTCTGCAATTCGTCCTTTTCGATGGCTCGTTTACGGGTGGGTGTCCACAGCCTACCGACTTTGAATTTAGTGAACGGATTGGCTTTCGGCACGAATAAATCCTCGGAGATGGCCTTGTTGTAGACGGCTTTCGTGATGGCGAATTTCGTGGCTATGCTGTTGTCCACATTGCCTCGCTTGCGCAGGAACAGTTCAAAATCGTTCAAAAACGCGAGGTCGATATCCTCCAACCTTACATTCGCCAACTGAGCCATATTCAGCAACGACACCGCCGACCTATGTTTAGATGCCGAGCCGTGTTTGCCGAGCGTTTCCAGACGGGCTATTTCACGCTCAAAGCAATCCGCAATGGTGAAGTTCGCCCGCCGTTTCTTCGTTTCAAACAGATTGTCGAATGTTACGGGAATTTCGAGTATTTCAAGCCGCTGTACCTTGCGCTTGTACTCGCTGATTTGGCCGCTAATCTTCGCCTGTATTTCGGCGTAATCGGGGCAAAATGAGGACACGGTTTGCTGCTGGTTGTCCCAATGCTCGGGCAGGACTGAAACGCCTAAACCAATGAATTTGTTCTTCCTTTCGTGGGTGAAACGAATGGCAAGAGGAGAAGTGCCATTTTTGTAAACAACGTCATTTCTTTGCACAATTCTGATATTCATAGCTTTGAATGAATATGCAGATAGTCGCTTTACATAGTTTATGTGTAAAATTATGTGTAACAAATGCCCTCAAAACGCCCTTTTTTACCCCAAAATCGCCCAACCACATAGCCAACCCCCAAAACAAAAACGCCGCATGTTATTCACATACAGCGTTTTTAAAAGTGGTCCCTCTGGGGCTCGAACCCAGGACCCCAACATTAAGAGTGTCGTGCTCTACCAGCTGAGCTAAAGAACCGTTTGAGGGTGCAAAAATATATCTTTTTTTCTTTTTTTCAAATTCCATGCATCTCAAAACGAATATTTGCGTAATGTTCTTTTATACAACGGCATTTTTTTTGCATCAGACGAGGGAAATTCAGAACCGCTAATATCGCAGACCATGCAAAAGCTCAAACAAAACCAAGTTCTTTTACTTATCGCTGCAATCCTGTTGAGCGCAACCGCTTCAGCCCAGGTGGATGCCGGCGTCAAAGTTACCCCGGGGCAACAACAGGGCCAGATGCTCGACAGCGTAAGGAACACGCCTTATCCATATACATTCCCATTGTTGGGCAAGCGCGTGGCAGGGAGGGGATTCCTGCTACCCTACCCCATTGGCGTGATGCTCAATTTATATCGCGGTTCGCAGGATGTAAACATATCCGACCTTGGCGTGGGCGTAAACGACGAACCGATGGTATCGCTCGACGAGATGGTGAAATTCGGCGAGGTCCAGGCCAAAGTATCCAACGTAAACATGAGGGCCGACCTGTGGTTGCTGCCCTTCCTCGACCTTTACGGCATATTCGGCAAGGCGTGGGTGGAGACGCAGGTGAACATGAACTCCATAGCGGGCCACCCCGTGGACATAAGCACAACGGCCAAATTTGACGGCTACGTTTACGGCGCGGGGGGCATGCTCACGGGCGGCGTGCGGTCGGTGTTTTTCTCGGCCGATTACAATATGGTATGGACGCATTTCGATGCCATGACCACCAACAACCGCGTGTCGAACTTCTCGTTACGGACGGGATATATATTCCATCTTAAGCGCGGGGATAACAACCTGGCCGTATGGAGCGGCGCAGGACGTGCCTTTATGAGCAGCAAAACCGTAGGCGAGATAAAACTGTCGGACGTAGCGCCCGACATGGGCGAAGATTACCGGAGCAAAGATTGGTACGCCGACCTGTCGCCGGCAATGCAGCACATGACCGACCAGGTAGTTGAGAACTTCGTCGACAAGCACAAGGGGGACGTGATACATTACACGCTCAAAAAACGTCCCACGCACAACTGGAGCATGATAGCGGGCGCGCAATACCAGGCCAACCGCCGCTGGCAGCTGCGTACCGAGGTCAATTTTCTCGGCGGACGCCGCTCCGGACTCATATCGGCAAACTACCGCTTCGGGATAAAATAATGCGCGCCATACCTTGTCCGGAAGATGTCGTTCGAATGTTTTTTCGCTATATTTGCATAAAATCACACACTATGATAAAAACCTTTTTAGCGGCCATGTTGCTTTTGCCCGTATTATCGTCGGCGCAGAGCAAAGGTTTCCGCTACGACACCATACCCGCGTCGCAAATACCTTCGACAAACAGTTTCCATTACGAAACCGGGACGCCTAAAGCCGCGCAGGCCCAGTCGGAAAAACGGCAGACGGCGAAGAAGCAGAGCGGGGGACAGGGCTTCGACCCGCACAAACTGGTGTTCGGCGGGAGCCTCGGGCTGGGCTTCAGCAACGGCTACACGGCCATCAACGTATCGCCCCAGGTGGGCTACGCCTTCAACCGCTACTTCACGGCCGGCGGCGGCATTGCCTACAACTACTATCGCGACAGCAATTTCCAGACATACACTCAGAACTATATGGGCGGCAACCTCTACGCCAGGATAACCCCCATACCACTAATACACATACAGGTGCAGCCCGAGCTATACGGTATGTGGGGCCGCTCCGGATCGCAGAAGATCGACCCGAGGGCCGTGCCGGCATGCCTGGTGGGGGGAGGCATAAGCATCCCCGCGGGAAGGCGGGCCGGCATTGCGGCGATGATATATTACGACTTGGTGCAGGACGACTGGAGTCCCTACAACGACGAACTGATCTATTCCATAGGATTCACCTACGGATTCTGAGAATCCGTTTACAATTTTTCATGCATGTAGTCGGCCGGGTTTTGCGGGAAATTTAGACAGATTTAGAAAGCAGGTATATGAAAAAGGTAGTGATAATCTCATCGAGCATAAGGGAGAAGCGTCTCAGCCATCGCGCGGCGCTTTTCCTGAACGGCATGCTAAACAATAACAATTTGGCCCAAAGCGAGATACTCGACCTAAGGCAATATGCATTCCCCATATTCCCCATGCGTTTCGACCAGATGCGCCAGCCGGAAGCCGGGGTGGCCGACTTCTCCCGGAAGTTTATCGAAGCCGACGGGATCATAATCGTAACGCCCGTCTATAACGGCAGTTTCCCGGGGGCGTTGAAGAACGTCATAGACCTCTACAACAAAGAGTGGTACCACAAACCTGTGGCGACGGTTTCCGTCACTTACGGCATGGTTCCGGGCATAGCCACCGTGCAGCAGGTACAGACCATACTCATGAAACTCGGGGCGCTGGCCGTGCCGGCCCTCGGCACGGTGATCAACACGGCGGCCGAATTATCGGAAGAAGGCGTTCCGGCCGATCCGGAAAAGTTCACGGCGCTGCTCTCGCCCGTGGTAGACGAACTTATGTGGATGATGGAACGCGCGGAAAAATGAGGCGCGAGTTATCCTGCAGCGAAATAACAGAGCGCCTGGAAGCAGCCGCCGATCCGGCGCACAGGGAAAAGATGGCGCGTTTCGGCATTACGGCCGACCATCCTTTCGGAGTGCCTGTGACGGTGCAGAAAGCTATTGCGCGCGAGTGCGTCAAGTCGCTGCCGCTGGCAAAAGAGTTATGGGATACGGGCCGCCACGAGGCGCGCATGATGGCTTCGATGCTGGCCCCTCCGTCCGCATTCACTTCTGCCATGATGGATGAATGGACGGAAAGTTTCGCAAGCTGGGACATATGCGACGGATGTTGTTTCAACCTTTTCCGTTACACGCCTTACGTATGGGATAAAATACCGGAATACGCACGGAGGGAGGAGGAATATGTGCGCCGGACGGCGTTCGCGCTAATAGCCGGGCTGGCCATAGGCGACAAGAAAGCCCCGGACGAAAAGTTCCTGCCGTTCCTGCCCCTTATAGAGGAATATTCGGCGGACAACCGTAATTTCGTACGTAAAGCAGTGAATTGGGCGCTCCGACAAATAGGTAAACGCAGCCTTACGTTGCACGAGAAGGCGATGGAGGTAAGCCTCGGGCTGGCGTCACGGCCGGATAAAAGCGCCAGGTGGATCGGGTCCGATGCCGTCCGCGAGCTTTCCGACCCCAAAATAACGGCGCGGATAAAACGTTAGTCATTGGAATCTGCCGGGGATCCGGTTAAATTTCCGCCGGAAAATTTAGACAGATACTTAGATTGCGTTATCTTTGAGATCCCAAACTCATGCGATGAATAAAAAGATAAAGAACTCACTAACCTTCGCCGACGCCTATAAGCTCAAGAAACCCACGGCGTTCTCTACGATGGTTAAACCCATAGGGTCGCAGTGCAACCTCGACTGCACTTACTGCTATTACCTCGACAAAGCCGAGATATACGACAACCACCAGCCCACGATGAGCATGGAGTTGCTGGAAGAGTACGTTCGTCAGTATATCGAGGCCAACGACGTGCCGCAGGTGACTTTCAACTGGCACGGGGGCGAGCCGCTCATGGCGGGCATAGACTATTACCGCCGGGCGATGGAATTTCAGCAGAAATACAAAGGAGAGAAGGAAATAACCAATTCATTGCAGACCAACGGCATACTGGTAAACGAAGAGTGGTGCGACTTTTTCCGTGAGAACAACTTCCTGATAGGCATATCCATAGACGGCCCCAAAGATATCCACGACGCCTACCGCACCAATAAAGGCGGGCAGCCCACATGGGACAGGGTGATGAAAGCCATAGATATGTTCTCGCGCACAGGAGTGGAGTACAACACCCTGAGCGTGGTAAACCACCTGTGCGAGGGACGCGGAGCGGAGATCTACCGTTTCATGAAGTCCATAGGCAGCCATTACATGCAGTTCCTTCCGGCCGTGGAGCATGTTGTGGACACGGGAGAAGGCAAGCGCCCGGCCATAGTCTCCCCCTACAGCGTATCCAATTCCTACCTGGCTCCGTGGAGCGTCTCGGCAGAAGGTTACGGCCGTTTCCTGAACGACATATTCGACGAATGGGTGCTTCAGGACGTGGGCGTCTATTTCGTGCAGATGTTCGACGTGGCGCTGGCCCAGTGGGTGGGCGTGATGCCGGGGCTGTGCAGTTTCGCCGACACGTGCGGCGACGCGATGATAGTGGAGCATAACGGCGACGTATATTCGTGCGACCACTTCGTATATCCCAAATACAGGATAGGCAACATCATGGATGACGAGCTGTGGTCGCTGCTGAAATCGCCCGGGCAGTTCCGCTTCGGGATAAACAAGCGCAACACGCTGCCTTCGGAGTGCCTGCGGTGCAAACTTTATTTCGCCTGCCGCGGCGAGTGTCCCAAGCACCGTTTCGGCGTAAGCCCTTCGGGCGAGGAGAATATGAACGTGCTGTGTGAAGGGTTCAAGATGTTCTTCAGGCACGTAACGCCGTATATGGAGTACATGGCCGAGATGATAAAGGAGCAGAAACCGCCCGCGCTGGTGATGAACTGGGCGCGGCAACGCATGGGATTGATGTAACCGCTCAAGAATTCAAACAATGCCGATACCGATATTACCGCCGAAAGAGACCAGGGCGATAGCCGACACGACCGCATCGCTGCGGGCGTCGCTCGAAACCAAAGTGCAGGAACTTTCCGACATGCCCGCCGACAAGCTTATCGCAACCGTCACCAAAAGCGCGGTGGAGATAGGCCTTAAGATAATCCTCGTGCTGACGATCTACATCGTCGGACGGTGGCTTATCAAGTATGTTCTGCGGATACAGAAAAAGCTGATGGACAGGCGAAACGCCGACATATCGCTTAGGGTGTTCCTGAACAATCTCACGCAAATAACCCTCATGTTGGTGCTTATCATCATAATCATCAGCATACTGGGCATAGACACCACATCGTTCGTGGCGCTGTTCGCCTCGGCCGGTATAGCCATAGGCATGGCCCTGAGCGGCACTTTGCAGAATTTTGCCGGAGGAGTCATGATACTGGCCATAAAGCCTTTCAAGGTTGGCGATTTCATCGAGGCGCAGGGGCAGAGCGGCTCCGTCAAGGAGATACGTCTGTTTCATACGATACTCAACACGCCCGACAACAAAACCATAATTATCCCTAACGGAGGTATATCCACAGGCATCATAAACAACTACTCGCACGAATCCAACAGGCGTATAGAGTGGACCTTCGGGATAGCGTACGGACAGGATTACGACCAGGCCAAAGCACTATTGTCCAGGCTCATAGAAAAAGAGAGCCGCATACTCAGGGATCCCGCCTGGCTTATAGCGCTCAAAACACTCAACAGCAGCTCGGTAGATATAGTCGTCAGGGCATGGGCGCCTTCTGAAGAGTACTGGAATGTCTATTTTTCCATCAACGAACAGGTTTACAAATCGTTCGGACAGGCGGGCATCAATATACCCTATCCGCAGCTCGACGTACATATAGTGGATGCGCCGGCAGGCGAAAAAACGAGATAATTACGGATTCGGCTGCAAACCGCCGGAAAAATTACGATTTACCCGCAATTCAGGGGCGCAGGCGATGAGAGCGGCACGGAATATGCTGTGATAAAAGTGAGAAACCACTTATCTTAAAATATTTCAAGACATGATCAAAAGGGAAAAAAGCGTCGAGCTGCTTAACAAAGCGGTGGCGATGGAACTTACTGCCGTTCACCAGTACATGTATTTCCATTTCAGGTGCAGCGATTTCGGCTACGAGCCTCTCGCCGGACTTTTCAAGCGTGTCTCAATCCAGGAGATGATCCACGTCGAGCAGCTGGCCGAGCGTATCCTTTATCTTGGCGGAGACGTAAAGATGACGCTCGCCGCACCAATCAAGTACTACTCCGAAGTGAGCAAAATGCTGGAACAAAGCACCCGTCTCGAAGAGGAGACCGTGGCTGCCTACAACCAATGGGCGCACGAATGCTCGCAGGAAGGCGACTCGGCGTCGAAAAAACTATTCGAAGACCTGGTTGCCCAGGAAGAGTCGCACGACGACCAATTCGACACCGAAGCCGGCAACCTCCTCAAGTTCGGAGACAAGTACCTGGCCCTGCAATCCATCGAGCGCAGCAAGCTGGTAGCCGTGCGCGATCCGGAGGATTAAGGCGTATTTCCATTCCTTTGAGAATCCCGGGAGCTGCAGGTGCGGCTCCCGGGATTTATTTTTTCGCCCTTCGTTTGGAATGACGGATTTTATCACTATTTTTGTAGTCATTACAATTTAGTATTAATTACACTGATGAAAACATCAAGGTATAAAACCGCCCAGGAGTGCCTCAAGGCCCATAATATACGGCCGTCGTTGCACAGATTGGCGGTTATAGAATATCTTATGAATAATGCAGCCCACCCCACTGCAGAGGAGATATTTTCGTCGCTTTACTCCGCCATCCCCACCCTTTCGCGTACTACGGTGTACAATATACTTAAACTTTTAGCCGAAAAGAAAGCGGCCATATCGCTCGACATCGATCCACGCCAAGCTCATTACGACGGCGATACTTCGTTGCACTCCCATTTCATATGCCTCGGTTGCGGCGCGATAGAGGACATGGAGAGCGACGCGGGATTGCTGTCGGAATTAACCCGCCGCAAATATCCGTCGGGCATGCTCGTTGAGAGGGTGGAACTCAACTATCGAGGTATTTGCAGGAAATGCCTGTCAAAAGAGCAAAAACCAGCGGGAGCCACATAAGGCGCTCCATCCGAAGAAAACTATCTAACCCTATAAAAAACAAAATGATGAAAAAATTCAGATGTACCGTTTGCGGTTACATACACACCGGCGACAGCGCTCCGGAAAATTGCCCAGTCTGTAAAGCGGCCTCGTCGCGTTTCGAAGAGATGACCGAGAGCGCCAACGGACTCAGCTGGGCCGACGAACACAAAATAGGCGTGGCTAAAGGCGTTGACGCCGAAATACTCGAAGGATTGAAGGCCCACTTTACCGGAGAATGCACCGAGGTGGGGATGTACCTGGCCATGAGCCGGCAGGCCGACCGCGAAGGCTATCCTGAAGTCGCCGAAGCCTACAAACGCATAGCGTGGGAAGAGGCCGAACATGCCTCCAAATTCGCCGAGTTGCTCGGAGAGGTGGTATGGGATACTAAAACCAACCTGCGCGAGCGTATGATGGCCGAGAGCGGCGCATGCGCCGACAAGAAACGGATAGCCACCAGGGCCAAAGAACTCAACCTGGACGCCATACACGACACCGTACACGAGATGTGCAAAGACGAGGCGCGCCACGGACAGGTTTTCGAAGGACTTTATAACCGATTCTTCGGCAAATAGCCGTATCGAGGATAAGACCTCTCCTTGCGATGTAAACGAAAGCCGCCGGACGCCATCAGGAGTCCGGCGGCCGTATGTAGGACCGGTCCGAAAAACAGGTTGGCGTCAAAATGCGTGACGCAAGAAAACGCTGCGCCTTACGGTAACGATGCTGTGCGTAGCGTGAGTCTGGTTTCGCTTATCGTTTGAATTTCAAATCCTCACGGACTTAAGTCCGCTCTGGGTTGAAACGATAAGGATAAGTGAAAGATGATGCGCGATATGCGCAGCCAACATATAATTGAGACCGATACAGTATATCCGGGCGTTTACCAGCGGGTCTGCCCCTCTCCTGTGATTATATATTTATAGGTGGTCAGCTCCGGCAGGGCCATCGGGCCGCGGGCGTGGAGTTTTTGCGTACTTATGCCTATTTCTGCGCCGAAACCGAACTGCGCGCCGTCGGTAAACGCCGTCGAAACGTTGGTGTAAACACAGGCGGCGTCGACGCGCAGGCTGAAGAGCGCCGACGCCTCCTCGTCTTCGGTAACAATGGCCTCGCTATGGCGCGAAGAGTAGCGTTCGATATGGTTCATGGCCTCCTCTATCCCATCCACCGTCTTGACGGCCATTTTATAATCCATGAATTCCACTCCGAAACTATCCTCCGCGGCAGGCAACAGCAATTCCGGCGGATAGAATCCGGCCAGCGCCGCATAGGCCGGATCGTCGGCATATATCACCACGTTCTTCTGGGCCAGCAGGGCGCATAGCGCGGGAAGGTCTGCAAGCCTGTCGCGGTGGATTATAAGGCAGTCGAGGGCGTTGCATACGCTCACGCGACGGGTTTTGGCGTTGAAGATTATCCCTGCACCCTTATCCGCGTCCCCGGCGGCGTCGAAATAGGTGTGGCACACTCCGGCACCCGTCTCTATTACAGGTATGCGCGAGTTTTCACGAACATAGCGTATCAGCGAGGCGCTACCGCGCGGGATGATCACATCCACCAGACCCTCTGCCGACAGCAGCTGCGCGGTGTAACTGCGGTCGGCCGGCAGCAGGGTTACGGCGTCGGGGGTTATACCCTCCTCCTCAAGGACGCTTTTTATCAGCGCCGTTATCGCCTCGTTAGAGTTCTGGGCGTCGCTTCCGCCTTTGAGTATCGCCGCATTCCTTGTTTTCAGACAGAGCGAGAAAACGTCGAAACTAACATTCGGACGCGCCTCATAAATCACCCCGATCACACCGAAAGGCACGCGCACCTTACGTATCTTCATGCCGTTGGGACGCGTAGTATGGCTCAGTTCCTCACCTACGGGCGAGGTGAGGGCGGCCACGTTGCGTATGTCGGCCGCAATGTCTTCGAGGCGTTGCTCCGTGAGCATCAGGCGGTCATAGACAGGGTCGGCGGGCGACATGCGGGCAAGGTCGGCGGCGTTGGCCTCCAGTATGGTTCCGGCGTGATGCGGCAGGGCTTCGGCCAAGCGCAGCAACACTCTGTCTATCTGCTTTGCCGACAGCATATTGATATCTGCAGCGGCAATCCTTGCTTTTTCGAATATGGTAGGTTGGCTCATATAGTGTCCAGATAAAGGTAATCGTAATGCACAAGTGCGCGAGCGCCTTTGACTCCCGCCGTCTGACGCGCGCGAGCGCTGTCGGCCGACACGCGGCCCACGCCCACCTGCTCGCCCGAGGGGGCGATTATGCGTACTATGTCGTCCTTCTCGAAATCGCCCTCCACCTTCGTCACGCCCACCGGCAACAGGCTCACGGCTTTGGAGCGACGCATGGCCTCCCATGCGCCGTCGTTTATATGCAGCGCGCCTTTGGCGAAACCCTCCGAGTGGGCTATCCACTTTTTGAGGCTCGACACGGGGCGCGGCGAAGGGAGGAAACGGGTGCAGACCGTATCCCCGCCCGACGGCGAGAGCAACTCCGTAAGTATACCGTCCCTTTTACCGTTGGCTATCACCACCTCAACCCCTTCGTCGGCCACGCGGGCCGATATGCGGCTTTTGGTGAGCATGCCGCCGCGGCCGAATTCGGAGCGGGTGGCCTGTATGTAGTGCGACAAATCGCGCCTGCCCGGATGTATTTCGCGTATCACGGCGCTTTCGGCCGATTTCGGATCGCCGTCGTACACTCCGTCGATATTGCTCAATATAATAAGGGCGTCCGCCCCCATCATGGTCGACACGAGTCCCGAAAGCTCGTCGTTGTCGGTGAACATCAGCTCGGTGACGGATATCGTATCGTTCTCGTTGACAATAGGTATGACGCCGTTTTCCAACATCGCGGCCATACAGTTACGCTGGTTGAGATAGTGGCCGCGCGTGGAGAGGCTCTCTTTTGTGGTCAGCACCTGGCCGCAAAGTATGCCGTGTTCGGCGAAGAGGTTGTAATAGCGGTTTATGAGTTTCACCTGTCCTACGGCGGAAAAGAGCTGGCGCGCCGACACCGCGTCGAGCCTGGACGTATGGTGGCGCGACATCTCGCTGCGGCCCGAGGCCACGGCGCCAGACGAAACCACGATGACCTCCACGCCCGTGCGATGCAGGGCGGCTATCTGATCCGACAGGGCGGACATGCGCGTGGTGTCGAGCGTGCCGTCGGCGCGGGTGAGTACGTTGCTTCCTATTTTTACCACTACGCGACGGTAGCGTCTTTCGTTTTTCATCGGCTTGCTTTCAATCCCTCTTTGACGGCGGCGGAAAATCCGCGGCGCTCCATCTCTTCGAGTCCCTTGAGGGTAATGCCCCCGGGGGTGGTTACTTTATCTATCTCACGCTGCGGCTCGCTTCCCGACTCAAGCAAGGCCAGCGCACCCTCCACGGTGGCGCGTACTATCTCGAGCGAACTGTCTGCCGGAAGCCCCATCTCCGCACCTCCGTCGGCTGCAGCGCCCATATAACGCAACGCGTAGGCTATACCGCATGAAGCCAGGGCAGTGGCGGCCGTCATTTGCTCCTCTTCGATCACAAAAACCTTGCCCAACGGAGCGAAAAGCGAAACCACCGCGTCGAGCTGCCCCCGTTCCGCCCCGCGCGAGGAGATGAACGTCACGCTACGGCCAAGGGCTATCGCCGTATTGGGGATGACGCGGAAAAACGTCCGCACCCGGCCACCGAAGAACGCCTCCATTTGCCCGAACGTCACTCCCGCCACTATCGAGGCCACGGCCTGCCCCCTGAGTGCGGGAGCTATCTGTGCGGCCACCTGCTCCATAAGCCATGGTTTGACGGCCACAATAACCAGATCCGAGCCTTCTATCGCCCGCACGTTGTCCGGCGTGGAGTTTATCCCCGGATCAAAGGCGCGCAGATCGTCGCGCACGTTGTCCGAAGGATCGGCCACAGTAATGTCCTGCGGAACCGCCACCCCGCGCAACGCAAGGCCGCGCGCTATGGCCCCGCCCATGTTCCCTCCTCCTATTATCGTTATTTTCATAATGCCCTCTATTTTGCGAATGTCATCTCGTCGAGCAGGTACCCTGCGCCGCCCACTTTCTCAATTACGAAACACACGTAGCGGATATCCGCCGATATATTGCGGCACATCGAGGGGTCGAATTCCACGTCGCTCATCGTACTGAGCCATGTACGGTCGAAATTCAAACCCACCAATTCGCCGCGGCCGTTGAGTACGGGACTGCCCGAATTGCCGCCCGAGGTGTGGTTGGTCGCTATGAAAGCCACCGGCAGCGCGCCTCCGTCGGCCCAACGGCCGTAGTCGCGCAAGGCATAGAGTTCTTTCAGGCGGGCGGGTACGGCGTAGTCGTATACGGCCGGATCTTCCTTCTCCATTATGCCCTCCACGGTGG
Source organism: Rikenellaceae bacterium (assembly GCA_031550125.1). Taxonomy (GTDB): domain Bacteria; phylum Bacteroidota; class Bacteroidia; order Bacteroidales; family Rikenellaceae; genus JAVBOW01. Next base: position 26,295 of record JAVBOW010000007.1, read on the forward strand.
TGCGATAGTCGTGTATGACGCCGTCCTCAGGGCGGTAAGAGGCCACTTTACCGTACGCGACCCTGAGAGTGAAATTGGCGTCGGGATAGAAATCGCGCTCCGGCTGACGCTCCATAAGCCCGCGCATATAAACGGAATAGAGGCCGTATATACTGTCGGTAAGGATAGTGTAGCGGGGACGCACTACGCTGTCGTACAGCTTGCGGAATTCATACGCAAGTTTCACGGCCGGATCGGCCCCGTCGCTGCCGGGATCGGACAGAAGGCGCAGTCGTACGGTATCGGAAGGGTTAAGCCTGCTTTTGGACGCAAACGCCGACGACAGGTAGAGCCTGTCGACGAACGCGGCAACCGATCCGGCCTGCGCCACCCCTTCTTCCAGCGTTCGCGGGACGAAACGGGCTGGCATATCGGAGATATATTTCGTGAGCATTTTCACGGCGATGCGGCGATCTATGCCCTCATCGTAATCCTTGTAGAATTCATCTATGCCGGCAGGCTTGCTGCCAGCCCAGGAAGCTACGCCGGTAAGTTCAAGCGCGCCGAAAGCCTCGTTGAAATAGTCGCGCGCAAGGGCGTACGGCTCCAGTTCGGCGTAAAGGCCGTGCAGGGCGGTAAGCACCTGCATGTAAGCCTCCCTGCGCGGATCGGATGCGGGCAGGGAGGCTGCCCATCGTTCAAAGGCGGCCTCCTCCGCGCGTTTGCGGGCCACCGTGCCGAGCCTTTTCAGGCCGAGGCTCTCTCCCTGCCACTTCTTCCACGCGTTGGCTATCGAAGCGGCTTTGGCGGCGTATTTTATCCTTGTGGCTGCATCGGCGGCGCTGGCGCGGTTTATCTCATCGAGGCGCGCTTCGCGCAGGGCTATCTTCGCGGGATTGGATTTTTCCACCGTATATTCGACAGCGTCCGAGACCAGATATTCGGAGGTGCGGGCCGGAAGGCCGTAGATAAAGGTAAAGTCGCCCTCCCCGACCCCGCGGGTCGAAATTTTGAAATGCGACTTGGGACGGTAAGGCACATTGTCTTTCGAATAGGCCGCCGGCGAGTTGTCCGGGGCCGCATAGATGCGGAAAAGCGAAAAATCGCCCGTATGGCGCGGCCACATCCAGTTGTCGGTATCGCCGCCGAATTTGCCTATCGACGAGGGAGGCGCTCCCACCAGGCGCACGTCGGAAAAGACATCGTAGACGAACAGGAAATACTGGTTTCCGTAATAGAACGACTCCACCGACGCCTGGTAGCGCGTACCATCGACGGCCTCCTTCACTATCTCCCCGATGACTCTCCTGCGGGCTGCGGTGTCGGCCGGAATACGCGGCGTAACGTCGGTCATGCTTACAAGGAAAGTAACCGTAAGACCCGGGTTGGGCAGTTCTTCGGCGCGACTCATGGCCCAGAAGCCGTCCGTCAGGTAGTCGTTCTCCAGAGAGCTGTGGCTCTGTATCTCGCCGTAGCCGCAATGGTGGTTGGTAAGCAGCAGACCCTCGGAGGATATCAGCTCGCCGGTGCATCCGTTCCCGAATTTAACCACCGCGTCCTTCATGCAGGCGCGGTTGACATCGTAGATATCGGAGGCCGACAGGCGAAAACCTTTGGATTTCATATCCTTCACACGGCTGCCTATAAGATTGGGAAGCCACATTCCCTCGTCTGCGCGACATACCGGAGCGGCGAGAAGGGCCGTAATGATAAAGATCAGTATTTTTTTCATTCGCTCACGAATTTTTCGAGGGCCTCGCACAGTTGCTGCGTCGGAAGGCCCATGACGTTATAAAAAGAACCCTCGATGGATTCTATCCCCACGCAACCTATCCACTCCTGTATGGCGTAGGAGCCGGCTTTGTCCAACGGGCGGAAATTATCGACGTAATAATCTATCTGTTCCTGAGTAAGGTGCGCAAAACGTACCACGGTATGGCACACGAACACCTCGCGGCGCGAAGCCCCGCGCAGCATAACGCCCGAAACCACCGTGTGCCTCTTTCCCGAGAGGCGGGCGAGCATGTGTTTGGCATCGTCCGCATCGTCCGGCTTGCCAAGCACCTGGCCGTCGAGGACCACTATGGTGTCGGCGGTTATCAGTATGTCGTTCTCGCCGAGCCGGTGCGGGTAAGCGTCGGACTTCAGCTCGGCCAGATAGGCGGGAGCCTCCACCGGCGACATATTGGCGGGAAATTTCTCTTCGACGGAATATTTGTCGGCGACGGTGAATTGCAGCCCGCATTCGCGCATAAGGGCGCTACGGCGGGGCGAGCCGCTCGCCAGTATGAGGTTGCAGCCCTTTAATCTTTCACTTATGATCATTATTTTACGGCAATATCTAAAAGTTTACGGCCTTCGAGTCCGGCGGTTATGCGGTCGCCTTTGGAGAGCGGACCCACCCCCGCGGGGGTGCCGGTGAATATAAGGTCGCCCATTTTAAGCGTCACGAAGCGGGATACGTGGGCTATTATCCTGTCGACGGAGAATATCATCTGCGAGGTGTCGCCCGTCTGCCGCGTCTGTCCGTTCAGTTGCATTTCGAAACGCAATCCGCACGCCTCGCCGCCCAGCTCGTCCAGTTTTATGAATTCGGGCGATATGGCGGCCGAGCGGTCAAAAGCTTTGCATATCTCCCAGGGCAGGCCCTCGGCGATGCAGCGGCGCTGGATGTCGCGAGCCGTGAAGTCTATTCCAAGCCCCACCTCGTCGTAACAACGACGGGCGAAACGCTCCTCTATGGCTCGGCCCACGCGATTTATGCGTACTACAAGCTCCGTTTCATAATGGACCTCGCTGCTGAAATCCGGCAGCCAGAACGGTTCGTTATTGCGCAGCAGCGCCGTGTCGGGCTTGAGGAAGAAGACCGGATCCTGGCCGGCCTTTCCTCCGTCGCCAAGCTCTTTTATGTGTTGCGCATAGTTGCGCGCTATGCATATTATCTTCATTTTTCCAGCAAATCGGGGCGTAAACGTTCCGTGCGATCCTCGGCCTGCTCCATCTGCCAGCGCGATATGGCGGCAGCGTTGCCCGAAAGCAGTACCTCCGGCACCTTCCATCCGTTGAATTCGGCCGGGCGGGTATACACCGGTGGGGCAAGCAGGTTGTCCTGAAAGCAATCGGTGAGGGCCGACGCCTCGTCGCCTATAGCCCCGGGGAGGAGCCTTACCACGCTGTCGGCAATGACGGCTGCGGCAAGTTCGCCGCCCGTCAGGACGTAGTCGCCTATGGATATCTCGCGGGTTATCAGGTGTTCGCGGATGCGGTGGTCCACCCCTTTGTAGTGGCCGCAAAGTATTATCATATTGCCAAACAACGACAGGCGGTTGGCCTCGCGCTGGTTGAAACACACTCCGTCGGGAGAAGTGTATATCACCTCGTCGTACGGGCGTTCGCCCTTCAGTTTCTCTATGCACCGGAAGATGGGTTCGGGCTTGAGTACCATACCTGCTTCGCCTCCGAAGGGATAGTCGTCCGCCTGACGGTGCTTGTCGGCGGTGTAGTCGCGGATATTATGCACTACTATCTCCACCAGTCCGGCGGCCTGGGCGCGGCGCAGGATAGACTCGTTAAGAGGTGAGGCCAGCAGTTCGGGAACCACCGTCAGGATATCAATTCTCATAGCCCACCTCGCCTTGCATAACCTCGGTAATGAACGGGTTGTAAAGAGCCTCGTGGCCAAGCGTACTCGACGGGCCATGGCCGGGATAGATGGCTACGTCGCCGCCCAGGGGGAGTATTTTATCGAGGATGCTGCGCATTATCCAGCTGTAATCTCCTCCGGGCAGGTCGGTACGCCCGATGCTCTCACGGAAGAGGGTGTCGCCGGTGAAGAGCGTCTTCTCCCGCTCATTGTACAGGCATACGTGGCCGGGCGTGTGGCCGGGCGTGTGTATGACGCTCAGCTCAGTGCCGCCGAATTCCACCCGGCCGCCTTCCGCCAGCGCCGTCTCTGCCGATGGGCCGCAGGCTACCTCGAAACCGTACATAGCCCCGTGCATGGGGGCGCTCCGGACAAGGAACTCATCCTGCGGATGGAGCGCCATGGGTATGCCGAATTCGTCTTTGACCCATTGCGCGCCAAGGATATGGTCGACATGGCCGTGCGTGCAGACAGCCATGACCGGCCTGAATCCCGAGGCGCGTATATATTCGGCCAGCGTGCGGCGTTCCTGCGCCGAATAGCAGCCCGGATCTATTATTATACACTCCCCGCCGGCATCGGAAACCACATAGGTGTTTTCGCCGAAAGGATTGAATACAAATGTCTTTATCTCCATAAAACGGTTATCGGAGGTTATTTTGCGGGTTTCCTCAGCGGTTCCACCGGAGGCAGGGGGCCGAATTCGCCCCTGGCGGCGGCCTTTATGCTGAAGGTTTTGTACATCCAGTTGTCGCGATACCAGGTGCAGGGTTTGAACTGGTCGTTGAGTTCTTTCATCTTGCCGGCCATGGCGTCGCGGTATTTCTTCAGCTCTTTGGCGTACTTTTTATCACCGGCAAGGTTTTTCATCTCGTGCGGATCGTTCCTGCGGTCGAAAAGCACTTCCGATCCGTCGCGCAGGTAACGCGCATAAGTGAACCGACCGTCCCTGACGGACCTCCACTCGAAACCGTCCTGCCACATGTGGGTATGGCCCATGCCCTGCATGAAGGCGAATGCCGGCTCGTCGCCCTTTTCTCCCTTCAGCACGTGGCTAAGGTCCATGCCTTCCACTTCGGCCGGGATCTTATCGCCAAGCCCCACGGCGCCCAACAGGGTTGGCATGAGGTCGGGGGTGTTTATCAGAACGTCGCTCGTCGAAGCGCCTTTCATGCCAGGGAAGCGTACGAGCAGCGGAATGCGGGCGGCCTCCTCGTAGAAGGTGAGTTTGAACATGCGTCCCTGAGAACCGAACATCTCGCCGTGGTCGGAGGTAAAGACTATTATGGTGTTGTCGGCTATGCCAAGCGAGTCAACGAGCGAAAGGACGCGTCCGAACTGTTCGTCGATGGAATTCGCCATGGCATAGTAGCAACGCATGGTCTCCTGGTAACCCTCGGCAACCCACTGCTGATTCCACGCGGTTTTATTGGCAAGGAAGGGTTTGGGATAACGATCCATATAAGGATCGGGCGTATCCTTGAAATTTTCGGGCAGGTCGAAGCGGGCGCCGGCGAACCTGGCGTAGCATTTGGGATCGGTGTTGGCTTTCGTCCATGGGTCGTGCGGCGGGTTCCACGACAGGAAAGCGGCGAAAGGCTTATCCCCGGAGGCGGCGCGGCGGATATAATCCATGGCCAGACCCGTGAATACGGGTGGAGAGTACCGGCCCTTGAGGCTCACGAATTCCTGCGTGCCGTCGGGTATGTCGTGATGGTAGAATGCGTTGTAGCTATCGTGGTTGAAAGAGTAAACTGCCCAGTAGCCGTCGAAACCGAATCGTTCCGGGCCTTTCAGGTATGGACGGGCGTATTTATCGTTCAGGTGCATCTTTCCGACGTAGCCGAGGTCGTAGCCGTTCTCACCCAAAACGTGCGCTATGGTGCGGTGGTTGGGATTCATGTTGACCTCGTTGATCACCATTCCGGTGGAGGAGGTATATTTGCCCGTTATGAGGCAACTGCGGTAGGCGGCGCTGACGGGGCTTACCGAAACGGCGTTGGTGAAATCCATCGACTGTGAGGCGAAACGGTCGATATTGGGCGTTATGGCCCTGCTGTCGCCCGCGTAACCGAGGACGTCGGCGCGGAGTTGGTCGGCGAAAACGAAGATCAGGTTGGGCTGCTTCTTCTGGGCCTGCGCCGCTATCATCCCCGCGGAGAGGAGTATGCCGGTGCATAGTAGTTTTTTATCTGTCATGGCATGGTTGATTTGAAGCGTAAAGGTAGTAAAAATTAGTCGACCGGCAAATCAGGGAGTGTTAACATAAACGGTTAGGTCTGCGTCCGATCATGAAAAAACGCCCGGGACGTGAAAAGATTTTTTAATTATGCCGCTAAATATTACATTTGCGCCGGAAACTACTACACAACAACTTATTATATCTCTACATGAAAAAAAGGACGAAGAGCCTGGCAATATGGCTGTCGATAGCGGTCGCATTGGCGGCGGCCGTGCTGCTTTCAGTATCGCCGGCGGCCAAATATTATATCAACGCCCACGGCGAAGACCTTATAGGGCGAAGGGTCAATATAGAAAAGCTGAGCATTAACCTGCTCAACACGAGCGTGTCGGCCGGAGGGATAACCGTTTACGAGGCCGGATCGGACTCGGTGTTCTTTACTTGCGGCCGTTTCAGCACGCGCCTGAGGCTATTCCCGTTGTTACGCGAGAGATTCATCATATCGCGTATAGCGGTGGACGAGGCCTCGGTGAATATCATCCAGCAGGGCGACCGCTTCAATTTCGACGACATGATAGAGCGTTTCGCCGGAGACTCCACCGAATCGGCGGAACCCGGCTCCTGGGATATCGGCATATACAACATCCACCTTGGCCACTCGCACATTTTCTACCGCGACCTGGCCGTAGGCAGCCGATGGGATATGAGGCACATATCGGTGGACGTTCCCGGGTTCTACCTGAGCAGCCAAAGCACCGACGTGGGCCTGCAACTCGACTTCCCCGAAGGAGGGTCGCTGGCCTCGAAGATAGAATACGACTATGCCGAAGGAACTTACGACATCACACTTAACCTGCGTGATTTCGCCATAGACGGACTTCTGCCCTACTTCCGCCAATATATGAACGTTTCGGGCCTGAAGGGATTGCTGGGCGGCCAGGTACGCATAACGGGCGACACGCAACACGTAATGGAATTCAACGTAAGCGGCAGCGGTTACCTGAAAGACTTTGCGCTCATGGACGACAACGGGCGCGAGGTGGTGTCGGCCGACAGCGCGTCCACCGTGATAGACAACATCAATTACGGAAAAGCCGAATACCTGTTGAGCGACGTCACGGTGTGCGGATTGAAAAGCCACGTGGAAATATACGCCGACAGCACTAACTGTTTCTCAAACCTGATGAAACCCTCCTCCGGAGAGCCTGACGAGACGCAATATAAAGTGGAGATAACCCGTTTGGCGCTCAAAGAAGGGCGGTTGCTCGTTACGGACAACTGTCCGCACGAGCAGTTCTGCTACGCCGTAGGCCCGGTGGAGATAGAGGGCAAAGAGATCGGACTCGACCGCCACTGTTCGATAACCGCGCGCGCCACCTTGCAGGGATCCGGATCGGCGCACATACATTGGACGGGCAACCCGTCGGACATGAGCAACCACAACGTGACCATAGAGCTGCGCAACGTCGACATGACGCATTTTTCGCCATACACCATGTCGATGTTCGGGTATCCGTTCGCCCACGGCACGCTATCATACTCCGGGCAGAACGTCATACGGAACAACAAACTGCAAGGAACCAACCACATAGATATACACAACCCGAAACTGGACAGGAAACGCAAGGATATAACGCCGCAGTATAAGGTTCCGCTGCGCACCGGGGTGTACGTACTCACAGACCGCACGGGACGCATGAAAATGGATGTGCCGGTGTCGGGCGACGTCGACTCGCCGCAATTCTCCTACGGAAAGATCATCACGTCGGCTATCGTAAACACGCTGGTTAAGGTGGTGCTGTCGCCGGCGAAATACATCGCCGAATCCATGGGACTCGACGCGGGACAGCTCGAATATATAGACGTCGATCCGGCGCAGGGCGGTTTCACCTCCGAGCAATACGACAAATTCGCGCAGCTGTGCAACATGGTGCGCCAGAAGCCCGAGCTGTGCCTGTCGCTCACCCATCGCCTCAACTTAAAGGAGGCGCTGCCGAAAGAGTCGCTCGCCGAACTCAAACGCGCCTATTACCGCCGCGCCAACCCGGCCAAGGCCGACATGCCGCTCGAGATGCTCGACCAGGAAGCCGCCCTCGCCACGGATGCCAAGTCGAAGGCGCTGACCGCATTCGCCGACTCGATGCTGGTTTCGGCCGGCAAACCCGTGAAAGGCGACATAACGGCAAAATCGCAATCGCTGTTCGCCGAAGCCGCACGGCAGAAACTAATGGACAGGGCCGCCGCACGCAACGCCCTGCTGCGTTCGCACCTGACCGCAAAAATGAATATGGCCGACAGCATGCTCGCCATAACTCTCGTCCCGCCCGATTCGATGGCGGCATACAAAGGCCGGCACTGCTACGCCGTGGGCCTTACAATGAGAGGCGACGCAGCATACTCCGGCCCCGCCCCGGAAGAGGATTAGAGGGGTCGGAGCGCGTACCACTCCGTGGATCACGATTCCGGTCGACGACCTGTCCTCCATACCCATCCCGTAAACGCCAGCGGGGAGCCGATCGAATCAGGCTCCCCGCTGGCGTTTACGGGATATGATCACCGTTTGGCGTTTATGGCGCTTTTTATATTCTCTATCAGCATCGTCACGGCCACCGAATTGAACCCTCCCTCGGGAATGATCACGTCGGCGTAGCGTTTCGACGGTTCCACGAACTCGTCGTGCATGGGTTTTACTGTGTTGACGTACTGTTCTATCACCGATTCCATGGAACGGCCCCTCTCCTGCACGTCGCGCAGCATACGGCGCGAAAGGCGAAGGTCGGCGTCGGTGTCGACGTAAACCTTCATATCCATAAGGTCGCGCAGCTCTTTGTTCTCAAAGATCAGTATGCCGTCTATTATCAACACCTTGGAGGGCATGACCCGCACAGTTTCGGGAAGGCGGTTATGTTCCACGAAAGAGTATACGGGCCTCTGCACGGGTACGCCGTCACGCAGGGCCTTGATGTGCTGCACCATCATGTCGGTGTCGAACGACTGCGGATGGTCGTAGTTCAGGCCGCAGCGCTCCTCGTAGGAGAGGTTGTCGTAACCTTTATAATAGTAGTCGTGGCAGAGGGTGGTTACGTCGTCGGCCACAAAAGCCTCCTGCAATTTGCGTACGAGGGTGCTTTTGCCCGAGCCGGTGCCTCCGGCCACGCCGATTATGGTTACCTGATGCTGATACATGGCGTTATGCGTCTATATTTGCGTATTTGGCGTGTTTCTCGATAAATTCGCGGCGGGGCGGCACCTCGTCGCCCATGAGCATCGAGAAAATGCGATCGGCCTCGGCGGCGCTCTCTATGGTTATCTGGCGAAGGATGCGGTTGCCCGGATTCATCGTCGTGTCCCACAACTGTTCGGCGTTCATCTCGCCGAGACCTTTGTAGCGCTGTGTGTGCAGCCCCTTGGAGCCGAATTCCTCTATCGCGGCGTCGCGCTCGTCGTCGTTCCAGCAGTAGCGCTCCTGTTTGCCTTTGCGTACCAGGTAAAGGGGCGGCGTGGCTATGTATACGTGGCCGTTCTGCACGAGCGGATTCATATAACGGAAGAAGAACGTGAGCATCAATGTGGCGATGTGACTTCCGTCCACGTCGGCATCGGTCATTATTATTATTTTGCCGTAACGCAGTTTGGCCAGGTTCAGGGCTTTACTGTCCTCCTCCGTGCCTATCGACACGCCCAGGGCGGTGAATATGTTCTTTATCTCCTCGTTATCGAAGATCTTGTGGTCCATGGCCTTCTCCACGTTCAGTATCTTACCCCTGAGCGGCATTATGGCCTGGAAGACACGGTCGCGGCCCTGCTTGGCGGTGCCGCCTGCGGAATCTCCCTCGACGAAGAATATCTCGGTTATCTCGCGATCCCTCGACGAGCAGTCGGCCAGCTTGCCCGGCAGGCCCGACCCCGACAACACCGTCTTGCGCTGCACCAGTTCGCGCGCCTTGCGGGCGGCGTGGCGGGCGGTGGCGGCAAGGATAACTTTGTCGACTATGGTGCGGGCGTCGCGCGGATTCTCCTCCAGATAGTTGGACAGGGCCTGGGAGATGGCCTGGTCTACGGCGGCGGAAACCTCGCCGTTACCCAGCTTGGTTTTTGTCTGGCCTTCGAATTGCGGTTCGGCGACCTTGACAGAGATGATGGCCGTAAGGCCCTCGCGGAAGTCGTCTCCGTTGATCTCGAATTTCAACTTGGAGAGCATGCCCGAATCCTCGGCGTATTTCTTCAGGGTACGCGTAAGGGCGCGGCGGAAACCGGTGAGGTGGGTGCCGCCCTCTATGGTGTTGATGTTATTAACGTAGGAGTGTACGTTTTCCGAGAAACTGGTGTTATACTGCATGGCAACCTCCACGGGGACTCCCTCTTTTTCCGTGTCGATATATATCACATTCTCTATCAGCGGCTCACGGTTGGCGTCGAGAAACTTTACGAACTCCTTTAACCCTTCTTCGGAATGATACTCCTCGTGTACTGGCTGGCCGTCTTCGCCGTTTTCGCGCATGTCGGTCAGGTGGAGCCTCACCCCTTTGTTAAGGTATGCCAGCTCGCGCAGGCGCGAGGAGAGTATCTCGAAACTGTACTCGGTGGTGGTGAATATCTGAGGGTCGGGATGGAAAGTTATGATCGTACCCGAGTCTGCGGCCTCGCCCACCGTCTCCACAGGGGTCTGCGGCGCGCCGCGGCTGTAGCGCTGGCGGTAGACCTTGCCGCCCTTGTGTACCTCGGCCACAAGAAGGTCGGAAAGGGCGTTGACGCAGGATACGCCCACGCCGTGAAGGCCGCCCGAGACCTTGTAGCTGTCCTTGTCGAACTTGCCTCCGGCGTGCAGCACGGTGAGTACGACTTCGAGCGCCGATTTGTTCTCTTTTTCGTGCCAGTCGATAGGTATGCCCCGGCCGTTGTCCTTTACGCTTATGGAGTTGTCGGCGTTTATATAAACGTCTATGTCCGTGCAATATCCGGCCAACGCCTCGTCGATGGAGTTGTCCACCACCTCATAGACCAGGTGGTGCAGACCCTTGACGCCGATATCGCCGATATACATGGCCGGACGTTTACGGACGGCCTCCAGGCCCTCGAGGACCTGGATGCTCGACGCGGAATATTCTTCGTTGCCTGCGGCCGCGGCCGCGCCTTGAACTTTCTCGTTTTCCAAAACTTCTTTACTTTAAAAATACCTGTCAAAAATAACTGTTTCCGGCCTAAATTCCAAGTTTCGACCGTATATCTATCTGCTCTATCCTCCCGTTGGCGAAACGTACCGTACGGCCCGGGTAGAACTGGATGTTGGCTATGTTATGGGTGGACATCACTATGGAGCAACCCGTGGCGACGATATCGCGGAAGAGGCTCATGACCTCTTCGGCCGCGCCCGGATCGAGGTTGCCGGTGGGTTCGTCGGCAAGTATCACGCGCGGATTGTTTATCAGCGCGCGGGCTATGGCGAGGCGCTGCTGCTCGCCCCCGGAGAGTTCGAAAGGCATCTTATACTCCTTGTTGACGAGGCCAACCATGCCCAGGACGTCCTCTATGCGTTTGCGCATCAGGCGCTCGTCCGTCCAGCCCGTCGCGCTCATCACGTAGTGCAGGTTGTTGAACACGTTGCGGTCGGTGAGGAGTTGGTAATCCTGGAACACCACCCCAAGCTTGCGGCGCAGGCGTGGAATATCGCGGCGGCGCAGCTTGCGCAGGTCGTAACCCACAACCTCGCCATGACCCTCATAGAGGGGTATCTCGGCGTATAGCATCTTGAGCAACGTACTCTTACCGCTTCCCACCTTTCCTATCAGGTATATCATTTCACCCTCCCCCACCTCGAAATCGACGCCGGAAAGCACCAGTTCCTCGCCGCGACGGCGCTGGGGATGGCCTCCGGAGGTAAAGCCGCGAGCATGGTAGAGCGACACGCCCCTGAGGCTTATCACATTTCGCCTTTCGCTCACCGCAGGGCTTTCGTAAGGCTCCGGCGAGAGCAGCGCCCCCATGTCTACCGCATCAAGCGGCCTTGCGACGGACGGCTGCCCGGCTTCGGGTTCGATCTCGGCATCCGACTCCGGCCATGACGCCGCGAACCGTTGCTCCTGCTCCGATTCGAATTCGGACTCCGGGTCGGATTCCTGTCCGTACGGCGCACCGGGCATCTCTTCGACGAATTCCTCCATTATGATCATTCCGGCAGCTTCCGTCTCCGCGTCGCTATCTTCGGCGGCATGTATCGTATCTTCCTCCGCATTTCCCTCGGGAGCGAACTCCGCGACGGGCGCAGTTTCCACGGCGATCTCGGGCGCAGCATACTCCTCCGGCGAAAACGCGGCGTCAAGCGGCCGCTCCCCGGCCTGAGGTTCTGCGAACGAGGCTGGTTCCGCCTCTGCGGCGGCCATATCCACGAATTCGAAAGGAAGCGCCTCGGACAACTCTCCGTCATGCGGCCCGGAGCGCTGCTCCGGCTCTACGGCAGCCGTTCCTGACGCTCCGCCAACGGCCTGCGCGGCGGCGTCGGAAACCCCGGCCTCCGCCCCGTCCACGACCTCCATCCTTCTCCACAGCGGGGCCTCCCCGCGGGCGGCGGCGAACAAATCCTCCGTACGCCGGCCTACCTCATCTGCAAATAGTTGGAGCTTTTTACCGTCACCTTCCATAAAGTCGATAATTTTAACTGTCAAAGATAGCAAAAATAAGCGAACGGCCCTTAATAATCCGGATATTTTTCATTACATTTGGGAAACTTAATCCATGTATTATGAAAAAAATCTTATTCGCGTTTGCAGGCGCATTGCTATGTTGCGGAACCATGGCCGCAGGACGTTACGCCAAACAGCTCTCCGCGCACAAGATAGACACCGTATATGCGGTGAAAGCCACGCTTAATTACCCGCGCCAGGTGGGCAAAAACTCCCACAGGGACGTACACGGCATGGGTAACACGGTTAATATATGGGTGGTCCGCACCGACCGCGGTGCGCAGGGCATAGGCATGGGACCGGGAGGAGGCAGGGACGACGCGGTCAGGAGGCTGGCGGCGCTCAAAGGCAAGGCGGTAGGCGAGATCTTCTCCGTGGAGGACGGAGTATCCGACGGGACGGCCAAAGGCCTCGACATGGCGCTCTACGACCTTACCGGAGTGATAACCGGCAAGCGCGTGTGCGAGTTATGGGGAAAGCCTGCCGAAAAACGGGTCAAGATATACTCGGGCATGATCTATATGGACGACCTCGAAAAACCCACAGCCCGGGAGGGGATTGCCGCCGTCATGGAGAACTGTAAATGGGATTACGATTACGGCTACCGCCAATTCAAGCTCAAGATAGGCCGCTCGTACAAGTGGATGCCGCACGACGAGGGTCTGCAACGCGACATAGAGATAACGCGCCTCATAGCGCGGAACTTTCCCGACGTCGACATACTGGTCGACATGAACGACGGTTACACGTTCGACGACCTGACAGCATACCTCACCGCCCTGGAAGGCATACCCGTATGGTGGATCGAGGAGCCTTTCCAGGAGAGTACGTCAGGATTCGCCCGCCTGCGCGCATGGCTCGACGCCAACGGCCGCAGCCAAACCTTGCTGGCCGACGGCGAGGTGAGGCCCGACATAGACTCGCTGCTGGCGATGGGACGCGCCGGAGCGCTCGAAGTGGTCCTGCCAGACATCATGGACTACGGATTCGCCAAATGGGTGAAGCTGATGCCCCGGCTGAAGGAAGCCGGCCTGTCGGCCTCGCCGCACAACTGGGGCAACCTGCTCAAGACGTTCTACACGGCGCACCTGGCGCTGGCTTTTGGCGGCGTATGTACAATAGAGGGAGTGACTTGCACCTCCGACCAACTCGATTTCGGCGGCACGTACATCAAGGACGGATATTTTATTCCCTCTTCGCGGCCCGGATTTGGGATTACGCTGAAATAATTGCTATCTTTGCCGCGTTATATTCATGCCAGGATCGCAAAACGGGGGTGACCGGTTTTGACAGCAGGCAGAATTTGACGGTAAGCACGCCGGACGTTGTGAGGAGGTGTCCGTAAAAGTGAACTCTCAAAAAACAAATGGCAATAATAGCTATCAACTCGCTGCTTAATTTTACCGTGTAAAATTGCTTAATCCGATGGGCGCAAGGTCGCCGTACGGACGAGTATCCGGGAAGAGGCGTCCCGCCCTTTGACGCCGAATCGTTTTCGCGGGTATCATCAATGAAGGGATGGCTCCGGCGGCGTGTCCGGGTAACCGGGGCGAGATTTACGGACTGCGGCGTGCGGTGGGCCGCTTACAGCCAGCCGCGCGCAAGAGGATCAATCGTAAGCTAAGCGTGTAGAAAGCTCTCGGGTTCCTTGTTTGGACGAGGGTTCGACTCCCTCCACCTCCACAAAAAAATCCCGCTTCCGTGGAAGCGGGATTTTTTTGTGATCAGTATAAAAGACAGGTTGGCGTTCAGATGCGCGTCAAAATCAAGCGCTGCGCCCTACGGTAACGGCGCTGTGCATAACGTGCGTCAGGTTTCGCTTATCGTTTGAGTTTCAAACCGAAGCGGACTGGAGTCCGTGAGGATTTGTGATGAGAAGGATAAGCGAAAGATAACGTGCGATATGCGTGGCCAACACATAATTAAGGCCGACCCATACTTCAGAAAGCGGATATTTTCCGCCGTTCCATCTCTTTGGCCAGGACCGCGCGCAGTTCTTTCAGTTTCGGCGCGTATGTTTTATCCTCAGCCAGGTTACGCAACTCTCCCGGGTCTTTTTCGAGATCCGCCAACATCTCGCCGGGGCCGGTTATATCCGGCGATGGCGTGAAACGGGTGTATTTGAACCGGCCGCTCTCCAATATGCCGAACGATTTGGTGGTTTCGTAGTAAAGGTATTTTCTCGCCACCGGTTCGCCTTTGGTGATAGCGCCGCGGAGCGAGATGCCGGTCAGTTCGGCGGGGATGGGTATCCCGGCCAGGTCGAGCATGGTGGGCAGCAGGTCCCAGCCGTTATTCACCGGCGTGGCGTTGTCGATAACACCCTTGCCTATCCCCTTGCCAACGAATACCAGGGGGACCCTCTGGGCCTCTTCGTACGGCGCAACCTTGCCTATCATGCCGTGCGACCCGGCCATCTCGCCGTGGTCGGAGGTGAAGATAACGATAGTATTATCCTTGTACGGGCTTTTATCGAGGGCGTCCAGCACTTTGCCTATCTGAGCGTCCACCTCTTCAACAAGCCGGTAATAGAACCACCGGTGGACCCTGGTCTTGTGGTCGTCGAAATTATTGCGTCCCGTTTTCCCGGCGGGCCAACCCTCCGTGGGAGCCATATTGAACGGCAGGGCGGCCAGACGGTCGTCGTCGAACGCGGCCGGATCCATAGAGCGGTATATTCCCCTGTATCGTATCTGGTTTTCCCTTGCGGCCAGCACATTGCCTCCTCCCTCGGTGAAATCGCCGAGTTGCTTGTCGTTGAACAACATGGCTGTCTGGCAAATATCGTGGGGATTGATAAAATTAAGCATCAACAGGAACGGGGCCTTATCCTTATACTGCGATAAGAACTTTGCACCCTGGTCGGCAAGTTCGCCGCGGTCGTCGTCGGAAATGTAGTTATCGAAGCCATATCCTTCAGGCGCGTCGAAGAGCGTGCCGCCATCCTTGCCTGACGCCCAGGGCAGGTGGACCTTGCCTCCGTAGTTGGTGCTGTAGCCCGCGTTTTTAAAAAGCGTACCCATGGCGCGGGCGGCGGTGAGCGTGGGAATGCGGTCGCCTTTGGGCGTCATATTCCCCTTCACTCCCCAGGCGTACGGCGATTCGCCTGTAAGCAGGGCGAATCGCGAAGGGACGGAGAGCGGACAGGCCACATGGCAATTCGAGAACGTGTAGCCGCCATTCACCAGGCGGTCGAGGTTGGGAGTCCGGAAATAGCCGTCATTGCCGTAAGGCGACGAAGACCCGAGGCTTTTGGTTACGGCGGAGATCAGGTAATAGCTCTGCTGATCGGTGGTGATAAGCACCACGTTACTGCGCTGGGCCGCAAGAGCCGGAACGGCAAGCAGGAGCGATGTGGCCGTAAGGCCTGTAATTCTGTTGGTTTCCATAATTTTCAGGTTGGTAGGCACAACAAATATAGGAAATATTTCGTGGCAACCCGCCGCGCGCCGCAGGGACGCAGGTTGCGTTTCGGCGTTTTTCGTTACCTTTGCGCGGTAATCTCACGGAAATGGTAATATTATTCATCGGCATCGTTAGTCTTTTCGCCCTCGGCGGCGACTTTTATATATACAGGCGGTTGACCGGACTGCGCTGGCCCTCGTGGTTCGTGGGGATCTTCATCGCATGGTCGGTGGCCGTAGACCTGGCCACCGTTCTGGCCACCGTTTACTTCAGGCGGGTGGAGACAGAAGCCCCGGCATGGCTCGTACATTCTATGCTGTGGGTTTTGGCGCTGTTCTTCGCTACTTTCGTCCCCAAGCTGGCATATTTCATATTTTCGATCCCGCGCTATTTCCTCAGGCGGCGCGGCGGCAGGCAATATGTGTTTTTCCGCTGGCTGAGCGCAGCTGCGGCCGCGTATATGCTCACGGTGACGGTGTGGGGAATGACATTGGGACGCAGCCGCATACAGGTCAAACGCATAGAGATAGCTTCCGACCGCCTGCCCGCGTCGTTCGATTCGCTGAAGGTAGTGCTTTTCAACGACCTCCACACCGGTAACCTTATAAACCGCGACAGGTTCCTTTCGCGCCTGGTGGACTCCATCAACTCGCTGCATCCCGACATCGTCATGCAGGGCGGCGACGTGGTGAACGTCGTGGCGAGCGAACTCGACTCCGCCGCCATATCCATCCTCTCCCGAATAGAAAGCAGGTATGGGGTCTACTCCGTACCCGGCAACCACGACCTCGGGTTCTACATAGCCGACACGATAAAGCTCGACCCCGCAGTAAACCTCGCCGAACTGCTCGGCAAGCAGGAACAGATGGGATGGAAGACGCTGTGGAACAAAACGGAATACATAACTGCCGGAAGCGATTCCATAGCCGTGTCGGGACTCAACTACCCCTCGAAAGACGGAGGACACACCGCGCTGGTGGAGCGTTACGCCGGCTGCGACTATAGCGATTACGCCGCAGTCCCCGACGGGATATTCAATATAATGCTCTCGCACACCCCGTCGATATGGGACGAGATACTGGACAAGGGGATGGCCGACCTCACCCTTTCGGGACACGTCCACGCCATGCAGATGAAATTCGGCGTGGGGAGGTTCAAGTGGTCGCCGGCATGGCTCAAATACCGCCGCTGGAGCGGGCTTTACGAGGAACGCGACCGCCACCTATACATCAACGACGGGGCGGGATATGTGCTTTATCCGCTGCGCATAAACGTGCGGCCGGAGATCACCCTGATAACACTGCGCAGGCGATGAGGATAACCGTATCCGTGGCCGTTTCGATGGACGGGTGCATGGACGACCGTTCGCCCGGCCGCCTCATTCTCTCTTCCGCCGGAGACTGGCGGCAGGTACATGAGCTGCGCGCCCAGTGCGACGCCATAATGGTGGGGGCGGGTACGCTCCGGGCCGACGACCCGTCGCTCACGATCAAAGACGAGGCCCTGCGGCGCGAACGCGTGGAGCGGGGCCAGCCTGCGGACATACTGCGCGTCTCCGTGAACGGGGCGGGCGAACCGCTCGACCCGTCGCTGCGGTTTTTCACCGGCCCGGGCCGCCCGGTGCTGTTCCTCAACGCCCCCGACGCCGCGCTGGAAGAGGTCGCCGACACGGTGGTGATCAAAAGGATAACCGCGCGCGCCATAGTGGCCCACCTGCAATCGCTGGGCGTAAAACGCCTTATGGTGGAGGGAGGGCCGCAGACGTTGTCCATGTTCTTCGAAGAGGGCCTGGTGGACGAGTTGCGCTACGCCGTCGCGCCGTTCATGGTCAACGATCCGGGCGCGCCGCGTTTCGTGGGGACTTCGGGCAGGGCGCTGCACGGCTTTATAGTGGGCGGCGTATCGCAGCCGGGCGGCGATATGGTAGTGACGGACTATATCAACTCCGACAGGTATTTCCTGCGGATGGCTATAGAGGAGAGCAAACTTTCGCCGCCCGTGGAGACGTCGTACCGCGTGGGCGCCATAATAAAGACCGTATCGGGGAACATATATAAGGGTTACACGCACCAGACGGCCCCGGGCAACCATGCAGAAGAGGAGGCGATAGCCCGCGCCCTGGCCTCCGGGGAGGATCTGCGTGGGGCCGCCATCCACTGCTCCATGGAGCCGTGTTCGTCGAGGCGCTCTAAACCCGTGCCTTGCTCGGAGCTGATACTGCGCCACGGCATATCGCGCGTGATATACGCCATGAACGAACCCGACCATTTCGTCAAGTGCCGCAGCCACTCCATGTTGCTGCACAAAGGCGTGGAGGTGAAAGTATTCGACGACCTGTCGCCCGAAGTCCGCGCCATCAACGCGCACATCCTCGGGTAGAAGGAGCTACCCCCTGACCGATCTCTCCCAGTCCAGTATGGATCTTTTCAGCGGCAAGCCCCAATAGTATCCGCCAAGGCTGCCGTCGCCCCGCAGGACCCTGTGGCAGGGGACTATGCAGGAGAGGTCGTTGCGCCCCACGGCCGAGCCTGCGGCGCGTACGGCTCGCGGCTTGCCGGCGCGCGAGGCTATTTCGGCATAAGAGACCGTACCGCCGAAAGGTATCTCCAGCAGGCGTTTCCAAACCTCCACCTGGAACGGAGTGCCTTTGAGCAGCAGTTCCAGATCGCCGCATGCGGACGGGTCGAATACCTTACGGGCCAGCCGTGCGGCCGCTGCGTCGTCGCGGGTGAAGGCGGCCCCTTTCCAGCGGCCCTCCATATCCGCGGCAAGCTCCTCCAGAGCGCCGGCGGCGAAACCGACGAAGCAAAGCCCGCGATCGCACCAGGCCAGCAACGCACGGGCGAAAGGAGCGTCGGCAAAGCCATAGGTTATATTGAACCCCTGCGCGGAACGTTTGAATTCCGACGGCGAAATGACATTTATCTTCATAACTATAGGAGGTTTTTGAATTTCCTGAATCCCAAAGCGTATCTCAACATGACCGACCCCCGGTAGACCCCTTCGGGGCGCACATCCGAAAGCGTGCGCTGTTTCTTCAACTCCGGCTTGCGACGACGGAAATCAGCGTGGGCCTTCAGCACGGCGCGGTAAAAATCGGGTTTGCCTCCGATGAGGAAAATTAGCGCCGACAGTCCGTCGAGGAGCATGCGCGCAAACAGAACCGCCTCCGTCCTGCCCTTCGGAAGGTTCTTAAAGAGCATGGCGAGGTTGTTGCGAAAATTAAGATATGTCTTATACGGCGAGACGCCGGAGAGCGTCCCTCCGCCGAGATGGTAAACCGCGCTGCGCGGTTCGACGGCTACCCTATAACCGGCCAGTTGGGCGCGCCAGCAGAGATCTATCTCCTCCATATGGGCGAAGAACCAGGGATCGAATCCCCCCAGCCGGCGGAAAACCCCGGCGCGTACCATCATGCAGGCTCCCGAGGCCCAAAATACGCTGCGGGCGTTGTCATATTGCCCCCTGTCTTCCTCCAGCGCGCCGAGTATCCGGCCGCGGCAGAAAGGATAACCGAGCGCGTCGATGAAACCTCCGGCGGCCCCGGCGTACTCGAAACGGCCCGGCTCGCCGAGCGAGAGTATCTTGGGCGAGACGGCGGCAAGCCTCGGATCGGACTCCATGGCCTCGGCAAGCGGTTGCAGCCACCCGGCCGGGGTCTCGACGTCGGAATTCAGCAGGACGAAAAGATCGGACTCCAATGCGGCCAGGGCGCGGTTATAACCCTCGGCATAACCGTAATTCCTTTCCAGAAGCACCAGCCTGACCCTGGGGAACGCGGCGCGTAGCATCTCCACGGAACCGTCGGTGGAAGCGTTATCGGCAACCACCACCTCGGCCCATTCGGGCGTCGAAGCCAACACCGAGGGAAGGAAACGTTCGAGGTGGGTACGCCCGTTCCAATTTAGTATAACCACTTTACAGTCCATCAAAAACTTTATTGCGAGGATTTGACGGATTGCGTTTCCATCTGCGGTGCGACCACATCCACACTTCTGGTTGCTGGCGGATGGCCGCTTCGAGACGCGCGGCATAGCGTGAAGTTATCTCATAAGGCTCCACCTCGCTCACGCCGTCGTAAATCTCCTCCACCCACGTTTCGTAATGGGCCGCCCTTATTTTGCGCAGATGTACGAAATAGACCGGCATGGAAAACCTGACGGCGAGGCGCTCCACCCCTTCGAAAAAAGCCGTCTTCTGGTGCATGAAATCGAACCAGCGGTGTATATCCGGCCAGGGAGGCGTCTGGTCCGCTATCATTCCAACGGCTATATTGCGGCGAGGTCCTTTCTCGGCCTTGCGCCTGGCTATATAACGCACGATGGAGGCCATGGGAACCGCTTCCATGCCGAAACGCTCCCTTATCCTGCGGAAAAACAGGTCGAAGACGGCGTTTCCGAGCGGATGGTAGATCCCTGCCGTCTGGGCTGCAGTAAGGCATTGATAGGCCGTGTAGTATTCCCATGAACCCAGGTGCGCCATTGCCGCTATCCAGTCGCGACCTTCCATGGCCTTTTCGTGTTCGCGTACGCTGGCGAAATTGAGGCGCTCTATTATCTCGCGGCGGCTTATGGAGGCCATGTCGACTATGTCTATAAACACCTCGGCCAGGTGCAGGTAGAATTTTTTCTCTATCGCGCGCAATTCCCCGGGCGCTTTTTCGGGAAACGAGTTGCGCAGGTTGGCGCGTACGACGCCGATACGGTAGCGCGCCACACGGTATATGAGCAGGCAGAAAAACCATCGTACGGGACCGTAAAGCACCCGGAAAGGCAGCAAGCCCACCAGCTGGCAGGCGTGGAAGAGAATCGCGGCCCCTATGCGTGTGCGGCGCGTCATTCGGCCGATCTTAGGGCTGCGGCAAATTCGTCGTAAAGACGCGGCGCGCAGACTATTATATTGCGGCCGAAGACATAGTCGCCGCCGCCGGCGTAGTCGGTCACCATGGCCCCGGCCCGCTCGGCGATAAGAGCGCCCGCAGTGACGTCCCAGGCGTTGAGGTTTACCTGGGCGAAAGCGTCGAAGCGCCCGCAGGCCACATACACTATATCTGCCGTGGCCGACCCCAGGCGACGCATGCCGCTGCTGTGCAGTTGGAAATATTCCACCTGGCGCAAGAATCCGTCTATATCTTTTGTTGAGCAGGAGAAACCCAACGCCACCAGCGCGTTGTCGAGCTTATCGGTTGCCGCCGCCTTTATCGGCCGGCCGTCGAGCCACGCCTCGGAGCCTTTCCATGCGTAGAACATCTCGCCCAGCGTAACTTCGTAAACCACGCCGAGTACTATCTCCACGCCGTCGAGCAGACCTATGCTCACGCAATACGGCGGCAGGCCGTGGATGAAGTTGGTGGTGCCGTCCAGCGGATCTATAACCCAGCGGTAACGCTCGCCGTCGTGGCGCGCCGTACCCTCCTCGGTGATGAATCCCGATCCCGGCAGAAGTTCAGAAAGGCGCTCGACGATCATCCTCTCGGCCGACTTGTCGACATAGGAGACCATATCGTGTACACCTTTGAACTCCACCTTGTCGAAGGTGAACTCCTCCCTCTGGGCGGCGATATAAGCCCCCGCCTCGCGCGCTACGGCGCATACCTGGCTGCATAGAAACGGATAATCCATCGTATATCAATTAATCTTCATCCTCCGTGGCGGCGCCGCGCCCGTGAGCGCCCTCTACGACTATCACGAACTCGCCGCGCGGTTCGCGGCTGCGGAAATGGGCCGCCGCTTCGGCTACGGATCCGCGAACGGTCTCTTCGAATTTTTTCGTCAATTCCCTCGACACCGAAACCCTCCGTCCGGGGCCGAAAACCTCGCCAAACTGCTCCAGCGTCTTCACAACTCGATAGGGCGATTCGTAAAATATCATCGTACGCGTCTCCGCGGCAAGGGCCTGCAAACGCTTGTTGCGTCCTTTTTTTACCGGAAGGAAACCCTCGAAACAGAAGCGGTCGCACGGAAACCCACTCTGTATCAATGCAGGAACGAACGCCGTGGCTCCCGGCAGCGTTTCCACCTCCACCCCGTGTTCGAGGCAGGTGCGTACCAGCAGGAAGCCTGGATCGGATATCCCCGGCGTACCGGCGTCGGACACCAGCGCCACGCTCTGCCCCGCCCCGATCTTCCCGGCCACCATCTCGGCCGTAGCGTGTTCGTTGAATTTATGGTGCGACTGCAGTTTCTTCTCTATCCCCAGGTGCGACAGCAGGAACGACGTAGTGCGGGTGTCCTCGGCCAGGATAAGGTCTACCGAAGAGAGTACCTTGACCGCCCTGAGGGTAATGTCGTCGAGGTTGCCTATTGGCGTGGGGACTATATAGAGGCGCGACATTTAAGACAGTTTGCGCGTTAGCATATCGACGAGTACCTTGACACCATCGTTCTTGGGACTCCACCTGTAATTTTCGTGAATGTAGAGCATCGCATCGTCGAGCGTCTCGAAAGTATCCAGGTCGCTTATGGCTTTTTCGTAAGCGGGGGCGTTACCGGCAAATACCTCGCTTATTATAAGGAACTTATCATTTATGCCTATAGAGCGCCGCAGCGATTCGGTCTGCGCCGAGGCGACTTTAAAAGCCATGTCCTCCGCAGGCGCGCCCTTAGACAGCATATCGCCGAGGCTCTCCGCTCCGGCGTTTATCACCTCGCCCAATATCTTCGGGGCGGCGGCCTCAGGTTCCTTCCGGGCGGCGGTAGAGGCGGGAGCCTCAGGCTCCGCGACAGCGCCGAAGAGCGACAGCTCGGCGGAAAGCCCGGGTTCGTTCTCCGCAGAAGCCTCCACGGATACCGATGCGGTTGGTGATGCAACCTCTTCGATCTCTTTAGCCTCTTCAGCCCCCTTTGCCTCTTCAGGCTCCTCGGACTCTTCGGCCGCACACGCCCCTTGTTGCGGCGTCGCCGGGGCGGGGATTTCATGGCATACTTCGGTTATGGCCGCCTCTTCGCCGGCCACCAGCGTATCCTCCGCCGCGGCTTGGGCGACCTCGCACGAGGGCGTCTCTTCCGGCTGCTCATAAAGCGCCAGCACCACTTTGCGGTCGAGAGTGGATTTTATCGTTCCGGACGGCGCGACTGCATGGGCGGAGAACACCGCCGCCTCACCGGCCGCTTCGGCGTCAACCTCCAGGGCCGCGTCCGGAAAAGACTCGTCCGCATCGCGCTCGCGGTCGTAGAACATCACCTCCTCGTAAAGGGTACGCAACTTATCCAGCACCATCTCGCGCTCTATGTCGCTTACGGCTTTCTGTCCTGCCCAACGGCTTGTTATTTCGCTTATTCGGGCTATATGCCCGGTTATTTTTACGATACTCATCTATAATCCGGATTTTATAGCCCAAAGTTAGGGCTTTGCTTTGCAATTGCAAAAAAATAGTGCGCGACTTTTACCGCCGCGCACTATTTTTACCATATCCCGTATCAGAAACTGTACCCGAGTCCGAGCGAGGCCGTCCATGCCGACGGAGTGTAGCTCCCGGCGAAACGCGCGGTGGGCGTAAGTGCTGTCGGGGCCGGACATGAGCCGGTGTGGGTGGAGCCGTCTATATAGTTCACCGCGGCATCTATCGAGAAGCCTTTGAAGAGCTTCAGGCCCGCGCCAAGGGTGTAGCCGAATTTATCGGCTCCGGGGCCGTCGGGATAGAGGTGGGTGTTGTCCACGGGCGTTTGGTCGTAATAGACCCCGGCGCGAAGGATAACCTTTTGGCTGACGGAATATTCGCCGCCGAGGCGCACTATGACCGTGTTATGGTAGTTCTTGGGCGAAGTGGACGTCTGTCCGATGGCCGGGAAATCGAAGGTCAGGTCTTTATAGGCGCTCCATCCGACGAATTGCAGGTCGAAGGCGAGCAGCAGCTTCTCGCAGGGGACGAAACCGACGCCCACGTTCAGGTTGGAAGGCATGGGCAGCTCGGTTGTGAACTCCTGCCCTTCGTACACTCCCGCAGAGGCGAAAGCGGCGGCCATGGCAGCGTTATAGTAGCCTATGTGGGTATCTTTGGACGAGACTTCGGCCGTAAGTTTTGAGCGGTAGGATACGCCCAGGCTCAGCCGGTCGCAGAATTCATAGAGAAGGCCCACGTTATAGCCGTAACATACGTCGGAAGAGCCTGCGAGCGACATCCACGCCGGACTCACCAAAGCTCCGCCGTCGCCCAGGGGCAGGCGGGGCGAGAGCGACTTGGACAAATCGAAACTGCCCGTGCCGATCATAAGACCGGCGCCAAAGCTGAGTCCCTTGAACAATTTGACGGACACGGTGGGCTGTATGACGAAAGAACGCAGGGATATGTCCTGTATGGCCGTGCATCCGGCCCAGTTGCGTCCCCAGTCGATGCCGCTGCCGTAAGGCGTGGTAACCGATACGCCGGCGGCGAGCCTGTCGCCCAAAACTTTGAATCCGCCGTAAAGGAATATCGGCGTGCTTACGCCGTTGTCGGTGGAGGCGTCTCCGCTCTCGCCCGAATATTTCACCTTGCTGGCAACGGCCGCAAAGCCCGCCGAGAAATCGAACGCGCCTTTCATGGACGACAGTCCCGCGGGATTGAAATGCATGCTTTCGGCCCCAAGCCCGAGGCCTGTGCCGGTGTGTCCCATCCCCAGTTGCCTTGCGCTTTGCGTATTCACCTGATAGCCTTCGGCGTGGGAAGATATGGCGTAAATACAGAAAACGATAGTAATAAGTCTCTTCATTATGGCTTTTTTTAGGTTAATCTTTGCAAAACTAAGGTAAAAAATGAGAAAACATACAATTCATGTAGGTTTTTTGAGGATTTTTATATAAATTTGTGCAATTATACATAAGTATCGAATATACTTATATAAGATTATCGTTGCATGAGAAGTAATCAATCGCATTTCAGGATAGGGGTATTCTACGACGGCAATTTCCTCCTTCACGCCTCTAACTATTACAATTACATACATCCGCAGCACAGCAGGCTGAGCATAAGCGGAATGCATAACTTCATCCGTCAGCGCGCGTCCGAAGAGGTGGACACCGACGGCCGCATATGCACCATAACCGAATCGCACTATTTCAGGGGCCGCATAAACGCCGCCGAGGCGCAACAGCGCGGCAACCAGCTTTACAACGACCGCGTCTTCGAAGACATCCTGATGGCCGAAGGAGTGCATACCCATTACCTCCCCCTGCGCAACTTCTCGGGCCGCAAAGAGGAGAGGGGCATAGACGTATGGCTCTCGCTGGAGGTGTTCCAACTGGCTCTGGAGAACAAGATAGATCTGGCCGTGCTGATAATATCCGACACAGACTACGCCCCCCTGATGCGCAAACTGAACGCCTTGGGAGTCCCCACGGCCCTGTTGAGCTGGGAATTCGACTATATGAACGACGACGGGGTTAGGATGGTGACAAAAACCTCGCACGAGCTGCTGCAACTGGCCACATACCCGGTGCTGATGCATGAAGTGATAGAGGAAGGCATAGAAGCCGGCGACCCGGCGGTGCTGTCGATTTTCGTAAGCGGCGAGCAACAGCGCGAAACCGAGGTGGAATTCACGGAACACGCCGAAGAGCAGCAAAACCAGATAATGAACGAAAGCGACGTAAGCGAGATACTGAGTATAAAGAACGGCTACGGTTTCATAAAATACCCCAACAACAACCTCTTCTTCAACTACCAGGACGTAATAGGCGAATTCAGCGAACTATCGCCGGGCGACACGGTGCAATTCACCATCGACAAGAACCACCTGGGACAGAACGTCGCCAAGAACGTGATTAAGATATCAATAATCAATCTGGCCGATTAAAGCGCCCAAAATGACTTCGTTCAAGGATTGCATCGATTTCGCGAACGCCAACCCGATGTGCTACCTGGCCACGGCGGAGGGCGATAAACCCCATGTGAGGGCTTTGGGTTTCTGGTTTGCCGACGAGACCGGATTCTATTTCCAGACCGCAACGACCAAAGAGATACCCGCACAGATAAAGGCCAACCCCAACGTGGAGGCATGCTTCTACCATCACGAAGGAATGATAGGCAGCATGATGAGGGTAGAGGGCAAAGCCGAATTCGTGGACGACAGGGCGGTAAAGGAGCGAGTGTTGGAGGAAAGGCCATTCCTGCGATCGTTCGGTTTTACGCCCGACAGCCCCGAATTGGTAATTTTCCGCATACCCCGCGGCAGGGCGCATTTCTGGACCATGGCCAACAATCTCTCGCCCAAAGAGTATATAGGATTCTAAAACCGGCCAAAACCTGGTTAATTATTCGTATATTTGTCCGCGTTAACACACGCGGACATTTTTTATTATTAATAAACAAAACTGTTAATGGCTCTTCAATGCGGCATAGTGGGCCTTCCTAACGTAGGTAAATCCACTCTTTTCAACTGTCTTTCGAACGCCAAGGCCCAGGCGGCCAACTTCCCCTTCTGCACCATCGAACCCAATGTGGGCGTGATAACAGTCCCCGACGAGAGGCTGGTGGCGTTAGCAAAAATAGACAATCCAAAAAAAGTGGTCCCCACCACAATTGAGATAGTGGACATAGCCGGATTGGTTAAAGGCGCGTCGAAAGGAGAAGGACTGGGCAACAAATTTCTGGCCAACATACGTAACACCGACGCCATAATCCACGTGCTGCGTTGTTTCGACAACGGTAACATAACCCATGTGGACGGATCGGTGGATCCGGTGCGCGACAAGGAGATCATAGACACCGAACTCCAGCTGAAAGACCTCGAAACGGTGGAAAACCGCATAGGCAAGGTACAAAAGCAAGCCCAGACGGGCGGGGATAAAACAGCCAGGCGCGTCTACGAGATCCTGATGCAATACCGCCAAGCGCTGGTTCAGGGCCTTTCGGCGCGTACGGTGGAGATAAGCGCAGAGGAGCGTAAACTGGTATCCGACCTCTGCCTGCTCACCGACAAGCCCGTGCTTTACCTGTGCAACGTGGACGAGGCCGGGGCGACGAAAGGCAACGCCCATGTAGAGGCCGTAAGGAAAGCCATAGCCAACGAAAAAGCCGAGCTGCTGATAGTGGCCGCCGCCGCCGAGGCCGACATAGCCGAGTTGGAAACCTACGAGGAGCGCCAGCTGTTCCTTGAAGAGATCGGCCTCGAAGAATCGGGGGTGAGCCGTCTGATACGAGCGGCCTACGCCCTGTTGGACCTGGAGACATACTTCACCACCGGACCTGACGAAACCCGCGCCTGGACCTATATGCGCGGCACAAAAGCACCGCAGGCCGCCGCGATAATACACACCGACTTCGAGCGCGGATTCATACGCGCCGAGGTGATAAAATACGACGACTACGTACGTCTCGGCTCGGAAAAGGCGTGCCGCGAGGCAGGCAAACTTTCCGTCGAGGGGAAAGACTACACCGTACAGGACGGCGATATCATGCACTTCCTCTTCAACGTTTAACCAAACCTACCCGATAATGAAAAGAAGACTTGTCAATTTGTTTTTAGCGTCAGCCCTCGCGGCCGCGAGCCTTCCGGCGGCGGCGCAGCCACAGTGGCAGATGCAACAGGCCCGGATAATGACCCCCTGGTCGGAGTTGGTAAACCCCGACTACGTATTGCCCGAGTATCCGCGTCCGCAGATGGTCCGCCAGGATTGGATGAACCTGAACGGGCTGTGGGATTTCAGCCGCGCGGCAGGTTTCGGATACAAAAGCGCGCAGGCGTTCGACAAAAAAATACTCGTACCGTTCTGTATGGAATCTGCCATATCAGGCATACAGGACAGGAACTTCATGGACAACCGCGGCAAAGTGTTCGTTTACAGGCGTACATTCGCCGTTCCGGAAAGCATGTCCGGTCAGAATATCCTGCTGCATTTCGGAGCGGTGGACTGGAAATGCGAGGTGTACGTCAACGGAAAGAGCGTGGGCGCGCACACCGGCGGTTTCGACCCCTTCTGCTTCGACATTACGCAGGCGCTCAAACCAGGCGGCCAGGCACAGGAGATACAGGTTCTTGTGCAGGATTTCCAGGAATTCGGCGGCTATCCCCACGGCAAGCAGAAAATAAACGAAAAGATAATATGGTACACCCCCGTAACGGGTATATGGCAAACCGTATGGATCGAACCGGTGCCTGAAGTACACATAGGCAAGGTGGAACTCGTCCCCGATATCGACAAGCGCGTGATTAACGTCAACGTAGACGTAAAAGGCGCGGCCACAGTCGCTAAAGCCGTCGTAAAGATCTACAATTCCGGCAAACAGATTTCCCGGACGGAGGTCGTCGCAGGACGGAACGCCCCCGTGGAGGTGCAGGATATGAGACTGTGGAGTCCCGACTCGCCATTCCTGTACGACATGACGGTGGAGCTGGTGGAGAACGGCAAAACGACCGACAAGGTGGACACCTATTTCGGCATGCGCAAGATCGCAGTGGAGCAGGTGGACGGACTGCCGCGCATCATGCTCAACAACAAGGAATGCTTCCAGTTCGGCGTACTCGACCAGGGCTTCTGGCCCGACGGCATCTACACCGCCCCGACGGACGACGCGCTCAGGTACGACCTTCAGAAAATAAAGGAGTACGGTATGAACGTATCGCGCAAGCACATCAAGGTGGAGCCGGCGCGCTGGTATTACCATTGCGATAGAATGGGAATGCTGGTATGGCAGGACATGCCGTGCAACGGATTCGGCAAGGACGGCAAACTGCTGGAATCGGAGGTGGGCATACGCGACAACTTCCACGACGAACTGGGCCGCATGATAGAGTCGCTCAAACACTTCCCGTCGATAGTGATGTGGGTGGTGTACAACGAGGGTTGGGGACAACCCGATGCGCCCACCTCGCAGAAAGGCGTGGACGTGGCCCGTTCGCACGACGACACCCGCCTGATCAGCATTGCCAGCGGCTGGCATGACTCCGAATACGGCGACATAAAGGACACGCACTGGTATCCGGCCCCCAACATGCTGCCCAACCCGGCAAATAAGCGCGCCTCGGTTTGCGGCGAGTACGGCGGGATAACCCTCCGTACGCCAGGCCACAGGTGGATAGGCGGCAGCAACATGCAGTACACGGCCGTGGACGACGCGGGACAGCTCACCAGGCGATTCACCGACTTCGTCAACAACCTGAGCATAATGAAGGCTTACGGCCTTTCCGGAGCCATATACACCCAAATAACCGACGTCGAGGACGAGGAGAACGGCCTGCTTACATATGACCGCAAAATTAACAAAGCCGGCGCAGACAATATAAAGGCTATCGCGAGCAAGGCGCATGAGCTTATGACCGCCAAACCGCGCGCGATACTTCCCGCCGCAAGGTTCGCCGACAAGGAAGTTCTGTGGAAATACAAAACCGCCGCCGGCCCCATAAAAGATAAGGACTGGATGGCCCCGTCGTTCAACGATTCTAAATGGACGACCGGCGCAGCCGGTTTCGGCAAGGATGCAGGCAACCCCAAAACCCCGTGGACGACTTCAAACATATATCTGCGCAAGGCCGTCGATTTCGCAGGGCTGTCGCCGGAAGCGATAAATGGATTGAAACTATTTATCTTCCATGACGAGGACGCCGAGGTTTACATCAACGGCGTCAAAGCCGCGTCGTTCAAAGGGTTTGTGAACGGATATTCGCTTACGGATATAAGCCCGGAGGCGTTGGCAACCATCAAGCCCGGCAAACCAAACACGGTTGCCGTAAGTTGCCGCCAGACAACCGGAGCGCAATATATCGACCTGGGTTTCTACCTGCTCGATTAACTGCGGGCGTTTAACCCCGATGCTGCGAGGCGGGGGCCCCGAGGAAAGAGAACACCACCACAAAACAGCGGGAGACGCTGCTGTAGAGAACAAAAAAAAAAGGGGGAGGGGGGAGGGAGGGAAAAAAAAGTATTAATAGAAAAAAAAAAATTTGTACA
>JAVBOW010000004.1:0-78311 GCA_031550125.1 Rikenellaceae bacterium
GAGGGTGTAAATTAAACTGTGTCAGGTAAAAGATTATTAACTTTACCTAACACAGTTTTTATATGTCAGACGATTTTGATTTTATTGATTTCAAGGCCAGGGCCTTGGAAGCGTTGAAAGCGGGTAAGCCGCTGACGGGCAAGGACGGGGTTCTCGGTCCGTTGCTTGAGAACCTGCTCAACTCGGCCCTTGAGGGCGAGATGGACGCCCACATGAGCGCCGATGAGCGCGATGCGGGCAACCGGCGCAACGGTTACGGCAGCAAGCAGGTGCAGAGTTCCCTGGGTGAGTTGACGGTTCAGACGCCCCGCGACCGAGACGCCACGTTCGATCCCCAACTCATTAAAAAGCGGGAGCGTATATTGGCCGACAGCCTCTCGGAACGTATCATCGGGCTGTACGCCCTGGGCACGAGTACCCGCGAGATTAGCGAATTGATGGAGGAGCAGTTCGGCAACAAAATCTCCCCGGAGACAATCTCGGCCATCACCGACCGGGTTTTGCCTGAACTTCAGAGCTGGCGCAACCGGGGTCTGGACGCGGTCTATCCGATCGTTTGGCTCGATGCCATCCACTACAAGGTAATGGACGACAAGAACCGCCCGGTCAGCCGTGCGATCTATAATGTGCTGGGGCTGTGCGCCGACGGCCGCAAAGACCTGCTGGGGATGTATATCGCTAAGAGCGAGGGCTCGAACTTCTGGCTCTCAGTGCTGACCGACTTGCAGAACCGGGGCGTGCAGGACATCCTTATCGCCTGCGTGGACGGGCTGAAGGGCTTCCCTGACGCCATTGCCAGCGTATTCCCGCAGACCACCGTCCAACTGTGCATCATCCACCAGATCCGCAACTCGGTCAAGTACGTGGCCAGCAAGTCGCAAAAGGCATTTATGGCCGATCTGAAGAAGGTCTACGGGGCAGTGAACAAGGATGCCGCCGAGGATGCGCTGCTCGACCTGG
The DNA here is from genome assembly GCA_031550125.1 of Rikenellaceae bacterium. Taxonomy (GTDB): domain Bacteria; phylum Bacteroidota; class Bacteroidia; order Bacteroidales; family Rikenellaceae; genus JAVBOW01. Next base: position 961 of record JAVBOW010000004.1, read on the forward strand.
AGCAGCAGTGGGGCGAGCAGTATCCGGTGGTGATCCGCTCCTGGCAGGAGAACTGGGAGCGGCTGTCGGCCTACTTCGAGTATACGGCCCCGATCCGCAAGATCATTTACACGACCAACACGGTCGAGGGCTACCACCGCCAGTTGCGCAAAGTGACTAAAAACAAGGGTGTCTTTACCTCGGATACGGCCCTCGAAAAGCTGGTTTACCTAGCCTACACCCGCATCCGAAGAAAATGGACGATGCCGGTCAATAACTGGGGTCAGACGGCTCAGCAACTGGCCATTATCTTCGGCGACCGCTTCAGGTTGCTCTGAAAAACGCCCGAAAAATGAACACGTTCTTTGAATTTTACTAACTTAGCGGGGCGATCCCGCCCGAGATAATCCTGAAGGTCTCAGGCGAATCGCCCCGAAAACTAACGCTGACACAGTTCAGTTTACGCTCCCCCCGCGGGGTCGGTCACGTCGAGCTTGCCATCCACGGCGAATATCACGTCTTTCTTGACTATCCCGGCGTTCGGCGCCCGGGGAGTGGGGCACGATAATGGCCCCGTCATCGAGTCCCTGCACGGTTATCGTAACGGTGGTCGTGCCGCCGTTGTCGAACGTCACGGTGAAAATCTCCGTCTCGGTTTGGAAAAGAACGAGCGCCTGCACCGCCGGGCCGGTGTTGTTGAGTGTGTAGGTCCAGTTGCCCGCCGCGTCGATCGTCAGCGAGCCGTAAGTGCCGTTCTGGGTAGCAGATAAGAAAGTGGCCACACCCGTCGCCACGAGGGTGCCATTGACAGAAAGTATTTCGTCTTCCTTAACGGTGCCGCTGCCTGTCGTCGCGGTCTCGTTCGTACCGGCAATCGTGACCGTTATCACGTGGGTGGTGCCGTCGGCGCTGGTCACCGTGATGGGCCGAATGACGCTTTCGCTCTCTTTTAGCACCTGCACGGCCGAGTCGGCGTTGTTGAGCGCGTAGGTCCAGTTGCCCGCCACGTCGATCGTCAGCGATCCGTAAACCCCGTTCTGGATCGTGCCGGCGGTGAATACGGCCTGCCCCGCATCGGGGTCGGTCACGTCGAGCTTGCCGGTCGCGGTTGTGGTCTCGTCTTCCTTGACCATCCCTGTGTCGTTGCCCGTTATAATGGCCGGATCGTCCTTTCCCTTCACAGTTATGGTGACGGTGGACGTGCTGCCGTCATCGAGCGCCACGGTGAATGTCTCGGTCTTGGAATCGTCATCGACGAGCGCCTGCACGACGGCACTCTCATTGTCGAGTGTGTAAATCCATGCGCCCGAGGCTTCGATGGCCAGCGAGCCGTAGGTGCCCAGCTGCGTTTCGGCTGTGAAAGCCACCCCGCCGCCGTCGATGGTGCCCCCGGCGGTGAGTGTCACGTCTTCCTGCGCCGAGCCCGAGGCCACGGTGATGCGGAACACGGCATAGAGCGTGGTGTTCGCCTCGATCTGAAAGCGCCAGGGATTGTCGGTGGAAAGGGCCGGGGCCGCGGCGTCGTCCGAGGCGACCCATTTCACGAAGGCCGCGCCTTCGGCCGGGGTGGCGCCCACCTCGACCGTCGAGCCGTGGAGGTTGCCTGTGGCCTCGCCCGAGAGGATCGCCGCCGTGCCGCAGCCGGCTGCCGGCTGAGTGCTCGGGTTGCCGACCGTGAGCGTATAGCGCGGCATCACCTCCTGGAGATCATAGAGCGCCACTTCGGTGTTGCAGGCCGCCAGTGCCGCGGTGAGCAGTGATATGTAGAGCTTTTTCATGGCCGTAGGTTATTTGCAAATTTTCCAGCACAGGGTGACGTTCGCCTTCGTTATGCCCCAACAGGTCTTGGAGAGGTTCTGCTCGCCCCGCACGTTGTGATCCCATGCCTGGTAATACTCATCGTAGTTCCACCGGGTGGCCCCCAGGCCCAGGCCCAGGTCGAGGTCCAACGAGCGCGTCATGCGGAATTTGTAGCCCGCAGTGAGCCCGCCGCCCATAAAATCGCCCTGGCGGCCCGTATCGCCGGTCTTGAGGTTTAGCGATCCTGCGTGGAACTCGCCGCCCAGGTACCAGCGTTGGCAGGTGAAAGGATAGAGGCGCAATTCGGGCTGCACCGCCCACAGGAAATAGCGGCGCTCGCCGTCCTGCCACGTCCAGTGGCTCCACGCGCCGTCGGCCAGCAGGCCCACGCGGTCCGAGATGCGCCATTCGGCCCCGATATTTGGGGTTGCGGCAGCCCAGTAGAGCAGGTTCGTGCGCAGCGAAAAGCGCTCGGTCGAACGCCGGGGCTGCGCATGGCCCGCCACGGCAGTCAGAGCCAACAAGGCGGCCGCCGCAATAATTTTGCAGAGGCGAGTCATAATCGGAATATTTCTAGCGTTTTAGGAAGAAATCCGTTCGGCAGGAGCCTGTGTGCCGATATTCAAAGGTAGTAATTACCGGAATACGGCCATACATACGGGGTGATTTTTTGCCACCCTGATAAAAAATCTCCGGACATTTGCAGAACGGGAATCAAGAATAGGGTATGCCCGCCGTTCAATGGCAAATTTCAATGGCAAAAAAGAAAAAAGAGTTGCGATCAGTGATCGCAACTCTTTCATTTTCAAGCTCCTCAGCCAGGACTTGAACCTGGGACCCCCTGATTAACAGTCAGGTGCTCTAACCAACTGAGCTACTGAGGAATTTTTTGTTCAACCTTTTCATTTTCCGGTTGGCGGCGGTTGCTTCCTTCCGGTTTTTGTTTCGGTTTCGGTGGGCAAAGATAAGGCATTTATTTGTTTCTGCAAATTTTTTCGCGGCGTTTTATATATCCTCGTGCGAAAATTCCACGAACCACGCGCCGGGATGGTGGCGGGACAAGTACCTGGTCAGATAATCGCGCGTGTCGGCCGTTATCTCCGGCGAGGCTTGGAAATGCGTGTTATAGACCAACGCATCCACGTACAATCCTCTCGCGCGGCAGGCTTCCAGACTCAACAGCGTGTGGTTGACGCTCCCCAGGCGGGGCGAAGTGACAAGCACCAGCGGCAGCGCGCGTTCGGCGGCATAGTCGGCCATGGTAAATTCGCCGTCTATCGGCACGAGCAATCCTCCCGCCCCCTCCATCAGAACCGCGTCGTAGCGCGACGACAATGCGGCGGCGGCGGCGTCCACCCGGCCGAGATCTATCCTGCAGCCTTCGATGCGGGCGGCCAGGTCGGGCGAAGCGGGGTAAGACAGGCTTACGGGGCATGTGGTGCGGTCGAGGTCCTCGGGCAACAGGGAAATGCCCATCAGGCGGCGGTGGACGGCAATGTCGGCGGACAACTCCCCGGGAGGGCATCCCGTCTGGATCATCTTCATGGTGACAACACTCCGCCCTGCGGCGGCCATATCGCGGGCCAGCAAGCCCGTGGCGTAGCTTTTACCGGCATCGGTATCTATGCCTGTCACGAAATAAATCTTTCCCATTTATATTTTCCCGTAACGGTTTGAAAATCCATTGTAATTATTCCGGATACGCGGGGTGCGCGGAAGGGTGGAATGCGTAAAGCGGCGGAAGGCCGGAAAAAGCGACGCCTGGAGATTGGAAGAGTTTCCAAATAACACGGGTTTCGCGAACTTGCGAAACCCCTGTTATTTATCGCCCTTGCGTCATAATAAAGGAGCTGCCTCCATTATATGCCGGCTGCCATCGCGCAGCCGAAAGCCAGCCTGCTATCCAGAATGAGCATCCGGCCGGATCTGCAAAAAACCTAATCCTCCGACTCTCCCGCTCCGGCATTGAACGGCTTGAGGATGCCGCGTTTGGAGTTGCGTATGAAATTCACTATCTCGTCCCTCTCCGGGCATTCCGGTATCTGCTCCATCACAATGTCGCACGCTTTGCCGTAGGCGTAACCGCTTTGGAAAATCAGGCGCATCGTATCCTGTATACGAGCTATCTGTTCGTTGTCGAAACCCCTGCGGCGAAGTCCGAGGTAGTTGGCCCCTACGTACGACAGGGGCTGGTGGGCCGCCTTGACGAAAGGAGGCACGTCTTTGCTGACCAGTGAACCTCCGCTTATCATGGCGTGGGAGCCTATGCGCGAGAACTGGTGTACGGCGCTCGCTCCGCCTATGATGGCCCAATCGCCAACCTCAACCTCGCCGGCCAGCAGCACGGCGTTGACTATAACGCAGTAGTTGCCAACCTCGCAGTCGTGTCCCACGTGGGCGCACGCCATTATCAGGGTGTGGTGACCCACGGTTGTCTTTCCACGGGCGGCCGTACCGCGGTTTATGGTGGCGCTCTCGCGTACCGTGGTGTAATCGCCTATCTCGCAGGTGGTGTACTCGCCTTTGAACTTGAGGTCTTGGGGTACGCCGCCCACTACGGCCGCGGTGTGTATCCTGCATCCTTTACCCAGGCGTGTACCGTCGAGTACGGCGGCAGACGGCCCTATCCACGATTCGTCGCCTATAACCACGTCGCCGGCTATGTAGGCGAATGGTTCGACGGTTACGTTTACGCCCAGTTTGGCGTCGGGATGCACATAAGCCAGGTTACTTATCATAAAGGTGGTGGTTTTGTTATTTACAGATGCTACCGTAGCCGCGAGCGTTGCATCAGGCTTTGTTTTTGGCTACCTGGGCCATCAGTACCGCCTCGGTGGCCAGCTGCCCGCCCACGAAAGCCTTGGCCTCCATAAGCACTATGCCGCGGCGTATGGGTTCAAGCAACTTGAGTTCGAACTGCAGCGTATCGCCCGGCACGACCTTGCGCTTGAACTTCACTCCGTCTATCTTCATGAAGTAGGTCGAATAATTCTCAGGATCGGCTATGTCGTGCAGCGCAAGTATGCCGCCGCATTGCGCCATGGCCTCCACTATCAGCACGCCGGGCATAACAGGCTCTTCAGGGAAGTGACCCACGAAGAAAGGCTCGTTCATCGTAACGTTCTTTATGCCGGTGACACTCTGCGAATCAATGTGTATGACCTTATCGACCAGCAGGAAAGGCGGACGGTGGGGCAACAGCCCCTTGATCTGGTTGATGTCGTATACGGGGGTTTCCAGCGGATCGTATTTTATGCGGGGACGCAGGGCATCCCTCTTCATGCATTTCTTTAACTGCTTAACCGTCTCGGTGTTGGCCAGGTGGCCGGGACGGGTGGCCATGACCCTGCCTTTGATGCGTACGCCCAACAGGGCCAGATCGCCCAGGACGTCGAGCATCTTGTGGCGGGCCGCCTCGTTGACGAATCTCAACTCGAGGTTATTGAGGTAACCGCGCGAGTTTACGCGTATGTCTTTCTTGCCGAATATACCGGACAGGCGGCTTATCTCCTCGTCGGAAACGGGATTTTCGACTATAACTATGGCGTTGTCAAGGTCGCCCCCCTTGATCAGGTTGGCTTTGAGCAGCGGTTCCAGCTCGTGCAAAAAGACGAACGTGCGGCAAGGCGCCACCTGCGACGCGAAATCGTCGCCCTCGGCGAAGACGGCGTACTGGTTGCCCAGAACCATGGAATCATAATCTATATGTACCGACACGCTGTATTTCTCATCGGGCCAAATGGTTATCTCCACGCCTTTCTCAGGGATCGAGAAGCTGACCTTTTCGTAAGGCTCGTAAGACAGGCGGTAGACTTCCTGCTCTTCGAGGCCGGTTTCGCTTATACGCCTGGCGTATTCGCGCGCCGACCCGTCCATGATGGGTACCTCGGGGGCGTCTATCTCCACCACGGCGTTATCCACGCCCATCGTCCACAGGGCGGCCATGATATGCTCTATGGTGCTTATGCGCACCTCTCCTTTCTGGATGGTAGTGCCGCGGGCGGTGTCGGTAACGTTATCGCCCAGGGCTTCTATCACCGGCTTGCCTTCGAGGTCTACCCGCTTGAATATGATGCCGGTGTTGGGTTCGGCCGGCAAGACGGTCATCGTCACGTTGAGACCTGTGTGCAGGCCCTTACCTGTGAAAGTTATCGGCGCCTTGAGAGTCTGTTGTTTAGATTCCACCATAAAAATTTATTTTGGGGGCAAAGGTACTAATTTTTCGGAATAAACAGTACTTTTGCCTTTCATCGTACCATTTTAATGGCTGTAAAACGCAAAACGGAGCCGCCGCGCCCGCCTAAGATAGAGTTGCCGTTCACTCCTCGCCAGTCCGATCCCGGCGAATGGGTGTGGGACCATCGCGTGGGCCTGTGCGTAATGATAATAGCCTACCTCGCAGCGGGAATAATTTTCATGTCGGCGCGGATAATGATAGGCCGCAAACAGGCCTCGTCGGAGTTTTACGTAGAGCTGGAGAAGGAGAAGGCCGCACCCGAGAAGCCGCGCAAGCCCGAGCGTATGGAGAAGAGCGACGATTTTTCGCAAATACGCAACCGCATATCCAACGAAAACGCCGGCGAGCAGGCCAAATCCAAACCCACGACGGCCGACCTGAACCCTCGCCTGGAAGACGACCGGGGAACCTCGGCCAAGCGAATATACGACGAGGCCGCAGCAGCCATGGAACGCACCCGGGCCAACCGGGAGGCCTACGAAGAGGGGTTGAGACGCTCGCAGGAGGACGCGCGCCAAAACCGTGCGCCGAAAACGGAAAACGCCTCCGCCAAATCCGCCGACACTCGCGCGGCAGGCAAGGTCACCGTGTCTTTTTCGCTGGTGAATCCCATAAGGTACGCCTCCGACCTCTTCATCCCGGCCTACCAATGCCGCGGAGGAGGCGAGTTGATACTCGACGTAACCGTAAACCGCAACGGAAAAGTGACGGCGGCGAGCCTGGCCAGAGCTTCCGAATCGGTAGACGACTGCATGATAGAGACCGCCACCAGGGCCGCCTACGCCTCTCGCTTCAACATAGATCCGGACGCTCCCGAAAAACACCGGGGGACGATAACCTACGTCTTTATGCCTCAATAGGTTTTACCACTCCACCGGTTGTTTGCCCCGGGAGACGAGATAGTCGTTGGCCGCGGAGAAATGGCCGCAACCGAAGAACCCGTTGTGGGCAGACAGGGGAGATGGGTGGGCGCATTTCAATATAAGGTTGCGGGACTGGTCTATGTGCGCCCCTTTGCGTTGGGCGTAGTTTCCCCACAGCATGTAAACCACGCCCTCCTTCTTTTCGGAAAGGGCGCGTACCACGGCGTCGGTGAACTCCTCCCACCCGCGTCCGGCGTGCGAGGCGGCCTGGTGAGCGCGCACCGTCAACACGGCGTTCAACAGCAGCACCCCCTGCGCCGCCCAGCGATCGAGGTTGCCCGTAACAGGCGCGGGCGCACCCGTCTCGGCCGTCACCTCCTTGAATATATTGCGCAGCGACGGGGGGAATTCAACTCCGTCGGCCACGGAGAAGCAGAGTCCGTTGGCCTGCCCCGGGCCGTGGTAAGGATCCTGCCCTATGATGACGGCCTTCAGGTTGCCGGGCCGGCATTCGTCCAGGGCGCGGAAGATATTCCTCCCCGGCGGGTAGACCGTATGCGAGGCGTACTCCGATTTTACGAATTGCGCCAGCCTGGCGAAATACTCCTTTTCGAATTCGCCGCCTATCAACTCCTTCCACTCTTCAGAGATCCTTACCTCCATCGACGTCATTTTATAGAGTTCATGCGTATGCTGGCTTTTATGAGCGCCAGCGCCCTTATCTTTTCTAACGACACCTCTTTGTCGGCGTGATATTTATTCTGGCTGACGAGCTTTATGCAGCCGGGGGCGTCGGACTTCTGGATATATTTGACCATGATGTATTCCTCTCCCTCGATGTCCACCGAGAGAAGGTACATTTCGCCCCAGAATATATTGTTGCGAATATCGTCTATCTGTTTGTAAAGCACTATGTCGCCGCTTTTGATAAGGGGATACATGCTGTCGCCCACCACATACACGGCCCCGTCGCAACGCGGCAGGTTGGGTATGTGGATGTAGTCCACGGGCTGGAAGGCGTGGCGGTCGAGGAAGAGCGGCACCAGGCCCGCCGTGGCAGCTATGTCGTAGATGGGGACGCTTTGGCTCGACAGCGAGCGCGAGGGGGCGAATTCCGACACGGGAGTCATCACTCCCGGCGGATTGAACATGGGGCCGCGTCCCGTCTCTATCCATTCCGCACTGGCATTAAATTCCTGTACTATAATGTTTTTATTGCGTTCTGAAAGTGCGGCCTTGCCGGTTTCTATCATCGACAAGGCACTCTTGCCTATTCCGAGCCGCGCGGCGAAGGCCTCCTGCGTCATTTTTAACTCGTTACGGATCAGCTTAATGCGACTTTCCATGAGAAAAAGTTCAATTTTTTACCTAAAAACACTTGATTAGTTCAATTACTGAATATATATTTGCACCACAAAGTTTAAAAATTTATTCTTTCTTTCCAAATTTTTTATCTGTTTTTGTATAATGGAGACGATCACAGCCCCGGTTACCTTTGCCGCAAAGCGCAGTACGATGATTACCATAGACGACCGTTTATACCGCGACATGGCCAGGCTGCTGATCGAGGCGGCGGGAGCCGGGGAGTTCTTCAACGGCGTGGTCGACCACTCCGCCGAAGATTTCTACGCAACGCTGACGGCCACGCTGATAATATACCGCAACGGCGGGCGGATAAAGGACATAGTTCCGGTGTGGTGGGAATTCCACCTGCTGCAAGATAAGGGAGAGGAACTTACGGACTTCTGCTGGACCGACTTCAGGGAGTTCCTCGGCGAATATTTTTAGATAAATTCAGAAACCGTTTAAATTTATTATCGAAGACCGAGAATGAAAAATTTAAACGGTTTCTCAGGGCCGGTATTCGCGGGGACGCCCGCAGCCCTAATCCCCAGGTTCGAACGGGGCGCATGGCGCGCCAACCACTTCCAGGAAAGACGTTTCCACTCCCTGCGCCATGCGTATCTCCCCGCGAGCCATTCCGGGCAGACTTCCGGTCTGCCCTTTTTAACGTGGAGTCCCGGCCTGAAGGCTCGTCCGCCAACAAAAATCCCGACTATCATTCAAAAATCACACACCATGGACGAATTACCGAAAAACATCGCCGCCGCAACGGCTCCCATACCTCTCGCAGGGCCAGAACGCCATACGGCGGACAATGAAACCACCTGCGATGACGCCCTTCTCCGCAAAGCCATCGAGGGACTGGGTAAAAAGGTACGCGGCTACGTGTCGAGCGAAGTGAAAACCACCTACGAAATGGGGCCGGACGGACAGGAGTGCGTCAAGGGCCGGGTGGTAACGCGGAAGCACACGCCGCCCGACCTGCCCGCCATAATCTTCGCGCTGACCAATATGGACGGAGCCAACTGGCGCGCCAAACCCTCCGGCGAAGGCGTGGCCGAAAACGGCGGACAGACGTCGCAGCCCGACCTTTCGGCCCTTCCGGAAGATGTGCTGCGCTCGCTGGCCGAACACATGTCGGCCAAATGAGTGCGGCCATACTCTCCGGGGAGCAGGCCCTGGAGGCAATCCGAGGCAATCCGTCGCTCATGCGCGTGGACCTGGACGCCGTCATGGCCGAACTGGGCCGGAGATCGCTCGTCGATTTCGCCCCTCAGGTCTATCCCAAACTATCCATGGACGATTTCCATCGCACCTACTACAAAGTTCTGGAACTCTTCGCTTCCGGAACCATACGCAGGCTGATAGTCTCAATGCCGCCGCAGCACGGCAAATCGCTGGGGGCGTCGGTACTCGCCCCTGCATGGATGCTGGGACGCGACCCGTCGCTGAAAGTCGCGGTGGCCTCGTACAACGCAACCCTGGCCGTGCGTTTCAACAGGCAGATAAAAAAAGTATTGTCGTCGGAGCGTTACGCCGCCATGTTTCCCGCCTCGGCCCTGCGGGACGTCCGTCCGCCGGGATCGGTGCGTACGGGCGAACAACTCGACGTGGGCGACTGCGGAGGCGGCGTGCTGGCCGTGGGACGCGAAGGCACCCTCACGGGGAACGCCGTGGACGTGTTCATCCTCGACGACCTGTACAAGGACGCGATGGAGGCCAACTCGCCGCTCATCCGCGAAAACTGCTGGGAATGGTACACTTCTGTAGTACGCACGCGACTACACAATCTGTCGCGGGAGATGGTGGTCTTTACCCGCTGGCATGAGGACGACCTGATAGGACGCATCATGCAGCGCGAGCCTGTGGTAGCTATGGACACTTGGGAGACGGCCTGCAATATCCCACCCGGCGGATGGGCGTGGCTCAATTTCGAGGCGCTCAAAGAGTCGCCGCCCACGCCGCTCGACCCGCGCGCCGCAGGGCGGGCGCTATGGCCCGGACGCCACTCGGAGGAGTTGCTCGACGCCAAACGCCGCCTCGACCCCATACGTTTCGCCGCGCTTTACCAGGGACGCCCGTCAGCCCCGGAAGGGTTGCTTTACGGCGACCGTTTCCTGACTTACGACCTCCTTCCCGAAGAGGTCGTCAAAAAGGCATGCTATATCGACACGGCCGACACCGGCGACGACTACCTGTGCGCGGCATGCTATGCCGTCGGGCGCGATAATGTAATATATATTACAAATATTACTTACTCGCGCGAACCGATGGAAGCGACCGAAGGACTCGTGGCAGGGATGCTGTCCGAAGAAGGGACGAGGCAGGCGTACGTGGAGAGCAACAACGGGGGCCGCGGCTTCGCCCGCGCGCTGGCCAGGGCGTTGCCTTCGGTTGCGGTGGAATGGTTCCACCAGTCCGCCAACAAAGAGGCGCGCATACTATCCAACGCCGCCACGCTGCTCCACACAGTGCGTATGCCTGCCGGCTGGCGCGCCATGTGGCCCGAGTGGTGCGCCCACCTGACCACCTACCGCAGGCAATTCCGCGCCAACCGTTGGCACGACGCCCCCGACGCCCTCACGGGGATAGTGGAGAGGGAGACGGCGCAATCATCCAACGGGAAGATAAAAGCCGTTCGCTTCCTCAACAGATGACCGTCGACACGCCGCAGCTTCCATTAAGCGCGTCAGGATTCCGCTCCGCCCCGAGAGGCGGAGGTGGCTTGCAAGGCGGATCGCAAATAGCCGCATATCTGATAATTCATTGATTCTTTAAACGAAGCCATAATCAATTAGCGCAACCCGGGGAAAGCCAGGCTACCGCCATGCGACAGAAAAAGGAAGGTTACAGGAGCGGGCTGAAAAGACGCGAGATGGATTCGTAGATCTTATGTTTTACGGGGCGGTTCTCCCAAACTTCGTACGTCACCTGCCTGGCCCCCTCCAGGTCTTTCTGGAAGTAACCCTCGAGCTCGGCGGCTATCGCGGGATCGTACATTATGGCCGACACCTCGAAATTGTCTTCGAAGCTGCGGATATCCATGTTCGCCGTCCCCACCGAACTGAAATTCCCGTCTATCAACACTATCTTGGAGTGGTTGAAACCCCTGTGGTAAAGGTAGACCTTTATGCCGGCCTCTATCAGCTCGCCTATGTAGGAACGCGTGGCCCAGTAGACTATCTTGCTGTCCGACCGGCTCGGAATGAGTACCTTGACGTCTATCCCGCTCAGCGCCGCCACCTTAAGGGCCGTCAGTATGGCCTGATTGGGGAGGAAATAGGGCGAGGATATGTGGATATGCCTGCGCGCTTTGGTTATGGCCGCGAAGAAAGCCTGCATGATTGAGGCCCAGTCGGAATCCGGCCCCGAGGAGGCTATCTGCATGGGCGACTCTTCGGTAACGGTGTTGGCGGGCAGGTAGCGCTGATAGTCGAGCTGCCGGCCGCTTACGAAATACCAGTCGAGCATGAAAACCCCCTGAAGCATCCTGACGGCCTCGCCCTCTATTTGCAGGTGCGTGTCGCGCCATCGGCCAAGGTGGTTGCCGCGTACATAACGCTCGGCTATGTTAATGCCCCCAGTAAAGCCCACCTGTCCGTCCACAACTATGATTTTCCGGTGATTGCGGTAGTTAACCCTGCTGGTGAGCCAGGGAAAGGCCACCGGCATGAAGCACCCCGTGTGTACGCCGGCCGCGCGAAGTTTGCCTATGAAACGGCGCGAAAGACCCCAACTACCCACGTCGTCGTATATAAAACGCACCTCCACGCCCTGGCGGGCTTTTTCCATCAGCAGACGGCTTACTTTCTTGCCTATACGGTCGTTGTCGAAGATATAATATTCTATGTGTATCGAATGCTCGGCCGCTCGCAACGCCTCCAATATGGCGGCGAAGGTCTCCTTGCCGTTATTCAATATCTTTACCCGGTTCTTTATCGTAAGCAGCGCCTTGTTATTGTTCAGAAGCAGCGTTATTATGTCGCAGTTCTGCTCCACCACCGGGGGCAGCGGGCGGCGGTGGTTGCCGTGGATATAGTCGAGCTGCTCGCGAGAGAGCTTTTCAAGCTGTTCGAGGTCTTTCACCTCCTTGCGGCTGAATATCTTCTCTTTCCGGTAGTTGCGTCCGAAAACTACATAGAGTATCATGCCGGCCACGGGGATCAGGGCGATGACCGTTATCCAGGCCAGCGACTTTACGGGATCGGTGCGGTGATAAACTATCTTCGCCATAAGCCACACGGCAATGACGACATAGCCCGCGATAGCGATATCGCGAACGCCCTGCATGGTGATCATCGGAAGAAAGGCCAACATATCCGCAAAGTTAGCCATTTTAGCGTACAAATATCTTGCTAAGTGAATTTTCGAGCTATTTGGTAATTAAAAAAGATTTCCGTACCTTTGTTTTTGCAAAGTGAGGGTTCCGTGCTGGTTATGGCCGGAATTCTTTCTTTTTTGCTTTTAAAACAACCGATTATGTCCAAGCAGATCATTTACCTTACCGAAAGCGGTTACGAAAAGCTGAAAGCCGAGCTGGACCAGATGCGCTCCGTGGAACGTCCCGCCATATCCGCCATGATAGCCGAGGCCCGCGACAAAGGCGACCTCTCGGAAAACGCCGAATACGACGCCGCCAAGGAGGCCCAGGGTATGCTCGAAATGAAAATAGCCAAACTCGAAGAGACGCTATCGCAGGCCCGCATAATAGACGAAACAAAGATAGACACCAGCAAGGTGCAGATACTAAATCGAGTGACTCTGAAAAACCTGAACACGGGCAAAGAAGTGGTATACACGCTCGTTTCGGAGAACGAGGCCAACCTGAAAGAGGGAAAACTGGCCATAAGCACGCCTATAGGCAAAGCCCTGTTGGGCAAAAAATGCGGCGACAAAGTGGAAGTGGTGGCTCCGGCCGGAATACTGAATTTCGAAATACTGGACATCTCCATCTGAGAGAACCACTATTAAAGGCATGAGACCCTTGATCTTATACGATCAAGGGTTTTATATTATATATCTGACGTACATTTCGCCGCTTATCCTTCTCATTTCAAATCCTCACGGACTTTAGTCCGCTCCGGGTTGAAATCCGGCGGACGTCAGTCCGGGTTTTCAGCGAATCGGGGCCTCCATATCTCGGAGGAGGCGAAAAACATTTTCCCGGGCTTGCAAAAACCCTGTTTTGTAGCTACCTTCGATACGGCCCGGAGTTTGCATGGGCGATATCCTGGAAAATCAAAAACATACCGTCATGAAAACAAAAAGCGTGGAGCGCATTCTCACCCCGCCGCCCACAAGGTGGGTGGGCAACGGGTTCAAAGTCCATAACTTTTTCCCTGGACTGGTGGATGTGGAGCGTATGAGTCCTTTCGTATTGCTGGACTACAACTCCCCCCTCTACTTCCCGCCGCGTGATACCCCACAGGGCGTGGGCGTACATCCCCACCGGGGCATCGAAACGGTCACCGTGGCATTTCGAGGCAAAGTGGCCCATCACGACAGCGCCGGCCACGGCGGCGTGATCGGCGAAGGCGACCTGCAATGGATGACTGCCGGAGGAGGGGTGCTGCACAAAGAATACCACGAGGAGCAGTTCAACCGCGAAGGCGGTGAATTCCATATGGCGCAAATTTGGGTCAACCTGCCCCGCAAGGACAAATTCACCCCGGCCAAATACCAGGCCCTCGTTGACGGCGATATTCCACGCGTTACGCTCGACGGCGGTGCGAGCGAGGTCAAGGTCGTTGCGGGCAGTTTCGGCGGCGTGAAAGGTATAGCCTCGACGTTTTCGCCGATAGAAATGTATATCGTCACCGTACGCGCCGGCGCACGGACAGAGATCGTTCTTCCTGAAAATTACAATACGGGGATACTTGTGGCGCGCGGTTCGGTCATGGTAAACGGTTCGCACGAAGCCCCGGCCGACCATTTCGCGCTTTTCGCGCACGACGGAGAACGCATTACACTGGAAGCCGACGAAGAGGCTTTATTATTGATACTTAGCGGCGAACCGTTGGGCGAGCCGGTTGCCGCAGGAGGTCCGTTCGTAATGAATTACCCGGAAGAGTTGAGAGAGGCCTGGCAGGATTACTGGAACGGCAAATTCGGACACCTCGAAGATTGACGGAGGCAGGTTGCATATTAGCGCAAATGCGGCGTCAATGAAAGATATATCTTTTCACATTTTAAAAACACAACCGTATCAGGCTCTGATTAAAATGAAAACATATAAAACTATCTTGATCGACCTCGACGGCACCATTATCGATCCTTTCGAGGGCATCACCCGCTGCGTGGAATACGCCCTGAACCATTGGGGAATCGAAGTTTCCGATCGACGCGAACTGTGTACTTTCATCGGCCCGCCGCTAACGGATTCATTCATGGAATATTACGACTTCACAAAGGAAGAGGCTATCCTCGCCCGGCATAGGTATCACGAACGTTTCGTGGCTGAAGGTATCCTTGAGAACGAACTTTATCCCGGCATAGAAGATCTACTGAAAACGGCGCAGGCGAAAGGCTTTACTTTGGCGCTGGCTACCTCCAAACCGGACTTCCTGGCACAAAGCATCCTGCAAAATTTCGGGTTGGACGGCTATTTCACCTTCATCGGAGGCAGCGACATGGAGGGTCTGAGGCCGGACAAAGCCGCCGTTATCCGCCACGTGCTGCATTCTGTCGGACCCACGGACCTGGAGTATACCGTTATGGTCGGCGACCGCAAGCACGACGTTATCGGCGCGAAAGAGGTGGGCATCGATTCCATAGGCGTGCTGTACGGTTACGGCGACCGCGAGGAACTTTCGCAGGCAGGAGCCGATTACATCGTGGAGGATATTCGTGGACTCGGCGATTTACTCGGAGTTTGGTAGCGCCACTCCGGCTCCCTGGCCGACTTCTTTAACCAGACCTGCCATGCGAAGGCAGACAAAATAAAAGCGCTCGGCTTTTGAATACAAAAGCCGAGCGCTTAATTTTTGGTGCCCAGGACGAGACTCGAACTCACACGCCGCAACCGGCACTACCCCCTCAAAGTAGCGTGTCTACCAATTCCACCACCTGGGCATAAATAACTCCAAAACAACACTAACCAACTACCAGCCAGTAATTTAAGTCAGTTTTGAGGGCAAAAAACGAGGAAACCGGATCCGGACACCGTTAAGGTGTCCCTCACCGCATTTCCTCCACTAACCTAAAACTACTAACTACAATGAACCTAAAACTTCACCGCAAAGGTAAGGAGGATTTTCGGATATTCCAAATATATTAAAATTTTTTAACAATTTCTTAATATATTTTAATTTTAAGAACTCCCCCGGAGCGCCGTAACGTCCGGAGTGGTGCAAAGGTACACAAAAATTCCAAATACAAAACACCGGCGATATTTTTTTTGAAAATCCGGCAAATTATCATACTTTTGTAGCCGCAAGCGAAATGGGGGTTCCTAAACGCCGCAAGGCGGAGAAGAGGAAACTGAGTATCGCCCGAGTGAACCGTTAAAATACAAAAAATGAAAACTCTCGAAATCAAAGCCGTAAAACGCGACGCGTTCGGCAAGAAAGCAACCAAGGCCACACGCCGCGAAGAGATGATCCCCTGCGTTATATACGGAGGCGGCGAAACCGTCCACTTTTCCGTGAACGAAAAGGAGATACGTCCCCTTATCTACACTCCCAACTCCTATATCGTGGAGTTCGACATCGAAGGGAAGAAAGAAAAAGGCGTTATGCGCCAGGCCCAGTTCCATCCCGTAAAGGACGAGATACTGCACATCGACTTCACCCGCGTGGTGAAAGGGAAACCCATTTCGATCGACCTGCCCGTGCGTCTTACCGGCAACTCCATCGGCGTGAAACTCGGCGGCAAGCTCATCCTGAGCAAGCGCAAGATACACGTAAGCGCCATGGCCGAGCATCTTCCCGACGAGCTGATAGTGGACGTTACCGAACTCGACCTCGGCAAATCCATCTTCGTGGGTGACCTCAAATACGACAACCTCTCCCTCCTGACTCCCGCCACAACAGCGGTATGCGCCGTTAAGATGACCCGCGCAGCCCGCGGCGCACAGCAGGCCGAAGGCAAATAGCGGCTTGTCCCCGCTCAAGGGAGGCCGGCAAATAAGGAATTCCCCCTCCGCGGAGGGGGACTTCTCATAATAACAAAGCATGAAATACCTGATAGTAGGCCTGGGTAACATCGGGGCGGAGTATGCCGAAACCCGCCATAACATAGGCTTCAAGATAGTCGACGCCCTTGCGGAGTCGGCCGGAGCGGCGTGGCAGACGGCCCGTTACGGCGACATAGCGACCGTTAACCACAAGGGGCGCCAGCTGTTGCTACTAAAGCCGTCCACGTATATGAACCTCAGCGGTAAAGCGGTGAACTACTGGATGCAGAACCAGAAGATACCCGTGGAGAACGTGCTGGTGGCGGTGGACGATATTGCCCTGCCGCTCGGATCGTTACGCATAAGGGCCAGGGGCAGCGACGGCGGGCATAACGGGTTGTCGAATATAATCGCCACGCTCGGGTCGGACCAGTTCGCCCGTATGCGCTTCGGCGTGGGCGGCGATTTCCCGCGTGGCATGCAGGTGGATTTTGTGTTGGGCGAGTGGACGCTGGAGGATAAAAAGGTGCTGCCCGGACGCATAGACGTGGCCGCCGACGCAGTACGGTCGTTCGCCACGATAGGGCTTGAGCGAACGATGAATTTCTTCAATAAAAAGTAGAGTTCACCAGGATCACTCTAAATTTTAGACGGATACTGAAATATTTCCGCAGTGGAGGTACGCATAGATAAATGGTTGTGGGCCGTGGGCGTCTATAAGACGCGCAGCGACGCCGCCGAGGCATGCCGCACGGGTCGCGTGTCGGTAAACGGATCGCCGGCCAATCCCTCGCGCGATATGCGCGAGGGCGATACGGTATCCGTACGCAAAGGCGCTGTGACATATTCCTACCGCCTGCTGGAGCTGGTGTCGAGCCGCCAGCCCGTCGCGGCCGTGGCGCGTTACATGGAGGACGTTACGCCGCAGAGCGAGCTGGACAAACTTTCCGCACCGCGCGAAACCCTATTCATATCCAGGGACAGGGGTACGGGCCGCCCTACGAAAAAAGAGCGCCGCGACATGGAAGGACTCATGGAAGGCTTCCATTGCGAGGATACGGACGAATAGATGGCCCGTAAAGCCATTACTCACGAATACTGTAAGATTAGTCCCTCGCAAGATTCCGCATAAATTTAACTATAAGAACCATGAGAGCGTTACTTATCTCGATATCACTGGTTTTATGCGCATTATCACTCCCTGCGCAACCGACGGCAAGCCTCAAGCAGCAAGCCGGGGAGGCTTTCAGGGCGGAGCATTATCCCGAGGCCATAAAGTTACTGGAGAGAGCGGCCAAGGCCGATCCGCGCGACGCCGAAATATATTATCTATTGGGATTTTACACCCATTATAACGCCTACGACAGCCGCCCGCTCTCAGGCTACGACGTATCGTACTCGGCCAGGGTGTTCGCGTATCTCGACAAGGCGCTTGAGATCAGGCCCGATTACGGCGACGCGAAATATTTTTACGGAGCCGAATGCAGCGCCAACGCTTTCCTTTGCATGCAGCGGGGCGACGCTGCCGGCCTGCGCACATTTTATAAAAAGGCTTTCGACAAGGGGGCGTATCCCGAGTGGCTGCTGGAGCTGGGACGCAACCGTCTGGAGCAGTGCGGTCGGGACGCCATCCTGTTTGCCGGGGGCAATCCCGATTTCGACGTGAGCATGTACCTGCAACTGCACGAAGGGCTGCGTACCGACATTACGGTGATGCCCGTGGGTTATATCGACCGTCCCTGGTATGTGGAGTTCATTAAAAAAGGCCTCGCCGGGGCCGTACGCAGCATACGGATAGGCCTGGACGACTGGCAGATATATGACATACACCCCTTCAAATGGGATACTACTGCGGTGTCTATCCCCGTGCCTGCCGCAATGGCCGCCAAATACGGCGCGACGGGACGGAGCATGGAGTGGATCGTCGAACCCGACCTTACCTCGGGACGCATGAAGCAGGAGAACCGCGCGGCCAGGCGCACCTTCCTTTCGCCGCAGCGCGCCATATTGCTCCATATAGTTGAGGCCAACCGGTGGGAGCGCCCCGTATATTTCTCGAACGGTACGGTAACGGAACTTATGGGCGGCCTGGACGCATACCTGCGCGACTGCGGCCTGGTCGGCGAACTGCTGCCCGTAAAAACCGGGGGGACGAAATGGGAGGTCGATCCCACGGGGCTGGAGGCGCTGATAAGCCCGCCGCGCCTGTCGGCCTATCCGCAGATAGCGCAAAGCGACATCCCCAGGATTTCAGGGACCACAACGTTTTACCATGCGGCGGCACTCGCCCTGGCCGGCCATTACGCCGCCGTGGGTAACGCCGGCGGCGTGGCCCGGATCGAAGGGATATACAGAAAATACCTTTTGACGGGACTGTTCCCTCAAACAGAAACCTCCATCCTTGCCCAAATCGAAAAATTACGGAAATAATGTACATAGCCCAAAACAAGCGAAAAGAGAACATAGCCGAGTACATCCTCTACCTTTGGCAACTGGAAGATCTACTCAGGGCAATGCAGTTAAGCCCCGAGGCTATCTACGCCACACTGATAAAGCCGCGCGGCCTTGAGCGCGCGGCCGAGCAGGAGTTGCTGGAGTGGTATATGGGCGTGGCCGGCCTGCTGCGCGAGGAGGGGAAGGAGGAACACGGCCACCTGGAGCATACCCTGCACCTTATAGGCGACCTGAACGACCTGCACCTGCAGTTGATGGAGCTGCCCGCCGGCCGCCGCTACCGCGAACTTTTCGCCCGTCTGGCCCCCGAACTGCCTGCGTTGCGCAAAACGCTCGGCAAAGACGATATATCGGATATCGAGCTGTCCCTAAGGGCATTGTATGCCGTAATGCTCTATCGCATAAAGGGCGTGCAGGATGGCAAACAGGAATATATAAGCGGCGTACTGGAACTGATATCGCCCGTAATCGCCTGCCTGGCCGATATATTCGGGCAGGTGGAACGCGGCGAAATGGATCTGTACAAGAAAGATTAGGAAGCCTGTTAAACCGTCCCCCAGCTGCCGTATTTGGAGGTCAGGGGCCACAGGCGTCCCTTGCGGAAAGTGCAGGTGGACATCCTTAGCACGGGACAGAACTGCACCCGTTTATATTCGTTTCGGTTTACCATCTTGTAAACCCTCATCACCGTGTCGGCGTCGAATCCGGCGTTTATGATCTCCTCGCGGTGCTGTCCCTCCTCGATCATCCGGTAAAGGATGGCGTCCAGCTCGTCGTAGGCTGGCAGCGAGTCGGAATCCTTCTGCTCGGGACGCAGCTCGGCCGAAGGCTCTTTATTGATGGTATTCTCCGGGATGATCTCCCTGTGGCGGTTGATGTGGCGGGCAAGGTCGAATACCTCGCTCTTATAGAGGTCGCCTATGACGCTCAACGACCCCGCGCTGTCGCCGTAAAGCGTGCCGTATCCCACAGCCAACTCGCTCTTGTTGGAGGTGTTGAGAAGTATGTATCCGAATTTATTGCATTGCGCCATTAGCAGTATCATCCTAAGGCGGGCCTGGATGTTCTCTTCGGTCACGTCGAACGGACGCTCGCCGAACAACGGCTTGAGTTCCTTCAGCACGGCCGCATATGCCGACGTTATCGGTACGATGTCGTATTTGACCCCCAGGTTCTCCGCAAGCTGCCTGGCGTCGTCCACCGAGTGGTCGGAAGAGTATATCGACGGCATCATCAGCACCCTTACGTTATCCGGCCCAAGCACCTCTGCGGCCAGCGCCAGCACTACGGCCGAGTCGATGCCCCCGGAGAGGCCCAAAGTGGCTTTACTGAAGCCGTTCTTGACAAAATAATCCTTCAGTCCGAGTTTCAGGGCGCGGTAGACGTTGTGAGTCCTGTTCTGGTAGGGGATCTCCATGGCCTGTGTTTCGGCCGAAAGGTCCGTCACGCCGAAATCCTCCTCGAAGTTCTTCAGCAGCATGACCGCCTGGCCGCAGCCGTTGAAAACAGCCGACGATCCGTCGTAAACCACATCCGTCTGCCCGCCTACGGTATTGACGAAGGCCACGTTGCGGCCCGTAGTGAATGCCAGATTGCGCAGGCGCTCGTAACGGCGCTCGACTATGCCGCGCGAGTAAGGACTCAAGGCAATGTTAACTATAGTGTCGGCCGCACCGCCGTGCTGCTCTTGCCCCATAATGTCGTCGCCTATGACTATGGCCACGCGCGAATCGCCAACCTTGATATATTCAGGTCCCTTGGAGGGAACCAGGTGTCGCACTTCGTCGCGCGAACTTATGCTTTTCTTTCCGGCGTAACGTATTATCCTTCGATCTTTTATGATGGCGGCGGCCGATATCGTGCGGTTGCCCTGCTGTATCGGCAGCCCGACTATCACGGTTATATCGTCGCAATACGACGCTATCTCCACCAGGGCCTCTTCGCACAACTCGAGGAATGTCACTTTGTCGAGCAGGTCATAGGCCGGCGCCCCGCTTATGGCCTGCTCCGGAAACACGAGAAGGTCTGCACCCGCGTCCTTGGCCCTCAGTATAGCACTGACTATCTTAACTTTATTCTGCTCGAAATCACCGATTGTAACGTTTGGCTGAGAAAGTGCTATTTTCATTGTGCCGGATTTTATCAGTAAACTGCCATACCGCGCCCCATGGATCGCATTGCAGACGGCCTGCGGGGTATTGCCGACAAAGTTAAGACAATTTACGCGTAAGAAAAAATTTGCCGCCCCTATTTGTATAATACAATTTTATCCTTATCTTTGCACCCGCAAAAGGATGTGGAACGGCACAACAAAAAGAGTACTCCCCCGTCGCTCCCGCCTCAGCCAAAAAGGTGCCATAGCTCAGTTGGTAGAGCAACGGACTGAAAATCCGTGTGTCCCTAGTTCGATTCTTGGTGGCACCACTGAAAGACAAATCAACTTTGATAAAGCCCCTGAAAACGACTGGCTTCAGGGGATTTTCGTTTTAGGGCGGGTGCAATTCCGGGCAATTTCCAGCATGTTTTCCATCGAAAGTAGTGGGGCTTTTGCTGGGTCTGGAAAAGTCCAACGAATAAGGTTTTATTTCATTGATCTGCACTACATTGTATCGCCTTGCGTCCGGTTCGGCTTCATAGTTTTAACTGTATCAGGGGGTCTATTTGACCCGTCGGAAGGGGTCAGTTTAATCTATTGAACCACAACCCCGGGACGGGGTCTATTTACTGCGTCGAGAGTGGGCAGTTTGATGCGTTTTATACACAATTAGCTTTTAATCGGTGTTTAAATAAAATCATTATCTTTGGATATGGTTTTACTCTACATCATATTGATAGCACTGGGGGTGTTCCTGCTTATCTTGGCGGGGTATGCCGTTATCGTGTTGGTCGCTTTTCTGGCGCAGGCATACCAGCTTGCAACGGGCAAAACCACCTTTGCCGAACTCGCAGAAAAAGGCCGCGATGTAAAGGCGCGGCAACCGAAGAAACCCCGCCGGGGTGCGTTCCATTTTTTGAGCTATCCGTCCCCTCTCAATAATTGGGGGCTGTGGAATTGACGGTGTAGCCATTCATCACGAAAGCTACTGAAATAAACTCTTTCGTTTTTGTTCCTATCGCGGCCCTCCTTAGGTGTATTTATATGGTCTAAATTATTGCAAATAAAGGCATTAATACTTATGGCTATTGATACTGGCGGCATCACTGGAAGACAAATCAAAAGAAGTAAAATCACTGAAAATGCGTGATTTTAAGTGATTTTTATTTTCAGGGAAGCGCAAAAATGGCAAATCCGGGATCAATGTAAAACGAGCCTGAGTTGGAAAATGATTGACGGTACCGCATAACTCAGAACCGTTTCACGCGGGCATGGCAGTAGGGTTGCGTGCCTTTGTGGTCGTAATAGTCCTGGTGGAAATCTTCTGCCGGGTAGAACGCGGTGGCCAGAGTCACTTTCGTGGCGACTTTGTAGCCTTTTTTTCGCAGGATGTCGATCAGCTTTTCAGCAACGGCTTTCTGCTGCAGGGTGGTGTAGAATACCTCGGAGCGATACTGGTCGCCCACGTCGGGACCCTGGCGGCCTACCTGCGTGGGATCGTGTATTTCGAAAAAGAGCTTCGCCAGCGTTTCGAAGCCGACTGCCGAGGGGTCGAAAGCGATGCGTACCGCCTCGGCATAGCCGGTGGTTCCCGAGCAGACGTCGCGGTAAGTCGGGTTAGCCGTCCGCCCGCCGGTGTAGCCCACATCGGTCGACAATACGCCGGGCGTTTTTTGCATCAGGTATTCCACGCCCCAGAAGCATCCTCCCGCAAATATGGCCGTTTCGGTATTTGTGACAGGAGCGGCGGTATCATTTCCGTGCGCAGCCTGCTCAGGCACGAAAACCATCGACGCCGAGTTGACGCAATGGCGAGTATTTTTAGGGGTAAATCCCTCTCCTGCGAAGACGTGACCCAGGTGGCCGCCGCATTTGGCGCAGGAGATCTCCGTACGCCGTCCGTCCGCGTCGACCGTGCGTTTCACCGCTCCCGGCATTTCGTCGTCGAACGAAGGCCAACCGCAACCCGAGTCAAACTTATCCTCCGAGCGGTATAGCGACGCGCCGCACTGCCGGCAGGCGTAGGTCCCCCGACCTTTGAAATCTGTATATTCTCCGGTAAACGGGCGTTCGGTACCCTTGTCTATGATAACGAATTTCTCTAAATCGGTCAGCGGCTTTTTCATGGTCTGCGCATTTGAATACGATACAGACAGCAAAATCGCTGCCAGTATGATCATATATCGGATCGGTCCCATAACTCAGTCTTAGGAGACATAACGCGTATCGCGCCTGTCATATTGCATATATACGTGGTCTGCATAAGTGCTTCACTATATTCTTAAACGAAATCTACGTTAAATATAGGACTTTACCAGGATTGATAGTGGCGCAGCCGACTTTACCCTTCGATCTCGCTGAGTGAGAGCCAGCGCATCGAGACTGTGTCGATAAGGCTGATCAGTTCGGCTATCCGCTCGCTTTTTGCGGTCAATTGATCCAGCGTAAGGACTCCGCTGCTCATTTCTCGCTCGAGTTCCGCTTTTTCGGTTTCCATTTCGGGCAACTCCTTTTCGAGTGCTTCCATCTCCCGGCGCTGGGCGTAAGTCAGTTTTTTGCGTTCGCCGGGCTGCGGCTCCCGGTCGGGTCGCGCGGGTTTCGGGGCGGCTTTCGGTTCCTGCTGCCGGTTTTCAGCCTCTCGCAGATGCATCCACTGCAGGTAGTCGCTGTACGATCCGGGGAAATCCCTGATCTTCCCGTCGCCTTCGAAGACAAGCAGGTGGTCGGCCACCTTGTCCATGAAATAGCGGTCGTGCGACACCACGATCAAGCAGCCGCCGTATCCGGCCAGGTACTCCTCCAGCACTTGCAGCGTCATAATATCAAGATCGTTGGTCGGCTCATCCAAAACAAGGAAGTTGGGGCTGCACATCAGGATCGTACACAGGTAGAGCCGCCGTCGCTCACCGCCGCTCAACTTGCCCGCCAGGTCGTACTGCGTGGCCGGCGTGAAGAGGAAATATTGCAGGAATTGCGAAGCGCTCATCGTGCGGCCGTCACCCAATTCTATATTTTCCGCAATGTCGGTCACCAGGTCTATCACCCGCGTCCCGGGATCAAATTCGATCCCTTGCTGCGAGTAGTATCCGAAACGGACGGTTTCGCCCACATCCACCGTCCCGCTGTCGGGCTGCATCAGGCCGAGCAGTATCTTGATGAATGTCGATTTGCCGACGCCGTTGTCGCCCACGATCCCCATTTTCTCATATCGGGCGAACAGGTAGTCGAAGCCTTTCAGGATCACCTTATCTCCGTAACTTTTGGACAGCCCTTTGACTTCGAATATCTTTTTACCGATATAAGCCGCCTTGACGTCCAGCCGCACGCTGCCCGCCTCGCGTTCGCGACGCAGACGTTCCTCCAACTCATGGAAAGACTCTATGCGCGCCTTCGCTTTGGTAGCCCGGGCCTGCGGCTGACGGCGCATCCAGTCGAGTTCCTTGCGAAAAAGGTTCTTGTCGCTCTCGCGGCTCGCGGCCTCAGCGTTGAGGCGCTCCTGCTTCTTTTCGAGGAAATATGAGTAGTTGCCTTTGTAAACGTATGCGCGGCGGTCGTCGATCTCGACTATCTCGGTACAGACCTTGTCGAGGAAGTAACGGTCGTGGGTGACCATCAACAACGTCACGCCCGACGAATTCAGGTACTCTTCCAACCATTCGGTCATCTCCATGTCGAGATGGTTCGTAGGCTCATCGAGGATCAGCAGATCGGGCTGCGAGATCAGCGTGCCCGCCAGCGCAAGGCGTTTGGTTTGCCCTCCGGAGAGATGTTCGGTCTTCTGGGTATAGTCGGCGATGCGCAACCGGGTGAGTATCTGTTTCACCCGCGCCTCGTAGTTCCATGCTCCCAGCGCATCCACGTCGGCCATCGCTTTTTCCAGTCCGGCGGCATCGCCCGACGATAGACTCATCTCGTATCGCGCGACGGCTTCCAGTTCGGGCGAATCGCCCCGCAATGCGGCCTCCATGACCGTCGTGCCGGGCATAAACGCCGGGTCCTGTTCAAGGATCGCCACCTTAAGGTCCCGCCTGAAAGTGACCCGCCCTGCGCCGTAGTCCTCCTTTCCGGCGATAATATTCAAAAGGGTGGTCTTACCGGCCCCGTTGCGGGCCACAAGCCCTATGCGCTGCCCTTCGCCGACAGACATCGACAGAGAGTCGAACAGCGTCCTGTCGCCAAACGACTTATGTAAGTTCTCTATCTGCAGGTAATTGATCATCGCTCTTAATATTCCATCGGATAAACTGCAAAAATAAGGAGAATAAACGGACAATCCATCAGGATCCGACGGATTGCCCGGACGTTCGGGCAGCGGCTAATGAGAATTTACCTCAAAAACGAATGCATATAAAGCCTGCGTCACCCGTGGAACGATCAAAAATAGAGATGCAAAAAGGCGCGGCGCGCGCGATATGCGCAGCCAACATATTAATTCAGACCGGCACATGAAATCCCGGAACGGTTATTGCCACACGCCTATTTGGCGCCGCACCGATCCTGGTCGACAGCGAAATGATTTATGGACGGCAGAAAGAAGGGGCAGACATACACCCCGCCAACGTTCGTCCGGCTTCTCGATAGGCCAGCCGCTCGAAAATACGAGCGTCCCGACAGCCGGTCGCTAAAGGATCGCAGCCTGACTTATCGGCCCGCTCCGCCGCTAAGCGGGGTGAGCCTTTATCCTTAAATTATGAAAACTATGAAAAAGGGTTTATTTATTTTGGCCGCGGCCGTCCTGGCCGTTTCCTGCACTCCTAAGCAGCCAGGGGTCGCCGTGGCGACCGATCCGCTTCCTTCGTGGGAGCCGACGGGCAGCAAAGAGGCGATAGTCAATTTCGTGACCGCCGCCGTGACCGAAAGCAACGTGGACTTCATTCCCGAGGCCGACCGCATAGCAGTATTCGACAACGACGGGACGCTATGGTGCGAACAGCCCCTCTACTTCGAAATGGTATATTCGATAGACGCTACAGCCCGGATCGCCGCCGGGAATTCAGTCCTTCAAAAGAAGTCCGAGATAGCCGCCCTCGCCAAAGGCGACAAGGCCGCCTTCATGAAGAGCGGAGAGAAGGGTATCATGGAGGCATTCGCCATTTCGCACACCGTCCCCGCCCCGGATCAATTCGACAAAATGGCCAGGGGTTGGCTCGACACAACCCGCCATCCTCGTTTCGGCCGCAGATATGCGGAAATGACTTACAAACCGATGGTGGAATTGCTCTCCTTCCTGCGCGCCAACGGGTTCAAGACCTATATCGTGTCGGGCGGTTCGGCGATGTTCATCCGCAACTTCTCCGACCAAGCCTATGGCATACCCTCCGGACAAGTCATAGGCACGATGTTCAAAGCCGCCTACGCCGACGGTAAGATCGTCCTCAAGCCCGAGATATGG
The DNA here is from genome assembly GCA_031550125.1 of Rikenellaceae bacterium. Lineage (GTDB taxonomy): Bacteria > Bacteroidota > Bacteroidia > Bacteroidales > Rikenellaceae > JAVBOW01. The sequence goes on from JAVBOW010000004.1 coordinate 27,238, forward strand.
CTCAACGACGACGGCCCCGGAAAACCCGAGGCCATCTTCAATATCATAGGCAAGAAGCCGGTGCTGGCCTTCGGAAAGTCCGACGGCGACCTTCAGATGCTGCAGTGGACCTCCACCAATACCCTGCCCAACCTCTGCCTCTACCTACACCACACCGACGCCGACCGCGAATACGCCTACGACCGCGCCTCTGCGATAGGCCGTCTGGACAAAGGCCTGGACGAAGCCGAGGCCAAAGGCTGGGTTGTCGTGGATATGAAAAACGATTTCAATCAAATATTCTCGAATGAATAACCAGGAGCAGGCGCTTGCGCAGCCAACATATAATTGAAACCGACCCTGAAAGCTGGATGCGGGGGAAAAGACGTCTGGGGGAATAACAGTTTAAATGTCAGCGGAAAGCCAGCGCGCAACCCCGGAATTGTTCGTCGGGTACACCGTTTTCTATCGCCATGCGGCCGTTTATTACGGTGTGGACGACGCGGTGGGAAAATACCTGCCCCTCGAACGGCGACCATCCACATTTGTAATAAATATTACTTTTTTCAACCATCCAGCGGGCATTGGGATCGACTATGGCAATATCGGCGAAATATCCAGGCCTCAGGAAGCCCCTGTCCCTGACGGCAAACCTCACGGCGGGCGCGTGGCACATCTTCTCAACCACCTTCTCCGGCGTGAAAATGCCCTGGGACGCCAACTCGAGCATGCCGACGAGCGAATGCTGCACCAGCGGGCCGCCCGACGGAGCCTGCCAGTAAGGACGCGTCTTCTCCTCGAGCAGATGGGGGGCGTGGTCGGTGGCCACGACGTCCACCCGGCCCGAGAGCAGCCCCTCTCTCAGGGCGTCGCGGTCGGCGGCGGTCTTTATGGCCGGATTCCACTTTATAAGGTTGCCTTTGTCCGCGTAGTCGGCGTCGGAGAACCAGAGGTGGTGGAGACACGCCTCGTTGGTTATTTTCTTATCGGACAAAGGCCTGTCGTCGAACAGCGTAAGTTCGCGGGCCGTACTCAGGTGCAGCACGTGCAGGTTGGCCCCGTAACGCACGGCCAATTCTATAGCGCCGGCCGTTGAGCGGTAGCACGCCTCGGCGCTGCGTACGATGGGATGGATCGACGCCGGCGGATTTTCGCCCCACTTGCGGCGGCACTCCTCCGCCGCGGCGCGTACCAGCGCTTCGCTCTCGCAGTGGGCCGCCACCAGCACGGGACTTTCGGCAAATATAGCCGAGAGGCTTTTAGGATCGTCTACCAGCATGTTGCCGGTGGACGATCCCATAAACACCTTTACGCCGCACACGCGGTGCGGGTCGAGGCGCGATATCTCTTTGGAATTCTCGTTGGTCGCCCCGAAATAAAAGGCGTAGTTGGCCATGGAATCGGCGGCCGCCCTTTCGTTCTTCCACTCCCATTCGTCCGGCGAGGTGGTGGGCGGATTGGTGTTGGGCATCTCCATGTACGAGGTCACCCCTCCTGCCACCGCCGCGCGCGACTCGCTCCGGATATCGCCCTTGGCCGTCAGGCCCGGCTCGCGGAAATGCACCTGATCGTCTATCACGCCCGGAATCACCATGCATCCCGACGCGTCTATCATGCGGCCGTCGAAACCGCCGGCATACGCCCCCTCTCCGACGGCCTCTATGCGCTCGCCGCGTACGAGTATCCAGCCGGTAAAGGAAGCACCCTCGTTTATTATCCGGCCGCCGGTTATTAGTAATCCGCTCATCGCCCCCTTATCTTTCGGAAACGTAAGCCTATCACGCCCCAAAACGCCTCGCCGAATATACCGCTGCTCATCTTGGACACTCCCTCCACCCTCTCGGTGAATATTATGGAGACCTCTTTTATCTGGAATCCCAGCTTCCACGCCGTGTATTTCATCTCCACCTGGAAGCCGTACCCTTTCATCCTGACGGCGTCGAGGTCTATCCTCTCCAGCACCTCGCGCGACCAGCACACGAATCCGGCGGTGGCGTCCCTGACCGGCATCCGGGTCACACGGCGCACGAACACAGAGGCGAAATACGACATAAGCAGCCGTCCGATGGGCCAATTGACCACATTGACTCCCGAAACGTAACGCGAGCCTATAACCGCGCCGGCTCCCGTAAGCGCCACGCTGTAAAGGCGCTCCAGGTCCTGCGGATTATGCGAGAAATCGGCGTCCATCTCAAAAATAAAGTCATAACCGCCTTCCAGGCAACGCCTGAAACCGTCGAGGTATGCCGTACCGAGACCCGCCTTGCCGGCCCTCTCCAGAAGGTGGAGGCGGCCCGGATATTTGCTCTGCAGCCCTTGCACCACATTCCCCGTACCGTCCGGCGACGAATCGTCCACCACGAGCATATCGAAATCGCCCGGCAACGCCAGCACCGCGACTACCATGGCCGCTATATTTTCATGCTCGTTATATGTAGGTATGACCACTATCTTTTTCATCGTGACGCTTGAAATTTTCGGACGACCCTTCGCGAGGCGGCCCAAATCAAAGCAAAAGTACGACTTTTGCGACGAAAAAACGAAAACGCCCGGCGATTTGCCCATAATTTCGCCACGCGTTTTTGCCGTTTCGCCTTTCGGACTACCTTCGCGCGGGAATATTTTTTTATTTTGCATCGTCAAAACGCCATTAAGCAAAGATGCCCAGACTCGTAACCCTGCAACTATCGCCGGCCCAGGCGGCCGATAAAGCCGTTTATGTGCGGGCGGCGGCGCGCGCCGCCGCCGTAGATCCCGGAGACATAGCCCTTTGCAGGGTGGTCAAGCGTTCCATCGACGCCCGCGGCCGCTCGCCCCGGGTGAACCTTACGCTGGAGCTTTTCATAGACGCGGAGACTCCGCCGCCGCCCGTACGTTTCGACTATCCGCAGGTGGCCGGACGTACGCCGGTAGCCGTGGTGGGGGCCGGCCCTGCGGGGCTTTTCGCCGCGCTCAGACTGATAGAACTCGGCCTTAAGCCCATAGTGCTGGAGCGAGGCAAGGACGTGTCGGCCCGCAAAAGGGACGTGGCCCTGCTCAACCGCGGCGTGGCGCTCGATCCCGATTCGAACTACGCCTTCGGCGAGGGCGGGGCGGGTACGTTCTCCGACGGCAAGCTCTTCACCCGATCCAAAAAGCGCGGCGACCACAACCGCATATTGCAAATACTGCACCTGCACGGCGCGCTCGAGGAGATACTCTACGACTCACATCCGCACATAGGCTCCGACCGCCTGCCGGGCGTAATAAAACGTATCCGGCAGACCATCGTGGAGTGCGGCGGCCAGGTGCATTTCGGCATGCGCGTCACCGGACTCGACACTGGAGGCGGCAAGGTCAGGGGCGTGATCTGCGGCGGCGAAAGGATAGAGGCCGCGGCGGTCATACTCGCCACGGGACACTCCGCGCGCGACGTCTACTCCATGCTCCACTCCTCGGGCGTTGAGGTGCAGCCCAAGCCTTTCGCCATGGGCGTGCGAGTGGAGCATCCGCAGGAGCTGATCGACGCCATACAATACCATATGCCCTCGCGCGGGGAGTTCCTTCCGGCTGCATCCTACCAGCTCGTAGCCCAGGCGGGCGGCCGCGGCGTCTACTCCTTCTGCATGTGTCCGGGCGGGTTCGTAGTGCCGGCAATGACCTCGGCCGGCGAGGCCGTGGTCAACGGCATGTCGTCCTCGGGACGCAACTCGCCTTTCGCCAATTCGGGTATAGTGACAGAGATAAGGGAGGCGGATTTCGCCCACCTGGCTGCCGCCCACGGTCCCCTGGCGGGCCTCGTGTTCCAGCAGCAATTAGAGCATGCCGCGCGCGCCGCGGCGGGCGCGGGTTTCGCAGCGCCGGCCCAGACGCTCACCGACTTCGTGGCCGGCAGGGCCTCGGCCTCGCTTCCCGGCGTGTCCTACAACCCCGGCGTAGCGGCCACGGAGATGAAAAGCTGGATGCCGGAGTTCATCTACGCGTCGCTTAGGGAGGGTTTCAGGGCCTTCGACGGCAAGATGCGAGGTTTCCTGACCGGCAGCGCCGTGGTCATGGGCGTGGAATCGCGCACCTCGTCGCCCGTGCGCATACCCCGTCACCCCGAAACGTTAATGCATCCCGGGGCCGCAGGACTATTCCCCGCCGCCGAGGGAGCCGGATACGCCGGAGGCATAGTGTCGGCCGCCATAGACGGCGAAAGGTGCGCCGAGCAGGCCGCGCTGTTCGTAAAAGGAAAAATATCTTTATGAAAAACATATTTCCGGCCCTGGCGTCGACCATGCTCTTGCTGTGCTTTACCGCCACAGCCCAAACCTCGTACATCAGCGGCCGCATAACGGCGCGCGACGAAACCGGAGCCATGCAACCCGTGGTCGGCGCCACGGTGAGGGTGGCCACGCCCCTCGACACGGTTTACGTGTCGTCCATACGCGACGGCCGCTACATAGTGCGTTGCAAGGAGACGGAGACGGCCTCAATACACGTAACATTCATAGGTTACAAGGCCTACGACGCCAGCATACGCATCTCCGGGGCCCGCGCCCGCCACGACATACGGATGGAAGAGGAGGCCACGGAACTCGAGACGGTGACGGTAAAGACCCATCCGCCAATTATGACCATGTCGGGCGACACCATAGTATATAACGCCGCCGCCACGAGTACTTTCGACGACGACTACGCCGAAGAGATCCTCGCGCAGCTTCCCGGCGTGGAACTCGACGATAACGCCATAACCATACAGGGCATATCGGTCGAGAGGGTTTACGTGGACGGTAAACTGCTGTTCGGCAAAGCGCTAATGACGGCCCTGCAAAACCTAAAAGCCAACGACGTCAGAAACATAAAGGTGTACGACGAGCTTACCGAGGAATCGATCCTGGCCGGACAGGTCCACGACGAGAAGCGCCGCGTGATAGACATCGCCACCAAAAGCAAGCCCAACCGCGTAATAAACGCCATAGCCGAGGCCCGCTACGGCTACGACACCGAGAAGAAGACCGACTTCACCTACTCCACCGACCGTAGTCCCGACACCGTCCGCCAGCAGCGCTACATGATAGGCGGACGCTACAACATGTTCAGCACCAAAGGCTCGGTAACACTGTCGGCCGTCACGTCCAACACCGGACAGGGGCTGCCCGAGGGTTTTGCGCGCGGGGGCCGCGGCGAGAACGTCCGTTCCGTTTCGGCCTTCACATCCTCCGGCGCCGAGGCTTACAAACGCCTCAACACGCTCAGCACAGCCTTCTCCAAACGCTGGCAGACCAATATCCCCGAAAGCGACTCTCTGGCCTACCGCTACCGCAGCCGTTTCGAGGGGCGCGCCTCGGCCTCGTACGCCTACAATCAGAACTATACACGCAACTGGACCATAACCGACCGCGAATATTTCCCGCAGACAAGCTCGCCCGACTACCTTTCCGCCGACACCCTGCGTACGGTGGCCGAAACCTTCCAGCACGCCATAAAGCTCGGCCTCGACAACCCCTACCGCGGTTACAGCTACTCGGGCGAAGCCAACATAGGCGGAGGCGACGGCAGTACCTTCCGCGGGCAGGAGACACTGTTGAAAACAGGAAGATACAACCGGGTACACAGTCTGAACTTCAATTCCCCCGGCGACAAAACCCTCGACATAATACAGACGGGCGAGTGGCGCTGGCGCAAAGGCATGCGAATAAACGCCTCATTCACATACAACAACAATTCGTCGGAGATGACCCGCGTGGACACGCTGTCCACATCCACCAGGAACATATGGCTCTACCAGGACGGATCGGGATACACGCGCCAGTTCAACGCCGGCACGGGCGGCGGAGCGCGGCTCATAAACACCGAGACGGTAGGATTCTACCTGTTCGCCAACTACCGCTTCTCCTACGACAAGACGGTGGCCAAACAACTCTCTTACGACAAATACACAGGCTTGTTCGACGAATTCCACTCGCGCAACTACGTCAACGACGACAATACCCACAACCTTACCGCCGGATTGCGTTACAACATACGCGAGAAGTTCTCGGCCACGCTCTCCGCCACAGGCCGCTCTACGGGCATAAACCGCAACGAGACGCTGCCCGACGATTACGACTATTCCCACCGCTTCAACAGCATCAATCCTTCGGCGGTTATCACATTAGGGCCGCGCACCGGCCCGAGCCTGTCGCTCAACTACTCGGCCAAAACCAACTCGCCCAAAGTGAACGAGCTTCGCAACACTCTGAGCGACAACAATACGTTGCGGCTCTCTACCGGCAACCCCAACCTCAACCAAAGCACCACGCACAGCGTCACCCTGGAGGCGATGAAGACCAACCCGGAAAAGGGATCGACGGTAAACCTCAACTTCTCCTTCTCCGCCACGCGCGACGCCATCGTGGACCGCACCATATATTTCTACAGCGACACCGTGCTGGCCCGTTGGGGAGACTATCCGGTAGCCGCCGGAAGCTCGCTGAGTACCTACGCCAACATCGACGGGGAGATGGACATGAACGGTGAATTCAAATACTCCTTCCGCTCAGACGCCATAAAGACCAACGCCGACCTTACCGCCAGGGTAGGCTACGGCGAAAACCCCTATTACATCGACACGGTACTCAACACGGCCAAGACGGTCAACCCGTCGCTGTCGCTCAACATGCGCTGCGACGTAGCCTCCAAACTGAGCCTCAGCATGCGCGCCAGCGGCAGCTTCACATACCAGGAAAATACCGCCGATTCGATGAGGAACAACCGCTCGGCGCGTTTCAGCATAGCCGGCACGGCGGCCTACCGCCCGGCGAGCTGGTTCTTCACTAACGTCACATACTCATACTCTAAATATTACGCCCTTGCCAACAAACCCCAGGCCGAGGACATAGAGAACCAACGCCTCAACGCCTCGGTGGGTTTCCGCTTCCTGAAAGGCAACGGCGAGGTGTCGATCTCGGCCGTGGACATACTCAATACCACCCGCGACTACACCTCCACCCTTACCGGGCAATACGCCCAGAACCGCTGGGCGCTCACCACCGGCCGCAGCGTCATGCTTAGCGTAAGCTACCGTTTCAGCAACTCGCGCGGGCAGGACGGCCAGCGTGGCCCCGGCTCCTACCGCGGAGGCCCCGGCGGATACGGAGGTTCGCAGGGAGGCTACAGGGGAGGCGGTTCAGGAGGCTCCTACAGAGGCGGCCCCGGTGGTCCCGGAGGCCCCGGCACGGGTTACGGAGGGCCGGGACGCCAGCCAGGACAACCCATGCAACCCGGCATGCAGGGACAACCGGACGGGCGTCAGGTCGCGCCGGCCCAACCGGCGCAACAGGATCAACCCGCGCAGCCCGCCCCGGCAAATCAGCCCCAAACGCCGGACAATCCCGCCACGACGGATGCTCCAGCCCCGGCCTCCACTCCCGCACCCGCCCCGTCCGACGGACAGGCCGATCCGGCCTGAAAGGGGCTTACGTTTTTAGCCGGACATATACGCATGACCTGCACAGACAGGGCAATGACGCAAAAAACAGCAGGCCGTCTCGACGAGACGGCCTGCCTTTGCTTATTAGTCCGTTCAAGTCCGGGAATGACGCCTTACATGTCCACTCCCAGGTATTTACCGTCCTTGTCGAACACCAGCTCACGGCCTATGCCCGACAGGCGCACATAGAGTTTGCTCCTGGTCTTTTCGATATAGGATATCCCCGACATCGGGTAAGCACCCTTGATGTAGGCGGCGGCCTTTTCGGGCAAAGATGAGGTTATATTCCTGGGCAGGCTCTGCAGGCGGCGCGCCTCTATCTCGCGTAACTCGCCCTTGCGTGAAAACTTTATCCTGGTGCCGTTCTTGACAAGCACCTCATAGTTCCTGCATTGGCGGTTGGCGGAGATTACCGGTTGGCCGGCGTATTGTTTGGAAAGGAATTCGTTGGCTGCCTTGGGCAGATCTTCGGGACTGACAAACCCCCCGGCTAAGGCTATAACGGGCATAATTGCTATGGCCAGGGCCACGATAAATTTTTTCATAATTTCATATTTTTGTTCATAATCCATTGTTCGAGGGTGCAATAGTAATTACTTTTTACCAAATACGCAAATATATCGACATATGTTTTTTTTCGCGGACGCGTCCCGGAGGCTTTATTGTTCATAAAAAAACAATAACTTTGCAGGATTAAACCCATCCGGAAGATAATCAATCAATAAACATAAAATATCATGGCAAACAAACAAGAGAAAAAGCTGTTCGAGCAGTTTCCCCCCGTGTCTACGGCGCAGTGGGAAGAGGTGATCGCAGCCGACCTCAAAGGGGCCGACTACCGCAAAAAGCTCATCTGGCAAACCGGCGAGGGCTTCGAGGTTCGTCCTTACTACAGGGCCGAAGACCTCGAGGGGCTGGGCTTCACCTCGTCGGGTCCCGGCGAATTCCCCTATGTACGCGGCACGCGTTGCACCAACAAATGGAAGATACACCAAACCGTTAAGGTGGAGTCGCCGGCCGCAGCCAACGCCGCAGCGTTGCAGTATATCGCCTCGGGAGCCGATTCCATCGGTTTCTGCATCGCCTCCAAGAACTTCTCCGAAGCCGACCTCGACGCCCTGCTCAAAGGCGTCGACATAGCGAAGACCGAGCTGGTGTTCTGCGGCAACCACGCCGCAGCCGAAACGGCCCGCATGATGCAGGCCAGGGTAAAGGCCATGGGAGAGGCCGGCGCCGAGGCGCGCTGCTCGTTCGTCATCGACCCCATCGTGGAGTGCCTCTCCATGAAGGGCGCTTTCGGATGCTCCGAAGACGGGGGCAAATGTATCGACAAGATAGCGGCCCTGGTCAAAGATACGCCCAACAAAAAGATGCGGTACGCAGGCGTAAGCGGCCACCGCTTCCACAACTGCGGCTCCACCATAGTGCAGGAGCTGGCCTTCACGCTGGCAGCAGGCCACGAATACCTGGCGCGCCTGACCGGGGCCGGGCTGAGCGCCGACCAGGCCGCCCGCACAATACGCTTCTCCATGGCCGTGGGAGCCAACTACTTCATGGAGATCGCCAAGATACGCGCCGCCCGCATGCTGTGGGCCAACATAGTCAAAGCCTATAACCCGGAGTCGGCCTGTTCGCAGAAGATGTTCCTGCACTCCGTCACCTCGCGCTGGAACATGACGGTTTACGATCCCTACGTAAATATGCTGCGCGGCACGACGGAGGCCATGAGCGCCGCCATAGCGGGGGTACACTCGCTCGAGGTGCTGCCCTTCGACGCCGCCTTCCGCCCCGCGGGCGACTTCTCGTCGCGCATAGCGCGCAACGCGCAACTGCTGCTGCGCCACGAGTCCCATTTCGACCAGGTAGCCGACCCCGCCGGCGGTTCATATTACATAGAGAACCTCACGGCAAGCATAGCGGAACAAGCCTGGAGCCTGTTCAAACAGGTAGAGGAAATGGGCGGTTACACAGCCGCGTTCAAAGCCGGTTTCATTCAGGATCAGATAGAGGCCGCCGCCGCGAAAAAGGAGCAGAACATAGCCACCCGCCGCCAGACGCTTCTCGGCACCAACCAATACCCCAACTTCACCGAGAAAGCCGACGCCTCCGTCACCGCCGACGCTGTGAGCGCCGCTCCCGCCTGTTGCTGCGGTAAGGAACAGCCCGCTGACATACGCCCCCTGAGGCCTGTGCGCGGAGCCATGGCCTTCGAGCAGCTGCGTCTGAGGACCGACCGCAGCGGCCGCAGGCCCAAGGCGTTCATGCTCACGTGCGGGACGCTGTCCTTCGCGAGGGCGCGCGCCCAATTCTCGTGCAATTTCTTCGCCTGCGCCGGCATAGAGGTGGCGGACAACACCTATTTCCAGTCCGTAGCCGAAGGGGTGCAAGCCGCCAAGGCCTCCGGAGCGGAGATCGTGGTGATCTGCGCCGCCGACGACGACTACGCGACCCTTGCGCCCGAAGCCGCCAAGCTGCTCGGCGACGGCGTCATCTTCGTAGTCGCGGGCGCACCCGCCTCGCAGCCCGAGCTCGAGGCGCAGGGTATTCGCAACTTCATCAGCATGCGCAGCAACGTCCTCGAAACGCTGAAATACTACATGAAGGAATTAGGCATCTAAAAAACGAAAGAAATGAGAGCGAAATTTTCAGACATATCATATAAAGGAGCCACCGCCGGATGCTGTAAACATCAGAAGGAGTGTGCCGAAAGCGTATGGCTCACCCCCGAGCAGATACCCGTCAAGGGCAGCTACTCGGCCGCCGACCTCGAAGGGATGGAACACCTGAACTATGCCGCCGGCATAGCGCCTTTCCTCAGGGGACCCTACAGCACAATGTACGTCATGCGTCCGTGGACCATCCGCCAATACGCCGGCTTCTCCACGGCCGAGGAGTCCAACGCCTTCTACCGCCGCAACCTGGCCTCCGGCCAGAAAGGCCTTTCCGTAGCTTTCGACCTTGCCACGCACCGCGGCTACAACGCCGACCACCCCCGCGTGGTGGGCGACGTGGGCAAGGCCGGCGTATCTATCTGCTCGGTGGAGGACATGAAGGTACTTTTCGACGGTATCCCCCTCAACCAGATGTCGGTATCGATGACCATGAACGGCGCCGTACTCCCCGTACTGGCCTTCTATATCGTGGCCGGACTCGAACAGGGCGCAACCCTCGAGCAGTTGAGCGGCACCATCCAGAACGACATTCTCAAGGAGTTCATGGTACGCAACACCTATATTTACCCGCCCGCATTCTCGATGAAGGTCATAGCCGACATATTCGAATACACCTCCCGCAACATGCCCAAGTTCAACTCCATATCCATCTCGGGCTATCACATGCAGGAAGCTGGCGCGACGGCCGACATCGAGCTGGCCTACACGCTGGCCGACGGTTGGGAATACCTGCGCACGGGAGTCAACGCGGGCATGAGCATAGACGCTTTCGCACCCCGCCTGTCGTTCTTCTGGGCCATAGGCATGAACCATTTCATGGAGATAGCCAAGATGCGCGCCGCCCGCATGCTGTGGGCGCGTATAGTATCCACTTTCAACCCAAAAAATCCCAAGTCGCTGGCGCTGCGCACGCACAGCCAAACGTCGGGTTGGTCGCTCACCGAGCAGGATCCCTTCAACAACGTGGCCCGCACGGCCATAGAAGCTATGGGCGCGGCCCTGGGACACACCCAGTCGCTGCACACCAACGCCTTGGACGAGGCCATAGCCCTGCCGACGGACTTCTCCGCCCGCATAGCCCGCAACACACAGATATACATACAGGAAGAGACGGAGATATGCCGCGAGGTAGACCCATGGGCAGGCTCGTACTACGTAGAGGAGCTGACCAACGAGATCGCGAGCCGCGCCTGGGCGCTCATCGAAGAGGTCGAGAAACTGGGCGGCATGGCCAAAGCCATCGAGACGGGTATCCCCAAGATGCGCATAGAGGAGGCCGCGGCCCGCAAGCAGGCTCGCATCGACTCCAACAACGACGTTATCGTGGGCCTGAATAAATACCGACTCGAGAAAGAAGATCCGATCGACATTCTCGACGTGGACAACACCGCCGTGCGCGAACAGCAGATCAAACGCCTGCAACAACTGCGCGCCTCGCGCGACGAGAAAGCCGTGCAGGCGGCGCTGTCGGCCATCACCGAGTGCGTGAAAGGCGGCACGGGCAACCTGCTGGAGCTGGCCGTGGAGGCCGCCAGGCTACGCGCTTCGCTGGGCGAGATATCCGACGCGTGCGAGGTTGTCGTAGGCCGTTACAAAGCAGTCATACGTTCAATATCCGGAGTTTACAGTTCTGAAGTGAAAAACGATCCCGATTTCGAGAAGGCATGCGCCATGGCCGTCGACTTCGCCAAGCGCGAAGGCCGCCAGCCCCGTATAATGGTAGCCAAACTGGGCCAGGACGGCCACGACCGAGGCGCCAAAGTTGTCGCCACAGGCTATGCGGACATAGGTTTCGACGTGGACATGGGTCCGCTGTTCCAAACCCCCGAGGAGGCCGCCAGGCAAGCCGTCGAGAACGACGTACACGTTGTCGGCGTCTCGTCGCTCGCGGCGGGACACAAGACGCTCGTGCCGCAGATAGTGGCCGAGCTGAAGAAGCTGGGCCGCGAGGACATCGTGGTTATCGTCGGCGGAGTGATCCCCGCGCAGGATTACGCCCAACTTTACAGGGACGGCGCCGCAGCCATCTTCGGCCCCGGAACGCCGGTTTCCACTGCAGCCATCCGCATACTGGAGATACTCAACAGCTAAACCGCGGCGGCGCTTTTGCGCCGCGGCAATCTGTCCAAGGCAAAGGGGCGCTCGCGTCCCTTTGCTTTTTTTCGTACCTTTGGGCCATGAAGATAGTAGCGGACAAAGATATCCCCTTCCTGCGGGGCGTACTGGAACCCTTCGGCGTGGAGATGGTTTATCTCGGCGGGACGGCAATATCGCGCGCCGACGTTGCCGACGCCAGAGCCATCGTCACCCGTACTCGCACGCGTTGCGACGCGGCGTTGCTGGACGGGTCCAAAGTGGAGATGATAGCCACCGCCACCATAGGCGGCGACCATATCGACGCGGCCTACTGCCGCGACCGCGGCATAGAGGTGGCCACCAGCGCCGGATGCAACGCCCGCGCCGTATTGCAATGGGTGTCGGCCGTCATGCGCCGCCTGTTCGTCGACGGGCGCATGGCAGGACCCGGCCGGACGACGATAGGCGTGGTAGGCGTGGGCAACGTAGGCTCGCTCGTGGCTCGATACGCCCGCTCGTGGGGTTTCGAGACGCTTTGTTGCGACCCGCCCCTGCAGCGGGCGCGCGGCGGCGATTTCGTGAGCCTCGACAACATAGCCCGACGCTCGGACATAGTCACATTCCACGTCCCGCTCACCACAGAAGGGCCGGACGCCACGGCGGGCATGCTTTCGAAAGACTTCCTTGAGGCGCTCAAGCCGAATGCCGTCGTCCTTAACTCCTCCCGCGGCGGCGTGGCAGACCAGGAAGCGCTGCTGGAAGCGGTACTCAAGGGCAGATGCGACTGCGCGATAGACACATGGGAGGGCGAACCGGATATAGACCGCCGTCTGGCGCGGGCAGCCCTGCTGGCAACGCCCCACATAGCCGGCTATTCGGCCGAAGGCAAGGCCACGGCCACGGCAATGGCCGTGAGGGCGCTCGCCCGGCACTTCGGACTGAACCTCGCGGAATGGTTCCCGCCGGAAGGTTTCCGCTCGCAAGCCAGGGATATAACATGGGATGAAATGTGCGAGGCGATGCCTCAGTATTTTGACATAGAAAGCCTTAGCGCCTCACTCAAACGTAATCCGGAAAAATTCGAGGATATGCGCAACGACTACGTCTACCGCAGAGAGTTTTTTTAGGGCTTTTTACGAAAATTGATATACCTTTGTCGGAAACTGTTTTTGAACCGATCAGCGCAGCGAAATGTACGAGAGATATATCAGGCCCCTGCTTTTCAGATTCTCGCCGGAAACCATCCACCGGGTGGCGGTATGGCTTTTGAAAGCCTCCCGCTGGATACCCGGCTCCGGCGCTCTGGTGAGGGCTTTCTGCACCCTCCGCAGCCCCCTCCTGGAAAAAGAGGTGTTCGGCATCCGCTTTCCCAACCCCATAGGCCTGGCCGCCGGGTTCGACAAGAACGCCGAGGCTTACGGCGCGCTGTCCAACCTGGGCTTCGGGTTCGTGGAGGTGGGGACGGTCACGCCGCGCCCCCAGCCCGGCAATCCCCGTCCGAGGCTCTTCCGCCTGCCTGCGGACAAAGCGCTGATAAACCGCATGGGTTTCAATAACGGCGGCGTGGAGAAGGCGCTATCCAACCTGCACGGCAGGGACGGCAAACAGATAGTAGGCGTCAATATAGGCAAAAACACCCTCACGCCCAACGAGAACGCCGCGGCCGACTACCTCAAGGTATTCCGCAAGCTGTACGACTATGCCGACTATTTCGTCATAAACGTAAGCTGCCCCAACATAGCCAAACTCACCGGCCTGCAAGACAAAGACAACCTGACGGAGATAGTGGCCGGACTGACCGACTTCCGCCGGGGACAGAACCTCTACCGCCCCATACTTATCAAAATATCGCCCGACCTTACTACGCAGCAGATGGACGACATGATAGAGGTGATGATAAAATGCGGCCTCGACGGCATGGTGGCCACCAACACCTCCACCAGCCGCGAGGAGTTGAAGACCGGCGCACGCGTACTGGAAGCCATAGGCAACGGAGGTTTGAGCGGCGCTCCGCTCACGAAGAGGTCGCTCGACACGGTGCGCTATATCTATGAAAAGACCGGCGGCAACTACCCCATAATAGGGGTGGGCGGCGTGATGACCCCGGACGACGCCATAGCCATGTTGGCTGCGGGAGCGTCGCTCGTGCAGGTCTACACGGGCTTCATCTACGGCGGCCCCGCCTTCGTAAAGAATATCTGCCGCAAGATCCGTAACTTTTCGCTCACCTCGTAGGCACGGAGTTTGCGCGGCAAGATATTAGAATCTGTTCGAATCTTACTGCCGAAGAGAATACGGTTTCCTAAAGTTATCCCACAAAAAATACCCATATGGCAAAAAGTCGCTCTTTAAACCTGACACTCAAAGGTTTGGTGGTTGGGGCATTGATCATTTTATTGCTTATCCCCGCCATCCTCGTCTCAAACATCATCAGCGAACGTTCCGGCCGCCAGCGCGAGGTGGCGCGCGAGGTCAGCGACAAGTGGGCCGACGGCCAAACCGTCACCGGCCCCATACTGGTCGTGCCTTACTGGGGACTCGACGTCGAGGAGGCAGGTAATGCCGGCAAATATGAAACGGCTCCTGTTTACGGGACGGCGCGGAAGGTAAAGAAACTCTGCTATATACTGCCGGAGCGATTATCGGCGGACGGCGTGCTGGTTCCCCAGATACGCAAACGCAGCATATTCAAGATAGCCGTCTACCAGGCGGATCTTAACGTATCCGGCAGTTTCGCCCCTGCGGATTTCGCCAAAATGGGTCTCGACCCTGCCGACGTACTCCTGGACGAAGCGCAGATATGTCTCGGATTAAGCGATTTCCGGGGAATAGAAGAGCAGATGAACGTCGTCTGGGATTCGCAGCCGCTGGCCATGAGCGCCGGAATGGTCCGCAATGAGGCCATCGCTTCGGGCCTGAGCGCACCGGTATCCTTTGCGCCCGGCTCGCCGCACTCCTTCTCGATCAAGGTCAGTGTACGCGGCTCTGAGTATCTCTCCCTCATCCCCGTAGGCAAAACCACCGAGGTGAAACTGGCCTCGACGTGGACCGACCCGTCTTTTTCCGGCAGATTCCTGCCCAACAATCCGGCCGAGGTCAGCGAAAAGGGTTTTCTGGCCGAATGGAAGATCCTCGACCTTAACCGCAACTATCCGCAGGCGTGGACCGAATCTGAAAATACATACGACATATCCGAATCGGCTTTCGGCGTGACGCTGCTGCAATCCGCCGACAGCTACGCCAAGACGCAGCGCAGCGTCAAATACGCCGTGCTGTTCATCGCGCTCACATTCGTACTCTATTTCCTCCTCGAGGTGATCCAGAGGCGCAACGTCCATCCGCTGCAATACGTGCTGGTGGGCCTGGCCCTGTGCCTGTTCTACGTGCTGCTGCTGTCCATCAGCGAATACACGGGTTTCAACTGGGCTTACCTCGTCGCCTCTGCCGCGACCATAGCGCTCATAGCGTGGTATTCCGACGGCATGTTCAAAAAACGGAGCGTGACGTTATTGCTGGCCGGCGTACTCGGCCTACTTTACGGGTTCATATTCATATTATTGCAACTCCAGGACGGCGCGCTGCTCTTCGGCAGCATCGGGCTATTTATACTGCTTGCCGCCATAATGTACTACTCGCGCAAGATCGACTGGCAAACCGAAGATATACCCCTCGATACGCCGCCCGCAGATAAATGAAGGCGCGTATAATAACCATAGGAGATGAGTTGCTGATAGGGCAGGTCGTAGATACCAACTCGGCGTATATTTCCCGCCTGCTGAACGGGGCGGGAATAGCCATCGAAAGCCGCCTTTCGGTAGGCGATGAACGGCAGGCCATAGGCAGGGCAATCGAGGAGGGTCTCTCGGAGTGCGGCCTTGTGATAACAACCGGCGGCATAGGCCCCACGAAGGACGACATCACCAAAGACGTGGTGGCGGCGCTCTTCGGCTGCGGCCTGACGATGCACAAACCCACATACGACCATATAGAGCGCATGCTCGCCGCGCGTGGCGTTGAATTCAACGCCCTGAACCGTTCGCAGGCTATGGTTCCGGCCTGCGCCGCCGTGCTGCACAACGCCAACGGCACCGCTCCCGGACTGTGGCTGGAACGCGGGGGGAGCGTCCTCGTGGTGCTTCCCGGCGTACCTTTCGAGATGGAGGCCCTCATGCTCGGAGAGGTCATGCCTCGGCTAAGGGCGATGGCTCCCGGAGGGGGCATAGTCCACCGCACCATGATAACCTCGGGCATAGCCGAGTCGGTGCTGGCCGAGCGCATAGCGCCGTGGGAGGAGTCGTTACCCGAATATATCCGTCTGGCCTACCTTCCCTCGCCCTCTGGAGTGAGGTTGCGGCTGTCGGCCTACGGCGTCGACGGGCAGGCCGTGGAGGCGGAGATGGGACGCAGGTTCGCGGAGTTGGAAAAGACGATCCCAGACTACGTCGCCGGCTACGGCGAAGAGTCGGCGGAGAGTTACGTGGCCGCCCTGCTGAAGGCACGAGGAGCAACGCTGGCGGTGGCCGAAAGTTGCACTGGCGGAAGGATAGCCTCGCGCTTCACGGCCATGGCCGGGGCGTCGGACTATTTCCTGTGCGGCGTGGTGGCCTACGGCAACCGGGCCAAGAGCGACGTACTGGGCGTAGATCCCGCGGCGATAGCCTCATACGGAGCCGTAAGCGGTCAGGTGGCGGAGCAGATGGCCCTTGGCGCGCGGCGCATATCGGGGGCTACGTACGCCGTGGCCACGACCGGGGTGGCCGGACCCGGAGGCGGCAGCGAGGATAAACCCGTAGGGACGGTGTGGATAGCGGCGGCCTCACCCTCGGGCGCGGTCTCGCGGCTGCACCGCTTCGGTAACCTGCGCGAGCAGAACATAGAGCGGGCGGCGACGGCGGCAATAAACATGCTTCGCGAAATAGTGAAAACCCAATAATGCAATGAAAATAAAAACCTTACTTCCACTCTTAGGAGTGGCGGCCTCGCTCTGCGCCCCGGCCCAAAAGCCAGGCAGGGTAACAGTCGACTTTTCGCGCAGGGGAGCCGAGATCCCCACATCGCTCTACGGCATATTCTTCGAGGAGATATCCCACGCCGGCGACGGAGGACTCTACGCCGAGATGATCGTAAACCGCGGTTTCGAAGACGGCAACGCCCCCTCGGGAACCGTAATAAGCGGCGGTTACGCCCGCGCGCCGCTGTCGCCCTGCTACTCCAACGACTCCATTAACCGCTTCACGGTGGACGTCCGCAGGCTCGACGCCATGAACGGCTGGAGTGTGGAATATTCCGACGGCGGGCGCGGCAGGCCGGAGTGGGCCGTAGTAACCGACTTACCGCTCAATCCCGGCACTCCCCACTCGCTGCGCCTTGGCCTTAACGGATCGCCCTCGGAGGTGAACGTGACAAACGGCGGCTACTGGGGCATAGCGGTGGAAGAGGGCAGGAAGTACGACCTCGAATTCCACATGCGAAGCGAAGGTTACGCCGGACGCCAGGTGACAGTATCGCTTACCGACCGTCGCGGCCGCCGTATAGCCCAGCGCAAGCTCGCCGCCGAGGCGGACGGCCCCTGGCACCGTTACACAGCCACCTTCGACGCTCCATGCACCGCCGACGGCCTGCGCCTGACCATCACCTTCGAACCCACCGGAGTGGTGTGGCTCGACTACGTGTCGCTCTTCCCGCAACACACCTTCATGAACCGCCGCAACGGCCTGCGCGAAGACGTGAGCCGCCTGCTGGCCGATATGAAGCCCGCCTTCATGCGCTGGCCCGGAGGATGCATAGTGGAGGGGTTGACGATGGAGAACCGCGTGAAATGGAAGGAGACCGTGGGCGATCCCGTAAGGCGTCCGGGAGAGTATAACCTTTGGGGTTACCGCAGCACCTACGGTTTAGGCTACCACGAGTTCCTGCAATTCTGCGAAGACATAGGCTGCGACGGGATGTTCGTCTGCAACGCGGGTATGTCGTGCCTCTTCCGCAACGGCGATTTCTACGACGCGGCAGGCGTCGATTCGCTTATACGCGAAGCCCTCGACGCCATAGAGTACGCCATAGGTCCAGCGGACTCCTACTGGGGAAAGGCGCGCGCCCGCAACGGCCACGAGAAACCATTTCCGCTCAAATACATAGAGGTGGGTAACGAAAACATAGGATCGCGCTACGCCGCCAACTACAACCGCTTCCACAAAGCCATCAAGGAGCGCTATCCGCAGATAACGGTGATCACGGCGCTGATGTTCTCCAAAAACCTTGACGAACTCGACCGGGTGGAGGTGATAGACCCCCACTATTACGAACTTGCGGAGTGGTTCTACAATAACGCCGACGTCTACGACAAACTTCCGGCCAAGCTGCCCTACAAAGTCTATGTGGGCGAGTACGCCGCCACGGGCGAGCCTTCCATCTACTCGTCGCTGGCCGAAGCGGCCTTTATGACCGGGGTGGAACGTAACGGCGACAAGGTGTGCATGGTATCTTACGCCCCCCTGCTACAAAACGCCAACCACGGCCGCGGACACCTCATAGTGCTGGACAACCTTTCGGCATACGGGCGCACCAACTATTACGTAATGAAGATGTTCGCAGAGAACCGCCCGGACGTCAACCTGCTCGCGGACATCGACGAGGAGGGGCTTAAAGTACCTGTAGCCCCCTCGGGTTTCGTGGGGCTGGCCACGGTCAACACCGTTTCCCAATTCCGCGACTTCCGGGTAAGCAAGGGCGGCAAAACGCTCTACTCCACCTCGTGGGACGACCTCGACACACGCTGGAAGGCCGAGGGAGGATCGTGGAGCGCCGCCGGAGGCATACTCACCCAGGCGGCAGGCGGCGGCGACGCCATGCTGAGGCTCGACGGCTTCGCCGCCGGCGACTGCGACATCCAATTCAAAGCCCGCAAGGTGAGCGGCAGCGAGGGCTTCCGCGCCGTCTTCGGCGGACGCGACGCGCGCAACTATTACATGGCCGATATGGGCAGCCACACCAACGAATCAGTGATATTCAGGCAGATGTGCGACCACGGATCGGTATCGCTGTTCGATTACCGCAACCAGGAACCGGTACTGACCGGCCACTGGTACGACGTGAGGGTGGAGATAAGGGGCAACAACTGGAAATGCTACATGGACGGCAAACTGAAATACGAATACAACCATTACGCCATCCGCAAACACTACGCCGTGGCCGGATACGACAAGGCCCGCAGGGAGATAGTGGTGAAACTGGTTAACGGAGAGAACGCCCCGTGGCACACGTCGCTCGACCTGCGCCACACCGGCCCGCTGGCCGCCGCGGGCAGCCGTATAGAACTCTCGGCTCCGTCGCCCCGCTCAGAGAACAGTTTCGCCGACCCCGAAAAATTCTCGCCGGCTACCACCGTCCTGGAAGGCGTCATGCCGGGCATGGCCGTCACCGCCGCCCCCAATTCGTTCACAATATTGAGGATACCCCTGAAATAAACGTCGCAGAAAACCTGTATGAGACATATGGCAATTTTCATAATAGCATTTTTGGCCATATACGCCGCGGCCAACACTTATATATTCATACGGGGCTGGCAGGCCCTCGAAATATCGCCCGCGATGAGGATCGCCTACGCCACGCTCTTCTGGCTATGGGCGACGCTGGCCATAACCACCCAGATAATGCGGTTGAGGGGCGCTTCGGGCGAACTGTTTTCCGTCCTGACCGCCGTGGGGGCCATGTGGCTGGCCGTCATGCTCTACGCCTTCATCGCCGCGGCCGTAACGGACATAATCCGGCTGGGGGGATGGATAACGGGCGTCAGGCCCTCCGCCCTAATGGGCAACTATCCGCTCGCCAAAGCCGCAGCCATGGCCGCCGTGTGCGCCGCCATAACGGCGGTGTGCGCGTGGGGTTGGCATAACGCGCGCCATCCGCGCGTAGAGCGCCTGGCTATAGGCGTCGGAAAGGATGTCCCGGGGCGCGAAAGCCTGAGGGTGGTCCTGCTGAGCGACCTGCACCTGGGCCACGTGACCGGACGACGGTTCATGGCCCGCGTCGTCGACATGGTGAACGCCCAAAAGCCCGACATAGTGCTTATTGCGGGCGACACGTTCGACGGAGGACCCGAGCCGGTCTTCCACGACGACATGTGCGCCGAAATGCTGCGTATCGAAAGCCCCCTGGGGGTGTGGGCCTCCACCGGGAACCATGAGTACATAGGCCTTATGGAAGACGGGCAGGCCATAGAAAAAGGAGCGGCGTACCTCGCCTCGCGAGGCGTGGGCGTCCTGCAGGACAGCATGGTTGTCGTGGGCGGCGGAATATGCATAGCCGGGCGCAAAGACCGCGAGGACATCCGCCGCAAAAGCGTGCGCGAGGTGGTTGCCGGGGCCGATCCGGCCATGCCGCTGATACTGCTCGACCATCAGCCATACGATCTGGATAAGGCCGTCGAAGCGGGCGTGGACCTCCAACTCTCCGGACACACCCACCGCGGCCAGATGTGGCCGCTGGGTTCCGTCACCCGCCGCATATTCGAGGTGGACCACGGCTACCTGAAAAAATCGGGATCGCACTTCTACGTCTCGCCGGGTACGGGGACGTGGGGTCCGGCGGTACGCACGTCCGGGAAAAGCGAGATCACGGTCATCGACATAACCTTCGGCAAGAACGGTTAACCGCCGCAGGCAACGCGCCGCCGTAACGATTTGTTGTTACGGCGGCGTTGTTTTATACCTGTTCGCTACCTAATTTTAAGGAAAGTTTTTATATTTGTGGATATTTTTCGCTGACCCGCAAATAAACCGTAACTTAATTGGCCGCAAAAGTGGAACATAGCGCAGTGGTGGAGAACGTCGGCGACGGTTTCGTCGGCGTCGTCATGAAGGCCCGGGGGGCATGCGAAGGATGCAAAGCCCGCAACGTGTGCGGCATGGACGAGGGCGGCGAACGCCGCATAATAGTATATACGGACCAGGCATCCTCCTACGCCGCAGGCGAGCAGGTGACGGTGTCGATAGGCAAAGACATGGGTATGAAGGCCGTAACCGTGGCATACATCTATCCTTTCATACTCATGCTGGCCGTGCTTCTGACGGCGCTCGGATTCGGCGCGGGCGAGCTCGCGGCCGGACTATCCTCGCTCGGCTCGCTTGCCGTATATTTCTTCGCGGTATGGCTCATGCGCCGCAGGTTCGATAAGGAAATCGTATTCTCAATAAGGAAATCATAATGATCCTACTCTACACCATCCTGACACTTTGCGCCTTAGGAATCCTTTCGGCGCTCATCCTCTACTTCGTGGCGCAGAAATTCAAAGTTTACGAAGACCCGCGCATAGACCAGGTCGAAGCCATGCTCCCGGGCGCCAATTGCGGAGGCTGCGGCTACGCCGGCTGCCGCGCATTGGCCGACGCGCTCGTTGCGCAGGACGATATCTCGGCGCTCTACTGTCCGGTGGGCGGAGGCGAGATGATGAAGTCGGTGGCCTCATTCCTGGGCAAGGCCGCTCCCGAGAAAGAACCGCAGGTGGCCGTGGTGCGCTGCGGCGGAAGCTGCGAAAAACGCGAACGCACCAACGCTTACGACGGGGCTTCGTCGTGTGCCGTGGTGGCTTCGCTCTACGTGGGCGAGACGGCCTGCTCCTACGGATGCCTGGGCAAGGGCGATTGCGTCGTGGTGTGTAACTTCGACGCCATACGCGTCGATCCCCAGACGGGCCTGGCCGAAGTGGACGAGGAGAAATGCACCGCCTGCGGAGCATGCGTGAAAGCCTGTCCGAAAGCCATCATCGAGCTGAGACGCAAAGGGATAAAAGGCCGCAGGGTGTATGTCAACTGCGTCAACAAAGAGAAAGGGGCCGTTTCGCGCAAGGCATGCCAGGTGTCGTGCATAGCCTGCACCAAATGCCAGAAAGTATGCGCCTTCGACGCCATAACCATAGAGAGCAACCTTGCCTACATCGATCCTCTGAAATGCAAGCTCTGCCGCAAATGCGCGCCCGAATGCCCCACCTCGGCAATAGTCGAGACCAATTTCCCGCCCCGAAAGACGGCCGAAGCCCCCGCACCCCAAACAGCAGAATAAGACATCGCATATGAAAACTTTCCGCATAGGGGGCGTCCATCCCCCCGAGAATAAGCTTAGCGGCGCAGGACAGATCATACTCTTCCCCCTGCCCGGAGAGGTGACGCTGCCGCTCTCGCAACACATAGGCGCCCCGGCCCAGGCCGTCGTCGCCAAAGGCGACAAGGTACTGGCGGGCCAGCTGGTGGCCAAGGCCGGAGGTTTCGTGTCTGCCAATATACACTCGCCCGTCTCAGGGACGGTGACGGCGGTGGACGCCGTGGTGGACGCCGCGGGATTGCGCCGTCCGGCGATCACCATCAAAGCCGAGGGCGACGAGTGGGACCCGGCGGTTGACCGTACGCGCAACCTGGTGACGGAGTGCGAACTGGAGCCGGCGGCCATAATCGAAAAGATAGCCGCCGCAGGCATAGTGGGCCTCGGAGGGGCCACGTTCCCCACCCAGGTGAAGCTGACCGTTCCCGCAGGCAAGAAGGCGGACATACTTATAATAAACGGAGTGGAGTGCGAGCCTTACCTTACGTCGGACCACCGCGTGATGCTCGAAAGGGGCGACGAGGTGATGATAGGCGTAAAGATCCTGGCCCGCGCCCTGGGCGTGCAGCGCGCCGTGATAGGCATAGAAAACAACAAGTCCGACGCGATAGAGTACCTGTCGGGGCTGGCCTCGACCTACGGCGGCGTGGAGATAGCGCCCCTGAAGGTACAATATCCGCAGGGAGGGGAGAAACAGCTCATCGACGCAGTCACCGGCCGCCAGGTGCCTTCGGGCGGCCTGCCGATAGACGTCGGCGCGGTGGTGCAGAACGTGGGTACGGCGTTGGCCGTCTACGAGGCCGTGCAGAAGAACAAACCCCTGGTGGAAAGGGTGGTGACGGTGACTGGCAGGAGCCTGAAGAACCCGGCCAACTTCATGGTGCGCGTAGGCACGCCGGTGAGTGCGTTGGTGGAATATTGCGGAGGCATGCCAGAAGACACGGGCAAGGTGATAGGCGGAGGCCCGATGATGGGCCGCGCCATGGTAAACCCGTCGGCCCCGGTCACCAAAGGCACGTCGGGCATATTGCTGCTTCCGCGCGCCGAAGCCGTGCGCAACGCGCCCGGCCAGTGCATCAAATGCGCCAAATGCGTCTCGGCCTGTCCCATGGGCCTGGAACCGTACCTGCTGGGCAAGATGGCAAAGAAGCTGATGTACGCCGATATGGAGCCTCATAAGGCGACGGACTGCATAGAGTGCGGATGCTGCGCCTACACATGCCCGGCCAACCTGCCCCTGCTGGATTACATCCGCCTGGGCAAAGCCGAGGTGATGAAGATACAAAGGGCAAGGAAATAGCCGCCCGAAAAATTGACCTTACCGTACAAAAAAGAGATGGAAAAACTTATCGTTTCCCCTTCGCCCCACATACACTCGGGCGATTCCACACGAAGGCTCATGCGCGACGTGCTGATAGCCCTGGCCCCCGCGCTGGTGGTGACGACGGCCGTTTACGGCATGCGTCCCCTGGCCGTGACCGTCGTCGCCGCGGCCTCGTGCATGCTGTTCGAGTGGCTCATACAGAAATACCTGCTTAAGGGAGCCAATACCCTGCGCGACTATTCGGCCGCCCTTACGGGCGTGTTGCTGGCATTCAACCTCCCGTCGTCCATTCCGTTGTGGATGGTTGTCCTGGGCGCGCTGGTGGCCGTGGGCGTGGGTAAGATGTCTTTCGGCGGACTTGGACGCAACCCGTTCAACCCCGCCCTGGTGGGACGCGTGTTCCTGCTCATATCATTCCCCGTGGCGATGACCTCCTTCCCCACCCCGGCGGGCGTGGATTCACACTCGGGCGCCACTCCGCTGGCATTCGCCAAAGGAGCGCTCAAGAGCGGCCAGAGCGTGGCCGACATCATGCCGCAGATATCCTATTCCGACTTTCTGTTGGGAGCCAAAGCCGGGTCGCTCGGCGAGATAGCCGCGCTTGCGCTGCTCGCGGGCTTCGCCTACCTGCTATGGCGCAAAGTCATCACCTGGCATATCCCCGTGGCCGTGCTGGGTACGATGGCGCTGTTCAGCGGCATCGCCTGGACGGCCGATCCCCAGCATTTCATGAGTCCGCTGTTCCACCTGCTCACCGGAGGAGCCATCCTGGGAGCCGTGTTCATGGCCACCGACTACGTCACCTCGCCCATGAACCCGCGCGGCATGATAGTTTACGGCTGCGGCATAGGTCTTATAACCATGTTTATACGCTTGTGGGGAGCTTATCCGGAGGGCATATCCTTCGCCATACTGATCATGAACTCGGTGGTCCCGCTGATAAACAAATATGTCAAACCGCGCCGCTTCGGGGTGGCCACAGCCAAATAACGCGATGGAAAGCACACTGAAAAACATGATATTGACCCTCGGGGTGATAACCCTCGCCGCATCGGGAGCCGTAGGACTCGTCTACGGCGTAACCAAAGAGCCTATCGAGGCGGCCAAGAAAGCCAAGACGACGCAGGCGCTCTCGCAAGTGCTGCCGCCGTTCGAGGGCGAGCCGGAGACGGCCATCGAAGGGAACGCCGTGATCTACACGGTAAGCAAAGCCGGAGAGGTGGCCGGCTACGCCGTGGAAAGCACGGCCAACGGCTTCGGGGGCGAGATAAAACTCATGACGGGCTATACGCCCCAGGGCCAGATAAACAGGATAGAGGTTCTGTCCCACACCGAAACGCCGGGCCTGGGCGACAAGATAGAGTCGAAAAAATCCGATTTCTCGGTGCAGTTCCAGGGCAAGACCCCGGGCAAGGATTTCAGGATGACCGTTAAGAAGGACGGCGGCGACGTAAACGCCATAACCGCTTCCACCATATCGTCGAGGGCCTTTACCAAAGCCGTGCAGGAGGGCTACAACGCCCTGCAGGCGCATCTGGGCAAGGCGGCCGGCGACGCCAACAGCGGAGCCACCGCACAAACAAACCAAAGCAATGAGTAACCTTACAACTTTGACCCGCGGGATAATCAAGGAGAATCCCACGTTCGTGCTGCTGTTGGGCATGTGTCCCACTCTGGGTACGACCACCTCCGCCCTGAACGGCATGGGGATGGGCGTGGCCACGGCATTCGTACTTATAATGTCCAACCTTGTGATATCTCTCATAAAGGACTATATTCCAGGCAAGGTGCGCATCCCTGCCTTCATAGTGGTCATCGCCTCGTTCGTGACCGTGGTGCAGCTATGCATGGAGGCTTACGTTCCGGCGCTCTACGCCACGCTGGGCGTGTTCATCCCCCTGATAGTGGTAAACTGCATCATACTCGGCCGCGCCGAGGCCTTCGCCTCCAAGAACGGTCCCGCGGCGTCCGTACTGGACGGCGTGGGTATGGGCCTCGGGTTCACCCTCTCGCTGACGGCGCTTGGCGCGGTGCGCGAAATACTGGGCGGCGGATCGGTGTTCGGCCTTAAATTCATCCCGGGAGACGCCATCCTCATATTCGTCCTGGCCCCCGGAGCCTTCATAGCGCTGGGCTACCTGATGGTGATATTCAATAAATTGACAGCCAAAGCAAAATAAGGATATGGAATATTTCGTGATCATAATAGGCTCGATATTCGTCAACAATATCGTATTGGCGCAGTTCCTCGGCATCTGCCCATTCCTGGGCGTGTCGAATAAGGTGGAGACTTCGCTGGGCATGGGCGCGGCCGTCACGTTCGTAATGGCCATCTCGTCGCTGGTTGTCTACCTGCTGCAATATTACGTGCTGGTTCCGCTGGGGATAGGCTATATGCAGACGATAGTTTTCATTTTGGTTATAGCCGCCCTGGTGCAGATGGTGGAGATCATGCTCAAGAAGGTTAGTCCGGCGCTCTACCAGGCTCTGGGTATCTTCCTGCCGCTGATAACCACCAACTGCGCCGTACTCGGCGTGGCCATACTGCTGGTTCAAAAGGAGCTGTCGCTGCCGCTGTCCGTTGTCTACGCCACCGCCACCGCCATAGGCTTCGCCCTGGCGCTGGTGATATTCGCAGGCATAAGGGAGCGCCTGGAGCTTGACGATATGCCCAAAGCCATGAAAGGCACCCCTATAGCGCTGGTCACCGCAGGTATACTGGCGATGGCCTTCATGGGTTTTTCGGGATTGGTTTAAGGGGGCGTTGATGTATTTGCGCCGTCCGCGCGCAATCCAAATGTATTTTGTAAAATAACGTATAACGGCCAGGGCCGCCTGAAGGCGGCCCTGGCCGTTATACGCCGTCCGTTCAAAATTTCATACGCTGTATCCGCACGGCGTTAAGTATCGCAAGCAGGGCCACGCCCACGTCGGCGAAGACCGCCTCCCACATCGTAGCCAGGCCCAACGCTCCCATCAGCATCACGGCGGCCTTCACCCCGAGGGCCAGGGCTATATTCTGCCACACTATACGGCGGGTTTGTCTTCCTATATTTATCGCCACGGCTATCTTCGAGGGCTGGTCCGTCTGAATAACCACGTCGGCCGTCTCTATCGCCGCATCCGTCCCCATAGCCCCCATGGCTATACCCACGTCGCTGGCCGCAAGCACGGGAGCGTCGTTAAGGCCGTCGCCCACGAAAGCCACTATGCGTCCGGGAGCCTCTTTGCGCAAACTTTCCACGTGGTGCAGTTTATCTTCGGGTAACAACCCACCGTAGGCGCGGTCTATTCCTGCTTCTGCGGCCGTTTTAAGCGTTATGGAGTCTTTGTCGCCGCTCAGCATGACGGTCAGTTTCACCCCCGCGCGCTTCATGGACTCCACTGCCGCCGCGGCATCGGATTTAAGCCTGTCGGCTATCACTACGCACCCGGCGTAGAGTCCGTCGACGGCGCACAACACAACGGTCTCGGCTATGGCGTCCACGGAAGCGTCGTAAGCCACGTCGAAACGCCTCATCAAGGCGGCGTTGCCTGCCAGAACCTGGCGTCCGTCAACCATGCCCGACAACCCCTCTCCGGCAAATTCCCTAACGCCTGACGCCTTGTACGCCGCGGCGTTATCGCCCGCGTAGGCGGCCACGGCGCGCGCCACGGGGTGCGTAGAGGCGCTTTCGAGAGCCGCAAGCAGCGTTATCAGCTCCGCGGCGTCCATGCCAGACGCTTCTACGCGCTGCACGGCAAAGACCCCCTCGGTCATTGTCCCCGTTTTGTCCATCGCCACGGTATCGGCCCTGGCTATCACGTCGAGGAAGTTGGAGCCTTTGAAAAGTATGCCGTTTCGCGACCCCGCCCCGATACCGCCGAAATAACCGAGAGGGACGGATATAACAAGGGCGCACGGACACGACACGACAAGGAATATAAGCGCCCTGTAGAACCACTCCCCGAAGACGTAGTCCGAGACGAAGAAATACGGCGCCGCGGCCAGAGCCACGGCCAGGGCGAATACTGCAGGCGTGTAGAACCGGGCCAACCTTCTAATGACAAGCTCGGTGCGCGCCTTGCGCGAGGAGGCCTGCTGCACCATTTCGAGTATACGGACGAAAGAGCTGTCTTCGTAAGGCTTGGAGACGCGCATCTCCACCGCGTTATGCACCGCTATCATGCCGGCAAGCAACTGTCCTCCGCGGCCTATGGCCCTCGGGCGGCTCTCGCCCGTCAGGGCGGCGGTATCGAAACTGCCGGAATCGGAAAGCATCACTCCGTCCAGGGGTACCTTTTCGCCCGCGCGTACCTCCACCGTCTCCCCCACGGCCACGCTGCGCGGGTCGGCCGTGACGCGTTTGCCGTCGCGGATCACAGTGGCCGTACCGGGTTTTTGATCGAGCAGGGCCTGTATGCTGCGTTTGGCTCGCCCCACGGCGGCCTGCTGGAACAATTCACCCACGGCGTAGAACAGCATCACGGCCACGCCCTCCGCATATTGCCCTATGGCCATAGCCCCTATCGTGGCCGCCACCATAAGCGTATATTCGGTAAAAAATTCGCCTTTGCGCAACGTCTGCACACCCTCAACCATAACAGGCAGGCCTACGGGCAGGTAAGCCAGGCCGTACCACGCCGCCCTTACCCATCCGGCAAAAAAAACGGGATGGAGCAAGTGGTCGGCGGCAAGCCCCGCGACCAGGGCCGTAAAACTTACCGCGACAGGCAGATACTGACGCCACGGGGCGTTTTTCCGATCCTCGCAGCAACACTTGCATTCGGGTTTATTGTGGTTTTCCATAGCTTGCGACATTTAGGCAAAGGTAGCAAAATCGGTTCAATTTCGTTACCTTTGCCCCTTCGCATCAAAACCTGCGCCATGTTCGCCAAACTGAAAAATTACCGCGACCAATACCGCCAGACCATTCGTCTGGCCACCCCCGTCGTGCTTTCCCAGCTGGGACAGGTGGTGGTGCAAATGGCCGACAATGTAATGGTGGGACACCTTGGGGCCGTGCCTCTGGCCGGGGTTTCGTTCGCCGGAGCGGTGTTTTTCTTCTTTTTCATCTTCGGCCTGGGAATAACCCTCGGCCTTACGCCCATGGTAGGCGAGACGTATGCGAAAGGCAACCACCGTACGTCCGCCGTCTACCTTCAGAATTCGCTGCTGCTCTACGTGGCGCTGGGCGTGGCGCTGGTGGCGCTGATGTTCGCCGCCCTGCCGTTGCTCGGACGCATGGGACAACCGGCCGAAGTGGTGGAGGCGGGCATGGATTACTATAAATACATCGCCCTGTCGGTATTCCCTTTCATGCTCTTCGCCGCCTTCAAACAGTTCCTTGAAGGCATAGGCAACACAAAGGTGGTAATGTATATCGTCATAGCGGCCAACGCTTTGAACATACTGCTCAACTGGATTTTCATCTACGGCAATATGGGCGCTCCGGCCATGGGGGCGGCCGGGGCCGGGCTGGCCACGCTCGTGTCGCGCGCGCTTATGCCCGTGGCCATAATAGCCTATTTCAGCTCCAGAGACTCTTTCAAACGCTATTTCAGCCTCTTTTCGCAGGCCAACACACGCCTGGTGCATTTCGCAGCCCTGCTTAAAGTCGGGTCTCCCATCGCCCTGCAGATGCTGATGGAAGTGTCCGCCTTCGCCATCACCTCCATAATGATGGGATGGCTTGGGGCCGTAGCCCTGGCCGCCAACCAGATAGCGCTGTCTATGGCCAACGCCACATTCATGGTGGTCATAGGACTGGCCTCGGCCACCACCATACGCGTCAGCCACGCTTTCGGCCGCGGCGACCTGCGCTCGTTGCGCCTGACGGCCAACGCGTCGTTCCACATGGTTTTGGTCTACAACGCCTTTACCGCGCTGGCCCTTACGCTGCTGCGCGGAGTCATACCGTTGGCTTTCACCTCCGATCCCGAGGTGGTGGCCGTGGCGTCCGACCTGTTGCTCTACGCCGCCCTATTCCAGCTGGCCGACGGCATGCAAGCCACCACGCTGGGCATTCTGCGCGGCATGCAGGACGTACGCAGCACGATGGCCGTGGCTTTAGTATCGTACATAGCGGTAAACCTGCCCGTGGGATACGTTTGCGCCTTTATGCTGGGGATGGGTCCGGGCGGACTCTGGGTGGGATATATATTCGGACTTTTCCTCGCCGCGCTTCTGTTAAATCTGCGTTTTAGATCGTTATGCGCCCGACTGGGAAAAGTAATGCTTTAATTTGACGGAAATTTGCTACATTTGTGCAAAATGAGATTATCCTGATGGATTGCAACAATAAAGAGAAAGAGAACTGCCAAACCGATCTGGGCCGCGGATGCACCTTCTGCCATTGCGGCGGTGAGGCGGAGGCCGGAATGTGCGAGGGCTGCTTCAAGCTCCATTCGCACGACTGGCTCGAAGGGATGCCCGCCATGGGCGACGGCGAAATATTCGAGGTGCGCTTCAAAAACACCCGCAAAGGATTCTACCATAACGCCAACAACCTGCCCCTCAAAAGGGGCGACATAGTGGCCGTGGAAGCATCCCCCGGCCACGACATAGGCATAGTGTCGCTCACGGGCGACATAGTGGCGCGCCAGATGCGCCGCGTGGGTTTCAACCCCGCCAACGCCGAGTTCAGGAAGATCTACCGCAAGGCCAAACCCTATGACATAGAGAAGTGGCAGGAGGCCATAGCGGCCGAACATGAGACAATGATCCGCTCGCGCCAGATAGCCGCCGACATGGGCCTTAACATGAAGATAGGCGACGTGGAGTATCAGGGCGACCGCCTGAAAGCCATATTCTACTATATCGCCGACGAGAGGGTGGATTTCCGCGAACTGATAAAGGTTTTTGCCAGTCAGTTCCGCATACGCGTGGAGATGAAGCAGATAGGCGCACGCCAAGAGGCAGGGCGCATAGGCGGCCTGGGGTCGTGCGGACGCGAATTGTGCTGCGCCTCGTGGATATCGGGTTTCGTGTCGGTCACCACCAACGCCGCCCGCCACCAGGAGATATCGCTCAACCCGCAAAAGTTGGCAGGACAGTGCGGCAAGCTCAAGTGCTGCCTGGTTTACGAGTTGGACTCCTACCTCGACGCACGCAAGGATATCCCGCGCGTCAACGGCCCCCTCAGGGCTATGGACGGCGATTATTTCCATGTCAAAAGCGATATCCTGGCGCGTACGCTCACCTTCAGCTCATCGCCCGACTCGATGTCCAATCTGGTGACCATCAAGGCCGACCGCGTCAGGGAAATACTTAAGATCAACGCCAGGGGGGAAAAGATAGACAGCCTGCAGGATTACGTATCGAAACAGCCCGCAGCCGCCGAGCCGGGCTTCGTGAACGTCATAGGCGAGGAGAGCATAACCCGCTTCGACCGCACTTCGGGCGATCGCGACCACAGGGGCAAACGCCACGGGCGCGGCGGAGAGGGCAACGGCGGAGGCAACGCCGGTCCGAACCGCGGCGGCCAGGGCCAGAACCGCCCCAAAGAGCAGAATCAGGCCGGCAAAGGTCAAAACCAGGCCAACCGCGAGCAGGGCGGCAGGGAGCAGGGCCAAAGAGGCGCGCGCGACAACGGCCGCAACCGCCAGCAAGGCAACCGCCACCAGGGCCAACAACGCAAAACTGAAGGACGCAAACCCGAAGGAAGGCGCGACGGAGGCAACGGAAACAACGGAGACGGCGGGCGCAACGGCGGTAACGACGGCGGCAAAAGCAACTCCTGACAAAAGCGCGACGCGGCCATGACGGGTAACTTTCTACGCACCGCAAAGGCGGCCAGGCTTGCCGTAACGGGTTTTATTTATCTTTTCGCGACGCAGATATGTCTTTGCTCATGCGTTCAGGAGCAAAGCGTATTTACCGTCGACGTCAATCCGCTCGGATGGGACGTCTCGTCGCCGGCATGCATACACTACGACAATTACGACTCGCTTTCGGTCAGGACGATAAACCTGCTTGTACGCACGGACGGCCAGATCACCGCGTCCTCCATGAAGTTAGAAATAGAGACCGCCACGCCCGATTCGCTGCGTACGGCGGAGACGGTGGAGATAACGCTTCCGCCCGCCGGGCGCGGGTTCGCCGAAACCAAACTCACCTACCGCATCGGAGTGGTCCTAGGCCGTAAAGGCCGCTACACATTTACCGTAAGGCCTACGGAAGGCAGCGCCGCCGTAGAGGGTGTGGCCGCCGTAGGACTGGAAATATTCAAGCAAGAAGCACTATAATGGGAAAAGACAAATTCCGCCGATTCCAGGAAAACCTGACCTTCGCCTGCCTCGTACAGCCCGATTTCGAGCAGGTATTCCACGCCGACCACCCGCTGAAAGGACGCTGGAGGGAAGATTTCTTCCGTAACGGCAACCCTATAATACTCGAACTCGGCTGCGGCCGAGGCGAATATACCGTATCGTTGGCGCGTAAATTCCCCGACGCCAATTTCATAGGCGTCGACATAAAAGGCGCGCGCATGTGGCGCGGGGCCAAAACGGCCACAGAGGAGGGCCTCGGCAACGCCGCCTTCCTGCGTACGCGCATAGAGTTCATCTCGTCGCTCTTCGGACCCGGCGAGGTGGACGGGATATGGATAACCTTCCCCGACCCCCAACTGAAAAAGAACCGTATAAAAAAGAGGCTCACCGCCCCCGCGTTCCTCTCATCCTACGCCGGTTTCCTGAAGCCGGGCGCACCGCTCCACCTGAAGACCGACAGCCGCCACCTGCACGACTACACGCGCGCTCTGGCGGAGTGCAACGGACTGGATATAGCTCAGGCCGAGACCGACATCTACGGAAACGGCGCGGCAGACGACCTGCTGTCGATAAAAACCACCTACGAGACGCGCTTCCTGGACGAGGGCCTTCCGATAACCTACCTGCGTTTCACGCTCGGCGGCAAAACCGCTTTCGAAGCGCCCTGTTTCGAAGCCGACCAACACCTGGAGTGATGTACAAAAGCCTCGGGGAATATATAAAGGCCCTCGAAAAGGCGGGCGAACTGCGGCGCATAACCGCGCCGGTGGATCCCGATCTGGAGATAGCCGAGATCACCGACCGCATATCGAAAAGCCCAGGGGGCGGCTCCGCGCTGCTTTTCGAGAACACCGGCACGACGCTGCCCGTGCTTACCAATATGACCGGCTCGGCCCGCCGCATATCGATGGCACTGGGCGTGGAGCGCCCGGAGGAGATCGCGGAGCGCATAGAGGCCCTGCTGGAACAACTCACACGTCCGGCGGACGGCCTGGGCGACAAACTGCGCATGCTTCCCCTGCTGGGCGAAATGTCGCGGTGGCTGCCGGTAACCTCGTCGCGCGCGGGCGAATGCAGGCAGGTGGCGGCCCTGGGGAGGGACGTGCGTCTCTCCGACCTGCCCATACTGAAATGCTGGCCGCACGACGGCGGACGTTTCGTAACCCTGCCCATAGTCTGCACTGTCGATCCCGACACCGGCGTACGCAACGCCGGGATGTATCGCATGCAGGTGTTGTCGGAAAACACCACCGGCATGCACTGGCATATGCACAAGACGGGCGAGAGGCACTACCGCGCATATAAAGCCCGCGGCGAGCGCATGCCGGTGAGCGTATGCCTCGGAGGCGACCCAGTATACACCTACGCCGCAACAGCCCCCATGCCCGACAATATGGACGAGTGGCTGCTCGCAGGATTCCTGCGCCGCCGCCCCGTGAGGCTGTCCAAATGCCTCACCAACGACCTGTACGTCCCTTCGGACTGCGACATAGTGCTTGAAGGATGGGTAGACCCGGCCGAGGCCAAGGTCTCCGAAGGGCCTTTCGGCGACCACACGGGTTTCTACTCGCTGGAAGACCTCTACCCGGTCTTCCACGTAGAGGCCGTTACCCGCCGCCGCGACGCCGTCTATCCGGCCACCATAGTCGGCATACCGCCGCAGGAGGACGCATGGATGGCGCTGGCCACCGAGAAGATATTCCTTGCCCCGATAAGGCTTGCCCTGCAGCCCGAAATACGCGACCTCTACATGCCCGTGTCCGGAGTGGCGCACAACATAGCCGTGGCATCCGTCGAAACGTCCTACCCGGGGCAGGCCTTCAAGGTTGCCGGGGCGTTATGGGGCGCGGGGCAGATGATGTTCAACAAAATGATGATGCTCGCCCCGGCGGGGGCAGACATACGCTGTCCCGCCACGCTCGCAAGATTATTGAAAGGCGTAGTCCCCGAGCGCGACATATTCTTCTCCAAAGGCATACTCGACGTCCTCGACCACGCCACAGCCACTCCGGGTACGGGAGGCAAGGCGGCCGTGGACGCCACCGGCAAGCCTGAACCGCGCAAAGCCGTCGTTCCCGACGCCTTCACGCCGTGCCACGGCGTGGAATCGGCCGACGCCTCGCTGGCCGGGGAGTGGGGCGTGCTTGTTATGAGGTCAAAGCCTGGCGTTGCCGCCGACGCGGCGGCGTTCATGGATTCCAACGGCGTGCGAGGCGTGAATTTCGCCCTGCTGGCCGACAGCGCCACCGCCGCGCTCACCCACGCCGAACTGCTCTGGACGGTGGCGGGAAATTGCGACCCCGGACGCGACATGGCAGTAAAGGCCGGAGTGTTGATAGCCGACGGCCGCACCAAACTTCCCGGGACGGCCCCTGGCCTGCCCGCGCGCTGGCCCAACCCCGTAACGGCGTCGCCTGAAACGACAGGGTTGGTAGACGCCCGCTGGGATGAATACGGCCTGGGCGAATTCATCCCGTCGCCGTCGCTGCGATACTCGCCCCTGGCCGCTCCGGGCGGCGCGAGCATAGACCCCGAACGCCGCGAGCCATGACCGTCAACCCCCAGATAGCCTTAGCCCGCGACTTCATAGAGAACACCGCCACGAGCGTCTTCCTGACGGGACGGGCGGGTACCGGCAAGACCACCTTCCTGAAAAACCTGCGGGAAACGTCGCCCAAGCGGATGATAGTAGTGGCTCCCACGGGCGTGGCGGCTATAAACGCCGGCGGAGTGACGATACATTCCTTCTTCCAGATGCCCTTCGGCATATACGTCCCCGGCATGGCGCACGCCGCAGGCGAGGAGATACGGCGTTTCAGCAAAGTGAAGATAGCCCTTATAAAGAGCATCGACCTTCTGGTGATAGACGAGATAAGCATGGTGCGGGCCGACCTTCTGGACAACATAGACGAAGTGTTGCGCCGTTTCCGCGACCGCTCCAAACCGTTCGGAGGGGTGCAACTGCTGATGATAGGCGACGTGCAGCAGCTCTCCCCGGTGACCAAGGACGACGAGTGGGCCATACTGAAAAGCCATTACCGCTCGCCCTATTTCTTCGAAAGCAACGCGCTGCGGCAAACCGCATACGTCACTATAGAGCTGAAACATATCTACCGTCAGACAGACCGCGAGTTCATCGGCCTGCTGGCCCGCGTGAGGGACAACACCGTCGACAGGGCCACGCTCGACGCCCTTAACGCCCGATGCCGTCCCGATTTCGACCCGCCGCAGAGCGAGGGCTACATAACCCTCTCCTCCCACAACGCCACGGCCAAGGCCATCAACGACCGCAAGCTCGCCGCCCTGCCGGGTCGCGAATACTCCTTCGAGGCTTCGGTGGAGGGGGAATTTCCCGACTACCTGTACCCTTGCGAAGAGACGCTGCGCCTAAAGAAAGACGCCCAGGTGATGTTCACGAAGAACGACCACTCGCCCGAAAAACGCTACGTCAACGGCACCATAGGTGTCGTCACGGCGATAAGCGCCGACCGTATCGAGGTGCTGCCGGGCGGAGCCGGTCAAGCCATAGCGGTCGAGAAGGACATGTGGGAGAATCTGCGCTATTCCATCGACCCTTCCACGGGCCAGGTGATATCGGAAA
Source organism: Rikenellaceae bacterium (assembly GCA_031550125.1). Classification (GTDB taxonomy): domain Bacteria; phylum Bacteroidota; class Bacteroidia; order Bacteroidales; family Rikenellaceae; genus JAVBOW01. The sequence continues at coordinate 62,667 of JAVBOW010000004.1, forward strand.
TGGCGGGCGTATTCACCCAATATCCGCTCAGGACGGCCTGGGCCATCACTATCCACAAGAGCCAGGGCCTCACGTTCGACCGAGCCGTGATAGACGCCGCCGACTCGTTCAGCCACGGGCAGGTGTACGTGGCCCTGAGCCGCTGCCGGACGCTGGAAGGCATAGTACTGCGATCGCCGCTGCCGCCGCAGGCCATAATAAGCGACCGGGCAGTCGGCGACTTCTCGCACTACGTGGAGACGAACCAACCGTCGGAGGAACATCTTGACAACCTCAAACAGCGATACTATTACGAGTTGCTTACGGAGCTTTTCGACTTCCGCGCCCTATTCTCGCATCACAAGGCCGTGGGACGCTTCCTGGAGGAACATCTGTGGAGGCTCTACCCCAAGCTGGCTGAGAGGTGGAAGGAGTCCGAGAAGGAGTTCTCCGCCAGGATAATGGAGGTGAGCCTGCGTTTCCGCCTGCAGATAGATCGTATGTCGGGTCCCGGCTGCGAGAACGACGAACATCTGAGGGAGAGGGTGGCCAAAGGCGCGGCCTATTTCTCCGACCAGTGCGCATCGCTCGTGCTGCCGCTGCTCGATGCTGCAAGGGTGTCTATCGACAACAAAGAACACAAAAAAACCTACGGCGAACTGCTATCGCGCCTCGGCGCTGCGCTGAGGATCAAACTATCCACACTCAACGCAGCCCTCGACCGGTTCAGCGTCACGGCCCACCTCGAAGCGCGTGCCGCGGCTATAGCCCAAGGGGAGACGGCGTCCAAACCCAAAGCGGCAAAAGCAGCGAAAGAGGCCAAAACGGAGAAGGAAGATCCCGGCCGGGACATACTGGTTCCCGAACTTTTCGAGACGCTCAGGGAGTGGCGGTTGGGAGAAGCGCGCCGCAGGGAGGTCGCCGCATTCGTGATAGCCACCCAGAAGGCCCTCACGGGAATAGCGAACACCATGCCCCTGACCATGCAGGAACTGATGGAGATAAAAGGGGTTGGAAAAACTTTTGCGGAAAATTACGGCCAAACGGTAATAAAGATAATATCGGACTACCGCGACGGCAAAATATAGCGCCGGCTCCGCTTAGAACACTCTAAGCAAAGCCGGCGCGACAGCCCGCCCGAAATCAAACGGATGCCAGGGCCTGGTCTATATCGTCCATTATATCCTCCACATCCTCTATCCCGACAGACAGGCGTATGAGGTCGGGAGCCACTCCCGCTTCGCGGAGTTGTTGCTCGGTGAGCTGGCGGTGGGTGTGGCTGGCCGGGTGGAGTACGCATGTGCGGGCGTCGGCCACGTGGGTCACTATGGATATCATCTTAAGGCTGTCCATAAACGCCACGGAGCGCTCGCGTCCTCCTTTCAGGCCGAAGGTCATCACGCCGCACGTACCCGCGGGCATGTATTTAGCCGCCAGATCGTGGTATTTGTCGCCGTCCAGACCGGGATAATGCACCCACGCCACTTCGGGACGGCTCTGCAGGTGGCGGGCCACAGCCAGGGCGTTTGCGCAGTGGCGCTCCATCCTCAGGTGCAGGGTCTCCAGGCCGAGGTTGAGCAGGAAGGCGTTCATCGGAGCCTGTATCGACCCCAGGTCGCGCATCAGCTGCACCGTAGCCTTGGTTATGTAGGCGGCACGGCCGAAAGATTTGGTATATATCAGTCCGTGGTAAGAGTCGTCGGGAGCCGTCAGCCCCGGAAAACGGGCCGCGTTGGCGTCCCAGTCGAAGGAGCCGCCGTCTATCAACACCCCTCCCACGGCCGTGGCGTGACCGTCCATGTACTTAGAGGTGGAGTGCGTAACTATGTCGGCCCCCCACTCTATCGGGCGCAGGCCCACGGGCGTCGGGAAGGTGTTGTCCACTATGAGCGGGACGCCTTGGGAATGGGCTATGCGGGCGAATTTCTCCAGATCGAGGACGCACATGGCGGGATTGGACACCGTCTCGCCGAAAAGAGCTTTGGTGTTGGGGCGGAAAGCCTTGGCTATCTCCTCCTCCGGAGCGTCCTGGTCGACGAAAGTAACCTCTATGCCCAGCTTTTTCATCGTCACGGAGAAAAGATTGTAGGTGCCTCCGTATATGGCCGACGCGCTGACGAAGTGATCGCCGGCGGAGCATATGTTGAATATCGCGTAGAAGTTGGCCGCCTGCCCCGACGAAGTGAGCATGGCGCCCACCCCGCCTTCGAGTTCGGCTATCTTGGCGGCGACGGCGTCGTTGGTGGGATTTTGCAGGCGGGTGTAGAAATAGCCCGTATCCTCAAGGTCGAAAAGGCGGGCCATCTGCTCGCTCGTTTCATATTTGAATGTGGTGCTTTGGTAGACGGGCAGAACCCTCGGCTCTCCCTTTTTCGGCGACCATCCTGACTGTACGCAGACGGTGGCCGGTTTACGGCGTTTTTCGTTCATTTCTTTAATTATTTCCGACGGCAAATATAGCGTTTATTCGGCTTTGGAGCGGATCCAATCGGATATGCAATAAAAAATAAATACCAGCGAAGGGACCATCACGGGCATCATATAACGCCACGACGTTGTGGGTGAGGCCAGTGCCGAAGAGCCTATATAGATGACCGCAAATCCCAAAAGCATGCCGGCCGCCAGGCGTTCTTCGAAACGTGGCAGGCCGCGCCGGCAGCGCGCGGCGCAAAACCATGCGGCGCACACGCCTAATGCCGCCCAAAACAAAACGTTGAGGAGTTTACGCAGAGGATATATCGCGGTAAAAACACGATTTTCATGCCGGTACGAGGCCTCCTGTATGCCGAAATAATCCTTATACAGAGGCTCGTTGCGGAATTCGCCCTTCTCCTCGTACATATCGCCGCACCGGAATGCGCTCAACAGCGACGGCGCCACGAAACGGACGAAGTAACGGCCCGGGTAACGGGCTACAAGGGCGCGGCCGTACTCGCCGTACATCCGGCCCGTCTCCACCCACGCGCGCTGGTAGTCTTTGCCCGTCGATTGCATGTAATAAAACAGGAATTGTTTGTAGGGCAAGTTATTGCTCCACATATAATCCGTCCGCATGGCGCTGCTGTCGGCGAACATGGCGTCGGGACACTGCCTTATGAAGGCGTGCAGAAGGCGAAGGCCGAAATCCAGTTCTTTGGGATCTATGCTTTTGGCCTCGGGCAACAGGACGGAAGCGTTGTTGACCGTCTGCCATCCGCCGAAAGCGGCAAAAGTGTCGACGCCGGTCTGCCGCACGTACTCTTTCCTGGCCGACGAGAAGAGCGCGACGAAAAGCACGACAGGCGCGGCCGCGGCGCAGAGCCTCACCGAGGCCTTGCCCCGGGCGAAGCAGAACCACATGGCGGCCACGCTCACGGGAATGAAGAACATACCCGAAAAACGCACCTTGTAGAGAGCCGCAAAGAGCAGCAGGTGGAACGCGGCCATAAGCAGATTGCGGGCGAATACCATCCACATGGCCGACGCGAGGAAGAGCATGGTGAGCGTGTTGAAAAGCCCGTCGCTCATGATGAAGTTGGTGCAAAATATGATGCGCGGCGAAAGCAGCGTCAATGCCGAGAGCGTCAGGAAGAGCCATCGGGGACTTATGTCCAGCAGGTAGCGCGCGCTGAAAAGCATGAATAGCGAAGAGAGAGCGCTCAGGGTGTAGGAGACGGCGAAAAGCCCCGCTTCGCTGCCGGTGAACAGATGGACGATCTTGAGGTAGGACGAGTACCCCATAGGGCGGTATGCGTTGAAAACGCCCTCGGCCGCCCCGAGGACGTAAGCCCCCGAATCGGGGAAGGTGAACATGAAAGGATAGAGCAGGCGGAAAGCCGTACCCGCAGCCGCGGCCAGGCAGGCGAGTATTATAAGGTCCGCCCTCACGTCCGGCCGCCCGAACGAGGCGAGGAAGAGGCGGAAAGATTTTTCGGATGCGTTCATATGCCCAAAAGAGTTGTGTGAGGGACAAATGTAGCAAATTTATCCGTTCCCCGCCCCAACTCAGCCCGCAAGGCATCGGGAGAGCGGCGCAGGACGCAATGTTAAGCCCTCATTTTGCGCAATTATTGGCCCGCGATGATTGCTATTTAATAAAAATTGCATACTTTTGCACTCTATTGGCTCTTCGAAAGAAATTAATCAAAATAAAAACCTATTTACACCATGCAGAACAAAGGTGCTATCAGGCTGGTAGCCATAGTTTTCGGCTTAGCCTGTCTTTATCAGCTCTCGTTCACGGTAGTCACCCGTAACATCGAGTCCAAAGCGGCCAAATACGCCGCCGGCGACGGGAACAAAGAGCAGGCCTATCTCGATTCCATCCGCCAGAAGCCGGCCTTAAACCTCGGATTCATCTCTTTCACCTACAAAGAGTGCAAGGAGAAGGAACTCAACCTCGGCCTCGACCTGAGGGGAGGTATGAACGTAATGCTCGAGATAGACGTGCGCGACGTTGTCAAAGCACTGTCCAACAACAGCAAAGACCCTGTCTTCAACCAGGCCCTCACCAAGGCGTCCGAAGCGCAGAAAAGTTCCACAGAAGACTACATCACGCTCTTCGCCAAAGCCTACGCCGAACTTTCGGGAGGCGCGCCGCTGGCCCTGATATTCAACACCCCCGACCTCAAGGATCAGGTGAGTCCCACCAGCACCAACGAAGAGGTTGTAAAGGTGTTGCGCGCACAGGCCGAGAGCGCCATAGCCAACTCCTACAACGTACTTTCGCGCCGTATAGACCGTTTCGGCGTTACGCAGCCCAACATACAGAGGCTCAAAAACTCCGGTCGCATACTCGTGGAACTTCCCGGCGTTAAGGAACCCGAGCGCGTACGCAAACTGCTGCAAGGCACGGCCAGCCTCGAATTCTGGGCCACTTACGACAACCAGACGGTCTACCCGATCCTCGAGCAGGCCGACCGCACCGTAAAACAGCTCCTCGACGCCGAAAAAACCGCAGGAGCGGAAAACGCAGCCGAAGCGGCGCAACCCGCAGAGCAGGCTCCCGCGCAACCCGACCTGCTCTCGCAGCTCGACTCTTCGGCCCTGGCCACTTCCGACGCCGCCGCGATGAGCGAGAACTATCCGCTGCTGAGCAAACTGCATCCCGCAGCCGATCCCCGTACAGGGCAACCCCACCAGGGTCCGATAGTGGGTTACGCCGCCGCCTACGACACCACTACTGTAAATAAATACCTCAACCTGCCTCAGGTAAAGGCCCTCCTCCCGCGCGACATCAGGCTCATGTGGGGCGTCAAGCCTTTCGACGAGGCTGAGAGCCAATACGAACTTTACGCCATCAAGGTACCCTCCAATGGCAAAGCCCCGCTCGACGGCGGCGCCGTGGTTAACGCCAACGAGGAGTACTCGCAGCACGGCTCCACGGCAGAGGTGTCGATGGTGATGAACGCCACCGGAGCGCGCGACTGGGCCCGCCTGACGGCCGACAACGTAGGCTCGTGCATAGCCATAGTGCTGGACGGATACGTCTACTCCGCCCCCCGCGTAAATCAGGAGATCACCGGCGGACGCTCGCAGATAACCGGCAACTTCACCATACAGGAAGCGCTCGATTTGGCCAACGTACTCAAATCGGGTAAGCTCCCCGCTCCCGCCCGCATAGTCCAGGACACCGTGGTAGGCCCGTCGCTCGGACAGGAGTCCATCAACTCGGGCATGTTCTCCTTCCTGCTGGCATTCGTGCTGGTGATGGTGTACATGTGGCTATTCTATAACAAGGGCGGCCTGATAGCCAACGTGGCGCTGATATGCAACCTGTTCTTCCTCTTCGGGGTTTTGGCCTCTTTCGGGTTCGTGCTGACGCTGCCCGGTATAGCGGGTATCGTGCTGACGATGGGTATGGCGGTGGACGCCAACGTAATAATTTACGAGCGTATCAAGGAAGAACTCCGCTCGGGCAAAGGGCTTAGCCTGTCGATAAAAGAGGGCTTCAGCAACGCCTATTCGGCCATCATAGACGGTAACGTAACCACGCTCATCACCGGAATCGTGCTGGCGGTGTTCGGTACCGGCCCCGTACAGGGCTTCGCCACCACCCTTATAGTAGGTATTCTCACTTCGCTCTTCTGCGCCATCTTCATCACCCGCCTGATCATAACCGACGTCATAGGCAAAGATCAGAAGGTTATCCGCTTCTCGCACAAATGGAGCGAAAACTTCCTCAACAGCACCTCCATCGACTTCATAAAGATCCGCAAGATCACCTATATAGTGTCGGTAGCACTGCTGGTCATAGGCGTCGCCTCGATGGCCACCCGCGGCTTCAACTACGGTGTGGACTTTACCGGCGGCCGCGCCTACGTTGTCCGCTTCGACCAGCACACCACGGCCGACCAGGTGCGCGACGCGCTGGCCACGGTGTTCGACGACGCCAAGACGGGAAGCGTCGAGGTGAAACAATACGGCTCGGAGGCCCAAAACCAGATGCGTATAGTGACGCAGTATAAATCCGACTCCACCTCGCTCGAGGCAGGCACGGTGACGGCCGAGATAGACGGCATGCTCTACAAAGCCCTCGGCCCGCTCTTCGCCAACAGCCTTACGGAGCAGGAGTTCCTTACCACTCAGACCAATCCCTACGGTATCATTTCACTCGACATGGTGGGTTCCACCATATCCAACGAGATCAAGCGCAACTCTATCATAGCGGTAGTGTTCAGCCTGCTGGCCATAGCGTTGTACATAGCCCTGCGTTTCCGCAAATGGCAATGGGGCCTTGGCGGCGTGGTCTCGCTGGCCCACGACGCCATGCTCACGCTGGGATTGTTCTCGCTCTTCTACGGCATCCTTCCGTTCAACCTCGAGGTAAACCAGTCGTTCATAGCGGCCATCCTCACCATCATAGGTTACTCAATCAACGACACGGTGATAATCTTCGACCGTATCCGCGAATATATGCACCTATACCCGAAACGCGACCTTAAAGACAACATCAACAACGCCATAAACAGCACCCTGGCGCGTACGGTCAACACCGCCGGCACGACGTTGATAGTGCTTATCGCCATCTTCTTCTTCGGCGGCGAGGTTATCCGCGGATTTATCTTCGCGCTGATGTTCGGTATCTTCATCGGTACGTTCTCGTCGGTGTTCGTGGCAACGCCTCTGGCTTACGACGCCATCGAGAGGAAGAACAAGAAAGAGTCCTCGAAAAAATAATTTCCGGGGCGTAACGCCCGCGCGGCCCTGCATTTCACGATGCAGGGCCGCTTGTTTTTCAGCGAAATATTATTTAACTTTGATGTAACGCAAAGCCCAACTTAGATCATGAAAAAAATAATTTTAGCCCTCGCCATCCTGTCCTGCGCCGGATCGCTTCGCGCACAATGGTATTTAGGCGGCGCCGTAGGAGGAAGTTACACCGTCACTAAGGACGGCGACGGCAACAACCTCGACGACTGGCGCGCGATATCCATGCTTCCGGAATTCGGATACCATCTCAACGACCGCCTGGCCGTGGGTCTCTCCGGCGGATTTTCCTACTCCAAGAACAAGATCGCCTTCCCTCAGTCCGCTCTCCTGAACAGGAGCTGGAACGTAACCCCCTATGCGCGTTACGCGCTTGTGCGCTACAAAAAATTCGACTTGATAGCCAAAGCCGCCGTTTCCGCCGGCCATTGCCTGCAAACCCTGACAGGGCAATCTTCTTACCTCGACCATTATTTTACAATTCCGATCGAATACGACCTGTACGGAGCATATGTAACCCCCATGCTCGCCTATAACCTTTCCGGACACCTGATGCTATACACCAACCTCGATTTCGCCTCGCTGAAATACGAATACCGAAAATACGAGGGTGGAGGCAAGGAATCAGCGATAAGTTTCGGGGCCGACTCCAATTCGGCATTCAACACCGGCGACATAAACGTCGGTTTCATATACAAATTCTGACCCCAGGGCCATACCGGCATAAGCGCGCGCCGTGCCTGCGGCGCGCGCTTTTTGTTTGCCGCGTGCAGAAATCCCGATTTTATCATTACCTTTGCTCTTGAGCGTCAGACGACATTATGGATTTCATACACATAACCGTAACGGACATCATAGACATTCTGGTGGTGGCCACCATAATGTACTATATCTACAAGTTCACCCGCGGCACGCAGGCCCCGAGCATACTTGCCGGTATAGTCATGATCTATGTACTGTGGGTGGTTGTCAGGGCGCTGAAGATGGAGTTGCTGTCGGCCATACTCGGACAGATAGTCGGCGTGGGAGTGATAGCCATAATCGTGGTCTTCCAACCGGAGATAAGGCGCTTTTTACATATGCTGGGTACCAAGGGCAAGCGCAGCCAGAATTCATTCTTCGGCCGCCTGTTCACGATGGAGGAGTACCGCAACGAACACCTCGAATACGTCCACCCAATAGTCAAAGCCTGCTCCGACATGTCGGCCGCCAAAACCGGCGCGCTGATAGTGATCCAGCGCTCCAACGACCTTTCGGTAGTGGCGGAAACGGGGATAATACTCGACGCGAGGGTATCCTCGTCGCTGCTCAAGAATATATTCTTCACCAACTCGCCACTGCACGACGGCGCGGTGCTGATAAGCAAAGGACGCATAGTGGCAGCCAAATGCGTACTGCCGTCCACCGAAACGGAAGTCCCCGTGACGTTCGGCATGAGACACCGCGCGGCGATAGGCATCACCGAGGTCTCCGACGCGAGGGTTGTGGTGGTTTCGGAAGAGACCGGCAGGATATCCCTGGCCGAGGCCGGCAGGATAGAGACCGACCTGACCCCGGCGCAACTGCAAGCCGGATTGCTCCGCTCCATGTAGCAAATGCGCATCGCCTGCGGCGTCTTCAGTTCAATTCCTCGCGGACTTCAGTCCGATACGGGTGAAATTCAAACGATAAGCGAAACCTGACGCACGCTATGCGCGGCGTCATTATCGCAAAGAGTAGCTTTGCTTGCGCCGCGCATCTTAACGCCAACCTGTTTTTCATACTGATCCCGTATACTTTACAGGATAAATTCAAAGAGGCCGCCTCGAAAGTTGATTTCGAGGCGGCCTCTTTGAATTTGACAATATCGCAGCTTACTTCAGCGTGCCTGCGTTCGCCTGGTCTATCATGGCCTGGTTGGCGGATATGTAGATCTCCACGCGACGATTCTTGGCACGGCCTTCGGCGGTGGCGTTGTCAGCCACGGGCATGTCGTCGGCTTTTCCTGTCACCGTCATGCGAGGTCCGGACACTCCCTGCGATGCGAGATAGTCGTTGACGGCCTTGGCGCGGGCGGCGGAGAGTTTCTCGTTCGTTGCGCGTTGTCCTACGTTGTCGGTGTAACCGAAGATGCGTACGTCGGTCTCAGGATTGCCCTGGAGCGACGCCGCGAATTGGCTGAGGGCCGTTTTTGAGTTGGCGCTCAGGGTGGACGAACCGGTGGCGAAGAGGATACCGCCGTCGAAAGTCACTTTGATGCCCTGAAGTCCGTTGGGATCGGTTACGGTCTCAACCTTGGCGCCCTGTATCTTGGCCAGTTCGGCCTGCTGCTTGTCCATCTTGCGTCCTATGAGCGCGCCTGCGCCCGCGCCTACGGCGGCGCCTATGCCTGCGCCTATGGCCGCGCCTTTACCGCCTCCGGCCAGCGCGCCTATACCTGCGCCCAGGGCGGCTCCGCCGCCTGTGCCGATAAGGGCGCCTTTGCCCGTATTGCTCATGGAAGAGCATCCTGTCATAAGAAGGGTTGCCACGGCGATCGATGCGATCGAAATCCTTGTTTTTTTCATGTTGCTGATGATTTTATTATTAATAATATTTAAAAATGCCGTTATTTACGGACAATGGTTTCTTCACGGTCGGGACCTACGGATATTATCTTTACCGGTACGCCGCACTCTTTCTCCACGAATTCGACGTATTGCTTGAAAGCGTCGGGGAAATCCTCCCAGCGGCGTACTTTGTTTATGTCACAGTTCCAGCCCTGGAATATTTTATATACCGGCGACATGCCCGGTTCGTACTCATAGGGGAACGAGTTGACCAGATGGCCCTCGGAGTCGCGGTAATCGACACACACCTTAAGGGTGTCGAAAGAGTTGAGTACGTCGGCCTTCATCATTATCAGCGACGTTACCCCGTTGATCATCACCGCATATTTGAGAGCCACCATATCGAGCCATCCGCAGCGGCGGGGACGCCCCGTAGTAGACCCGAATTCCTGGCCCACGGAACGCATTCGTTCGCCGTCGGCGTCGAGCAGCTCGGTAGGGAAAGGACCCGACCCCACGCGGGTGCAATAGGCCTTGAATATGCCGTAGACCTCGCCCAGGCGGTTGGGCGCTACGCCCAGGCCGGTACACGCGCCTGCGCAAACCGTATTGGACGAGGTGACGAAAGGATAGGTGCCGAAATCTATGTCGAGCAGCGACCCCTGCGCCCCTTCGGCCAGTATGCTGCGGCCTGCGTCCACATAATCGTTCACCGTCTGCTCGCTGTTTATGAAATTGAAGCGGCGGAGCGACTCTATCCCGGCGAACCATTCCTGTTCGTATTCCGAGACATCGAATTTGAAATCCGTCATACGGAGCATGCCCAGGTGCTTATCTTTGAGCGCGTTGTAGCGACCCATGAAATCCACAGACTCTATATCTCCGACCCTCAGTCCGTTGCGACCGGTCTTGTCCATATAGGTGGGACCTATGCCCTTGAGCGTGGAGCCTATCTTGGCCCCTCCCTTGGCGGCCTCGGAAGCGGCGTCGAGGATACGGTGCGTGGGCAGGATCAGGTGCGCCTTACGCGATATGAACAGCTTGCCCTGCACCTTATGGCCGGCCCCTTCGAGCATGGCTATCTCCTTTGCCAGGATAACCGGATCGATAACAACCCCGTTGCCGATTATATTCACCGAGCCTTCGCGGAAAATACCCGAGGGAATGGTGTGAAGCACGAATTTATGCCCGCCGAAATGGAGCGAGTGGCCTGCGTTCGGCCCTCCCTGAAAGCGAGCGACGACATCGTAACCGGGCGTAAGCACGTCCACGACTTTGCCTTTCCCCTCGTCGCCCCATTGGAGGCCTAAAACTACATCTACTTTTTTCATCAATATTTATTATGCGCAAATCAGGCCAAAGTTACCTCATTTTTTCAGAACTCAATCCACGCGGGAGAGAAATTTATGTTCCGGCCCCATAACTTCGGGCAATAATTACGTCCTTTTGCTGTTTTTGCTTATATTAGCGGGCTGTTTTTCCGATATGACAAGAATGCGAAAACTTCTCTTTGCCTCCATACTCGCCATGTTGTGGCTCGTCCCTGCGGCCAACGCCCAACTCAACAAAGCCTTTTTCTACTATATGGGGCGTGAATTGCTGATAGACAACCGCTACCGCGAGGCTATCGAGACGCTCAACATTCTCATAAAGGTCGATCCGGACGCCCACGAGGCATACTTTCTGCGAGGCATAGCAAAATACAACCTCGACGACCTGCTGGGGGCGGAAGCCGATTTCACCAACGCCATAAAGAAAAACCCCGTCTACACCACCGCCTATCAGTTCCGCGCCATAACGCGTACGCGCCTGGGGAATTATGACGACGCGCTCGCCGATTTCAAGGAGGCCATAGAGCTGCGCCCCGACCTTCCTAACCCATATTACAGCCGCGGAGTGACCTACCTGCTGAGCCAGCAGTTCGAGGACGCGATAAAGGATTTCAACATGTTCATCCGGCAGGAGGGCCGCGTGGCCGAGGCGTATATAAACCGCGGCACGAGCTACCTCTACCTGAAAGACACCGTGAGCGCCTACGCCGATTTCAACAACGCCATACGCACCAACCGCGAAGATCCGGAAGGCTACTCGCGCCGCGGGGCGCTCTACATGAAACAGGGACGATTAGACGAGGCCATGGCCGATTTCGACAAATCAATAGCGTGCGACAGCACCTACATCCCGCCCTACTTCAATCGCGCCATACTGTACTCCTCCACCCTGCGTCCGGTTAAGGCGCTGGCCGACCTCGACCGCGTCATACAACTCGACTCCACCAGCTCGCTGGCCTACTTCAACAGGGCTATAGTCCGCTCCCAGATAGGCGATTACAACCGCGCACTGGACGACTACAACAAAGTGGCGCTCTATTCGCCGGGCAACGTGCTGGTCTATTACAACCGCGCCGGACTCTACTCGCAGATAGGCGAAATAGAAAAAGCCGTAAAGGATTATTCCAAAGCCATAGAACTATATCCCGACTTTGCTAACGCCTATCTCAACCGCTCGTCGCTGCGCTACCTGCTGAAGGATACTAAAGGCGCGCGCGAAGACCGCCAGACGGCCGACCGCAAAATAGCCGAATACCGCAACAAATTATCCGACAGCACGTTTTCCGCCTGGGCCGACACCTCGCGGCAGTTCAACCGACTGCTATCGTTCGACGCCAAGATGGCCGGCGCGGGCTTCGGCCGCATAAATTACGAGGCCAACCCCATAACGCTCAAGCCGCTCTACCGTTTCACCTTCATGAATCCCGACACCACGCACACTATCGACCCCAAGCGATACTACGTGCAGAAATCGGAGGACTTCCGCAAGGAGATAGGCACCTCGTCGCTGACGCTTACCTGCCGTCCGTGCGACATGACGCCCGACTCGCTTATGGCGATCGATATGCGCCTGGCCGGAGAGTTGGCCGCCGACCCAGACAACTGGAAAACGCTCTTCGAGAGGGGAATCAGCCAATCGCTCATACGCCAATACACCAATTCGATAGGCTTTTACGAGGCGGCCGTCAAACGCAATCCGTCAAACCCGTTCCTCTATATCAACCTGAGCGCTACGCGCAGCGAGATGATCGACTTCGTTTCGTCCATAAGCAACGGATACCAGCGCATATCGGTGGACAGCGACCCCGCAAGCCGCCTCAAAGGGGCCGGTAAAAGCGTCTACAATTACGACGAAGCCATAGGAGAGCTAAACAAGGCGGCCAAGCTGATGCCTGAATTCGCATACATATATTATAACCGCGCCGGCCTGCTGGCACTCTCGGGCAACCTGCCCGAAGCGTTCGACGACTACACCCGGGCCATAGAGCTGCATCCAGGCTTTGCCGAGGCTTACTACAACCGCGGGCTGGTGCAGATATTCCTGGGTGACACGCGCAAAGGCTGCCTCGACGTGAGCAAAGCGGGCGAGCTGGGGATAAAAGAGGCCTACACGGTGCTGAAACGTTACGCCCAGCCGGAACATTAGAGCAATACATAACTTCAAACCCGAATACCCACAACTTAATGTAATCAAATGGTAAAACAAATGCAACAGAAATTCAGGGAGTCGGCGGCCATGCGCTGGACGGTGCTGGCGTTCGTCTCCTTCACGATGCTCTCGGGGTATCTTATCTCGGACATCATGTCGCCGCTCGAAACCCTGTGCGAGCAACAATTAGGCTGGGACGGCAGCGCCTACAGCATCTACACGAGCGCCTACGGCTGGTTCAACGTCTTCCTCCTTATGCTCATCTTCGTGGGTATGATCCTCGACAAGGTGGGTCCGCGCATCACCGGAGTGCTGGCCGTGGGGCTTATGATCGTCGGTACGGGAATGCAATACTGGGCCATGTCGCACGATTTCGCAGGCGCTATGGTAAACATCGACATCTTCGGATGGCACATTCTTTCGTGGACGGCCAATCTTTTCTGGGCCGCGCTGGGCTTCGCCGTATTCGGCGTGGGCATCGAACTCATAGGCATCACCGCCAATAAGATAGTGGTGCAATGGTTTTCGGGCAGCTCGCTCGCCCTGGCCCTCGGCCTGAACGTGGCAGCAGGGCGTATAGGCACTGCGCTGGCGCTGTTCGGAGCCAAGCCCTTCGCCTCGTGGATAGGCCACGTCTCGGCGCCCATGGGCATGGGCCTTATAATGCTGTGCATAGGACTGCTGACGTTCTGCATATATATAATGATGGACCGCAAGGCACACGGCGCGGAGGTAAAGGCCGAGATTAATCCCGAGGACAAATTCAAGATCAGCGACATCGGAAAGATCTTGTCCATACGCGGATTCTGGTACATAGCCATACTGTGCGTGCTGTTCTACTCGGCCGTCTTCCCGTTCCTCAAGTACGCCGTCAACCTGATGGTGCAGAAGTTCCACCTTTCGAGCGCCTGGGCCGGAGCCATCCCCGCCCTGATGCCTATGGGCAACATACTTATGACCCCGCTGTTCGGCAGCATATACGACAAGAAAGGGCGCGGCGCGACGATAATGATAATAGGCGCAGTTCTGCTGCTGACCGTACACCTGCTCTTCTCGCTGCCGGGCCTCAACAGCCTGTGGCAGGCTGTAGCGCTGATAATACTGCTGGGCGTGGCCTTCTCGCTGGTGCCTTCGGCCATGTGGCCTTCGGTTCCCAAGATCATTCCCTACAGGATGCTCGGCACGGCCTTTTCGCTCATATTCTGGATACAGAACTGGGGCCTTATGGGTGTACCGCTGCTGATCGGCTGGATACGCGGCAAAAACATAACCGGCACGATAATAGTGGACGGACAGGAAGTTACGGCCTATGACTATACCATGCCCATGCTCACCTTCGCCATGTTCGGCGTGGCCTCTATAATATTCGCCCTGCTGCTCAGGCACGAGGACAGGCGCAAAGGCTACGGGCTGGAGAGACCCAACATCGAAAAATAGGACCAGTCTGAAAAACAGGTTGGCGTAAAGATGCGCGGCGCAAGAAAACGCTGCTCCTTTCGATAACGACGCTGCGCGATATGCGCGGCCAACATATAATTGAGATTCATCCGAAAAATAACAGCGTACGATTCAGGATGGGGCGTTTTATGACGCCCCATCCTTTTTCTGTGGCATCAACCTTGCTACCTTATCCGGAAATTTCCTTAATTTTGCAATCAAACTAAACAGTCATGACAAAAAGGATAATAAAAACAGACAACGCCCCGCACGCCGTAGGGCCTTACTCCCAGGCGGTGGAAGCGCGCGGAGTGCTTTTCGTATCGGGGCAGCTGCCCATCAACCCGCACGACGGCTCGATGCCCGAGACCATAGAAACGCAGACGACGCAATGCCTTAACAACGTATCGGCCATCCTGCGCGAGGCTGGATACTCGTTGCACGACGTTGTGCGATGCACCGTCCTGCTGGCCGACATGGCCGATTTCGGCGCGATGAACAGCATCTACAGCCAGTTCTACACCAAAGACATGCCCGCCCGCGTCTGCTACCAGGTGGCGCGCCTGCCGATGAACGCCAAGGTGGAGATAGAGACACTGGCGGTGAAGGACCCCATCAAAGCCTGACATACAGTACGTTTTAAACGAAAAAGGATATATCCCGCGGGATATATCCTTTTTCGTTTTCGGATCAGCCTGAAAAACAGGTTGGCGTTAAGATGTGCGGCGCGGGAAAACGCTGCGCCTTACGGCAACGACGCTGCGCATAGCGTGCGTCAGGTTTCGCTTATCGTTGGAGTTTCAAACCGGAGCGGAATGAAGTCCGTGAGGATTTGAGATGAAAGGATAAAAGAAAGATGATGCGCGGCGAGGGAAAGCGCCGCGCCTTACGGCAACGACGCTGCGCATAGCGTGCGTCAGGTTTCGCTTATCGTTGGAGTTTCAAACCGGAGCGGACTGAAGTCCGTGAGGATTTGAGATGAAAGGATAAAAGAAAGATGATGCGCGGCGAGGGAAAGCGCCGCGCCTTACGG
>JAVBOW010000031.1:0-61864 GCA_031550125.1 Rikenellaceae bacterium
TTTTCTGCAAAATATTTATTTGAGAGTGATATAGAATATGAATTGGGCTATTCTTTTATTCCCATTTTTGATCTTTCCTCTTTGTTTTCCGTAACCCCGCATAACCCACGGGGGGGGGGGTTTTTAACCCCCCGCCCGCGACGTTCTGTGGTTTTCATGACCGACCCGGAGAACGGGCCGGCGGCCGGAGATTCGGAGCCGGCCTCAATTATATGTTTACGGCCGGCGCGTGGATCTGGCTTTCGTCCGCTTACTCCTCGTCTTTGCCGGCCCATTGGTGGGCCTTGGCCTCAAGCTCCGTCTGCTGTCCTTTGTCGCCCTGCCGCGCCATCCATGCGTCCAGCAGTTTTCTCAGGCGCGCCTTCTCTTTTGCGTAGGCGGGGTCGGCGGCGAGGTTATTCATCTGGAACGGGTCTTTCTTCATGTCGTAAAGCTCCTCGGCCGGACGAGTGGCGTAAGCGTTTACCCGGCTTGCGGCGAATCCGTCGGATTTGGCTTTCTCCAACCACGAGGCCCATATCTTATCCTTGGGATTGGTGGCTGCATTCTGGAACTTCGCCTCGGGGGTGAGGTTGAGGATATAGCTGAATTTGTGGTCGCGTACCATTCGGATGCCGAAATATTCCGATCCGTTGATTATGCCGCGGGTTGTGTGCAGCGAATAGACCTCCGATTTATGCTCTTTGGCTTTGCCCTGCAGTACGGGCAGGAAACTGCGGCCGTCGAGTTTGTCTGTTTTGGCTTTGGCTATGTCCGTCAGCGTGGGAGTGATGTCCACGTACTCGCAGTAGGCGTCGGTTGTAGAGCCGGGCTTGACGACTCCCGGCCATCGTACGATGAACCCGGTACGCACCCCGGCGTCGTAGCATGTCCATTTGGCGAATGGGAATGAATGTCCCTGCTCGCTGGTGAAGATGAATATGGTGTTCTTGTCGAGGTTGTATTTCTTTATCAGGGCGTCCACGCGACCTACGTCGGAGTCGAGCAGGTTGATCTCGGCCAGGTAGTTGCGGTAGGCCTCGCGCGTCTCTTTGGTGTCGGCCAGGGTGGGGGGTAGCGTCAACTTGTCGGCGTCGAATAGCGTGCGGTCGCCGCGGGTCCAGGGCGAGTGGGCGTCGTGTGAAGCCACGTAGAGGAAGAAAGGCTCGCCCGTTTTAGCCACGTCGGCCACGAAAGGTTCCATGAGGCTGATGTCGACGTTGGCGCCGCTCGGACTTAGGTACTCGAACGGGAAGGCCGACTCGGGATTGAAATGCCTCTTGCCCTGGATGGCCACGCGATAGCCCTCGTTCTTAAGGTAGTAGGGCAGGGTGTGTATGCCGTCGTTGATGAACGTGTGGTTGGGATAGGCTCCCGAACGGACGGGGTATATACCCGTAAGCATGCAGTGGCGCGTGGGCGACGACATGGCCACGGCCTGGAAAAAGTTGTTGAACTTCAGCCCTTCGGACGCCAGGCGGTTGATGTTTGGCGTTTTGGAGTCGGGGCTTCCGTAGCATCCCAGGTCGAGCATGCGTACGTCGTCCGATATGATCAGTACTATGTTCGGCCTTTTGGCCTTCTCTTTCGTGGCCGCCGACGACTCGACGGCGGCGCAGCCTGCGGCCACGGTCAGCGACGAGAGCAGCAGGGTGCGGGATGATGGTTTCATTGCGGTATGGGGTTAAAAGTTATTTACGGATCATAAAGGTAACGCTTTTCGGCCAAGATTGTTCCGTGGTGGATTATTTTCAGGTTAAAATTTGTATCTTGCAAAAAATTAATCCTTACTGTAATGAATAAAACCTTGACATTATGCGCCATGGGCGTTCTGGCCTGTGCGGCCGGGGCCGAAGCCAAACAGCCTAATATCATAGTTATCCTGACGGACGACATGGGATATTCCGACCTGGGGTGCTATGGCGGCGCGATCCGAACCCCGAATCTCGACCGTCTGGCGGCCGAAGGACTGCAGTATATGCAATTTTACAATACGGCGCGCAGCTGTCCGTCGAGGGCGAGCCTTCTTACGGGACTCCATCCTCATCAGGCCGGCGTAGGTCACATGACGGATAACCGCGGCGAGGACGGTTACCGCGGCGGGCTGAATACCCATTGCGTGACTTTCGCCGAGGTTCTCAAACCCGCAGGGTACGAAACGTACGCCGTGGGCAAATGGCACGTAAGCAAGGATATGAGCAAGAACGGCCCCAGGAACAACTGGCCCATGCAGCGTGGTTTCGACCACTACTACGGCACTATACAGGGCGGCGGCAGTTTCTTCGATCCGGCCTCGCTGTGCCGCGGCAACGAGTATATAACCGTGGAAAACGATCCGAAATATAACCCGGGCAAGGGTAAGTTCTATTACACCAACGCTATAGGCGACAACGCCTGCATGTTCCTCGACGAACACAGGAAGGAACGCGGCGACAAGCCTTTCTTCATGTACGTGGCCTTTACTGCCGCTCACTGGCCCATGCATATTCCGGCCGAGGACGCCGACATGTACAAAGGCGCTTTCGACAAGGGGTGGGACGCGCTGCGCCAGGCCAAATACAAGGATATGGTGAAACGCGGCATAATCCGTCCAGAGTGGGCGTTGAGCCAGGACCAGTCGGTAAAGGAGTGGAACGCCGTGGTACATAAAGATTTCGAGAAGCGCTGCATGGAGGTTTACGCCGCCATGGTCACCGTGATGGACCGCAACGTAGGTAAGATAGTAGAAGAACTCCGCAAAAACGGCCAGTTGGAGAACACGGTGATATTCTACCTGCAGGACAACGGCGGCTGCGCCGAGGATATGGAGCGCGGCAAGGAGCCTTACCTGGTCAAGATACCGCAAGGCGAGGATCTCTCCCCCATGGGGCCTGACGAATTACAGACCCGCCTGGTACCGATAAAATCGCGCGAAGGCAAGCAGATGCAGCGCGGCCGCGTGATGCCCGGCCCTGCCGACACCTATGTGGCTTACGGCAAGGCGTGGGCTTATCTGAGCAACACCCCTTTCCGCGAGTATAAGCACTGGGTACACGAGGGAGGTATATCCACTCCGCTGATAGTAAACTGGCCCGCAGGCATAAAGGCCCGCGGCGAGCGCCGCCAGCGACCGGGTCAGCTTATGGATATCATGGCCACCTGCGTGGAGCTTTCCGGGGCGGACTACCCCAAAACTTTCAAGGGCGAAGATATATATCCCTGCGAGGGCAAGAGCCTGGCGTCGTCCTTCGCCGCGGACAACTCCGGCGATGGCCGCTACCTCTATTGGGAGCACGAAGGCAACCGCGCCGTCCGCACCGGGCAATGGAAGCTGGTTTATAAAGCCGAAAAAGGCAAGAGCCGCGATATCGAACCGGGAGACTGGGAACTTTACGACATGAGCGCCGACCGCACCGAAACCAACAATCTGGCCGCCAAATATCCCGACCGCGTGGCCGAGATGGCGAAAAAATGGGACGAATACGCCGTGAGGTGCCATGTGACTCCCTGGCCCAAATAAATCCGACGCCGCCACAACGGCACTCCTGTTAAAGGAGTGCCGTTGTGTGTAATATATTTAATCGCAAGAATAACAACCCAACACCAATAAATACGAAAATGAGAACTGTTAAAATTTCCTTGTTGCTCATCGCGGCGGGGCTTTCCGTCCTCTCCTCCCAGGCCGCATGGAAGCCCGTCCCCGGGCAGATAATGACCCGCTGGGCCGCCGAGGTAGATCCCAAATGTCCCCTGCCGGAGTATCCTCGTCCCCAGATGGTCCGCGTAGAGTGGCAGAACCTGAATGGTTTATGGGACTATGCCGTAACGCCGATAGAGGCGGCTTCGTCCGCCATTGGCGACGGGCAGATACTTGTGCCGTTCGCCATAGAATCGGCCCTGTCCGGCGTAAAGCGTACTTTCACCGACAAGGAAAAATTATGGTATAAACGTACATTCGACGTTCCGGCCTCATGGCGTACCGCGGGACGGCGCGTTATATTGCACTTCGGCGCAGTGGATTACGAGTGTACGGTTAAGGTCAACGGCCGGAAGGCCGGAAGCCATGCCGGAAGCTCCGACGCCTTCAACTTCGACATAACAGACCTGTTGGTCCCGGGCGACAAACAGGAGGTGTCGCTGGAAGTGACCGATCCGACGGACAATGGCCGTCAACCGCGCGGCAAGCAGGTCTTCAAACCAGGAGGGATACGTTATACGGCCGTCTCGGGTATATGGAAGACCGTATGGATGGAACCGGTGGCCAAGCAGCACATAACGTCGTTCAAAGGCGTGCCGGACATAGACAAGGGAACATATACCGTGGCCGCCGACGTGGCCCTCCCCGAAGGTGCGAGGGTCGCCTATACGGTGCTGGACGGAGGTAAAGAGGTGGCCAAAGGTTCGGGCGTCAGCGGCGAGAAGGTTGTCCTGGGCATTCCCTCCGCTAAATGGTGGTCGAACGAAACCCCATTCCTCTACGACCTGAAGATGACCGTAACCGACAAGGCGGGCAAGACGGTGGATGAGGTAAAATCGTATTTCGGCATGCGCAAGATATCCATAGCCAAAGACGAAAAGGGTTTCAACCGTATAATGCTCAATAATAAATTCGTCTTCCAGTATGGTTTCCTCGACCAGGGATGGTGGCCCGAAAGCCTTCTTACAGCCCCCACCGAGGAGGCTTTGGTGTTCGATGTGGATTTCACCAAAAGGGCCGGTTTCAACACCATTCGCAAACATATAAAGATAGAGTCCGATCGTTTCTACTACCATTGCGACAAAACAGGCGTGATAGTGTGGCAGGACGCCGTGTCGGGCGATAAATTCAATGCCAAGGATTTTTATAACAGACCCGTAGAAAAAGATCCCGTGGCGGCCAAACAGTTTGAGACCGAACTCAAGGCAATGATAGATCAGCTGTATAACTATCCATGTATCGTCAATTGGGTTGTATTCAACGAAGGTTGGGGGCAGTACGGCGGCACTACATGGATAGACTGGACTAAACGCTACGACCCTTCGCGCCTGGCGGAGGTGAGCGGATGGGTGGATATGGGTAACGGCGACATAAACGACGTCCACCACTATCCCGACCCGGCGCGCGTGGACAATCCCGGCCCCAACCGCGCCTTTGCGGTGGGTGAATTCGGCGGCCTCGGCTTGCCCGTGAAAGGCCACCTGTGGAATCCCGATATGCGCAACTGGGGATATTCCACCTTCGATTCCAAGGATAAACTGGAGGAAAAATACAAATACCTGATCTTCCATCTTCGCACTATGATCCCCGAAGGGCTGAGCGCCGCCATTTACACCCAAACCACCGACGTTGAGGGCGAGGTGAACGGCATGCTCACCTACGACCGCGCCGTGGAGAAGATCCCCGCCGCCGAGCTGGCCGCCATTCACGCCCCGCTGTACGGAAAGCAGATGACCCTGAAGGTGGCCATGGACGATTCTCAGAAATCGGGTAAGGAGTGGTACTACACTACCGTACAGCCCGAAACGGATTGGTACGGTACGTCCGCCCCCAAGGGCTGGAAGCAGGGTAAGGCCCCATTCGGCTTCATGCCTCCTTCCATGATGACACACCTGTCATACTACGAAAGGACTGATCCGGCTACGGTTCCCGCAACCGAGTGGAAAAGCCCCGACATATGGATATGGCGCGAGTTCGACCTGAGCGAAATACCCTCAAACCCCTATCTGAGGATGCGCTATGAGGTGAATTTCGAAGTGTACATAAACGGAGTGCCGGCATACGAACTCGCCGGCCGCGGAGCGCACTACTATAACACCGCATGGTTCAAAATAAGCGACAAGGCGATAAAATCCCTCAAAAAGGGCAAAAACACTATCGCCATCCATTCCAACCGCCCGCCCAAAAAGGAGGCCAGCTACATTATCGACGCTCAGATAGTGGATCTGGGCGACTAAAGAGGCCGTATCGCGCCTTTTGAAAGGTTGTCCATAGCCTTAGGGGAATGTTAGCCGTGACCCGATAAAGGTCTGCAAAAAGAGAATCCCCCGTAAGCGCTTCGGTTACCGAATGCCTTACGGGGGATTCTCTTTTTACAAAAGGTGCGATGCCGTTACTTGCGTTTCACTTCCACTATTTCGTAGCCTTCCACTATGTCGCCTACTTTTATGTCGTTGAAGCTCTCGATGTTCAGTCCGCATTCCATTCCGTTGGTCACCTCCTTGACGTCGTCCTTGAAGCGTTTCAGGGAGCCTAACTTTCCGGTGTAGACAACGATACCGTCGCGAATTATCCTTATGGGGGTGTTCCTTGTTATCCTGCCCTCGCGGACGATACATCCGGCCACGGTACCCACTTTGGTGATCTTGAACGTTTCGAGAACCTCTATCGAGCATACTATCTCCTCTTTTGTCTCGGGGGCGAGCATGCCCTCTATAGCGTCCTTGATGTCGTTTATGGCGTCGTAGATTATGGAGTAGAGCCTTATCTCTATCTCTTCCTTTTCCGCAAGTTTCCTTGCGCCGGACGACGGCCTCACCTGGAAGCCCACGATGACGGCGTTGGAGGCGGCCGCCAGCAGTACGTCGGATTCCGATATCTGTCCCACGGCCTTGTGGATGACGTTTACCTGCACCTCCGCTTTCGACAGTTTCATCAGCGAGTCGGTCATGGCCTCGATGGAGCCGTCCACGTCGCCTTTGACGATAATGTTGAGTTCCTTGAAATTGCCTATGGCTATGCGTCGGCCTATCTCGTCGAGCGTGATGTGCTTTTGCGTCCTCAGGCCCTGCATGCGCTGTAATTGCTCGCGTTTGTTGGCCACTTCGCGGGCGCTGCGGTCGTCGTCCATGACGTTGAAGGTGTCGCCGGCCTGCGGCGCTCCGCTCAGGCCGAGGATCTGCACCGGGGTGGACGGGCCGGCCTCGGTCACTTTCTGCCCGTGTTCGTCGAACATGGCCTTCACGCGGCCGGAGTAGATGCCCGATACGATCACGTCGCCTATCCTCATGGTGCCGTTCTGTACGAGTACGGTGGCCACGTAGCCGCGGCCTTTGTCGAGGGTCGATTCTATTACCGCTCCCGCGGCCTGCCTGTTGGGATTGGCCTTCAGGTTGAGGAATTCCGCCTCCAGGAGAACCTTTTCGAGGAGTTTGTCGAGGTTGATACCCGCCTTGGCCGATACCTCCTGCGACTGGAATTTGCCTCCCCAGTCCTCTACGAGGTAATTCATGCCGGCCAGCTGCTCCTTGATCTTCTCGGGATTGGCCGACGGCTTATCTATCTTATTTATAGCGAACACCATGGGGACACCCGCGGCGGCCGCGTGGTTGATAGCCTCCACCGTTTGCGGCATGACGCTGTCGTCGGCCGCCACTATGATAATGGCTACGTCGGTCATCTTGGCTCCCCGGGCGCGCATGGCGGTAAAGGCTTCGTGGCCCGGCGTGTCGAGGAAGGTTATCTGACGTTCGCCCAGTTTTACGCTGTATGCGCCTATGTGCTGGGTTATGCCGCCCGCCTCGCCTGCTATGACGTTGGCAGAGCGAATATTGTCCAGCAGCGACGTTTTGCCGTGGTCGACGTGGCCCATGACGGTAACCACGGGCGGACGGGGCGAGAGGTCCTCTTCGCTGTCCTGATCTTCGTCCTCTATGGCTTCCTGTATCTCCACCGACACGAACTCCACTTTGAAACCGAACTCCTCTGCCACGATAACCAGAGCCTCGGCGTCGAGCCGTTGGTTTATCGACACCATCAGGCCAAGGTTCATGCACGCCATGATAACCTCGGTCACCGAGACGTCCATCATGGAGGCAAGCTCGCTCACGGTAACGAATTCGGTGACCTGCAGCGTGCTTTTGTCTATTTGTTGGCGTTCGATCTCTTCGTCGCGGCGCGAGGCTACGGCGTCGCGTTTGTCGCGGCGGTATTTGGCGCTCTTGCTTTTGCCTCCCTTGTTGGTGAGGCGCATCAGAGTCTCTTTTACCTGCTTTTGAACGTCCTCGTCGCTCACCTCGGGCCTGACGACCGGTTTGGGTCCTTTGGCTTTCTTGTCTTTCTGGGGCGCTGCCGGACGCTGGCCGCCGCCGGGGCCGCCGGGTTGCGGCTTGGTGACGTCCACGCGGTCTTTTGTTATGCGTTTACGTTTCTCGCGGCGCGAATCGCCGTGGTCGCCGCGGCCCTTTTCGAGCGCGCCGACGTCTATCTTGCCCAACACCTTGGGGCCGGACAGTTTGCTTGCGTCGGGGGCGCGGAATACGTCCACCTCCTTTTCTGCCTGTCTCTGGTCGTAGGTTTTGCTTTGTATGACTGGTTCCGGGGCCGGGGCGGGCTTTTCGGGAGCGGGCGCTGCGGGCACTTCCGCCGCTTTAGGCGCTACCGAGACTGCGGGTTTGGTTTCCGGAGCTTTCGCCTCGGGGGCTTTGGCCTCTTCGGCCTTTATTTCGGGTTGTACCGCGGCGGGCTTGACCTCGGGCTTTGCCTCCGGGGCGGGCGCTGCGGGAGCGGCTGTCTCGGCCTTTGCTTCGGGTGCAGGGGCCGGTGCGGGCGTTGGCGCTGGTTTCACTTCGGGCGTTGCGGGCGCTTCCGTCGTTTTAGGCGCTTCAGGCGCAGGCGTTGCCGCCGGGGCGGGTTTCGCCTCGGGTTCGACTGCCGGTTTGACGTCGGCAGGGGCTGGCGCTTCGGCTTTTGGGGCGGCGGGTTTGTTGCCCGCACTAAGGTCTATCTTGCCCAATACCTTCGGCATGCGGTCGGCAACCTCGTCGCGTACGTTTATAATGCCGCTCTTTATCACCACCTCTTCTTCCTCGTCGTGGGCCTCTTTCTTATTGCCCAGCGAGACGCTCTCCTGCTTGAGGTTGATCTTTTCGCGGATGTTGACCTTCTCGCCCGTACGCAAAGCGCCGAACTCCTTCTCCAACACCGCGTAAACGTCGGGTTCGATAAGGGTGTTGGGCGTACTGGCGATTTTGATGCCCTTTTTGTCGAGAAAGTCCACTATGGTCCCCACACCAACCGTAAACTCTTTGGCAACCTGGGGCAGCCTCCGTTTAATTTCACTCATATTGCTTTACTTTAGTATTGACCGCACATATCGTACTCCGTATCCGCTTTAAATCCTGCAGGCCCGGAGTTAAAGCCCCGGGCGGGCGGAATGCGACTTACGCTACGCGCAGCGTCGTTGTCGGAAGCGGCACAGGTTCCTGACAAACCGTTTCCTGCTGTTTTTTCAGAACTTTCGTTATTCGAACTCCGACTTGAGGATCGATACCATCTCCCTGATGGTCTCCTCTTCCAGGTCGGTGCGTTTGGCTATCTGCTCCGCGCTTTGTTCCAGTACGCTCTTGGCGGTGTCGAAGCCCACTTTCTTGAGCTGGTCGATAATCCATTGGTCTATCTCGTCGGCGAACTCGTCCAGGTCCACGTCTTCCTCCTCCACTTCGCGGTAAACGTCTATGTCGTATCCGGTGAGCATGCTCGCCAGGCGTATGTTGAGTCCTCCCTTGCCTATGGCCAGCGACACTTCGCTGGGTTTGAGGTATATGGCCGCCGTCTTCTTCTCTTCGTCGAGGCTTATGGAGGATATTTTGGCGGGATTCAACGCGCGCTGGATGAGCAGTTGGGTGTTGTTCGTCCAGTTCACCACGTCTATATTTTCGTTCTTAAGTTCTTTTACCACCGCGTAGATGCGCGAACCTTTCATGCCCACGCATGCGCCTACCGGGTCTATGCGCTCATCGTACGATTCCACGGCCACCTTGGCCCTTTCGCCCGGTATGCGGACTATCTTTTTGATGGTGATCAATCCGTCGAATATCTCGGGGACCTCGAGTTCGAAAAGCCTTTCGAGGAATTCGGGGGCCGTGCGCGAGAGGATGATCACCGGCGAGTTGTTGCGCATCTCCACTTTGTAGACTATGGCGCGTATGGTGTCGCCTTTGCGGTAGAAGTCGCTGGGTATCTGTTCGCTTTTGGGCAAAATCAACTCGTTGTCGTCGTCGTCCAGGATCAGGACCTCTTTCTTCCATACCTGATACACCTCGCCTGTGATGATCTCGCCCACTTTCTCCTTGTATTTCTCGTAGAGGTTGGCCTTTTCGAGGTCCATTATGCGCGAGGCGAGGTTTTGCCTGAGCGACAGGACCGAGCGGCGGCCGAAGGACGAGAGTTTGATCTCGTCGGCAACCTCTTCGCCCACATCGTACGTCTCGTCTATCTTGCGCGCCTCGGAGAGCGATATCTGCTGGATGGGGTTCTCCACCTGGCCGTCTTCCACTATCACCCGGTTGCGCCATATTTCGAGGTCGCCTTTTTCGGCGTTTATTATTATGTCGAAATTCTCGTCGGTACCGTAGGTCTTTATCAGCAGGTGGCGGAAAACGTCCTCCAGCACGCCTATCATGGTGCTGCGGTCGATGTTCTTAAGCTCTTTGAACTCGGCAAAGTTGCTTATCAGATTCAGGTTGTCCATATATGAGTTTATACTATTTGAAATCGAGGTATTCTTTGGTCGACTTCACCTCTTCCAGCGTGTATGTTGCGGTTGTGTCGACTGTCTTTTTCTTTTTCGTCCCCTCTACGGCCACGCGCTCGGGATATGTGACGGTTATGCTTTTGTCGTCCGCCGCGTCCAGACGGGCTATTATCTTCGCGCCGTTGCGCAACACCACCTCCACACTTTTGCCCAGCAGCTTTACGTACTGGCGCGGCAGTTTGAGCGGCCGGCCTATGCCCGCCGACGTTACCGTCAGCTCGAAATCCTCCTGTTCGCGATCCAGTACGGCCTCTATGGCGCGGCTCGCCTCTACGCAGGCGTCTATTCCCACATTGGCGTCGCCGTCCAGCACAACCTCTATCTCGTTGGCGGGAGAAACGGCAACCTCTACGAGGAACATATCCGTCCCCTCAAGGCAGGAGGCCACTGCCCCTTCTATTTTTTTTATATCTATCATGGTGATCTATACGAAAGTAGGGGACCTTCCGTCCCCTACACCCCGTGTATTACGCCACAAATATAGTTATTTCTGCGTAAAAAGCGCAATTTATGACGTATAATATTGCTTTTTTCAAACTGGACCCTCATTGGTCGTACTCGAACAGCGCCATGCGGCGCTCTGTCTCCCCCGACCTGTAGTCCCACACCGAGGCGTAGTCGGCCGGGTCTTCGCCCATGTCGCGCAGTTGCCTCAGGTAGTCGGCCACCGGTTTGGCTTCGGTTATGAATACGTCGCCCATGTCGTCCACGGCGTGGCTGTGACGCCGTCCGGGATCGTGTCCGAAACGCAGTATGCGCCGTCCTTCGGGGGTTATGCCTATGGTTGAGAGAGTCATGCTCTTGCCTATTCCCGGCAGGTTCATTACGCTGCGGTCGGTGGCGGCGAACGGCAGGTTGTTGCGTCTGAGGAACGCGGGTAGCGACCGGCCCATCGTTTCGGGGTTTGCGGCCAGCGCGGCGATCTCCGCCTGCATGCCGCCGTCGAGCGCCCCGAGGCGTTTCTCCTCCGCCATCTCCTGCAGCGAGCGGCAATTGGGGGTGAAGAGCGAGTAGTTCTCTGCGAACCCCTTGACCGAGAAGGTATAGTAGCATACCACGCCCGCCTTGTTGAGTTCGCGGCGCAGCCTGGCCGCGTGGCCCCTGCGCGAGGCGGCGACGGTAAAAACCATCTGGTTTGTTACCAGCCACCCGGCCGACTGCAGCATGCGGATGGCCCGCAACGCCTCCGGCGTCAGCTCCAGGGGGGACTGGAAATGGGTTTGTATGACGAACTGGCTGATGCCGGCCTCGATGCCCCGCCGCCGGAAGCCGGCGAGTATTTCGGCCAACTCGTCGTCCACACGCATGGGAAGGTAGGCAGGGATTCGCGTGCCGAGCCTGACGCGGTCTATGGAACCGGCGCCCGCGCGGCGTTTGCGGACTGCCGTCCGCAGAACCGCGTCGAGTATATTGCGCAGTGTCTTGTTCTGGCTCATCAGCGCATCGCCGCCGGTAATCAGTATATCCCTCAACTCGGCGTCCCGCTCGAAATAGAGCATCAGCCTGCGCAGTTTGGACGCCCATTGCTCGTTGGGTTTGAGCGCGTCGAATTCGAAATTGAGTCTGCGTTGCTGGAAGCCGTACATGCGCTGGCAAGGGGCGCACAGCCCGCCGCAGGCGCGTCCCATGGAGTCGGGAATGAGGATGGCCACCTCGGGGTAGCGTCGGTGGACGTTGCCCCCTGGCGGGAGTATCCATCCGGCGGCGTTGGGCCGTCCCTCTTCTATCTGATCCTCTTTTTCCCAGGCGCGGATGGATCCGTAGGTCTCCACCAATTCGTCTGAATAGATCACGTAGCTGCGTATGGCCTTGTCGTCGTAGCCTTTGCCCGTTATGTCCATCAGCGATGCGTAATACGGGGTGAGGAAGAACGGCATGCCTTTGCGGCGCGCCCTGGACATCCGTTCGAGCGTGTCCTCGTCGAGCGTCCCGCCCAGAAGCCTGTTAACCTCTCGTGGAGAGCGTGCGGCCATCGACAGGTGGAAGCGGAAGTCACTCCACCATTCGTCCGCCAGGGCGAGCTTTTCGCTGTGTGTGGCACCTGCCGGAAAGAAAAACTTCCGGTGTTCACCCGGTCGCCGCAGGTCTATGCGCTCTATGAGCGATTCGATTATGCGTTTGCGGTTGGACTGCATGGCCGCAGCCGTTTTCGCGTCGCTTGCGCATTGCCATCGCCTGGCGTAACCCTCCGCCCTGGCGTGCGACGGGGGCAAGTTGCAGTTGCCTGCTATCGAGCGGAATAGCATATACATATCCAAAAGGAAATCTTCCGACGCCATACCTCCGTCCTCGCCCCTGAGGGCGCGGCGCAGGAGTCCGAAAGTGTCTACCGGGATCTCCCGCCCGGTGGAGATATCCTTTACTGTCTGTCCGTCGCCGTCGAGAAGCGCCGAAAAGTCGCTGCTGCCGTCCTCCCCGGCGAAACGTGCGGCTAGCATGTTCCTGAACAGTGGACCCGAAGCCGAAGCCAGGGCCATAGAAACTACGCCGGGAAAGTGTCTCCGGAATTTTGCAACGAGTTCTCCCGCGGTCAAATCCATCCAATCCATAACACTCGTTTAAGTCCTGTTTTGGCAAAATAGTTAAAATTACCCTGTTTTCCAAATAAAAAACGCCGGAAGCTGTCGTCCCGGCGTTTTTCAGGCAGATATTTTGGTGGCGTCAAGATGCGCGACTTGTGCAGGGCCGACACATAATAGAGACCGGAACTCGCGCCGCATTGGCGCTTCAGGCTACATGAGTCCGCCCTATTTCCTAAACGATAGCAGCATGGCCGCGCCTGCCGAGATGAGTATCACAGGGAGGATTATCTTGTTGAATGAGACCTCCACGTTGCACAGTTCGCATACGAGGAATACGATCCCCACGCACGAAACTATTCCTCCGGCAGTCCAGCTGCGTTGCGATATCAGGAATCCGCCTATGGCTATCAGCAGCATCTGCCACGAGAAGATCACGTTGAACGCCTCCGGGCATATGACGCCCAGGTTGTATAACAGCCATATTATGCCCGAGGCCATCAACAGCGATCCTGCGTAGATGCTGCGCGCGGCGTCGCTCTTTCCCGCGTGTGCGGCGTTGCGCTGGTGTTTACGATCCAGTATTTCCATAATCTATTCGGGTTTTTCGGTGTTTACTAAAATTATTGTGTCGCCTGGTATGGCCTCGGCGGTTTCCGGGAGGGCGGCCGGCTCTCCGGAGGGCAGGGTGAGCGTAATCCCGTCGTGTGCGCTCTGTATGCCTTCGTTGATCTGTTCTATGTTCTTTATGGTTATCACGCCCCAGAATATGGCGGTTATGAGCCATATGCCGCCCATTATGGTGAATGTCTTTCCGCCGGGGCCGCCTTCGAAGATGAGTTTGAAGAGCAGCAGAGTGGCCATAACCACAGGGATTAGTACGAGAAGGACGGTTATCGCGGCATAGGCTTCGGGGGTGATTCCCGCCAGCCCGGGCATGAGTTCCGTAAGGGCTACGTTGTTCCAAAGATGTATCTTTTCGGCTGCGAAAAGCGCTATGGCTATCGAGAATATCAGCGCCAGGCACGCGGCCACCAGCGCCAATCCTATTACGGCCGCCACGGCTTTGATGAATACGAGTATCACGCGCCCGGCGAGAAGTACTATCTCCGCCCATACCGACGCCGAGCGCTGGACCTGCGGAGGCGTACCGCGTCCGGAAAATTCCTTGCGCATATCGTGGCGTATGGAGTCGGCCGTTATGCGTTCGCCTCTCATCTCGAGCCTTTGGCGGGGGGTGGAGGCGGGCGGCACTATGAACCACAGCAGAAAATAGAGCATGAAGACGACCGACAGGCTTACGCCAAAGAAGCTGCTGAGATATTCCTGATCGAAAGGCGCGGTAAGCACCAGCAGCATGAGCGGCAGGAACATCCCCAAGCGCACCCACACCGGATCTATGTCGAAAAATGTGGCTATGCCGTTGCACACCCCGCCCACCTTGGCCCCGTCGGGATTGCGGTACAGGCGGCGCGGGAAAGTCTCGGCCGGCGAAGGTACGCGATCGGCTGCACCCTCGGGCAGGCCCATGGTCTCTATCAGCGCTTCGACGGCGGCCAGCGACACTATCGCCCCCGGATCCTGCCGCGAAAGGATTATCTCGGCTATGCGGGCCTCTATGTCTGACACTATCTCGTCGCCGTCGGGATCGTTCCTGTATGCCTCTTCCACTCCCGAAAGATAGCCCTTGAGTTTGCCGAAGGCGTCTTTGTCGAGCATGAAGGATATGCCTGCGATGCTCACTTTTTCTATCTCTTTCATTGTCCGAGGCGTATTTGGTTTATTTGCCCCACCAGCTCGTTCCATGCCTGGTCTATCTGGGCGAGGAATTTATGTCCCGCCTCGGTGAGGCTGTAATATTTGCGCGGGGGGCCTTGCGGCGACTCTTCCCAGCGGTAATTGAGCAGTCCCTGGTTTTTCTGGCGCATAAGGAGGGGATATAGCGTCCCTTCCACCACTATCATCTCGGCCGTTTTAAGCTCGGCGATGATCTGCGACGCGTAGGCGTCGGAGCGCGAAAGGATGGCCAGAATGCAATATTCGAGCGTACCCTTGCGCATTTGGGCTTTTATATTGTCTACATTCATCTCCAATCGTTTTTGCCGGTGCGGTATGAATCGCGGTAATTGTCGTAAGGCTCTATTGGCACCGCCACCCACAGTATTATGTAAACCCACAGGCTCAGGCCGCCGAAGAATACGAGAATGACCGTGATGAGGCGTACCACCGATGCGTCCCAGTCCATATATTCGGCTATGCCTCCGCACAGCCCGCCTATGACCTTGTTGTTGCGCGAGCGGTAAAGCTTATCCCTTTTCGCCGGGGCTGACGCCGGGGGAGGACAGCTGCGCCTCTCTCCGAAACACTCGGCGCGGCCTATGATGGCGATGGCTTTGCGTACCATGGCTATGTTAACCACCTGTCCCGCCACGGTCATCTCGCCCCCGAGAATGTCGGCCACGCGCGCCTCGACGTCGTCCGTCACCTCGTCCCTCTCGTCCGACGGCAGGCGTCCGGCGATATCGTCGAGATACTCCCGGAGCAATTCGTAAGCGTCGTAGTCGATCGTGAAGGCTATCGACCCGATATTGACACCCATTGTCTGTTTCATGATATGGTATTATTAATTTGTGAGTATTTTACAATGCAAATATATGTGATTATTTTTATACTTTGCAATACAAAGTACTATTTTTTTTGATTTTTTTCTGAGGGACAGTCACTCCGACGGCCCTAAGTCCGTCTTAACTGCGGCAAACGATAATCTCTGTGAATAAAATTCGAGAGCGGCTCATAATCTGTCTATATTACCAAATGTCATTTTTTCAAATATTTAATGGCCAGTCTTTACGGCAAATGCACCGCTATGCCTCCAAAATTTTCCGCAAAAACCGGCTGACGAGATATATTAAATAATTTCGCCGGGAAATTTAAACTGTTTCTCAGAGATTCGAACGGTTTTTCATACCTTTGTGAAATTATGGACGGATTGGCGCATATAGTTGGAAATATAAGTTGGATGTGGATGTCTCTGTCCATAATAGTGGCTTTTGGCGCCGGGGCCATGTGGTATTCCCTTGCGTTCTTCAAGATGTGGGCCAGGGTTTTCAACGTCCATAAGTCGGCGCAGGAGCCGCTGCCGCTTATGCGCTCGCTCGTTCTGCAGTTCGTCTCCGGAATACTCCTCAGCCTGCTCTATTTCATCCTCGCCGGCATGTCGGTGAAGCTGGCCTGCCTGGCCGTGGCGGCGTTCGCCTCGCTGCAGATATGCAACCTTGCGTTTAAATACGGAGATACGAAGACGCTGTTGCAGGCGGTTGCGATAGAGGCCGGATACACCGTCGTGGCCGGAGCCGTCTATATTTCGTTTGCGCTGATATGATCCCGCATTCAAGATGCGGAAAAAATAATATTATATGTTCCATAAAGATGTTTATGTCGCCCGTCGCGCCGAGTTGCGCGGCCGCGTCTCTTCGGGGGGACTTATCCTGCTTCCCGCCAACGGCGAGTCGCCCGCCAATTATCCCAACAACTGCTACCATTTTCGCCAGGACAGCACTTTCCTCTACTTCTTCGGGCTGCATAACCCGGGGTTGGCGGGCCTGATGGACGTCGATGCGGGTACGGAGGCGCTCTACGGCGACGACCTGACGATGGACGACATAATATGGACCGGCCCGCAGCCTACGATGAACGATCTGGCCGCCAGCGTGGGAGTGAGGGACGTCCACCCGCTATCGAAGCTCGCCGAACACGTTTCGGATGCCGTCCGCCGCGGACGCCGCGTGCATTTCCTGCCGCCCTACCGTCCGGCCAACGCACTGCTCGTAAGTTCGCTTACAGGAATAAAGAACAGCCGCATCGCCGAACACATATCCGTGGAGCTGGCCCTGGCGGTGGTGTCGCTGCGCGATACGAAGAGCGACGAGGAGATAGACGAAATAGAGCGCGCCTGCGCCATAGGCTACAAAATGCACACTGCGGCAATGAGCATGTGTAAACCGGGCGTCGTCGAGCGCCGGATAGCCGGGACCATAGAGGGTATAGCGCTCTCCGAAGGGGGCGGGGTGTCTTTCACCTCTATAGTGTCGCAGAACGGCGAGACGCTCCACAACCATTATTACGGGAACACCCTCCAGGAGGGACGCCTGTTGCTGGTGGACGCCGGGGCCGAGACTACGATGAATTATTGCAGCGACTTCACCCGTACAATGCCGGTGGGCGGCCGCTTTACGCAGCAGCAGAAAGAGATATATAATATAGTGCTGGCCGCCAACGCCCGAGGCTTCGAGCTTTCGCGTCCCGGGGCGCTTTACCGCGACGTCCACCTGGCCGCCGCCCGCGTGATAACCGAAGGGTTGGCCGCGCTGGGCCTGATGAAGGGAGATGTGGAGGAATCGCTCGCCGCCGGGGCCTTTTCGCTCTTCATGCCTCACGGCCTGGGCCATATGATGGGACTCGACGTACACGACATGGAGGATATAGGCGAGAATTACGTGGGTTACGACCTCGAAACGGAGCGGAGCAAACAGTTGGGCGTATCGTCGCTTAGGATGGGACGCAGGCTGAAACCCGGTTTCGTTATGACGGTCGAACCCGGGATATATTTCATCCCCGCCCTGATAGACAAATGGCGCAGGGAGGGTACTTGTAGGGAATTCATTAATTTCTCCGCCCTTGAGGCCTACCTGGGCTTCGGCGGCATACGCATAGAGGACGACATATTGATAACCCCAGGCGGCAACCGCATGCTGGGCGAAAAGCGCGTCCCTGCCACCGTTGAGCAGATAGAGGAGTTTATGAGGGGTTGAAATCCGGGCTGTATTCTTAAGCGCGGGCGGGTGATGATTGCCTTGTACCCTAATCGCCGGACAGCGAATAGGGTTTTGCGAGCGGTTTTTTATTCGGTCGGGCTGCCATTTCGAACAGCAGCTCCCCGCCGGCGCTTATCTCTTCATATGTCAGGTAGGCCCTCGTGTGCGGTTTGCCGTTGATTTTTATGCTTTTGACGTATCGCATCCTGTCGCTAACGCCCGGGGCGAGGATCTCCAAATGGCGTCCGCCTCCCACGTCCACCCTCAGGCGCGGCATATACGGCGCACCAATGACGTACTCGCCGGAGCCGGGGCACACAGGATAAAATCCCATCGCGGAGAAGATATACCAGGCCGACATCTGGCCGCAGTCGTCGTTGCCGCACAGGCCGTCTATCGAATTGCGGTACATGCGGTTCATTATCTCGCGTACGCGCTCCTGGGTCTTCCATTGCTGCGTCGTCCATGCGTAAAGGTAGGGGATGTGGTGGCTCGGCTCGTTGCCGTGGACGTAGTTGCCCATTATCCCTTCGCGGGTTACGTCTTCGGTATGGGCGAAAAACTCGTCGGGCAGGTGCATCGTAAAGAGCGAATCGAGCCTCTCCGTGAATCGGCGCTCTCCTCCCATCAATCCGATAAGCGACGCCACGTCGTGCGGCACATAGAACGAGTAATTCCACGCGTTGCCTTCTATGAAGCCCTCGCCGTGGGTATTTAGCAGGTCGTATGGAGTTTTCCACGACCCGTCGCTGAGCCGTGCGCGTACGAAACCGGTAGAGGGGTCGAAAATATTGCGGAAATTCCGGGCGCGCGCTTTGTATTCCTCAGCCACGGTGCGGTTGCCGGCCATGAGCGCCGTGCGATAGATCGTCCAGTCGTCGTAGGCGTATTCCAGGGTTATCGACGAGCCGTTGGCATTGACGTCTACCGGCACGTAACCCAGCGCTTTATACTCTTTAATGCCGTCGTAGTAGGGTATGTTGGAGCTGCTTATCATGGCTTCCAAAACCTTGCCGCGGTCTATGGGCTGCCCCGCGGCCAGAGCGCCCGCCAGCACCGGCACGGCGTGGTAGCCTATCATGCACCAATTCTCGTTGCCCATGTGAGACCATACGGGCAGGGCGTGGTGGACGCTCTGCCCGCTGTGGGCGAGCATAGAGCGCGCCATATCGGCGTTGCGTCCGCGCGAGATGATGTCGAGCAGGGGATGCAGGGCGCGATAGGTGTCCCAGAGCGAAAATACGGTGTAGTTCGCGAAGCCTTCGGCGACGTGTATGTTGTGGTCCACGCCGCGGTAACGGCCGTCCACGTCCATGTATACCGACGGGTTGATCATGGTGTGGTAGAGCGACGTGTAGAACATCGTCTTCTGGTCTGCCGTGCCTTCCGCCTCGATGACGCCCAGGGCGTCGTCCCACGATTCGGCGGCGGCGGCGCGCAGGTCGTCGAACGTACGTCCGGCGCTTTCGGCGCGCAGGTTTTTGAGCGCCCCTTCCGTGCTTACGGCCGACAGCGCCACCCGGATCTCCAGCGCAGCCGACTGCGACGGGTCGAACTCGAACCACGACGCCACCTTGCGTCCCGACATCTCGGGGAAGCGGCGGGTTTGGTCGAACTTACGCCAAAAGCCCGTGTAGAGCGCCTTTTGCATGTCGCGGTAGCCGTAATCGGCTATGGGCCGCGAAAACGAGGCGGCGAAATAGGTGTAATTCTCCCTCGCCCAGCCGTTGGTTATGCGGTAGCCGGTTATCAGGGTGTCGTTCTCTACCCTGATACCCGCCCACAGGACTTTGCCGTCGTAGTTGTATATGCCGTGGGTCAGGTCCACGATAATGCGCTGGACTGCTCCGCCGGGAAAGGTGTAGCGATGGACGCCTGTACGTGTGGTGGCCGTCAGCTCCGCCTTTATGCCATAGTCGTCCAGGATTACGGTGTAATATCCCGGCTCGGCCTTCTCCGAAGAGTGCGAAAAACGCGAGCGGTAACCAGACCCTGGCTCGGAGGCCACTCCCGGGTTGAGTTTCAGCGGACCCGTGGCCGGCATCACCAGCACGTCACCCAGGTCGGAATGGCCTGTGCCGCTCAGATGCGTATGGCTGAAACCCACTATGGTTTTGTCGTCCCACTGGTATCCCGCGCAATATTTATAGGCTTGTTTCTGGTATGTACCGCCTATGTTGTGCGGGATGGTGTCGGTGTCGGGGCTGAGCTGCACTATGCCGTGCGGCACGCATGCCCCAGGGAAGGTGTGGCCCATTTTGACTGTGCCGATCATGGGATTCACCCACGACGAGTTGCCTCCGGCCGCAGCGGACAGACACCAAAGCGCGCACAGGTGCAGGAAGGTAATTTTTCTGTAAGCCATAGCTGACCCTGATATGAGAACAGCCTGAAAAACTTCAGGCTGTTCAGGTTGCGGATTATCCGGTTATTTGGTGAATACGTAGAAGAAACCGTAGTATGTATTGAAGCTTGCGTCGCTCCAGCCCAGGTTGGCGAACGGCGGACAGTCGTAATCCCTCAGGAATAAATACAGCGTGCTGTTCGATCCGGGAGACATCATGAGGGCTATAGACATGGGGTTCAACGACTCGTTGTTGTTGTCGAACGAACGGTTGGCGTCGCTGAGCCGCACGTATGTGAGTTGCGGTTTTACGTTAAAATTAACCCATGTATTGCCCTCTATGGAGGTGTGGTCGTTCAACAGCGTGGGAGCTACATACCTGCTCCCGATGCCGGCGGTGTGCATATTTATGGGAGCGGTGAAAGTCATCGTGGCTTCGCGGAAGAGGGACATAAGGTCGGTTCCGTTGCCTGCCGGGATGAATTTTATATCCCCCGTGGCCTCATCCTTTGCGATGTCGATGGTGAATCCGGCGTTGTGCCACGGCAGAAGGTCGGATACGAACAGCGGGCTGTCGTCTATGTCATCGCTGGACGCGTGTATGGACCTGCTGTGTTTCCAGTGACCGATAAAGTCTTCCAGTTTAACTTCGCCCCTGATATATACGGTTGTTTCCTTGTAGTTATTGCGGGTGTCCGCGGTCAAAGTCCTGTCGGCTACGGCCTCCGTGTCCACTCCTAACCTTACGAATTTCATATTGGACAGGTTTATGGCCGCGCCGGGACTCGTCCTTATCCTTATCTTGGCTGAGTTTCCTCCTGCGGGTATCACGAATGCCGTGGCGTTGTTGTCTATGGTGAAATCGGTACCCAGCTTGGCGGTGGAATGATCCGATATCTTGACAGGCAGCTTTATGGCGGCCGGTGCGCTGAAGTCGCTCCACCGTTCTCCCGTACGGCTTACGTATACCGTTACGTCGTAGTAACTCAAAAGGTTGCCGCCGGACAGGTCGAACCAGTAGTTAAGCGGCTCCTTGCGGTTGAGCGTGACGGTTGCGGACGACACTTCGCCCAGATGGTAGACGTATCCGGGGTTGAGCTTTATGGTCAGCTTCTTGGCATCGCCGGCGGCATATTTGAGCGCCTTTACGCTTATGTAGGCGAAATTGCGTCCGGCGGGAATGGTTATGCTCCTTTGGGCGTATAGTTTATAGTCTTTGCCGTTCTCGGCGTTACCGCTTACGGTGAAGGGTATCTCCAAAGGCGCGTCGAGGTTGTAGGGGGTGCATACTTTGAGTACGATGGAGTCGGCGTCCAGCGCATAGGTGCGTGAATTGAATTCAACGAGGGGTATGTCGCTGATCTCGTGAAAAGGGTCGTTGCATGAGTACATGCCTGCCAATACGAGCAGGGCGGACGCCATGAGTAGAAATTTTTTCATCTGAAAGCGGTTTATGAGTAGGTTAAGTGGTTTCTTCACAGTGCATTGTGTGCGATATGGCCGCGCATTGCGCATCGCTGCGAACGCAGGCCGTGCCGCAAGTAAATGCGATAAATCGTTCAAAGATAAAAAAAACAATCCATTAAAACAAGCCGCCCGGCCTATAAAAAAATAGCGGAGGCGGAATCGCGTCCATTTTCCTGTGTCACTGCCGCGCGACCCCCTTTTTCGATACGGCCAGCGCCGCCACGCTTATGCGGGCCGACGGGACCGCCCTGAGAATGGCTTCGGCGCACGATACGGCCGTGGCCCCGGTGGTCAGTACGTCGTCCACCAGCAGTATGTGGCGTCCTTCGAGTGCGCGCGGGTTGCGTACGGCGAATATCCCGTCCACGTTGGCCCAGCGTCCAGCGGAGCCGGTTAGGGCCTGGCGCGGGTTGTTCCTCGTGCGCCTTACGCTGCGGACGTCTGTCCCTTTGCCCAGGGCGCGCGATATCCCTGCGGCCAGATAGGCGGCCTGGTTGTACCCGCGCGAGAGCAGGCGGCCCGGATGCAGCGGTATGGGCATCACTACGTCCACGTCGCCGTACAACCCGCCTTCGGCCAACTGCCTCCCGTACCATTCGCCGGTCTGAAGGGCCAGCCTCCAGCCTCCGCCGTATTTAAAACCGTATATCAGGCGGCGGAAACGGCTGTGTTCGGTGTAGAACATGAACGCCGAGGCGTGTACGACGGGAATATGGGCCGAAAGCAGTTCCCTGACGGGATTCTCCTCCGAGCCGGCGTAAAATGTCAACGGCGCGTCGAGGTGGCATAGCGTGCAAACAACCTTAGACCCTTCGCCCACGGGTCCGCCGCAGGCGGGGCAGACGTCGGGAAAGAACAACCTTACGAGCGGCTCGGGCAGGATCATGGCGGGGACTATTGCGGGTCTACGTTTATTATAAGCGCCACTTTTTTGTATGCCGGCTCTTTCCTTATCCTGTCCGTCTGTGCGGCCAGCAGTTTGCGCGCTTTGGCGAACGATTTACCCTGTTCTATTTTTAACGTGAATATCAATATGTTCTCTCCACCCACGCGGTCCACCGCCGGAGGTTGCGGTCCCAGCAGGCGGTTGCCGAATATGGGATGCAGCGCTTCGCGCAGGGCTGTCGCGGCCCGGTCGAGCAGGGACTTGTCGGCGCAACGCAGCGTCAGCGATACGATACGGCAGTAGGGAGGGTAGAGGAACGCCCTGCGCTCGGCCAGCTCTGCGCGAGCCATGCTCCGGTAGTCGCCCGCGGCGACCATGGCCAGTACGGGATGGTCGGGCCTGGAAGTCTGTATTATCACCTCGCCCTGCACGGCGCGCCTTCCGGCTCGTCCCGCCGCCTGGGTGAGCATCTGGAACGCGCGCTCGGCGGCGCGGAAGTCGGGGTAGTTGAGTATGGCGTCGGCCGATATAACCCCCACCAGGGTCACTCCCGGGAAGTCGAAGCCTTTGGTCACCATCTGTGCGCCGACGAGTATGTCCGTGCGGCCCCGCTCGAAGTCGGTTATTATGCGGCGGGCGGCGCGGGGCGACGAAGCGGTGTCGCTGTCGAGCCTGCCTATGGCCGCGTCGGGGAATATTGCCGAGATCTCGTCCTCTATCTTCTCGGTGCCGTAGCCTTTGGGCAGCAACTCTCCCTGCCCGCACGAGGGGCAAAGACGCGGGGCGGGCCTGCAGTGGCCGCAATAGTGGCATCTGAGGCGTCCCTCTGCCTTGTGCAGCGTCAGGGTGACGTTGCAATCGGGGCAGTGCGCCGTCCATCCGCACGAGCCGCATTCCACCCATGGCGAAAAACCCCGCCGGTTCTGAAAGAGTATGGCCTGCGAACCGACCTTTATTGCTGACGATATCTTGTTTATTAACAGTGCATTAAAGTGGGATTGCCGCTCGCCGCGCCTGGCGGCCTTCAGTGAGTCCGATATGGTTACCGCCGGCATCGGAGCGCCTCCGTATCGCTCTGTGAGTTCCACCAGTCCGTACTTTCCCGTCGAGGCGTTGTAGAAGCTTTCCATGGATGGGGTGGCGCTGCCGAGCAGCGCGCGCGCGCCGAGCATGGAGGCGAGCATCAGCGACGTGTCGCGGGCGTGGAAACGCGGGGCGGGCGAATCCTGTTTGAAACTGGCGTCGTGTTCCTCGTCTACTATCACCAGCCCGAGGTTCCGCAGCGGCAGCAACGCCGCGCCGCGCGTGCCGGTTATAAGGCGCGCGGGAGCGCCGTCGTCGCACGCGGAGAGGAAGGCAGAGGCCCTCTGCCGTTCGCCGGCTTTGGAGTGGTAGGCCGCAAGGCGTTCGCCGAACACGCCGCGCAGGCGCTCCACGAGCTGGTACGATACGGGTATCTCCGGCAAAAGGTAAAGCACGTTGCGTCCGCGGGCTATCTCTTCGGCCGCCATATGGATGAATATTTCTGTCTTACCGCTTCCCGTCACGCCGTGCAGCAGCACAACCGGTTTCTCTTTCCACGCCGTACGTATGGACTCCGCCGCCGCCGCCTGCGCGGCGGTAAGGCCGGGCAGCGCCTCGATGTTTTCGGGAAGGTCGTTCTCGCATAACCTCTCTTCGGACGTTATGAAGCCGCGCTTTTCGAGTGCGGCCAGTACGTTGGGCGCAGCGTTTACAGCAGCGCGGGGTATGCCGCCCGGGATGCCGTGCGTCAGACCTGCTATATCCACGAGGGCCTCGTATTGCCTTTTAGCTCTGCCGAGTGCGTCGAAAGCCGCGTTGAGCGCCTCGGCCTCGGCCAGGTCCGGATGCAGGGCCAGGTAGCGCGTCGTAGGCAGGCTGAATTGCCCCCGGGCGAACTCCTCGTCCGAGAAACCGGTCGGCCTGAGCGACGACGGCATGGCCGCCGCCATCACCTCGCCCAGGGGACACATATAGTAATCGGACACCCACTCCCAATGGCGCATCTGTTGCTCCGAGAGCAGTTGTTTGCCGTATAGTATTTTAATTACGGAGCGGGTGGGGAAGTGAGGTTTACGCTCGTGCAGGCGCCACACTATTCCCTGGCACACCTTGCGCGGCCCCAGGCGTACGGCTACGGCCATGCCTTCGGAGAGGGGCAGCCCGGCGGCGTCGTAAGTCAGTGGGTCGAGGGCGTATGGCAGGAGAATTTCGGCGTATTTCATGCCATGCAAAGGTAGCAATTCCGTCGAAAAAACGTATCTTTGCGTCAATATCCCTGCCCACTATGCGATTATCAGTTACAACAATATGGCAGACAATACGTTGTTATGCCATAATCTCGCTCGGCGTAGTCATCTATTCGTTCGCTTTCACCACCGTATTGCTTTCGGCCGACGTGATGACCGGAGGTATGGGCGGTTTGGGCCTGCTGGTCTATTACGCTACCGGCGGCCTTGCGGGCGGAGGCATACCGGTGGCCTACACCATATTCGTTGTCAACGCCCTGTTGCTTGCCGCGGCTTTTTTCATACTCGGCGGAGGCTTCGGCACTAAAACCATATATGCCATAGCGCTTATATCGCTGGTTATGGGTTTGATGCAGAAATTCATCCCGCACGATCTCATGGGCCTGGCCGACGACAAGCTGCTTTCGGCCATCCTGGGGGGAGCGCTCGGGGGTATGGGTATAACCCTGGTGTTGTCGCAAGGGGGGTCTACCGGCGGCAACGACATCATCGCCATGATAATAAACAAATACCGCAACGTGAGCTACGGCAGGGTGATGGTGGTGTGCGACTTTATAATCATAGGCTCGTCGATATTTATTTTCAAGGAGATAGGGGCGGTGGTGTACGGTTACGTCTCGGTGGCGGCTTTCAGCTATACCGTCGACGCCATGCTGGCGGGCAACAAACAGTCGTCGCAGATATTCATAATATCGAAGAACTACGAGCAGATAGCCGACAGGGTGTCGAAGGAGGTGAGGCGCGGCGTTACGCTGCTCGACGGGCAGGGATGGTATACCAAACGCCAGATGAAGATGGTTATGGTGGTGTGCCGCAAGAACGAGACGCAGCTGCTTTTCAGGGTGATAAAGGAGTGCGATCCCGATGCGTTCATAACCGTGGCGAGCGTCATGGGGGTCTACGGCCTTGGGTTCGAGAGCCTGAAACGGTAAAAGTTATCTAACTTTATAGGATCATTCATTCCAAAGATTATGATGAAAAAGATTTTTTGCGCATTGGCGGCCGCGATTTTTTGCGGCGTTTTTCCGATAAACGCTCGGGCTGCCGTCCCGCGCCCGGAATACCCCCGCCCGCAATTCGAGAGGCCGGATTGGGTCAACCTTAACGGCACGTGGAGTTACGCGTTCGATTTCGGTAAATCGGGACTTGAACGTAAGTTTAACGAGAGCAAGGGTTTCGAAGGCAATATCCTGGTGCCGTTCTGTCCCGAGAGCAAACTTTCGGGCGTGCAGTACAAAGACTT
The DNA here is from genome assembly GCA_031550125.1 of Rikenellaceae bacterium. Taxonomy (GTDB): domain Bacteria; phylum Bacteroidota; class Bacteroidia; order Bacteroidales; family Rikenellaceae; genus JAVBOW01. Next base: position 26,013 of record JAVBOW010000031.1, read on the forward strand.
CATCGAGATGATGTGGTACCACCGCAAATTGTCCGTACCCGCGGCCTGGTCGGGCAAAAATATCCTGCTGAATTTCGGCGGGGTGGACTATTTCGCTACGATCTACATCGACGGCAAGGTGGCCGGAAGGCACTGGGGAGGTACGTCGTCATTCGCCGTGGATCTCACCCGCTTTGTCGAAGCGGGCAAAGAGTACGACCTGGTGGTGCAGGTGGCCGACGAGCGCCGCTCGATGGTGCAGCCGTCCGGCAAACAGAGCAAATCCTACGCCTCGGAAGGCCCCAGCTACACCCGCACGACCGGGATATGGTCCACCGTCTGGATGGAGGCCGTGGACAGGAACGGCCTTCAGAGCGTATATATCGTACCCGATGTGGACGGCGGCCGGTTCGTAGTTCGCCCCACATTCTACGGCGTGGGCGCCGGGCAGAAACTGCGCGCCACAGTTATGGATGGCGGCAAGGTGGTTTCGACGGTAACGGTTCCGGCCTCGGAGGCCGATTTGGCTATACTTCCGCTGAAGAACCCCAAGACGTGGTCCCCCGGGTCGCCGTTCCTCTACGATATGGAGTTCCTCGTGCTTGACGGCGCGGACAAGGTCGTCGACCGGGTTAGATCATATGCCGGACTGCGCAAGATACACATCGAGGGCGATCGGGTATTTCTCAATAATAAACCGCTCTATCAGCGTCTTGTACTCGATCAGGGCTTCTATCCCGACGGCCTTTGGACGGCCCCGACGGACGCCGACCTTAAGCGCGACATAGAACTTTCGCTGGCGGCGGGTTTCAACGGCGCGCGCCTGCACCAGAAGGTCTTCGACGAGCGCTTCCACTACTGGGCCGACAGGCTGGGATACCTGACCTGGGCCGAGTCCGCCAGTTGGGGCATGGAGCAGGGCGACGTGGAAGCTTCGCGCAACTTTCTGGGCGAATGGCAGCAGATCGTACTGCGCGACCGCAACCACCCCTCGATAATAACCTGGACCATCTTCAACGAGGTGTGGCGTCCTGTGGGCGAAAAATTCTTGCAGTACGAGCGCACGGTGCGCGAACTCTACGCCCTCACCCACGCCCTGGACTACCGCCCGGTGAACGGGGTTAGCGGCTGGGCCCACGTGGTGACGGACCTGTGGACGGTACACGAATACGAGCAGGGGCCTAAAAAGATGGACGAGATCCTTAACCGGAATCCCAAAGGCCCCGTACACCTCGATCCCCGTAACGACGCCTCGCTCTATACCGGCCAGCCATATCTGCTGGACGAGTGGGGCGGCGTCAAGTGGGTGGACAAAGTGTGGGACGGCAAGTCGTGGGGTTACGGCTCGACGGTCAGGGATGTCGAGGAGTTCTACAAGCGCCTCGACGGGTTGATGGACGCCATCGTCGCCACACCCTACGTGCGCGGGCATTGCTACACGCAGCTTACCGATATCGAACAGGAGCAGAACGGCATTTATAACTACGACCGCTCGCCGAAATTCGATATGGCCCGGATCAAGGCTATTTTCAGCAAGGAACCCCCGAAATAACCGTCCCGGCCAGGTACGGCTAAACTCCGCCGGCGATGCCGTCCCCACGGTTGGCGTAACGGCAAAAACATGGCGGCAGGCGACCTCAGTCCGAAAATAGGGGTACGCCTCCTCTTTTCCATTCCCGGCGTTCCTGCGACAGTGAAAAATACTTATATTTGCAGATTGTAAAGCCATATAAGATGAAACAATTCAAACGCCATTTGGTCACCTCGGCCCTGCCTTACGCCAACGGGCCGGTACACATAGGCCACCTTGCCGGAGTATACATTCCTTCCGATATCTACGTCCGTTACCTGCGCCTCAGGGGCGAGGACGTGGTGTCGGTGTGCGGATCGGACGAACACGGCGTACCCATAACCATCAAGGCCCGCGCCGAGGGAGTTTCGCCCCAGGACATAGTGGACAAATACCACAACATAATAAAGTCGGCCTTCGAAGGGCTGGGCATAAAGTTCGACATATATTCGCGTACGACCTCGCCCGTCCACTATAAGACCGCCTCGGACTTCTTCCGCGCGCTGTACGACAAAGGCGAATTCACCGAGGACGTCTCCATGCAGTATTACGACACCCAGGCGGGCCAGTTCCTGGCCGACCGCTACATAACCGGCACGTGTCCCCATTGCCGCAACGAGCGCGCCTACGGCGACCAGTGCGAGAAATGCGGTTCGACCCTTGCCGCTACCGACCTTATCAACCCCCGCAGCGCCATAACCGGCTCCGTTCCCGAAATGAGGGAGACCAAACACTGGTATCTGCCCCTGGACCGCCACGAGGCGTTCCTTAAAAAATGGATACTCGAAGACCATAAGGAGTGGAAAGCCAACGTCTACGGCCAGTGTAAAAGCTGGCTCGACCTGGGCTTGCAGCCGCGCGCCGTAAGCCGCGACCTCGACTGGGGCATCCCCGTCCCCGTGGAAGGGGCGGAAGGCAAGGTGCTGTATGTATGGTTCGACGCCCCGATAGGCTACATATCAGCCACCAAGGAGCTGACGCCGGAATGGGAAAAATACTGGAAGAGCGAGGAGACCAAGATGGTGCATTTCATCGGCAAGGACAATATCGTTTTCCATTGCATAGTCTTCCCGGCCATGCTGCGCGCCCATGGCGGATATATCCTGCCGGAGAACGTGCCGGCCAACGAGTTCCTCAATCTGGAGGGAGACAAAATATCCACCTCGCGCAATTGGGCGGTGTGGCTGCACGAGTATCTGGCCGAGTTTCCCGGCAAGCAGGACGTGATGCGCTACGTACTGTGCGCCAACGCGCCCGAAACCAAAGACAACGACTTTACCTGGAAGGATTTCCAGGCGCGCAACAATAACGAGCTGGTGGCCGTGCTGGGCAACTTCGTCAACCGCGCCCTGGTGTTGACCAAAAAATATTTCGACGGTATGACGCCGCAACCCGGAGCGCTCACGGATTACGACCGCGACACCCTGGCGGAGATCCCGGCGCTCAAACGGTCGCTGGAGGAGAACCTCGAGAATTACCGTTTCCGCGAGGCGCTCAAGGACGCCATGGGCATAGCCCGTCTGGGAAATAAATACCTTGCCGACACCGAACCCTGGAAAGTCATCAAGGAAGATCCGGCGAGGGTGGCCGCCATACTCAACGTGTCGTTGCAGATAACGGCCAACTTGGCCATCGCCATTGAGCCTTTTATGCCTTTCACCGCGGCTAAGATACTTAAGATGATAGCCGTTGAGAATTTCGGGTGGGATCGCCTGGGCGAAAGCGCCCTGCTGCCTGCGGGCCACGCCATAGGCGAGCCGGAGTTGCTTTTCGAAAAGATAGAGGACGCCCAGGTGGACGCCCAGGTGGCCAAGCTGGAGGCGGCCCGCGCCGCCAACGCCGCCGCCCAGCCGCAGAAGCCGGCCGAGCCGCAGAAGCAGAGCGTGTCGTTCGACGACTTTTCGAGGATGGATATACGCGTCTCCACCGTCCTGGCCGCCGAGCGTGTGCCGAAGACTAAGAAACTGCTCAAACTAACGGTAGACACCGGCATAGACACCCGCCAGATAGTATCGGGCATAGCCGAATTCTACGAACCCGAGGCTTTGGTCGGCCGTCAGGTGATGGTGCTGGTTAACCTCGAGCCGAGGGAGCTCAAGGGTATACTCTCGCAGGGGATGATACTTATGGGCGAGGACGCCGCGGGGAAACTGACGCTGCTCGCCCCGGTGGAGAAGGCGGCTAACGGCTCGCAGGTGAAATGACGGAATATTCAATAGGATACTAAAAAACCTGTTTATGGAAAATATGGATTGGGGATCGCTGGGTTTCGGATATATCAAGACGGATTACAACGTGCGTTGCTATTGGCGCGACGGCAAGTGGGGCGAATTGCAGACCACTGACGACGAGAGCATACCGATGCATATGGCCGCCGCCTGCCTGCATTACGGACAGGAGGCTTTCGAGGGACTCAAGGCTTTCCGCGGTCGTGACGGACGCATACGTCTTTTCAGGGTGGAGGAGAACGCCCGCCGCATGATCGCCTCCGGCGATTATCTGCAGATGCAATCGCCCCCTGTGGAGCTTTTCGTTGAGGCGGTCAGGAAGGCCGTTATGGCCAACGAGCGTTTCGTACCCCCTTACGGTACCGGCGCGAGTCTCTACATACGCCCCCTGCTGATAGGTACGGGGCCTCAGGTGGGCGTCAAACCCGCAACCGAATATCTTTTCCTTGTATTCGTCACTCCCGTAGGACCTTATTATAAGGAGGGCTTCCGCCCGATAAAGGTTATCGTAGACCGCGACCACGACCGGGCCGCCCCCCTCGGGACGGGCCACATAAAGGCCGGAGGCAACTACGGGGCCAGCCTGGTGTCGGGCGAATGGGCGCACAGGAAGGGATTTCCCGCCGTACTGTATCTGGACGCCAAAGAAAAGAAAGATATAGACGAATGCGGCGCGGCCAACTTCTTCGCCATACGCGGCGGAAGCTACATTACTCCCTCGTCGCCGTCGGTGCTGCCTTCGATAACCAATAAGTCGCTCATGCAGATAGCCGCCGACATGGACCTTACGGTAGAGCGCCGCCAGGTGGCCTTCGACGAACTGCCGACATTCGAGGAGGCCGGGGCGTGCGGTACGGCCGCCGTCATATCGCCCATAGGCGAGATCTACGATCCGGCCGACAACACTACATACGCTTTTGGAAATCCGGCCCAGGCGGGTCCGGTAAGCACCCGGCTATACAATGCCTTGAGAGCCATACAGCTCGGGGACGCCGAGGACGCCCACGGCTGGGTCACGATAGTGTAGGGGCCGCTTTACAGGCGGTTTCGGTTTCGGAAATCAAGAACAAGGCGTCTCGAAATTTCGAGACGCCTTGTTAATTATCCGGCCCAGTTACAGGCTGTCGCCGAAATCCCTGCGGAATTTGGCCATTATTTTCTCGGGCCAGTCCGATGTGGCTTCGAGGCCGCCCATAAAGAACCGCAGTACGGGAGGCTCGTAGGTGAACCGCAGCCCTCCTATCATGCGGCGGTTGTCCCACAGCCACTGCATGCGGTCTATCATGTAATTCACCTGCGAGAGGGTGAACACGCGCCGCGGTATGGCCAGGCGCAGCAATTCGGCGTCGGCCATTATCTCCGTACCGTTCTCGTCCCTTACGCTCGATATGGTGCCGCGCTCCATGCCGCGTACTCCCGAGGCGAGATAGAACGCCGCCGCGAGCGCCCCTGCCGGATATTCGCTCTGGGGCAGGTGGTCGCAGAAGGTCATGGCGTCGACGTGGGCGCCCAGCACTCCCGGAGGCGTGACCATGGGTATGCCCCGGCGGTCGAGTTCTTCGACGGCGTATTTTATGAACGACGGGCTTTGGCTTATCATCCCCTCGTCGAGGGTTTCGTAAAGGCCCACGGCCATAGCCTCAATCTCGCGTACCGATATTCCTCCATAGGTTAGGAAGCCCTCGTAGAGAGGTATGAGCGCCTCCATTTTGGAATATAGCTCGCGGCGGTTGGTGCATATGCCGCCCCCGCGCGAGGAGGAGAGCTTGCGGGCCGAGAAATATACCAGGTCGGCCAGGTTGGTCATCATCTTGAGTATGTCGGCCATCGTGTTCTCCTTCCACGCCTCTTCGCGCTGCTTTACCAGATAGGCGTTCTCGCCCAGCAGGCTTGCGTCAAGCACCAGCATTATGCCGTATTTGTCGGCTATACGCCTTACGTCCATCATGTTGGAGATAGAGAAGGGCTGGCCGCCTATGAGATTGGTGGAAGCCTCCATACGGATGAACGGGATTTTGTCCCGGCCATGCTCGCGTATGCACGCCTCTAATTTTTCCGTGTCGATATTGCCTTTGAAGGGGTTGTCCGATTTAAGCTGCAGGGCGTCGTCGTGCAGCAGCTCCGCTATGCGGCCGCCGTTTTCGGTTATGTGGGCCAGGGCGGTGGTGAAGTGGTAGTTCATCGGGACGATGTCGCCCTTTTTGACGAACGTGCGGCAGATTATGTTTTCGGCTGCGCGACCCTGGTGTACGGGCAGCAGGTATTTTTTGCCCAGAACGTCCTCCACGGCCTTTTGCAGGCGCATGAAACTCTGCGAACCGGCGTAAGCGTCGTCGGCCTGGAACATGGCGGACACCTGATTGTCGCTCATGGCGTTGGTGCCGCTGTCAGTGAGCATGTCCAGGAAGACGTCTTTGGTGGACAGGCGGAAAGTATTGAAGCCGGCCTCTTTTATAGCCTCGAACCGGCGTTCCACCGGTACGAGGTGCAGTTTTTGCACTACGCGTACTTTATGGAATTCCAGGGGGATATGTTGCCCTGAGTAAAATTTTACGTCAGCCATGTTAATTATGTTGTAAAGTTAAAAAACAAACGCATTTTCGCAAAGTTAAACATTTTTATCTGAACTATATGCGGTAAAACCGGCATCGCATAAAAAAGAACACATTAGTGGTATAACGTATTAAAATATTACATACATTTGTTAGCATTATAACAGTGATAGTGAAATAACAATAAATATTTCGTTATGAAAAAGTTGTTGATCAGGGATTTGACCCTTCGGGACGGGCAGCAGTCGTCGTTCGCCACCCGTATGAATCAGAAACAGGTAGACCGCGTATTACCTTATTACAAAGACGCTGGATTCTATGCTATGGAGGTGTGGGGAGGAGCCGTCCCCGATTCGGTGATGCGCTACCTGGGCGAGAATCCCTGGGAGAGGCTCGAGAAGATACACGCCGTCGTAGGCGGGGCGTCGAAACTTACGGCGCTCTCGCGCGGACGCAACCTTTTCGGCTACCAACCCTACACCGACGAGATCATAGAGGGGTTCTGCCGCAACTCGATAGAGTCGGGGCTGGGCATAATGCGCATATTCGACGCCCTGAACGACGTGGATAACGTAAAATCCACCATAAAATACGTCAAGAAATACGGCGGCATAGCCGACTGCGCCGTCTGCTACACCATCGATCCGCGTTTCTCCGCAGGCCAGCGCATAAGCGCAATGCTTAAAGGCAAGAAACTGCCCCGCAACGTCTTCACCGACGCCTATTTCCTCGACAAGGCGCAGCGGATGGCCGAGCTCGGGGCCGACATGATAACGATAAAGGACATGAGCGGCCTTATTCCGCCCGCACGGGTCGCCGGCCTGATAAAGCTCCTTAAGAGCAGGATAAACCTGCCTGTGGATTTCCACACCCATTGCACTCCCGGCTACGGTCTGGCGTCGGTGGTGGCGGCTATCGCCGCCGGGGTGGACGTAGTGGACACCAATATATGGTACTTCTCCGGAGGGCCGGCCGCTCCGGCCATCGAACTCATATATATCTTCTGTAAGAAGATGGGGGTGGAGATGGATGTAAATATGGAGGCCGTGGCCAACATCAACGCCCTGCTGGCGGACATACGCAGGGAGTTGGCCGAGTACGACACCGTGAAACAATTCCCCTCTCCGTTCAATCCGCTTACCGACGCCCTGCCCGCGGACGTGGATACGCTCTTCGACAAGGCCGTGGCCGCCGCCCGCGCCGGTAATGAGGCGGTTTTGGTTGAAGCGTGCCAGGCGATAGAGGCCCATTTCGGTTTCCCGCCCCCCAACGAGCTGGTACAGAAGGCCGAGATACCGGGAGGCATGTACACCAACATGGTGGCGCAGATGAAGCAGCTCAAGAGCGAGGATATCCTGGAGCAGGCCATGAAGCTCATACCGCGCGTCAGGCTCGACGCCGGCCTGCCTCCGCTGGTAACCCCCACGAGTCAGATCGTTGGCGCCCAAGCGGTAAACTGCGCCATCGACCAAAAAAACGGCAAACCGCTGTATTCCAATGTATCGAACCAGTTCGTCGGCCTGGTGAAAGGCGAGTACGGCAAAACGCCGTGGCCCGTCGATCCCGAATTCCGCCTGAAGATAGCCGGCACGCGCCAGGAGACGCCCTATGATACGTCGGGTTATAAAATGCAACCCAATCCCGAGGTGGAGGGGTGCGACGGCCGCCGCCTGGCCGAGAATGAGAAGGAAGTGTTGTTGCTCGAACTCTTCCCGTCTGTGGCCGAGGCCTACCTGCGCCAGACCAAACGCGCCCAATGCGGAGCCGAAGCCAAGGAGGCCGCCGCACGCACGGCCGCACAGGTGGAGGCAGCCACGGGGGCGAAGCCCAAAGAGGCCCCGGCCAAAGTTACGGTAAAAGGCAGCGCCGTCACCTCGCCCATGCCAGGTAAAATATTTAAACTTACGGTAAAAGAGGGAGATACGGTGACGGCCGGGCAGGAAGTAGCTGTGCTGGAAGCCATGAAAATGGAAAACAGCATAATGACGCCCACAGGAGGAAAGGTACACAGCGTACACGTGGCGGTGGGCGACGCCGTGGCGGCCGATGCAATATTGATGGATATAGTTTAACTGGATCGGCCTCAATTATGTGTTGGCTGCGCATATCGCGCGTCATCTTTCACTTATCCTTCTCATTTCAAATCCTCACGGACTTCAGTCCGCTCCGGTTTGAAACTCAAACGATAAACGAAACCTGACGCACGCTATGCACAGCGTCGTTACCGTAGGGCGCGGCGTTTTCCTGCGCTGCGCATATCGCGCATCATCTTTCACTTATCCTTCTCGTTTCAAATCCTCACGGACTATAGTCCGCTCCGGTTTGAAACTCCAACGATAAGCGAAACCTGACGCACGCTATGCGCAGCGTTTTCCCGTGCCGCGCATATTAACGCCGACCTGTTTTTCGGACTGATCCCAAATCCTGAAAAATAAAAAAGAAACCGGAGCAAAGGAATTTTTCCTTGCTCCGGTCTCTTTTTCGAGGGTGGCTGATGGGGTTCGAACCCACGACCTTCGGAACCACAATCCGACGTTCTAACCAGCTGAACTACAGCCACCATTTACTTCTATGCGCCGCCCCTTTACCACACAGGGGCTTGGCCTTAGGCCTGCAAATTTAATACATTTTCCTCAAACTGCAACCATGCGGGGAAAACATTTTGCACAGCATGGACGACAATGCGTCCCATTTTTAACGGGATGCGCGAGCTATATGTCAGATAGACAATATTTTGATCGTATTGAGCAGATCGCGGTCAATGGGTTTGTCGTCGCGTATGGCCTTAGTGAACGGCACGTACACTATTTCGTTGTCGCGTATGCCTATCATAACGTTGCGCTGTCCCTCTATCAGGGCGTTTATGGCTGCCTCGCCCATTCGGCTGGCCAGTATGCGGTCGGCAGCCGTGGGCGATCCGCCGCGTTGTATGTGGCCCAGGATGGTTACCCGCACGTCGTACTGGGGGAATTCGCGTTTAACCCTCTCCGACAAGCCCATTGCGCCGCCGGTTATCTCGCTCTCGGCCACAAGCACTATGCTGCTGTTCTTTGATTTACGGAAACCGTTGCTTATCAGCTCGGCCAGTTGGTCCACCTCGGTGGCTATCTCTGGTATGATGGCCGCCTCGGCCCCGGTGGCCAAAGCTCCGTTGAGGGCCAGGAAACCGGCGTTGCGTCCCATCACCTCGATGAAGAACAGGCGCTCGTGCGACGATGCGGTGTCGCGTATCTTGTCCACCGCCTCCATGACGGTATTCAGTGCGGTATCGTAACCTATGGTGGTGTCGGTACCGTAAAGGTCGTTGTCTATCGTACCCGGCAGGCCCACTATGGGTACGTCGAATTCCGAGGCGAAGATGCGCGCTCCGGAGAGCGACCCGTCGCCGCCTATAACCACAAGGGCGTCGATGCCCTCCTTCTTCATATTCTCATATGCCGTCAGGCGTCCTTCCGTCGTTTTGAACTCGTCGCAGCGGGCTGTCTTCAGAATGGTGCCTCCGTGCTGTATTATGTTACTTACGTTCTGGGTTTTGAACGGAACTATCTCGCCTGTGACAAGCCCCCTGTAACCCCTCATGATACCCTTTACCTCGAATCCGCTGTATATTGCCGTACGCGTCACGGCGCGGATAGCCGCATTCATCGCCGGGGCGTCGCCGCCCGAGGTGAGTATGCCCACGCATTTTATACTTGCCATAGATGTGAAATTAATACGCGGCAAAATTATGTAAAATTTTTAAAAATTCGGGCCGCCGGGAGAAATTAATATTCATACAACGTCAACCGCCTGACTAATAATATGCAATGGTAATATCAAAAGAGCAGGCTCGCGCCTATATTGAACCCCACGTGTTCGTCCAGCGCCGCCTCTTCCTGCAGGAATCCGCTGGTTTTGGCCACTATCCCTGCGTTGACGGATATTCCCGCGCCTTTTCTGCGTCCGGACATAAAACGGTATTTGCACGACACGTCCACCGCCCCGCCCGCCGCGGCCGACGATGTCCGGAAATCGAGCTTTTCGGGCTGCATCCAGCCGTGCAGGGCCAGATCCGCATAGAGATTGCCCGCCAGGCGGATATTCGCAAAGTCCGCGCCCATTGCCGGAAACCATGTGCTGCGATTCTCATACTGGCGCAGATAGGCGTGCATGTGTATTTTTTTCGATGCGAACCAGAAATGCTCGTCTATGTAGTCGCCGAACGGGGCCATGCCGTAACCGGCCATGAAATTCACCCGGTTGCCGTTACCGAGCGTGAAGCCCGCTTTGTGCAGCAGCATGGGATCTATCAGGTTTAGCAGCGACCTCCATCCCACGCGATTCGCGAACCTGCGTTCTTCCGACGTCAGGTCGCCGTAGTCCGTGTAGCGGTAATATTCCATTCCCGGACGATGGAGGTGCCTTATCGCCCCGTATATATCGTGTCCCACGATATCCCTTTTCAACTCGTCGGACTCCTCTTTTATTCCAGCATCCGATTTGAGCAGTCCCGAGGCGTAGTACGACACCGTCATTGTTTTCCGGAAGAAATATTCTATCCACAGCACATCCAAAGATTCCATGCCCCAACTCATAAGAGAGTTTTCCCTTACGGCCAGCGCGTAATCCGACTCCACCCCCGCCGTGTGTAGCCTTATGAAGACCGGCAGTTTCGCATCGCGCAGGTTTATGAGGGCCTGGTCGGTCACGCCGTTCACGTAAGCCACGCCCCTGAGGTCGAAGAACGGCTGCGAGGTGGAGCCGACGCCCTCATGGGTCAGGATGGCGCGGTGGCCCTCCTCGTGGGTTATGGGATAGGTTATTATCCCTGCAATGGCCTGCACCAGTGCGCTTGTCTTGAGTCCGACGATGTCGTTGAGCAATCTGGCCGACATCCTGTATATACTCAGGTAGTTTTGGTCGGACTGACGCATCGAGGAGAGCCTGCCGGGCGAATCGGCCATTATGAATGCGTATTCTTTCGCCCCGACGGAGTCGGCGGTGTTTTGCGCGCCCATGCACAGCGGCAGGCATGCGAGCGCAAGGAAGGATAATACTCTGCGTTTCATTATTGTTTACGGGTTAGCGAGGTGCAAATGTAGCGCTTATGGCCGGGATTTCCGTCTCGACTGTTGATAATTGTTTATAAAAATCGGCCCGGGAGGGTGTTTGTCGCATATAAATTTCTACCTTTGCCCCGTAATGGTTCCCCAACCGCCCCCTGCGGGGTTTGGCGGAGGGATTAAATGGGAATGCCGTGAAAGTCGGCAACAGTTCCCGCTGCTGTAAGTTCCTGCCTCCGTGGCCGGGCGCGCCGCCCGCCGCAAAAGGTTAAAAAGTATGGACATTCTTGCCACTGGCCCCAGGGCCGGGAAGGCGTCCGTACAGGAACGAGTCAGAAGACCTGCCTTTACGCCACAACTGATTTTGCAGCCTACGGCGAATGGGCACCGATCGACTACTATCATCACCGGTTTTCAATCACATCCCGCCCGCCTGCTGTAAGATCTTAAAAAGATTTTACCGTTGGGATTGCTTGCCGCATATCTGCTTGTCTTACCGTTGCTTGCCGCGCCGGACGCCATGGTTGCACCCCTCGACACCATCCGCTCGCAAGAGTTGGAGGAGGTGAGGGTGGACGAAAGGCGCGTCCTGCAGGCCGCCGCGCCCGTGCAGGAGATGGCCGGCGACGTATTGCGGTCGCCGGGCGTGGTTTCGGTGGCCGATGCCGTGCGTTTCTTCTCGGGCGTACAGGTGAAGGATTACGGCGGCGTCGGGGGGCTGAGGACTGTCAACATACGCAGCCTGGGCAGTCAGCAGACAGGCGTGTTCTACGACGGGGTGCAGCTGGGCAACGCCCAGAACGGCCAGGTTGACCTCGGTCGCTTTTCGCTCGGCAATATGGAGTCGGTGGCGCTTTACAACGGCCGTATGGACGGCCTTCTGCAGCCCGCCCGCGGTTACGCCTCGGCGGGGTCGATTTATATGACCGCGCGCGCTCCGCGTTTCGACGCCGGACGCAGCGACAACGCGGCCGTCTCGCTGCGGGCCGGATCTTTCGGCGTCGTCAATCCGTCGGCTCTGTGGGAGAGGCGTCTGGGCCGGAGGCTATCATCGTCGGTCGGCGCAGAGTACCTCTATTCCACCGGGCGTTACAAATATACCTATGCGAAAGAAGGCGGCTACGACACTACGGCCGTCCGAAGCAACGGCGACGTAAAGGCGTTGTGCCTCGAAGGCGGCCTCTTCGGCCTGCTGGATGGCGGCCAGTGGCGGGCGAAGGTCTATTTCTACGGCTCGGAGAGGGGTTATCCAGGCGCGTCGGTGCGCGGATGGCAGAATGAAGAGAGGCAGTGGGACGCCAATTTCTTTGCCCAGTCTTCGTTGCGCAAGAGCTTCGGAAAGTCCTACTCGCTGCTTATCAACGCCAAATACGCGTCGGACAGATTGCGTTACTGCTCCGATCCGGGAGCGCAGGGCGCGGGAATGTACGTAGACGATACCTACAGGCAGCGCGAGAGCTATCTGTCCGCCGCCAACGAATTGCACATAGCCCCCTGGATGGGTGTGGGTGTGGCTACGGACCTGCAATACAATACGCTGTATTCCGATCAGGAGGATTTCGCCTCTCCGTCGAGGCTTACATGGCTCGCCTCCGCTGGCGCGACGTTGCGTCCCGGACGCGTCAAACTGCAGGTCGACGCGCTCTACACCTGCGTGGCCGACCGTACGCGCAGGCCCGGCGACGCGGCCGCCGCACAGCGCAGGATCACGCCGGGGGTATCGGCCAATTTCAGGGCCGGCGATTTCGCTTTCCGCGCATTCTACAAACATATTTTCCGCATGCCCACGCTCAACGATCTTTATTACACCGTAGTGGGCAACCGCAGCCTCTCGCCCGAGTCGTCCGTGCAGTACGACGCCGGCGCGACATGGTCCTCTGGGCGTGTAGACGGAGTGCTGCGCAACCTGGAGATTCAACTCGACGCCTATTTCAACCGCGTACGCGACAAGATAGCGGCCCGTCCTGGCAGCAGCCAGTTCAGTTGGACGATGGAGAATTACGGCTATGTGGAGATACGCGGACTGGACGTTTCGGCCATTGCCGAGGTCCAGGCCGGCGGCGTGTCCCTGTCGGCTCGCATGAGCTATACATGGCAGGCGGCGCAGGACAAGACCGACGCGGCAGACCCTTTTTACGCTGGCGACATACCTTACGCCCCCCGTCACAGCGCCTCGGCAATGGCCAGCGCTTCGTGGCGAGGGTGGAGGATGGCGTATAATTTGCTTTACGCCGGCCAGCGCTATACGTCAAGGGCCAACACCGTCTATGACCGTCTCGCCCCCTGGCGTACGCACGACGTGTCGCTGACAAAACGGATGGCGTTGGGTAACGCCGCGCTGGGCGTTACGGCGGAGGTGAATAATATTTTCGACTCCCGCTACGAGGTGGTGGCGTGCTATCCCATGCCGGGACGCAATTTAAGCATAAAGATAGACTTGACGTTATGATTAAGAGAATTACGATGGCCTTAACCGCCGCCCTGTGCCTGGCGGCGTGCGACAAAGGCGAGGGGGTTACGCCCTCCACCTCCGAGCAGGTGGCCGGCGGGCAGCAGGGTCCTGTTAAGGGCTTTTTCCTCCTCAACGAGGGAAATATGGGCAGCAACAAGGCCACGCTCGACTACTTCGACTACGAAACGGGCGTCTACCACCGCAATATATTCGCGGAGCGCAACCCGGGCGTGGCCCGCGAGCTTGGCGACGTGGGCAATGACCTGAAGATATACGGAGATAGGCTCTACGCCGTTATCAACCGCTCCAATCTGGTGGAGGTGATGGACGTCAACACAGCCCGCCACATAGGTGCTGTGACCGTGCCAAACTGCCGTTACCTGGCTTTCGACGGCGCGTACGCCTATGTGACCTCCTACGCGGGAGCCGTAAACGGCGATCCGCACAGCCGCCTGGGCTACGTGGCTAAAATAGACACGGCCACCCTGCAGGTGGTGGCCTCCTGCGAGGTTGGTTACCAGCCGGAGCAGATGGCGGTGGCCGGAGGGAAACTTTATGTGGCCAACTCGGGAGGCTACCGCGCCCCTGATTACGATCGCACGGTGTCGGTGATAGACCTGGCCTCGTTCGTCGTGGTGGCGAGCATAGAGGTGGGAATAAACCTGCACGGGATGGAAAAAGACCGTTACGGCTATCTGTGGGTGGCGTCGCGTGGCGATTATAACGGCAACGGGTCGAAAACCAGCGTCATCGATCCCGGCGACGGCACGGTGGCCTCGGTTTTGCACTTGCTTCCGAACAGCGTGATGGCCGCCGCGGGCGATTCGATGTGGGTGTGCAGCACGGTGTGGAGTGACGTAGCCGGAAAGAACACCGTAAGCTATGCCATAGCCGATATAAAGTCCCGCACGGTGTTGACGCGCAACTTTATAACCGACGGTACGGAAAAGAGCATACAAAAGCCCTACGGCCTGGCGGTAAACCCCGAAACGGGCGATGTGCTGGTGACCGACGCCCGCGATTACCTCACCCCGGGTACGGTTTACTGTTTCTCCCGGGCGGGGGTGAAGATGTGGTCGGCCGTCACGGGCGACATACCGTCGCGGATAGCGTTCACACATAAAAAATTACAATTTTAAAACCTATAAGAGATGAAAAAAAGTATTTGCCTTTTGTTTACCGCAGCCATGGCCTTCGCCTCGTGCGAAAACGATAGCGACAACCCTCAATTCGAATTCGTCACGCTCGATTTCGAGAGCGCCGGCGATTACCTTGCCGGCCCTACCGCCTACGGCGAGAACCTCTATGCCGATTACCAGGGAGAAAAGTACACCGGCTATTACGATCCGGCGACCGACCTGGAGATGAAGATCAACGAAGAGGATCCCTACGGCGGCGAAGGCGTCAATTTCTGGAACGGCGGCGTAGCCATATCGCAGTGGAACGACATGACCGGAGATACGTATCTCAACCAGTGCAGCGTCTACTACGCCGATGGTACGACGGGCTTCGGCGGCCATAACGGCTCCAGGACGTTTGCCGTGGTGATGGGCAACAACAACGAGGCCTTCCAGACGGACACGCGCGCCAGTATAGGTTTCCGCACTCCGGGCGAAGAGAAGGTCTTCGACCACATATGGGTGGCCAATTCCACGTATAACTACCTTTCCGTCACCCGTGGCAGCGAGTACAGCCCGGCCTACTCGCACGAGACGCAAGATTGGTTCAAACTCGTCGTGGAGGGACTCGATAAGGACGGCCTAAGCGTGGGCAAGGCCGAGGCTTACCTGTCCGACTACCGCAACCAGTCGTCGCCGGGAGCCTTGGCGGGGTGGTACGTTATAGACCTCAGGCCGCTCGGCAGGGTGCATTCGCTGCGTTTCGACCTGCAGGGTTCGGACGATAACGGTTACGGCACGGCCATGCCTGTGTATTTCTGCATTGACGACATCACCATAGTCAAAGAGATGCAATGACGTCCGGCAGGGTTTTCACATGCCTCGCCGCCGTACTTTTCGCCGCTTCGTGCCATAGCGGCGGCCCGGATGGTTTGCCGCCGGAGATAGATTTCGGACCGGGGGAACCGGTACGTACCGTAAAGCAGGGGGCGGAGTTGGTCATAACCCCGTCGGTCGCGCATGCCGGGGCGGACGCAGTATTCACCTGGACGTCGGACGGGGTGCGGATAGGCTGCGAGCCTGCTCTGGTCTTCTCGTCCGGCGAGCCGGGCAGTTTCTATGTGTCGCTGCGCGTGGAGAACCGTTTCGGCGTAGACACAGGTGAACTGCGCATAGACGTCGCCCCCGCCGCCGCCCCCGGAATAGTGATGCCCGTCCCCGAGGGAGGCTTTACCGTGGTCGAGGGGGGCGAGTTGGAATTCCGTCCGACGGTAACGGGCGGCGTCACGGGCTTTACATGGGCCGTCGACGGGCATGTCGCCGGCCGCGATAAGGATTTCCTGTTTCGGGCCGGAGAGGCGGGCCGCCGCCTGCTGGCTTTCACCGCCACGGGCGCGGAGGGGAGCGAAACGCTCGAATTCGAGGTTGCGGTATGCGCTGCCGGGGATATGCTTCCGGTGTGGCTATTTGAGTCGGATACCTATAATTTATCCCTGGGCCGCACGGTTTTCATACGTCCGTATATGGTGGAGAACCATTTCGACGCCACGTATGTGTGGAGCGTCGACGGCGCGGAGGCGCAGCGCGGCCCGTCGCGCATGTTGGCCTTCACTCCGCAGGCAGAGGGGTCGTACACGGTTACGGTGACGATGATAAACGGCCACAGGCAGGCCTCCCGCACGTTTTCCGTCAACGTCTGTCCTCCCGAGGGGGCTTTCCGCCGTCCTGCGTCGGCCGCGTCCGTGGCGGAAGCCGACCATGCCTACCGCTACCTTCCCGGCCCGTCGCAATTCGTGAATTGGGGCGCTTCGCCTCTCGCCCTGCGCTCGCAGGCCGAGGTGGACGCGTATGTTTACGACAATCCCGCGCCCACGGAGTATGCCGGGACGCTGGGAGCCTTCGGCGGCTGCCTGACGGTGGGATTCGACCACAGCGTGGCCAACAGCGGCGGCTACGACATAGAAATAGAGGGCAACGCCTTTCCCGGATCGTCCGAGCCGGGTATAGTGTGGGTAATGCAGGACGAGAACGGCGACGGACAGCCCAACGACACCTGGTACGAATTGCGCGGGAGCGCCTACGGACAGGAGGGTTACCTCAAGGATTACGCCGTGACATACTACCGGGGCCGCGACGGGCGCGCGGTGGCATGGACGGACAACTGCGGCGGCAGCGGCGCGGTGGACTATCTGATGAGCCACACTCCGGCGACGATATACCCGCGCTGGATCGGCGCGCCGTCCTATACGCTGGTGGGTTCGCGCCTGCCTTCGCTGGTCGCCGAAACCTCGCCCGGATACTGGGTGTGCGGCGATCACCAGTGGGGCTACGCCGACAACTACAGCGCGCAGGATATGCTGCGCGGCGATTCAAACCCCTCGGCCGGCCCCGCGGCCAACCATTTCCGTATAAGCGACGCCGTACGTTACGACGGCCTGCCCGCCGGTCTTCAGTATATAGATTTCGTGAAGATACAAACGGCCGTCAACGCCAAGGCCGGACGCCTTGGGGAGATATCCACCGAGGTGATGGCCATACGCGATCACAACATGCGCTACTGAAAAATTTAGATTACGGGATAAAAGCAACCCCGCGGGCCGAAAAGACGGCCCGCGGGGTTTTATTGGACCAGCCTGAAAAATAGGTTGGCGTTAATATGCGCGGCGCGAGAAAACGCTGCGCCTTACGATAACGACGTTGAGCATGGCATGTGCCAGGTTTCGCTTATCGTTTGAGTTTCAGGCCGGACGTGTTACAGCCTTTTACGGAGTTCTTCGCCCTCTTTCTCGAAACCGGGTTTGTCCAGCAGCGCGAACATGTTCTTTTTGTACGCCTCCACTCCGGGCTGGTCGAACGGATTGACCCCCAGTATATAGCCGCTTATACCGCACGCCTTCTCGAAGAAATAGAGCAGCGCGCCGATGTTGCGGGCGTCTATGCGCGGAAGGGTTATTTTCAGGTTGGGTACGCCTCCGTCTACGTGGGCCAGCATGGTGCCGAGTTCGGCCATGCGGTTAACTTCGCTTATACGTTTGCCTGCCAGGAAGTTCAGCCCGTCGAGATTTTCGGCGTCGGCCTCCAGTTTGAAGGTGTGTTCCGGCTCGCCAACCGATATGACAGTCTCGAAAAGCGTACGCTCGCCGTCCTGGATGTACTGCCCCATGGAGTGCAGGTCGGCAGTGAGGGTTACGCTGGCCGGGAAGATGCCCTTGCCCTGCTTACCCTCGCTCTCGCCGTAGAGCTGCTTCCACCATTCGGCCACATATTGCAGCTTGGGTTCGTAGCTGGCGAGTATCTCTATCTTAAATCCGTTGCGGTATAGGGCGTTGCGTGCGGCTGCATATTGCATGGCCGGATTTTGCCCGAAAGGCACCTGCGGAGCCGTGGCTTTTTCCATGTCGACGGCGCCCTGCACAAGCGCGTCTATGTCCACACCCGCCACGGCCAGCGGGAGCAGGCCGACGGGGGTGAGTACGGAGAAGCGGCCGCCCACGTTGTCCGGAATGACGAATGTCTTGTATCCCTCGTCGTCGGCCAGTTTTTTGAGCGCGCCCCTCGCGGCGTCGGTGACGGCCACTATGCGGCTTGCCGCGCCCGCTTTGCCGTAACGCGTCTCCACCTCTCTCTTAAGTATGCGGAAAGCTATGGCCGGTTCGGTGGTAGTCCCTGATTTGGAGATCACGACGACGGCTATGGAGTACTCTTTCAAGGCTTCGACAAGCTCGTAGGTGTAATCCTCGCTGATGTTTTGCCCGGCGAAGACCACCACCGGGTCGCGGCGGCTTTTCTGCAGCGAGGCGAAGTTGTTGCCCAGCGCCTCCAGCACGGCTTTGGCCCCGAGGTAGGAGCCGCCTATGCCGACCACCACCACAACCTCGGCTTGAGAGCGCAGCGTTTGGGCCGCGGCTTTTATGTCGGATATGTCGGCGGCGGTGACGGACGACGGCAGGGTTACCCAGCCGAGAAAATCGTTACCTGCGCCTTTGCCGTTGTGCAATAATTCGTTGGCCTGTTCGGCGGCGTTTTTGAGAGCCTCTATCTCGGATGCCTTTGCGCCTAAGGCGGCTTTGGATGAATCGACGGTTATCTTTTCCATTCTATATCAGTTTTTCGGTTAAATTCTGCATTTCGGCCCTTGGCGAAGCGCCTTTGTAGAGTATGTTGTGTACCATCGCTATGATAGGTATATCGAATCCCAGACCATTGTTTATCTGTACTATGCATTCGGCTGCGTAATACCCTTCCGCCACCATTTTCATCTCGGCCTGCGCCGCCGGCACGGAATAGCCCCTTCCCACCATCACTCCCAGCGTACGGTTGCGGCTGAATTGGGAGTAGCACGTCACGAGCAGGTCGCCCAGGTAGGCCGACGCCGATACGTTGCGTCCGAAAGGGAACGCTCCCGCCAGGAACCGGTCCATCTCGGTGTTGGCGTTGGATATCAGCACCGCAAGGAAGTTGTCGCCGTAGCCGAGTCCTACGGCTATCCCCACCGCTATGGCGTAGATGTTTTTCATCACCGTGGCGTATTCCACCCCGTATATATCCTCGGAGCAGCTCACTTTGATGAAGTCCGACTCTATGCATCCGGCCAGCCTGGCCGCGTTATCGTGCGAGGCGCACACCATTGTCAGGTAGGATAGCCTCTCCAGGGCCACCTCTTCGGCGTGGCAGGGACCGGTGAGTATGCCCGTCTGCGCCGTCGGTACGCCGTAGGCGCGGCCTATGTATTCCGCCACGGTTATATGCTCGGGAGTGACTATGCCTTTGATGGCCGATATGACGAATTTGTCCGCCAGGGATTCCGAAAGAGGCTCCAGGGTGCGTTTAAGGAATGCCGAAGGGGTTGCCAGCACTATTATGTCGGAGTGGCGCACGACATGGTCGATATCGTCCGAAAGCTCGGGCATTCGCTGTGAGAAACTTACGTCGCTCAGGTATTTCGGGTTGGTCCCGTACTCCTCGATATGCCTGCGCACTTCGGGGTTGGGTACATACCAGCGCAACGACCTCTCGTTGCGCAGAATGATCTTTACAAGGGCCGTGGCCCAACTTCCGTAGCCAATGACGGCCCAACGGGGATGCTTTCCTATCTTCATAACCGCGATTTGCGCAGACAAAATTAGGAATTTTAACCGAACATCGCGCCGCCGCCCGAAAAGAAGATATTTTTTTGAATAAATACCCATAAAAATATGTATCTTTGCACGATATACCGGACATAAATGGAAAAGATAAAAAGTGCTTTAATATCAGTATATTACAAAGACGGGCTGGATGAGATAGTTAAATATCTCGCCTCGGCGGGCGTGACGCTCTACTCTACGGGCGGAACTCAGGCATTCATCGAGTCGCTCGGCTTGGAGTGCAGGCCGGTGGAGGGGCTTACGGGTTATCCGTCCATACTCGGTGGCAGGGTCAAGACGCTCCATCCGGGGGTTTTCGGCGGCATCCTGGCCCGCAGGGGTCTTCAGGAGGACATCAGGCAGCTGGAGGAGTACGACATACCGCAGATAGACCTTGTGATAGTGGATCTTTATCCTTTCGAGCAGACGGTGGCCTCGGACGCTCCGGAGCAGGATATAATCGAAAAGATAGACATAGGCGGCATATCGCTCATCCGCGCCGCTGCCAAGAATTTCCGCGACGTGGCCATAGTGGGTTCACAGGCCCAGTACGCCGAGCTTTATGATATCATCTCGAAGCAGGATTGCTCGACGACATTGGAGCAGCGCCGCCGCCTGGCCGCTTACGCCTTCTCTGTGAGTTCGCATTACGATACGGCCATCTTCAATTATTTCAATCGCAAAGAGGATATAGCGGCTTTCCGCGCCAGTTACGACCATGCCTCGGCGTTGCGCTACGGCGAGAATCCACATCAGCAGGCTACCTTCTACGGCGACCTCGACGCCATGTTCGAAAAACTGTGGGGCAAGGAGATATCCTATAACAATATGCTCGATATCGACGCGGCCATAGCGCTGTGCGGCGAGTTCGACGAACCCACCTTCGCCATCCTCAAACATAACAACGCCTGCGGCCTGGCCTCGCGCCCTGCGCTGGCCGAGGCGTGGAAAGACGCCCTTGCGGGCGATCCTGTGTCGGCCTTCGGGGGCGTGCTGATATGTAACCGCGAGGTTGACGCCGCCACGGCCGAAGAGGTCAACAAACTCTTTTTCGAGGTCATCCTGGCGCCCGGGTACGATCCCGCCGCTCTGGAGACGCTCCGTTCTAAGAAAAACCGCATAATACTGCGTCTCAAAGGCTCCGGTCGAGGACAGACGCAATACCGCAGCCTGCTCAACGGCGTGGCCGTGCAGCAGCGCGACGACAAGGTGGGCGGTGTGGATACCGAAATGACCGCCGTCACCCGCCTGCAGCCGTCCGAGACGGAAAGGCGCGACCTTATCTTCGCCAATAAAATAGTGAAGCACTCCAAAAGCAACGCCATAGTGCTTGCCAAGGACGGCATGATGCTCGCCAGCGGCGTGGGGCAGACCTCACGCGTGGACGCCCTGCGCCAGGCCATAGCCAAGGCCCATAGTTTCGGCTTCGACCTCAGTGGCGCGGCGATGGCCTCGGACGCCTTTTTCCCCTTCGCCGACTGCGTGGAGATAGCCCGCCAGGCGGGTGTAACCTCTGTGGTGCAGCCGGGAGGGTCGGTGCGCGACGCCGACAGCGTGGAGTATTGCGATGCCCACTCGATGAGTATGGTGTTCACTTCTATGCGTCACTTCAAACATTGATTCAAAGATAATTATAAGAGATAAAATGGGACTGTTTTCACTAACGCAGGAGCTTGCCATAGACCTTGGAACGGCCAATACGGTCATCATCCACAACGGCAAGATAGTAGTGGACGAGCCGAGCATCGTGGCCCTGGACTTCCACACCAACAAGCTGGTGGCCATAGGCAGCCAGGCGCGCCAGATGCACGGCAAGACGCACCAGAACATAAAGACGATACGCCCGCTCAAGGACGGCGTGATAGCCGACTTCAACGCCACCGAGGTGATGCTGCGCGGCATGATCCGCAAGGTCAAGATGAGCGGCCACCTCTTCAGCCCCTCGCTCAAAATGGTCATATGCATTCCTTCGGGATCGACCAACGTGGAGATACGCGCCGTGAAGGATTCGGCCGAGCATGCCGGTGGTCGCGAGGTGTATATGATCTACGAACCGATGGCGGCGGCGCTGGGCGCGGGCCTCGACGTGGAGGCTCCCGAGGGCCATATGGTCATCGACATAGGCGGCGGCACCACCGAAGTGGCCTGCATCTCGCTGGGCGGCATAGTGTGTTCGGAGAGCATCAACGTGGCCGGCGACGTCTTTACCGAGGACATACAGAGTTATGTGCGCCAGCAGCATAACCTGCGCATAGGCGAACGTACGGCCGAGGATATAAAGATAGCCGTGGGCGCAGCCGTGTCGCAACTCGACGGCGACGAGCCCGACGATTACCAGGTGACGGGTCCCAACATCCTTACTGCGCTGCCTTCCACGCTCACCCTTTCGTACAGCGAAGTGGCCTACGCCCTCGAAAAATCGCTCGTGAAGATCGACGCCACCGTGATGAAGGTGCTGGAGATGATCCCCCCCGAGCTGTATTCCGACATAGTGAAGAAAGGCGTATATATAGCCGGCGGCGGAGCTTTGCTGCGCGGCCTGGACAAACGCCTGAGGGAAAAGACCAATATACCTTTTATAATCGCCGAGGACCCTCTCCGCTCCGTAGTGCGCGGGACGGGTATAGCCCTGAAGAACATAAACAAGTTCTCATTCCTGATAAAGTAACGGTTGCAGACCGCCAGCGGCGGCCCCTGCGGGCCGGCCCGCACAAACCAACCAGACGCCGGAAGTGGTAAAGTTCGTACTGTTCCTTAAAAAGATCTATGTCCTGTTCCTGTTTATAATACTGGAACTGCTGTCGTTGCGATATTACGCCTCCGGCACCGACTACACTTCGGCGCGCCTGTTGAGCTTCTCCAACCGCTGGACGGGGAGCATACACGAGAGCATACGCAATGCGGGACACTACTTCACGCTCGGCGCAGAGAACCGCGCCCTGAGCGCCGAGGTGGCCGGCCTGCGCAACCGGTTGGCCCAGTACGAGGATAATGCCGCTGCCACGCCGCTTCCGGAGGGCATAATCCCCACCTACCAATACCTCCCGGCCCGCGTTATAGGCAACACCACCACTCGCCAGCAGAATTTCCTTACCGTCGACCGCGGCCTGAGGGATGACGTGGAGGCGGATATGGCCGTCATATCGCCGGGCGGGGCCATTGTGGGTTACGTCCTTGCATGTAGCGATAAATTCGCCTCGTGCATATCCGTCCTCAACGTCAATTTCCGTACCAGCGGCAAATTCAAGAACGCCCCGTGGGTGGGATCGGTTTGGTGGGACGGACACAACTCCTCTTTCGTCAACCTGAGCGACATCTCCCGCGAGGCGGTGCTTGTGAAGGGCGATACGGTGGTCACGTCGCACTATTCTTCCATCTTCCCGCCCGACATGCTGATAGGCACGATAGAGGATTGGAAAACTAACGACCAGACCTACAGCTACGACGTACGTCTTAAACTCCTCGCGCCGGTATCGTCGCTACGCGAAGTCACGCTGGTGCGTTACACGGACTCGGTGGAGAGATCGGAACTCGAACATTCCACGGGATATTAGAAACAGTTTCCTTAGATGCCTAAAACACTGGAGAACATACTGCTTTTCGCTGTTGCGGCCCTGCTGCAGATATTTCTGCTCAACCACCTCGACCTTAGCGTCTATCTGTACCCGATGATATACATCGCCTTTGTCCTTCTGCTGCCGATGGAGACCGCGCCGGTGTGGGTTTTGCTCACGGCTTTCGCCATGGGCGCGCTTATGGACGTCTCAACGGGGATGGCCGGCCTGAATTGCGCCGCCACGTTGCCGGTGGCTTTCTCCAGGCCGCTGTTGCTGAGGATGGCTACGGACAAGGAGGGTATCAAAGACGGAGGTATGCCAACCTCGGAGAGGCTCGGCACGGGGCCGTTCATGCGCTATTGCATTGCCGGGGTGCTTCTGCATTCGTTCCTTTATTTCTCATTCGAGGCGGCCTCGTGGCACTATTTCTACCTTACGGCGCTGCGGGCGGTGGTCAGCGGCGCGGCTACGGTCGGGCTGGTGTTCGCGCTGCAGCTGTTTTTTGTCAAGCGATGAACGCAGGGCGCTATACGAGGTTGGTTTGGTTCGTGCTGGCGGCTTTCGCCACGCTCGTCCTGCGCCTTTTTTTCATACAGGTACTCGACGGGAGTTATAAAGAGCATTCGGCTAACAACGTTTTGCGCTATATGGTGCAGTACCCTCCGCGCGGCAATATCTACGACCGCAACGGCAAGCTGTTGGTGCAGAGCCGCGAATCGTACGACCTTATGGCTATTCCCGCCGAAGTGAAGGCTTTCGACACCGCCATGCTGGCCACGATAACCGAAAGGAGCCGCGAGGAGATAGCCAAGCAACTGCTCAAGGCGTCGCAGTTTTCGCGCAGACGCGCATCGGTCATCGTCAAGCAGATGACCAAAGAGATGAAGCTGCGTTTCGAAGAGCGCAGCTTTCCCGGTTTTTATACGGCCTACCAGCCGGTGCGCTATTACCCGGCCAAGATCGCCGGTAACTTTTTCGGCGATGTGGGAGAGGTGGGCGAGGACCATCTCGCCCAGGATCCTTATTATCGTAAGGGCGACTATATAGGCAAGAGCGGCGTCGAACTGTCGTACGAAAAAGAGCTGCGCGGGGTCAAAGGCGTCAAGGTAAACGTTGTGGACGTCCACGGCCGCGTGCAGGGGTCGTACCGTGACGGCATGTACGACACTCTGGCCACCCCCGGCCTATCGCTCACCACCACCATCGACGCCGACCTGCAGGCCTTCGCCGAGGAGCTGATGGCCGGCAAGGTGGGCAGCGTGGTGGCCATAGAACCCTCCACGGGCGAGGTTCTGGTTATGGCCAGCAGCCCCACGTACGATCCCGACGAGCTTGTGGGACGGCAACGCGGAAACAACTACATGAAACTGCTGGCCGACAAACGCAGGCCGCTGCTTAACCGCGCCATACAGGGCAGCTACCCCCCGGGGTCGACTTTCAAACTGATAAACGGCCTTATCGGGTTGCAGGAGGGTGTCCTGTCGCCCTCTAACGTCTATCCGTGCTATTCAGGTTTCGCCTACGGCAACCGCAAGCTCGGATGCCACAACCACTACTCGCCGCTCAACCTGCAGCAGGCCGTGCAGAATTCGTGTAACGCCTATTTCTGCTATGTATTCCGCAATATCCTCGAAAACCGCAAATACGGCGGCAAGGCCAGGGACGGTTACGACGTGTGGCGCGAATATGTACTCAGTTTCGGTTACGGCCGTACTCTCGGCTCCGACTTCGTGGGCGAGAAGAACGGCAACATACCCGCATCGGAAAAATACGACAAGACCTACCGCAACAGTTGGAACGCCCTGACGGTTATCTCGCTGGCCATAGGTCAGGGCGAAATATTGGCCACCACCTTCCAGATGGCCAACCTGGCTGCCACGGTGGCCAACAGGGGCTATTATTACACGCCCCACATAGCCAAGTCTATCGAGGGGCGCGATTCGCTGGACGCCCGCTTCTACGAGCGCCACACGACCATGGTGGAGCCGCGCCATTTCAACGTGATAGTGGACGGCATGTACGACGCCGTGCATAAGGAAGGCGGCACGGCCCGTATAGCCGACGTCGCGGGCCTGGAGATATGCGGCAAGACGGGTACGGCGCAAAATCCCCACGGGGCCGACCACTCCACTTTCCTCTGCTTCGCGCCCAGGGACAATCCCCGAATAGCCCTGTCGGTCTATGTAGAGAACGGCCGCTTCGGGGCCACGGTGGCCGCTCCGGTGGCAAGCCTGCTGATAGAGAAATATCTTACCGATACCATAACGAGGCCTTACCTGGTGGACGCCATGAAGGCCATGCACATCTACCATCCCTCCAATGCCAAATAGAAATGACGATATAACGCCGTCGGTAGACTGGAAGTCGGTGTCCATTTACGTGGCCCTGGTGGTCATGGGGTGGCTCAATATCTATGCGGCGGTTTACGACGAGTCGCACGCCTCGATATTCGACCTGTCGCAACGTTACGGCATGCAGATGATATGGCTCGGGGTGTCGCTGTTCCTTGGGCTGGCCATAGTGCTTATGGACGCCAAGTATTTCCATATGTTCTCCTATCCGGTTTACTGGATGTGCATACTGTTGCTGCTTTCCACGTTGGTTCTGGGGACGGAGATAAAGGGGGCGCGCTCATGGATCATGCTCGGACCGGTAGCCCTGCAACCCGCCGAATTCATGAAATTCGGCACGGCTCTGGCTCTGGCGCGTTATATGAGCAACTACTCGTTTTCCATACGCCAGCCCCGCAACCTGGCCGTGGTGGGAACCCTGATCGCCATGCCCGCCTTTATAATAATGGTGCTGCAGAACGACACCGGCAGCGCCGTGGTTTACGGCTCGTTCCTGTTCATGCTCTACCGCGAGGGCTTTTACACCTGGGTTTATGTGGTGGTTGGAATGGTAGTGGCGCTTTTTATACTCTCTTTTTTGCTCAATCCGATAACGTTGCTCTCGCTTCTGATCGTATGTTGCGCCCTCGGGGTGGGTTTCGCCGCCAGGGCCTGGAAGCAGGTGGTAGTCTGCCTCTCGGCGATAGCGCTCTCTTCCATGGGCCTGTGGTTCGGTCTTAACGCCATAGCCGGCCTTAACGTCGACCCTTATTACTGCCTTATGGGCTGCACGCTCGTTTCGCTGCCGATCGCCGCCATTTATGCCTACCGCGAGAAAC
Organism: Rikenellaceae bacterium; assembly: GCA_031550125.1. Classification (GTDB taxonomy): domain Bacteria; phylum Bacteroidota; class Bacteroidia; order Bacteroidales; family Rikenellaceae; genus JAVBOW01. The sequence continues at coordinate 52,806 of JAVBOW010000031.1, forward strand.
TTCGGCCGGTGTACGCCTATATCGGCTTGTTCTGCGTTGCGCTTGCGTTCACCTCGGCCGTGGATTTCGTGTTCAACAACGTCATGCAGGTACACCAGCAGAAGCGCGTACTCGACCTGCTCGGCATAGAATCTGACCTTAAGGGATGGGGATACAACGTAAACCAATCGAAGATAGCGATAGGCTCGGGCGGTTTCCTCGGAAAAGGATACCTGGAAGGCACGCAAACCAAATATAACTTCGTGCCTGAGCAAAGCACCGATTTTATCTTCTGCACCGTGGGCGAGGAGTGGGGTTTCGTGGGATCGGTGGTGGTTTTGGTACTTTTTTTGACGCTTATATTGCGGCTCATGCGCATGGGTGAGCGGCAGAGGGAGGCTTTCGGCCGGGTGTATTGCTACGGCGTGGCCTCTATATTTTTGATACACGTGGTTATAAACGTGGGCATGACCATAGGTCTGATGCCCGTTATCGGCATCCCGTTGCCGTTTTTCAGCTATGGAGGGTCGTCGATGATCGCCTTCACGCTGCTATTTTTTGTGGCCGTCAAACTCGATTCGGCCAAACGCGAAAACGATAATTATTGACAATGGAAAATTACAAGGGACTTACCGCGCTGCAGGTCGAAGAGAGCCGCGCCAAATACGGGGAGAACGTTCTCACCCCGCCCCGCAGGGAATCCGTGTGGAAACTCTTTCTGGGGAAATTCAACGATCCTATCATAAAGGTGCTGCTTGCCGCGGCCTGCCTTTCGCTGGTGGTATCCGTCATGGACGGGCATTACGCGGAGACTATCGGCATCTTCGGGGCGATATTCCTGGCCACGGGCGTTTCGTTCTGGTTCGAGTACGACGCCAAACGGCGTTTCGAACGCCTCAATACTGTTAACGACGACACATTGGTTAAGGTTTTGCGCGACGGCGCTGTGATGGAGATACCCAAACGCGAGGTTGTGGTGGGCGATGTGGTGATGCTCGACACGGGCGAGGAGGTGCCGGCCGACGGACTGCTTGTGGAGTCGGTGTCGATGGGCGTCAACGAGTCGGCCCTGACGGGCGAGTTGATGATCTCCAAGACGCACGTCGAGGGAGAGGACGACGGCGAGGGTACTTATCCCTCCAACCGCCTCTACCGAGGCACCACCGTGGTTGAGGGCCACGGTGTATTGGTGGTAGAGAGCGTCGGCGACGCGACCGAATTCGGACGGGTGGCCACGCAGTCGACAACCAAAAGCGAAGAGAAGACGCCGCTGACGAAACAACTCGAAAGGCTGTCGCACCTCATAGGCCGGGTCGGTACCGTGCTTGCCGTGGCCATCTTCGTGATACTCGCCCTGAAGGCGTATTTCGCCGGCGACCTTACGGGCGGCGGATGGCTCAACATAGCCGACCATATCCTCCGCTGCTTCATGGTCGCCGTGGCGGTTATGGTTATGAGCGTCCCCGAGGGCCTGCCTATGAGCATTACGCTGAGCCTGGCCCTCAACATGCGCCGCATGCTGAAAACAAATAACCTGGTGCGCAAGATGCACGCCTGCGAGACGATGGGCGCCGTGACGGTTATATGTACCGACAAAACGGGTACGCTCACGCAAAACCAGATGCGCGTACACGACGTGCGTATATATAACGATACGCCCGCCGCGACGCTGCACCAGGCCATGGCGGTCAACTCCACCGCCTTCCTCGACGGGAATGGCAAACCGATAGGCAACCCCACCGAGGGCGCACTGCTGCTGTGGCTCAAGGGACAGGGCCAGGATTACGCCGCCCTGCGCGTCGGGTCGAAGGTGGCGGACCAGATGGCCTTCACCACAGAGCGCAAATATATGGCTACGATAGTGGAAACGCCTGCAGGATATGTGCTTTACGTTAAGGGAGCGCCCGAGATCGTCCGCGCCCTCTGCCTGCCGGACGGCAACGGCCCGGAGGTGGGCGACACCCTTGCCGGATACCAGAACAAAGCTATGCGCACGCTCTGCTTCGCCTCTGCGCCGTGCGCCTCTTCCGATTGCCAGCAGGCCATAGCCGAGGGCAGCCTCAAGCTAATGGCCGTGGCCGCCATAGCCGACCCGGTGCGCGAGGACGTTCCCGCCGCCGTAGCCCGATGCATGTCGGCAGGCATAGATATCAAGATCGTTACCGGCGACACCTCTGCCACAGCCCGCGAGATAGCCCGCCAGATAGGGTTGTGGCTGCCGGGCGACGGCGAGGCCAACCACATGACCGGGGCCGAGTTCGAGGCCGCCACCGACGAGGAGCTGCTTGAGCGCATAGGCGGACTTAAAGTCATGTCGCGCGCCCGTCCGCTGGATAAACAGCGCCTGGTACGCCTGCTTCAGCAGAAAGGCGAGGTTGTGGCCGTGACGGGCGACGGCACCAACGACGCCCCCGCGCTCAACTTCGCCCAGGTGGGCCTGTCGATGGGTACGGGTACGTCCGTGGCCAAGGAGGCGAGCGATATAACGCTTCTCGACGACTCTTTCGCCAGCATAGCCACGGCCGTGATGTGGGGCAGGTCTCTTTACAAGAACATACAGCGTTTCGTTATGTTCCAGCTGACTATCAACTTCGCTGCCCTGGCCGTAGTCTTCTTCGGCTCGATATTCGGCAATGAATTGCCGCTTACCGTGACGCAAATACTTTGGGTCAACCTCATAATGGACACCTTTGCGGCGATGGCCCTTGCCTCGCTGCCTCCCGAGGAGAGCGTAATGAAAGCGCGTCCGCGTAAAACCACCGATTTCATCATAGCCCCGGCCATGGGCCGCATGATAATAGGCATGGGAACGGCTTTCGTGGCCGTGCTGCTGGGCATGCTGTGGATGTGGGGGGCCGAGCCGTCGCCCTACCACCTGTCGGTGTTCTTTACCGTGTTCGTCATGATGCAGGTGTGGAACTTGTTCAACGCCAAAGCCTACGGCGCTACAGGGTCGGCGTTTGCCAATATAGGCCGTTGCAAACCGTTCCTGCTGGTGTTGGCGGCAATAACCGCCGGACAATGGCTGATAGTCACCTTCGGCGGCGAAGTGTTCCGTACAGTGCCTATCAAGCCCATGGATTGGCTCTATATCGTGGGAGGCACCTCGCTGGTGATGATAGCGGGCGAAGCCGCCAGGTTCGTGGCGTGGTTGCGCAAGAGGTAGATATGTTATTGCCTGATTACCAGAGTGAGCTATTGGAGGCTGGCTGCGACGAGGCCGGACGGGGATGCCTGGCCGGCCCGGTGTTCGCCGCGGCGGTCATCCTGCCCGCCGATTTCGACCATCCGCTGCTGAACGACTCCAAAAAGATGACCGAAAAGGCGCGCGCCGCGTTGAGGCCCATAATAGAAAGCCGGGCCATAGCGTGGCAAGTGGCCCTGGTGGCTCACGACAGGATAGACGAGGTAAACATCCTCAACGCCTCGTTCGAAGCGATGAACGCCGCCGTCAGCGCCCTGTACCCCGAACCCGGATTCCTGCTTATAGACGGCAACCGCTTCCGTACCGCCCGCTCTACGCCGTATGCGTGCATAGTGGGCGGCGACGGCCTTTACCGCAGCATCGCCGCCGCTTCGGTGTTGGCCAAAACCCACCGCGACGAATATATGGAAGCACTGGACGCCGAATATCCCATGTACGGCTGGCGCAGCAATAAAGGCTATCCCACCGCCATGCACCGCCGCGCCGTGGCCGAGTACGGCCCCTCGCCCTATCACAGGCGCACTTTCCTGTCCGACAGCCGGCGACTGAGCCTGCTCTGATAATGGATCAGCCTGAAGTCCGTGAGGATTTGAAATGAGAAGGATAAGCGAAAGATGATGCGCGATATGCGCAGCCAACATATAGATGTTGAAAGCAAAAGCCCTACGCTCCACTGAGCATAGGGCTTTTGCTGCGATAATATAACGTGGGTTTAGGGAACTAAACCCGTATAGTTAAGCCGTAACCGGCACATGGGCTTGCACCAGGCGCTTGTCAAGCTCCACTATGAAATCGCTCAGGACATTCATGTAGTTTATGAATGCGTCGTAAGTCGAGTCGTAGGGATTGAAATAGCTTTGCGCGTCGCTGTTGGACGATACTTTGGTGGACATGTAGAACAGGTGGTCGGAGCATTGGAGCAGGTTCCATACGTGTATCATATCGGAATCTCCCACCGCCAGCACTTTGTCGCGTTGTGCGTTGAGCGTGTTGAACGCTTCGCTCTGCAATTCATTCCCGAGCCACAGGTTCGTGTCGCGCTCTTCGTCGGCCCACGACATGGGGTGGGGGCATGAGAGGACTGCTACCGGCTGGTGTTTGGCTGCCGCTTCGCTCACCGTGCCGAATTCCAGGCGTCCCGTGGCGAGTGCGGCCTTGGGCAGGTGGGCCATGAAATCGAATATTCCCGTGTCGGCCGATTGGCTCTCTCCGAATGTCTCGTAGTCCATGAACAGGTTTATGACGCTTCCCGGCGTGCCTTCATGGGCCATCCACCCGGCGAATTTATCTGCCGTCAGAGGCCATTGCGACCAGTGGCGATCGGAAAAGCGTAAGGCGATATCGTCGCTCATCTTATAGTTGCGCAACATGAGGCGCAGCTTTTGGTTCAGCGCGTTGGCGTAGACGAAATCGGGACTTTTCCATCCCAGCACATGCTTTGCGCCCTCGGCCAGCATGGTGCGGAAACCAAGCTCGCCTATCCATTCGCCTATCTGGTCGGAGTAGATAAGCTCGGTATTGCGGAAGGCTTTGGGAGTCTTCTTGAATTCGCGTTTTATCATGTTGCTGTGGGCCACCACCTGCGAGCAGAATTCCTCGCGGCTCCACAGCGAAGAGAGCGAGTGGCTGTAGGTTTCGCCGAGGAACTCCACGCAACCCGTATCGGCCAGGGCGCGGAAGCTGTCCATCACCTCTGGGGCGTATGCCTTGAACTGCTCCACGGCGAGGCCCGACATCGAGAAACTCACCCTGAACGCGCCGTTATGCTCTTTTATGAGTTTCAGCAGCAGGTTGTTCATGGGCAGGTAGCAACGCGAAGCCACTTTCTGCGTTATGGCGCGGTTGCCCGCGTCGTCCAGATATTGGTGGTCGCGCCCCATGCTGAAGAAGCGGTATCTTTTGAGCCTTATGGGCTGGTGGATCTGGAAGTAAAAACAGATTGTCTTCATGGCTGATCGTTTTATCGCGGACTCATTCGGTTTACTAATCAAATATTCTGCCAATTCCAGGCCTATCTGAGCATCGATTCGTATTCGAGCTTCACGCCGGCGGCCACATCGTTCCACGTGAGCGAAGTCACCTCCTCGAGGCCCTTTTCGGAGAACATTTTTGCCAGCGCGGGATATTTTACCAGCGCGTAGATCGCGTCGGCCATGGCGTCCACATCCCAGTAGTCTACCTTGACGGCATAATCCAGCACTTCGGCCACGCCGGACTGCTTGGATATTATCACCGGCACGTTAGACTTCATGGCCTCGAGCGGCGATATGCCGAAAGGCTCGGATACCGAGGGCATTACATATACGTCGCTCATGGCGAACATCTTCTGCACGTCGTCGCCCTTCAGGAATCCGGTGAAGTGGAAACGGTCGGCTATGCCCAGTTTGGCTACGCGGCGGATGACTTGGTTGAGCATATCGCCGCTGCCCGCCATCACGAAACGCACGTTGGGCAGTCTCTTGAGTACCTTGGCCGCCGCCTCTACGAAATAATCGGGACCTTTCTGGTAAGTTATACGGCCCAGGAAGGTCACTATCTTATCCTCCAGGCCCCTTTCCACCTCGTTCGCCGCGCCGTTGGAGGCGAAGCGGACGCCGTTATGCACCGTAACCACCTTTTCGGCGGGGACGCCGTAGCGCTCTATGACTATATTGCGCGTAAGATTGCTCACGGCCATCACTTTGTCGGCGGCCTGCATGCCTGCGCGTTCTATGTCGTATACGGGTTGGTTGACGCTCTCGCCGCTGCGGTCGAACTCGGTGGCGTGGATATGCACGACAAGCGGTTTTCCCGACACGCGCTTGGCGGCTATGCCGGCGTAGTACGTCAGCCAGTCGTGGGCGTGTATGATGTCGAACTGCCCCTCGAAATCTTTGGCTACCTGGGCGGCCACGTGGGCGTAACGCGACACCTCGTCCATAAGGTTGGCCCCGTACTTGCCGGAGAAGGTGTAACGCTCTTTCCATGCGTCGCCCTTGACGCCGGGAGTGTGTACCGACCCCGTTTTGCGCCACTCCTCGCTCATCTTTGCGTACTCTTCGGGCGACATGTAGGGAACCATGTTGGAATCTATCTGGACTACGGTCATCTTTTCCCAGATATCGTCCAGCCGGCCGTCCTCGTCATTGCCGCCGAATTCGGCCTCCACGTCGCTGGCGTTGACCACGCGTACGAAACGCTGGTCTTCGTCGCCGTAGGCTCGCGGCACCACGAAGATCACTTCCACTCCCTGCCTCGAAAGGCCGCGCGTGAGGCCGTAGCAGGCCGTTCCGAGGCCTCCGGCAATATGCGGGGGAAATTCCCACCCGAACATCAACACTCTCATTGTTTATCTGTTTTTTTGTTTTTATTGGCGTCTTCCTCGGCCAGGGCCTTGTGGTGTTCTATCATGGAGTTGATGCTTAGCAGAGCGCCCACGCTCCAGGCCTGCGATATCGCTCCGCGCTGGGCGTAGGGCGGGTCGCCGTCATAGATCTCACATATAGAGCCTATGCCGTAGCTGTTTATGTCTTCGTCGAAACCGGCCAGTATCTCTTCGGCTTCGGCCGTGAAAGCGGTTCCGAGAATGTCGAAGTTGGCCTTCACATAGTGTTCCAGCAACCATGGCCACACCGTCCCCTGGTGATACTGGCGGTCGCGCGTGGGCTGGTCGCCCTCGTAACGCCCCTCGTAGAGCGGGTGGCGCGGCGATAGCGTGCGCAGGCCCGTGGGGGTGAGCAGGTGTTGCTTGACTATGGAGATGACGCCCATCGCCTGCTCCTGCGAGAGCATTGAGAATGGCAAGGAACAGGCTATTATCTGGTTGGGACGTACGGATTGGTTGGCTGCGGTGTCGTTTACGTAGTCGCATAGCGAATTGCGCTCTGCGTTCCAGAACATTTTTATGAACGACGTTTTGGTTATCTCCGGCTGGGCCTGCCATTGTTCGACGAATTCGTCGTCGCCGAATTGACCCGCCAGCGAAAGCACGTAGCAAACGGCGTTGTACCACAGGGCGTTGATCTCAACCTGATATCCGTCGCGACCGGTAACGGGTACGCCGTCCACCATGGCATCCATCCACGTCATGGCGTGCGTCGGATTCGACGCCCACACCAGCCCGTTGTCGTGCAGGGCTATAACGCCGCCTATGCCGCGCCGGAAAGACTCCAGCACGTCTTTCATCTTCTGCCCGTAATCTTTCCATATTCTGGCGTCGCCTATATGTTTTTCCAGCTGTTGCAGCGTCCAGAAGAACCACAACGGGGCGTCTACCGAGTTGTACGCCGATCCCATGTTGGGGAACAGGCCGTCTTTCATTTCGCGGGTCATGGTGTCCACCACGTCTATGCAACTCTCCAGGCCGTCCTGCGTGAGGGTTATGCCGGGCAGCGCTATGAAGGTGTCCCTGCCCCAGCGGCCGAACCACGGGAAGCCGGCCACCACTTCGGTGCGGTCGGCGTGGCGGGCGATGAACTGGCGCGCCGAGTGGCGCAGGCACGACAGGAAATCTATCTTATTGGAGCGGCGCGCTATCTCCGATTCGAATGTTTCCGCTATGGCGGCCGGATCGACCTCCGTGGTGGAGCAGGAGAACACTACGCTCTCCCCTTTTTGCAATTCGAATTCGAAATAGCCCGTCGTGAGCAGGTCTTCGCGGAAGGGGTAGCCGCGGCGCTGCTCTTCGAGATATTCGAAGTTATAATACCAGTCGGGGGCGGGGACGAATTCGCACGGCTTGCTCGTTTGCATGTTCAGCCAGGGGAAGCCTTCGTAAAGGCGCGAGCGCACGCCGCCGGGGATGGGATGGGAGCGGCCGTCGGCGAACATGTTGGCGCCGCCTACCGAATGAGCCGGGCGGAAAGCCAGGAAAGGACGCAGGCGCAGGTGGGTGCGCGAATGGGCCTCCTCCAGCGTGTAGCGGATCATAAGCTGGGTACGCGAATGTATCCATAGCATCTCCTTGCGCAGCACCACGCCTCCCACGCGGTAGATGAGCGTGGGCGAGGGGGTGTATTTGAAGTCGGTTATATATTTATGCCCCCTGGGTTCGTATGTGCCGGGAAAACGGTGTATGGCCAGGTTGAAGGATTGGTCGTGCTGGATGACCGTCTCGTCGAGCGACGAGAGGAGGACGAAATTTTCTTCGTTGGCCTCATCCTTGGGGCAAACCATCAGACCATGGTATTTGCGCGTGTTGCAGCACACGATGGTCGTACTCATGTAACCGCCAGCGCGGTTGGTGGCCAGCATCTCGCGTTGGAGCGAGTACTCGAGGTTGCCCAAACTGTTCTTATCGAAGTTCAGAACCGACATATCTCAAAATGATTAATAAATCCGTATGCGTAAATATAATAGAAAAAAAGGGAAAATGAAAATTTTAAGACACAAATATCATTCCGGCCGCAAAGTTAGGCATTATATACAGCATGTAAGGTTAAGTTTTTGTTATCATTGGCTTTCCGGGGGTTAAATTCCGGGATATTTTTCTTAACTTTGCTTAAATAACCGTGACTCGGAATGGGCAAAAAGATCATAGGGGTGATATCCGCCGTGGCGATAGTGGCGCTGATAGTGGCCGTGTCGGCCAACCGTGCGGCGCATCGTCGCCAGGGATCGCCGCAGTGCGACACTGCGGCCCAGGTCGTCCCGCTCCTCCAGACTCCTGCCGAGATAATGCCCGACACGCTTCCCGTGGCGGTATTGTCCGATTCCCTGCCCGATTAGTCCGCTCCGGTTTGAAACTCCGACGATAAGCGAAACCTGACGCACGCTATGCGCGGCGTCGTTACCGTGAGGCGCAGCGATTTCTTGCGTCACGCATATTAACGCCAGCCTGTTTTTCGGACAGATCCGTTTTCCTTAAGCGGCACTCACGCTAAAATATAAACGCGGG
>JAVBOW010000017.1:0-109290 GCA_031550125.1 Rikenellaceae bacterium
AATGGAAACCCCTCAAGCTTGAGGGGTTTCCATTTTATCATTTTTTGCATGACTTGCTTTATTACAAATTTTGGATCAGCCTGAAAACAGGTTGGCGTTAATATGCGTGACGCAAGAAAACGCTGCGCCCTACGATAACGACGCTGTGCATAGCGTGTGTCGGGTTTCGCTTATCGGCTAAGTCCATTCTGGTTTGGAATTCAAACGATAAATAAAGACCGACGACAGAAAGGATGGTAAAGCCTAACGCCTATCGTTTGTTTTGTCGAGCGAGGAGGAAGCGGACTCATACCCGCTAATCTTAACGCACTAAATACCCGGCTTTATGCATATACTCAGCCGGTTTTGCGGGAAATTTTGGAGACATACTGTTCTTGAGGAGAGAAAATTTGCCATGAAAATCGGCGGCGAAATACTTAAAAGGATGATGCAGGGAGTTTTAGATAGATTACTGCACAGTAATTCTTTTTTTTGAATTTGGATTTATTAATATTTTTAGTACCTTTGCGCCGCATTCATGCTTTTGGATGTTCTTTTGTTCTTTGATAAGTGATTTTTCACTTACCATGAATTTGAGAGGTTTTAGCGTTTAGGTTCATTGATGAGTTGACGGGTTTTATCGGGACACACGCCGTTGGCGGTTCAAATCCTGGTGCAAGTTCGGTACAAGTTTCTGTTCAAGATCCCCTAAAAAGAACAAGAACTTATAAAATCAGCCTTCAATAACATCAAGTTTAAACGATGAAATCAAATCTTTAACCATTCGGGGTGTAGCTCAGCCCGGTTAGAGTACACGTCTGGGGGGCGTGTGGTCGTACGTTCGAATCGTATCACCCCGACTAATCGGAAACTTTGATTTTCAGCCACTTACATCAAATGTAGGTGGCTGTTTTCTTTTGCGGAATATTTACTGGAACAGTTTTGGAACACAGGGCTTTGAATTGGGCCTAATTTGGTAATATTTTGCAATTCAAATTGTTGGATATGTTTTTTGATTCTAAGCCCCATCTATTCCAAAATTTGACTTTTGGGCTCCACTAAAAAACTTGTTTTTATGAGTTTGCCACTTATGGTACAAATAGATTGTCAAGGATTTGTAACTTTGCATAATAGAGTTACAAACATGGCCAATACTGATAAAAAGGATCAATGCTATCAATCATAAATTAACCAAATGCAAATGATAAATCGAGACGAAATATTAAATAAAGCAAAAATAGAATCTGAATTATCTGATTTGAAGCAACATGCTGACAAGATGATAAGAGGGTTTGAGAATTTCAACAACTATTCGTCTAATCGAGCCGTGTGGGAATTAGTTCAAAATGCTTGCGATTTGACTACAGATTGCGAAGTTATTTTGGATTACAGAAACAACGGCTTTGCCTTTACTCATAACGGGAAACCATTTACGACTAAATCCTTTATTTCTTTGATAAAGCAAGTAAGTGGAAAATACGGCGAAGAATCAGAAGTTCCGGAGGTCGGAAAATATGGAACAGGCTTCTTATCAACACATACTTTTGGACGTAAATTCTTTATAAACTCAATACTTGAATCCGAGAATACTTTTTTCGAGATTAAAGACTTCTTAATTGACCGTAGTCCTAAAGAATGGCAAGCGTTAAGCGAAAATATCAGAATTCAAAAGGAAAATGTTTATCAACTCATCCAGCGAGGTGCAATTCTTTCTAATCCTGAGATAAAAACAACATTCACATTTTTACCTGAAAGTGAGCAAGAATTGAGTTATATAGCCGAATCAAGTACAGATTTGGAAGACTATATTCCCATTGTCTTGACGATTAATGACCGGCTCAAAAAAGTGAACATTATTTTAAATAATTCGGAAACTTCATTTGAGCGAGTTGCAAAAGAAAAGATTATAAATGATAAAGCAATAGAATTATACAAAACAACTATTTCAAGAAATGGCATAAACAAAATTTTATATTCCATAATTGAAGTTGACGACCAAATAGAAGTCATTCTGCCTATAAATGAAAGCCTTGAGTTGTTTCAATTTTCAGAAAGAGTTGCCCGGTTGTTTTTATATTATCCACTAATTGGATCAGAGAATTTTGGATTAAACTTCATCATCAACTGCAATCAATTTCTACCTACTGAGCCAAGAGATGGAATTCATTTAAAGAGCAATAAAGACCAAGTAAAAGATCAAGAAGAGGAAAACCAGAGAATAATAGAGCTAGCTTCGCAACTGATATTTGATTTCCTGAAAAGTAACGTAATAAGTGTGTCTAATCCTCTGTTATATGCGCAAATCAACTTCAAAAGAAATACGGAAAACAATTTGTTGAACGAATATTTCGACAGGCTACAAAACACTTGGGTAGAAGAATATAAATCATTACCTATTGTTGAAACTGTTGGTGGGTTTAAGACCGTTAATGAAGTTTGTTTTCTTGATGAAGAGCTTTTAAATGATGCAGAGAGTTTTGATGATTTTTACACCTTAGTATCTATGTTTTACAACAATATTCCCACAAAAGAAAAAATAGTTTTGTGGAGTAGATTTGTTGGCGAATGGACTAGTGAGAGTACTGATTTTATCAAGCATAAAGATTTGGTTGATAAAATATCAAAAGAGAATTTGTCTTTTTTTGATAAAAAATGCTTAATTAATTACTACAAAAATCTAATTAAAGAAGAAAAGGTAAATTATTTTTCAGAATACTCATTACTGCCAAATTTGGAGGGTAAATTTTGTTTGCTTTTACCTCTCCTTAAAAAGGAGAATTTGACAGAAACCTTGGTTGATATTGGCAAAACTCTAATTCCTAACTCTATTGACAGGCTTGTTCACGAGGATTTTTGTTTTGATTTTCGTTTTGAGAAATTCAATAGAAAAGACTTCTCCAACAGTGTTAAGACTAAATTAGATGAAATGCAGGCCTCAACTTGCATCTGTCTCTCAGGGGCTATTAATACTGAAAATTACATTCTTACCTCCATAGAAGATACGGAAAAACTTGATGATCACTTCTTCTGCAACTTATTAAAGTATTGCAAACTCAACAACAATGTAAACTCACAAAGTAAACCTTCGGCATTAGTCAAGATAATCAGCAAATATTATTCGATAAACGATAACTTGATTCAATTATCTAATCTGGAAAATCAAGAAGAGAATCTCGATATTCGTCCGGCGAGAAGAATTCTTATTCAGATATTCTTCAATTTACTTCAATACCATAATGAAGAATGGGTTAAAGCAAACATTAAGTTGTTGCTTGAGATAGCAAATTGCTACGAAGACAGTTTTAAAGAAGTATATTCAGTTTCAAAAATCTATCCTAACCAATTAAATGAGTTAAAAAATAATAGTGAGTTAAAAAGAGATGTTGATATAATTCCAGATATAATAGAGCTATACAACAACGTAACTAAGAGTGAAATCAGGAAAGATTTAGTTTATAAAGAATTTAATGAATTTGTTGCTGAGGATAGATTTATTAACAACAAATATTTAACTAATATAATTGAAGATATTTTCTTTGACACAGACATCCGCAATATTAATGAACATGAGTTTAAAGATGAGATTTTGAAAATAATATCATCATTGCGTGAAAAACAATATGCTGAATTATTTCCACGACTTGATGATAAAAAAGCAAACTTAATGTTAGAGGTAGTTACAAATGAAAGTACTAAAGACGAGATTTTCTCGATTGTGACATTAAAGGAGGCGGATATAAAGAAACTTGGCAAACTCGTACAAGAGGATAATTTTTCAGCAATTCTAAGTGCAGCAACCGTTTTACTTCAGCAACAAAAAGAAAGTGATGCTGATTTTCATCATAAGTATGAAATAGGGATATACATTGAAAATCTTATCCGACAAAAATTATCCAACGAATTACAAGGACGAATTTCTTTTGATTATGAGAAGTCTGTTGAAGCAACAGATATACAAGGGGGGCAAGACATTGTTATACTCTTAGATAAAAAACCTGTTTATTTCATAGAAGTCAAATCAAGATGGGACACTCGAAACTCCATTTCCATGAGTAAACTTCAACTTCAACGTGCTGTTGAGGAGAGTGAGCGCTATGCTTTGTGTGCGGTAGATATTACTCGCTACACTGGCTCAAATAACAAATATAAACTTTCGACGAGTGAAATTTTACCTCTTGCAAAGGTTGTGACAAATATCGGCAGTACGATTAGACCATTAATTGAAGACAACTTGGAAGCAGAGAAAAAACAAAATGAGTCAATACATTTGATCGAATATAGGGGTATTATTCCACAAGACATTATTCAAAATGGTAACGATTTTGAAAATTTTATTGAATTACTTTTAGGGAAATTACAAAAATAGCCGATACCAAAGAGATATGACAAATGAGCAAATGTCAATCTTGCCTGCAATATACCCCAGGATACAAGACAAAACAACAATATTCGCTTTCAAATCCTCGCCTATGATTCTACCAACGATGACATATAAGGAGATGTACGATTATTTTGCCGCAGATAAGGCTAACCCTACCTGCGATTTGACCACCTTAAAATGATTTCGACACTGACGCCCTCAATAGTTTTTGAATCCTTGTCTGTAATTATCTTCTCCTTTAACTCCTTGCTTATCGGCAGATTCGCATAGCTTGCCGAATCTTCACTATGGATGGGGATTATTCCGAGAGCCGGATTTACGAGATTGCATACTTCGGCGAGGCAGTCGGCAGAGGCGTGGCCGCTTGTGTGTAGTTTTTCTATATTGGGAAACATGGAAACGAAATCGACATATCGCTGTATGGCGTGTTTGCCGTCGGGATTGACATACTCTTTCCACATGGAGTATATCAGCACCGTATCGTTAGGGTCTAATCGGGGCAGAAGCGTCTGGCAATAGTCTTTGAATTTGTCGGTAGCCCGGACGAACATACAAAAGCCTTTGTCGCCCATCCAATCCAATAGTTTGGCATTCGCGGGATTGAAATCATATACATCATCAAAGCGGAACGACGAGGTGTGCGCCCCGGCTGACTCTGTAAATATTTCAAGTATGTTCTTCTGGAAGTGGTCGCACACAACAGGTCTGTTCTTTAACTGCATATTCGCTGCATAGAACGTAGAGAGTCGCTCCAAATCCATAGAAGAACACATTACAAATACGTTTTTGTAGCGCGTCATTATCTTTCGCACTTCCCTTTGTAACTCCTTTTCGCTTAGAACCTTCTCACCGGGCCTTGAAAGCATAGTCCCCTCGGTAATCAGAAAATCGATTGGGCCCTGCGGTAAGATCGTATTCGCAATGGTCGGGATTAAACCCTTGCTCAAATAACCGTGCCCTCTGAAATCGCCCGTGTGAAGCACCCTCTTGCCGTCCGCTTCGATGAGGAACATATAAGACTCATAGGCGGAATGACTCACCAGATAGGGCGTTATTTTCATATCTCCTATTTCTACCGTCTGCCGAGGGGTTAGTTCACCCATCCGTTCAAGTTTGGCGATTTCTTCTTCGGATTGCTGTTCACGGCCTTCGATATAAGAAAGTTGCCGATGCTTGCGAATTGAAACCCGCTTGGCAACGCTGCCGATGTATTGCCGGACATGATCCGGCACACAGAGAAATAATCCCAAATGGTCGCCGTGATAATGGGTGTAGAATACGGCATCCGCATCTTGCGTAATTTCCTCTATCCATTTCGGACTCGTGAAACTGTCAGGTGCAATGTGGTCGCCGAATGGCAGGTTATGCCCCATGTCGATAAATATCCGGGCTTTACGGGAGGATATTTCCGTTATGCAGCCTCCGATTTGATTGATTCCTCTATGGATAGTGATGTTCATGTGTTTGTTCTTTTGAGGGCGTCGCTCTGGTTGTCAATATTACCCCGACCAATAATTAATCCCACGCACCAAGAGATAATTAAAAAGAGAGCCGTTTCTGACTCTCCTAAAGGATTAGATACATACTTGCTCTGAACGCTATTCTGTTTTCGTGTTATATGACCTTTTTAATATTCAATTTTAGCAAATTATTGGTTTAGTATCTGGTTGTGATTTTTCCATGTGAAATCTTTTACTACAATTATGCTCCAATCATAAAATCCCGGTACGGACTCAATACTTGCCAGAGACTCATCCCATCGCCCATAAGTCGGATAGGGAGGAGGGTTTCCTGCATAACCTGATCTGCATCTGGGGTGCATGGAATCGTACCATGTACTTGAAAGAGTCATCCTTTTAGGATGAAATAAAGAAGGCTCTCCAAAAAAACTGTATAAAACATACCTGTTTCTCTCATATAAAATATTAATATGAGACAACTCGTACTGAGATGGTATCCACCATTCTGATCCAACATTATTCTTAATATCTGTATACACTTGTCCTAACGCTAGTCTACTACTAGTAGATTGCTCCATAGTTCTGAATATTGTAAGCTGCTCCTTCCCTTCCCATTTCTTTATGCTGCTCTCCAAATCACCAGTATGCGGGAAAATATAGTAGGACTTTCTATACTTGTTAACCACTTTGTATGTGTCATAATCTGAAGGGTCTATCCAGAATACAACACCCTGCACATTGTCGGAAGATGGCCATTCACTCCCTGTTATATACTGATGATGTTGAATAATTTGCACAGACCGTTCTACATTTTGACATCTAAATACTAATTCACCCTTCATTGACTCAGGTCCCGAAGGGCCGACCTTAATTGTAACTCCCATTTGATGGCTCCATTCTGAATGTGTTATTACCTGAACATTATCAGGACGGGACACTACCTTCCAAGGATGCGAAGATGTTACTATAAGCCCCCTTTCATCACCATACATAGTACAGTTTATTTCCGACAAATCCAGTTCTAGTTCAATAGTGGGATCAGGAGTTTTTTCCTTGCCTTCCTGATTAATCCTGTACCCGAATGTCTTAGAATCATCTTTTAATCTTAGAGTTACTATTTGCGATCTGGAGGACACAGATTCGTTTGGACTTACGGATACTTGAAGAGTATTATTATGCTTTTGCAGGCTTACCCAATCTTGCATAGGAGGGTAAAAATCCCAATCTGTAGATGCCTCTACCGTGCAGGAAAAAGTAGTAGCCGTACATAGCGCATTGTATACATCCGGCTCTATATAAAGAAAGGGTGTAACAGGGTCTTCCGGTTTAGCTTCTTGAGATATTGTTATAGTTGCTGTTACTTGTGTATGATCCGCCAGATACAATCTAATTACGCCTTCACGGGAGCCTCCTTCATTCGTGGCTACCGTATAGTCAAAGGGCTGATTTGTAGTGCCGGAATACCGCATACATTCAACCCAAGCAGGCTTACTTTCTATAACCCAACTCGATGTGGATGTAATTCCTACACCGTAAGTATTTCCCTGCCACGATACCTCTTTGCGATCCGGCGCTACGGTTAATGTAGGGGTAGTCGTTTGGGATTCGTCCGTTGGCGTTTTTGAACACGACCATATCAACGGAGTAAGTGCCAGACTTAACGCAATTACCTTAATTCTTAATCTTCTTTCCATAATCCTGTTTGTGTGTTTTGTTTCAAACGAACTCCGGCACTTCAATATCGTGCGCCAGCATAGTCGGAATAAAATCAACCTTAACCTCGGCTTCACATCCGGCAAAGAGTTTTCCCTGCTGAGGTTGTGGTGTTGGAACTTCATTAAGTTCCACTTTGTCCCATAAATCGGTGTAATGTTGCTTTACTGTTTCCAGTTGCCGGGTATCGCAAATGATTTCTTCTATGCCGGAATCGTAGCGAGCCGGTAGCGACAATCTTTGCAGGGGATTGCCGTTAAACTGTACGTCAATCAGATGCCGGTTTGCGGAAAGGTTGAGTTCCGTAAGCTGGTTATTCTCGCAACGCACAAACATCAGAGGCAAGCCGGACACATCTAATTTGGTTAAAAGATTGTTTCCGCACAGGAGAACAATTAACTGCCGCTTGTTTGCAAGGTCAAGTTCTGTCAGCCGATTGTGCGTGCAGTGCAATAGTTTGAGAGACGGCAAGCCGGAAACATCAAGCCGTTCCAACCGGTTGCCGTCGCAATACAGCCTTGTCATTTGGTTAAGCCGTCCCAGATTCAGCCGGAGCAAACGATTTTCCATACAATCCAGATGCTCAAGGTTTTTATTCCGGCTTACATCCAGAGTGCAGATACTCGTATGCTGTACAGTAAGTTGCCGTAGATTTACAAAATACTCGATTCCTTGCAGGCTCATTATCTGTCGCGCCGGCGTTCCGTCTATTTGCATAGAGACTACCCGCGAGGCATCCTCGGCAGAAATTTGCCCGTCCTGATCGTAGTCGAAATTCTCAAGCAAAAACCCTTCGAAAACCTTGTCAGGAAACTCTATGACGTCGATGTTATTCTGCATATCCTACCATACGATAACTAAATCTTTATCCAGTTATGATTTTCTGTTTCTTTGTCGTGAATATTAGTAGTCTTAAGTGTTTTGGGATTTCCTTCCTGCAATACGCCTATAACTTCCAATTCACGGAGATACAATCCAATATGGCCATGTAAAGCCGTAACAGTCTTAAAGTCGGAACACAAGGATTCGTAATCCGCTTTGTATTGCTCGATTAACTTGTTGATAAATTCATGAGAATCAAATTCTTTATCTAAAAGAGACAGAATGTGCCTGACTTTTGAATCTAAAACTTGAGTTAATTTCGTGACTGGGAATTTAGTAATTGTTGTCATTTCGGTAAGTGATTTTGATTCACTCCCGTCCCTCGGAGAATGGTTGATTATAGGCAATAAAAAACGTGGGACAGTACTTGCTTCATTTGCGATTGAGGTCTTCGACAACCTTGCAGACAAATAAATGAGTAAAGCCCACGTGTGGAAACGTGAGCGTTTACGCTTTACTCTTTTGTCTGCTGTGAAATGTCGAAGTTTCAATCGCGAGGAGAAAGCTAACGCTTTTTTATGTTTTGCGCCGTTTAGCCGGCGCCGCGCTTTTGTTTTTCTATCTACCCATAGGCGATAATATTTTATCGTTGTTTAATGCAAAACTAAGAAAATTAAGTTAAACAACAATATCCCTCTAATTTGAGAGTGGCTGTAAAAAGAAAAAAACGCAAGTCTACCTTCGCTCTCCGCTATCAATCGGCAGAAAAACAAAATACCCTTGCCGGAGCAAGGGTATTTTGTCGATTAGATGCCGATTGTAAGCTACGAGGCTCGATAGACTTACGTTCTTCCTTTTTACAGTTACTTTGTAAATGCGGGTATTTGCAGCCCCATCTTTTGGCAATGATGGAAAAATGTACCTATTGACGAGTGATACCCACCCCCCAGAGCGGCTTCCTCAAGAGTGCTTTCCATGCAGCTGCTATATTGGTAGTTACATTTGATTTTCTCGTAATCATCCGATACACAGGCAATCTGATTGAAAAAGCATCTGCCGTACTCGCCAAACTCGGCAAAAAGAGAGTTTCCAACTTGATAGGCTACACGCTTATCTTCAAATATGGGGATTTTATTCTCGATAATTTGTTCTACCAGAACCGCCACTTGATAACTTATGCGTCTGGATTCGTCATAGCTTCGCTCTCCTTTGTTGCTCCATCTGCCAAGTCGGAAGAAAATGGTCATATCATCCGAGGCATCCGGATTAAAGTAGGCGTTGGGATCGTATTGGGGAAGTAACAGGTGTCTGAAATTTAGGTGGCTCACGTCTAATGTAAGTCCGAAACGTCCCTGCAATTCATCGCAAATGGTCATATACTCCAACCCGTAGTAATCTATGGAGCATATTCTGAATATTAATGTCATCTCTTTGCCGGAGGTCGAACGTCCTGCGTAATACAGGTTCTTGAACTCCCTGCTCAGACTGATCTTTAAGTCCTCCAATTCCTCAGGGGAAACATTCCGTATTACTACTTCAACGCATATAAAATCGTTGAAAGTGAATGAGGTTTGGTGTGGAGGCCAAGGATGCCAAAAGGATGTTCCACTCGGAGTAACGCCCGGCAACAGGGATAAATGACTTGTCTGGAATTTTTCAAGGCTCATTGATCGTATCAACTCGATCTCCTTTCTGTGCTCGTCATTGTGTAGCCACTCATCGAGAGGTATTTGACGAGAGGCTTTTACTGACGACTGATTTTCAAACAAATCCACCATTGGCTTTTCGCCAGCGTAAATTTTTCCAAATGCAATTGCGTTCATTTTAGTGAAGTTTAATTGTTAATATTATTTGACTTTGAATGTGGCATAAAAAAAAGGGCATTATGCACCGAGACTCGATAGACTTACATTTTTCCTTTTTACAGACTTGAGGTATTTAGTCGTTTTCGGAACTCATTTACCGGGACGCCGAATTGCTCACAGATGTAGAGAAATGTTCCAATTTTAGTCTTCTTGTTGGTCTTCCAGAATTTTTCATACTGCCACAGAATGTCGAACTCATCAAATTTTGGAGAGAATCTGCTGATCCGGCGGAATGGCATTATTCCATCTGCTCCGAACTCGGATGCAAGCGCACAACCAAGTCTGTACCATGTGTGGTAATTGTCCGTCATATCTAATTTTTCATTTTCTATGTACTTGACAATAACCCGTACAAGATCTCGTATCTTCTTGGCGTCTTCTTCGGTAGTTATTCGGCCGCAGTATTCGTTTTGACTACTAAGAATCCTATGGTATGGAACAGCACCTTCGTTGAAATATGGATTTGGATCGTAGCTGGCACCTCGCAGACGGGACATATTCCTGCAATTTGTGTCCACCGTCAGATCGTATTTCTCTGAAAATTCCTGTTCCAAAGCAAGGAAATGAGAGAGGTGGAGGTCGGGATTCTTAATTTTGATAATGCAGTAAATCCCATCTCCACCAATAGACAAGCCGGCATAGTATAGGCTCGGTATTTCTTTCCCGAGCCACAGTTTAACTTCCTCCCAATCCGTATCCGGATTGTCTTTGCCGTCTATATCGACGCATAGAAATCTGCTATGAGTGTATAGACCGTTCTCACGACGTATTTGAAAGATTCCGCTCGGAGTGATGCAGGGTAATGAGGCTTTGAGTTTCTTACGTTGTTCCTCGTCCTCACATTCCCTGTAAGCCTCTACATACTTTTTGAACATATGAGTTGTCAGCCATGCTTTAAGTGATATGGACTTCTCCGGCAAAACCGTGTAATAATTTTTGAACAGAGAAACATTCTCTACCTCTTGGGTGTTGGAAAATTCTGTTGATGCCATTAAAGATTGTCTTTAGGATTTTTAATTACCCTTACTGGTTTACATTAAGGGGGTTTCTTGCATAGACTTAAGTTCCTTATCCATAGCTTCTTGCATTTCGTCGGTCAGCACAAAGTCATCAATATTAGAAGGATCACTTGCTTCATTTTTCGCTTTCTTCTTGCGCGGTCGTCCTCCTTTACTGCCGTGTGCGGCACCTTTAATCCCGTGCTCGCCCTGCTTGACTCTTTTCTCCCATTTGTAAGTATTGGCATCCAACTGTGCACGTATGCCAATAAATATCCTGTCTAATTCGAGAGGCAACTCTGTCATATTGTCGTTGAAGCCGTATTCCATAGTAGCATCATACATGGCCAATCTTTTCGCCTTACTAAGTGTTTTTATGGCGTTATAAAATGAGCTATAGAATAGTATTGATCGGCGCTCCGGCAATACGTCTTTTTTCTGATTAGCGGTTTCTTCTGGTTTCATATTTTTTGTTTGTTAAGATTAGTATTTGGATGAATTTTAAGATTTTCAGGATGGTTTTCGCTTCTCGCAGGTTGCGATGTAGAAATTCCATATACTCCTGTTTGTCCTTAAAGCCGGGCAGATACATCTGTCGATTTGATTTGTCGCCAGTCCGGCGACCTTCGCCGATGCCGAGCCGGTGATTCTGAAAGGCATCTTCGTGGGTCTGGAATTGTCGAGCACTTTTCCACTCAACTAACTTGGCTCTTTCGAAGTACAGCCGACGGCCATTGTGCTCCGGCTTCACGAAAGGAATCACCCTGCGATGTACCATATCGTATAGGGTGGAAAGACGGTACGAAAGATAATCTGCCGCTTCTTGGGCGGTGAGGTACTCAGGTTCTTCCGTTTTGTTCGGTGATGAGTCGCGTAATAGGTCTCCGATCAGAGTCTTTAGCTCGGAAACCGTAAGTCCGACAACAAAATCACCATCACGGATTTGTTTCTCCATTGTGATAGATTTTGCGCACATAGGGGGACGACAAATCGCCACAACCCGTGTACTGATTCAAACTATGTTTTTAGGATTTCCGAGCTGGCCGAGAATACGGCCATTGCAAGATGTGCTACGCCTATTGAGTGTGTTGGCCTTTGTGTTTCGACCCAGGGACTTTTCGACGGTTTTCCGTTGGCGCAAAGATAATAATTTTATTTCGTAATATCAAAATTATGTGAGTGTTCTGTCCTCCGGCGACTATCTGCGAAATTTCATATAAGCACGAAAAAGTAGCCTTTTTGACCAAAAACGAGCCATAAATAAAAATCACTTTGTTTGAAAATAATTTCTAACTCGTGATTTCGGAATGGCAATTTGCCCTAATTCTTCTCTCTTGGGAGAGTATTCTACAGAACTTTCGCGGCTTCGTTGATTACCGAACTGTCGAAGCAATCGAGATAGGTATTTGTAGTGCTTAGGTCGGAGTGGCCGAGCATCTGGGAGATAACCTCGCGCGGGGTCTTGTTCTTCTGTAAGGTCATAGCCATCGTGTGGCGTGCCACGTATGTAGTCAGTTTTATATCGGTTATTCCGAACTCCTTAGCCAACTCTGCCAGATAGTTATTGTATTTGTGGTAGCGGTTTCGGATATGGGTGTGTAGCTGCTCGCCCTCGTAACCGGCTATGGAGACAATCGGCACAAGAAAATCGTCCATTGTCGGGCTGCCGGCGCACAACTCGCCTAACAGGGCGCGTATCTCGTCCGTGATTTTGATGCGGATAGGTTTGACCTTCTTGTGATGCTTGATTTTGTGGCGTTTGTAAACGATATACTCCCCGTCGTCGTGCTTCTCGACATTCGACCCGCGTAGGTACGCCATATCGACAAATGACATCCCGTAGCAATAGTAGGAGAACAGGAACAACTGCCGGGCATACTCAAACCTCGGCACTATGCTCCGGCAATTCTTTAGCTTCTGCATATACTCGTCTTTCAGGTATCGCTTGGCCGTCTCTTCTTCAAGGCTGCCGACCTGAAAACCTCCCCTGCCGAAAGGGTATGATTTGTCGGTGGCTTCCTTTTCCTGAATCGCCTTGTTCAGAATTGCCCTCAGCGATTTAAAGTAATACTTTCGGGAGTTACCGCAACATCCGCGCTTTTGCAGGTACACATCGAAGCCTTTGACATATTTTATGTCTATTTCCGAAAATACCCTCTTGCCGAACTTGCTGTCGTAACCTTCAAGCACCCGTAGAATGGCCGAGTAGCAATCGGCGTTACCGATATGCCCGGTTTCTTTAAGCGTTTGTATGTGGGCTTCCAGAAAGGCTTTGACCTTGCCCTGCTTGGTTTTGTTGAGGAAAGCGTCTTCAAACTGATTGAGCGTCCAGTCCACACGCTCACGTTCAAAACCGTCGATGATTTCTTGCGCCCTGACCTTGTATCGCTCCAGATTGTAGTTATACTGCTTGCGCCTTTCATTCTCGGCTTTCTGCTCCTCAGTTTTCGCATACCGCATAATGATGAAACGCTCATTCTGAACGTCCCAGGCATCGTCTCCGGCAAACATTTTCAGAGTGAAATATTTGCGCAGTCGCTCCTTGTTTACCCTCATCCGCACGGCATACTCCCCTTTTTTGTTGGGCGTGTCGTTTCTCCTTATAAATGTAATCATTTCAGTACATTAGGATTTAGTGGAACACTTTTGGAACACACCAAATCAAAATAAATCAAACTTAATCAAAGTATAATACGTTGATTATCAGACAAATGTACTGCAAATAATTAATAAAACAAGGGTAATAA
The DNA here is from genome assembly GCA_031550125.1 of Rikenellaceae bacterium. Taxonomy (GTDB): domain Bacteria; phylum Bacteroidota; class Bacteroidia; order Bacteroidales; family Rikenellaceae; genus JAVBOW01. Next base: position 13,966 of record JAVBOW010000017.1, read on the forward strand.
AAGTTAAATTAAATTTCTGGGGGGCGTGTGGTCGTACGTTCGAATCGTATCACCCCGACTAACTGGAAAGACTCGTAATCATTCGATTACGGGTCTTTTTTTGTTTGGGTCGGTCGGGGCGGTTTCGGGCGGTTGACGTGGATTTTTGATGCGAAAGTCAACCGGGGAGTCAACCAGATTTCTCAATGAATGCTACAATTTCAATCGTATACTGCAAGCACAAGACTTATGTCTGTTTGGTGTAATGGTAGTATTCTGCGACAATGTATCACATAGGCTCTGTCGGGAATAAATCCGACAATGAGCAATTCAGGAATTTGGCAATCTCGTTAATGTGGTTTAAATTGTATTTCGTGGGGAATTTGGGACTCTCCACCTGTCCCACGAAACCGGGAGAAACTCCAATTCCATATGCGAGCATAGACTGGGATACGCCTTGTTGAATTCTGATCTCCCTTACCCTATCTATAATGTACATTTCAATTGGTGTTTTCATCCATCTATATATAAATTTGATAAAATAAATATTTTGAGCCTTAAGCTTGCTTAGTAATAACTAAGTATTTATATTTGTGCGATAAAATACACATCGATGTTGGCCGTGGAGAAACGCAAGCCAGATCGATTATTAAATTAATACATGCTATGAGGTGTGAAAACTGCGGCTGGGACAATCCGGCCGGCAATGCTAAATGCGAAAAATGCAACGCCGCGCTGGCTGGGGTGGCTACACCCAGTAACCCACCGAAATTCCAGGAAGGATTCAATCCTAATAAAACTATTAACGAAACCGATGTTTTCGGAAGTATGGGTAATTCTGTGGAGAATAACTCTTGTCCCGGATGTGGCTACCCAGCCAGGGGCAGTGATAAAGATTGTCCGAATTGCGGTCATCGTTTAAATACGACTAACCGCGACACGAAGCGCGATACAGGTCCGCATAACAACCATTCGGATCAACCCGGCCCTCATGCACAACAACGGAGCGGAGGTATTACTGGAGGCACTGTGCCTTGGTGGGAAACTGCCGGAACGACATCTTTCTGCTCCCTGCTTCCGCTTCCCAATGGCAATGAACAAACAACCCGGGCCGAGCTGTTTTTTTCGGGTGACCAGATCTCCCTGACCAGGGATAATACGGATCCTGGCAATCCGACCATCACTTCGAAAGAGCAGGCCTGGTTGATGTGCGAAAACGGAAAATGGTATATCAAAGATGCAAGTCCGCTGAAAACCACATACGTGTGTGCCAAAGAGAAAATAGAATTGGCCCCTGGAGATATTATCATACTGGGTAACAGGAGGTTTGAGTTCGGAATTAAATAGTCCGGCGACAGCACTCTTATGGCAATAATTCCTCAACGAATAGATTTTAAGGTAAACGACCGCATTGATAACCGATTTCTTGTTGAAAAGGAACTGGGAGAGGGTTCTTTTGGGAAGGTTTTCAAGGTGTCCGATAATGTGGGTGGGGCCTATGCGTTGAAATTATTGAAATTATGGGAGGTCCATCCAGAAATCAGAACGCAGTTGTCGGAACGGTTCGAGATGGAGTTCCGGACAGGACAGATAGATTCTCCTTACCTGGTGCATTCGCACTCTTCGGGTTATGTGTCGGGCAATCCATATATAGTCATGGAATATTGTCCTAATGGCGATTTGTCTGCACATATATCAAGCGGCAACACCAATCTGATGCTTTGGAGTCGTCAAATTCTGTATGGACTTAAAGCGCTGCATGCTTGCGGAAAAGTACACCGCGACCTCAAGCCCGAAAATGTATTGATAAAACAGGATGGGACAGCTGCCCTGACGGACTTCGGGATAGCGGGCGACCGCAATAAGCGGATGACAGAACGCAATATTATGGGTAAACCCACCCAGATTTTCGGCACCTACGGTTACATGCCCCCCGAGCAGGTCAACCCCAGGAGAGGCGATGCTACCGTGCTTCCCACGACCGATATTTTTTCGTTCGGTGTACTGATGTATCATATGTTTACCGGTCAGTTGCCCTTCGGATCGCTCAATGACCACAACGACTTGGCGATTTACATTCAAAACGCGCGCGAAGGGCGATGGAATCGTAATATTTTGGATTCATCACATAACGGAAAGATATTTCGCAATATTATTGAGGGCTGTTTAGAACCCGACTTCAAAACGCGGCTTCCCTCTGCCGATGCCGTACTACGACTCGTTCCCGAAGTTTCGAGCGACACCTTCCGTGTGGAAGATATTCCAGGATATATGTCCGGCGGCAAAGGTTCGTCCTGTATCCTGTTGCGTATTATGCAGGGCGAAGAATACGGCAAAACGTATCGTCTGAATGACCTTTTGGAGTCGGGTAAGCGCATCCTGACGATGGGCCGACAGGATGAGTCTGTAAACAATTCCATACCGGTCGTAGAAGAAGACAGCTGTTACATTTCGCGAAAGCATTGCACGCTGGAATGGGATATGGATACGGTACGGTGGTATATGCGTGACGGGCAGTGGGACGGAAACAGCACAGGGGGTTGGCGGAATTCGGTTAACGGCACATACGTCAATTCGTCGGAGGTATCCCTTGCTGGCATGGCCATATCGCCGGGCGACATCATCTCCATTGGCGACGTTAAATTGCGTGTGGAACAATATTAATCAAATAAATACTAATTATGGCACAAGCTACCCAACCATACAAACGCTCCCTTTCGGGTTCAGTGGGCGCAGGAATAGGTTCGCTTTTCAACGGTTCAGGGCGGACGTATTATATGCTCGAACACAAAGTAGGCTCGAAATATCACAAACAGGGCGAATCACAGGAAATACTGGTGGATCAGATCGAACTGGGGCGCGACCAGCGATGCCAGGTCCGTTTCGACGAAAGTTTCCAGACCGTCAGCCGTCGGCACGCCGCCATAGTCCGTGACGGGGATAAATGGAAACTTGTCCAGCTTTCGGACACCAATTCCACCTTCCTGAATGGCCGTAAGGTTCAAAAAGAATGGTACCTGCAAAACGGCGACGAGATCCAGCTTTCGGTCAACGGTCCTAAAATGGGATTCCTGATCCCTACGGGAAACAAAGCCACTGTAGGCAGTATCGGTCTCTCCCGCCGCCTGAGTCTTTTCCGCCAACAGGCACTTAGGCCTTATAAGCAGGCGATAACTGCGTTGGCGGCCGTGCTGGTGCTGTTTGTCGCCGGAGGCATTTATTTCGGATATACCACTCAGGACGAACTACAGAAAAAGAGTGAACAAATAGCATCTCTGATTGACAAGGCAGATAAAAATGCCACGTTGGCAGACTCCCTGGCCCGGCAGTTGGTTGAAAACAATCAAAAGCAGAAGGATTACGAGAGAAAAATCGCGTCATTGAGCAAGCGCATTGCCAATTACCGTCCCCCACAACCTAATGGCAATTCAACTGGTGGTATTCCTGCGACCGGCGGTATTGCGACTTGCAATCCTTATGTTTTTGCAATTATCGAGGAAAAACTTGTATTGACAGATCCGAATGGTCCATCCAGAACTGTCTCGTCTGTAAGTTCTGTCATAGGCTCAGGATTCCTGCTCGATGACGGTCGGTTGGTAACAGCCAGACATGTGCTGGAATATTGGAGTTTCACGTATTTCTGCGAGCAATCAGACGAGATAACGGAATTCAATATCTGGGCTAATAACATAGGTAAAGTCACTGGCTATTACCGTGCTGTTTCCTGCTCCGGCAAAGAATTTCGTTTCACTAGCGAACAATGTGTTTGCAATAAGAACAGTGACGTCGTAAAAGTTGGAGAATGGAATGGGACTAAGGTTGTCGTGAAGTTTGCGACTCAAAGCAGTCTTGACTGGGTCTATTATAGGACAGGCGAAAATTCGGGATTGGGTTTTGAAAACGGATTGTCTGCCAACCTTCAGATAGGCACAAAACTGGATGTCTTGGGTTTTCCTCTCGGCAGAGGAGCCGAAAGTATCAACAACATCAGTCCGATCTATTCTTCGTGTTCGGTTGCCAGGCAGGGGTTGGACGTAAATGGTACTATTATGACTTCCAACGATAATACCGAACCCGGCAATTCGGGCGGGCCGGTTATTATGAATAACAATGGCCGATATGTCGTAGTTGGCATTTTGTCCGGAAGTACGGGCGAAAAAGGAAGGGTCGTACCTATATCGGCCGTACATTAGAAATTACGTCTAACTCAATCATATGAAACGTATTGTATTTTTAATTTCAATTACATTGACATCAGTCTCTTACGGTCAGGGCAATTTGATGCAATTCGGCAAGTTCTCTTTTACGGATCAGCAAATCATTGAAGATGCGGTAAAAGACGGTATAGTAGTCGTCCAACAAGATTACAAACTACAAAATACTGAAACGGGAGAGTTTTTCGGGTTGAATGGTAACCGGTATTTCGGGCGCACCTATTCTTTGGCCGTAAAATGCACGGGAGGATACTATTTAGGTCGTGCAGCCCTGACTCCTTGGGAATACGACCGCTATTTCGACAAATACCGCAACGACCCGAAATATCGCGGAGTGATATCCACGACGCAATATTGCGCCGTGGCAGACACCCTATACCGAACACTGGACTCCGATGGGCAATTGCGCCACGAATTGCCGGGCGGGTATTTCTGCAAGGTCGATGACAAGGCTGCATTCGGCGGTCAGGGATTCGTTGCCGATACTTCGTCCACAAGGACGGATGGTTGGATTGTCCTGCTTACTGCCCGCAAACCCTTGACAGGGAAACAGGATAATCCGTTATCGTTCATATGCTACCGCCAGCAAATCGAATTCGAGCCGGATCAGGAGCATTGTGCGATAACTCCGGTAGCCGTGGACGAGGTGGTTGGAGGCCTGTATATCCGTACGCAAATAACCGGGATAGGTCAAATTACAATGTCCCTGGTTGGTTTGGTGCATGTGGAGAAAGACAAATGGACGGTGGATAAGTTGACAAGCGTGAATAATGTGGCGGCGACACCGGAACTTACGCCGATCAAAGAAAGCGGGGATAAGTCCGTATCGGAGGTAGTCACGACATCCGAAAACGGCAGAAAGAAAAACGAACGATAACACAGATTGAGAATGGACAGTATAAAAATATCCATGGCAGCCCGCTGCGAGGCCGCAGGCCGGGACAACAACGAGGATAACTATCAACTGAGCGACAACCTGGAGACGAACCAATGGAGTTTCACTACAGATAAAACCATCGCTTTGGGCGATAAAGGGGCATTGTTGGCCGTCGCCGACGGTATGGGAGGGATGAATGCAGGTGAAGTCGCTTCGGCATTGGTTATCGAAACCCTAAAGGAGGATTTTGCTTCCGACACTCTGACCGACGATGTGATGTCTTCTCCCGAAAACATCAAAACCCACATCAAAAATGCCATCGTGGCCGCTGATACACGAATCAAGCAGCAAAGTGCCACCGATCCCGCAACAGAGGGTATGGGCAGCACTGTCGTAATACTGTGGATCGTAGGCCAAACCGCATATGTGGGATGGTGCGGCGATAGCCGGGCCTACCGTTTCAATCCGGCCGACGGTCTGGTGCGCCTCTCTCACGACCACTCTTATGTGCAGGAACTGGTGGACGCCGGAAAACTGAAAGAAGAGCTGGCGTTCGACCATCCGCAGAATAATATCATCACCCGCAGTTTGGGCGATTCACACAGGAAGGTCCGGCCCGATGTGGCATCCTATCCGTTGCGCGACGGCGACGTTTTGTTGCTTTGCAGCGACGGTCTCTCGGGCGTATTAAGGGATGAGCAGATTGAACATATCCTGCACGAAAGCCAAACCGAACCCATAGGTCGCCGTCGCGACCTGTTGTGGCAAGCCGCCGAAGAAGCGGGCTGGGATGACAATGTCACCACGTGTCTTTGTTATGTTGAGTCCGGGGCTGTCGTTACCACTCAGACCGCGCCCGGAATGGCCGGAGGAAAGCGAAAGAGCATAAAAAGAATCTTGAGAGCAGTCATTACCGTGATAATCGCCGCATTGCTATTTGGAGCGGGCTATTATTTCGAGAAGTCGCTGTCTTTTAAATTTCTCCCAAAATCAAATATTGTTACCGGTGATTCTGTGGCGAGTGTTGATAATAAGTCCACCCCTTCAGGTAATGAACTTCAAGATAACGGAGTGATAGCTGCAAAAACGATAACAACTCCGCAAAACGAAGTATTCGATACCAATAAGCCGGATACCACCATAATGCTGGGAAAACAAAAGTATGATGTTTATAAAGAAAACGGGATTAAATATATACAGTACAAAGTAGGGAAAGGGGAAACAATAGATGCCATTGCCCAACGGGTAAAGGACTACTGCACTCTATCGCCTCAAGAGATCATGCAGTATAATTCGGACAAGAAGAATATAAAAAAAGGCGACTTGATAAAGATACCGTGGAATGTGATTACGGTCAATAATTGAGTTAGTATGTTCGTAGCAATTTAAATATATGAAATTAGAATCCAATATATTATTCCACGACCGCTACCGACTCAAGAAACAGTTGGGACGCGGTGGTTTTTCCGAAGTATGGCTGGCCGATGATACCAGGGCTGGCGATATGCCAGTGGCCCTGAAGGTTTACGCACCGGGTGTGGGGCTGGACGAGGATGGGGTGAAGCTGTTTACCCAGGAGTTTACGCTTCTCTTTAACGTGAATCACGGCAATCTGCTCAAGCCCACTCATTACGACATTTTTCTACAAATGCCGTATCTGATCATGCCGTTCTGCCCGCAAGGTTCTGCCGCCAGACTTTCCGGTCGTGTGACCGAACAGGAAGCCTGGCAATTGCTGCATGACGTCGCATCGGGGCTGGCTTATATGCACTCCCTGCCCCAGCCGCTCATCCATCAAGACATCAAGCCCGACAATATTCTCGCAGCCGTTGACGGCCGTTTTTTGATCACCGACTTCGGCATCAGCACCAAAGTGCGCAGTACGCTGCGCAAAAGCATTGCCCAAACGCCCACCTCGGGAGGCGGCACGCTCGCCTATATGGGACCCGAGCGTTTCGGAAAGGAACCGGTTCCGATCAAGGCAAGTGATGTGTGGGCGCTGGGTGCCACAGTGTACGAGTTGATGACGGGCGATGTGCCTTTCGGAGAGAACGGCGGATTGATACAAAAAAGCGGCGCCGAAATTCCTGTTATCCAAGGACACTGGTCGGCCGACCTGAAAAAGGTCATTATGCTCTGTATTTCTAAAGAGACCTGGGACAGGCCCACCGCCGAACGTATCGCGGTCTGGTCGAAACAAAAACTGGACGGGCAGTCCATTACATGGAAAGCAGGCAAAGTAGGCGTGGGCAAAAATAAGCATGCCAGGATAATCGGAATCCTCGCCGGGGCAATAGCAGCCGTGGCGGCCGTCTGGCTGTTCGCTGGTGTGTTTGCGTCAGAAACAAAGCGACCGAATGAAGTAACCGACGAATATTTCAATATCGACAGTAAAAGTTTTGTTTACACGGGGCAAGTCGAAAATAATTTACCGCAGGGCCGCGGCGTAGCCATATATGACAAGAAAAGCGACGAGTCCGGAAAGTCCGGTGATGAATACACGGGTGGATTTGTCGACGGACGTAGACATGGACATGGGGTGGTGAGAAATAACGGACGATTGGTGTATGACGGTCAGTTTTTCCAAAACAAAATGCACGGTTATGGTAAATATTATTTTGAATCGGGTGAGCGTTATGAGGGTGAGTTTTCCAATGGAATGTTCAACGGCAAGGGTGCCGTATACAATCCGGCCGGAGAGATCATACAGCAAGGGATGTATCTAAATGATGAATTTGTAAAATAATCATTAACGAATTAAATGTAATTATAATGAAGCTTATTAACTATGTAAAGTGCGCGATGGCGTCCTGCATTCTTCTTATGTTGGCACAAACGGTTCATGGTCAGAAAGCGCTTCCGGTGCCCAAGCAATCGACGACGGGCCAAAATACCCAGCCGACCACTCCGAAACAATCAACTGGGGTACGAACCCGATTGGAGGTTTCCTCGGGTGTTATAGTATTTCTACCCCCCGGGGGACAGCGGATTAAAGTTACCGTGGACAGCAATGTCGACTGGGATATAAGCTATCCCGATTGGTGTCTGTGTACCAAAGAATCCGGCTCGTTCGTGGTTTCATGTAAAGAAAACACATCCACACAGGAGCGAAACGGCCAAATCAGAGTATGGACGCTTAACGGCAAAGAAACCAGGAGAATATCAGTCACACAAAAAGGGCAAACCGTTACTGACGATAAACGGATAAAAATATCCACCGTTCAGTTCGCTAATATTGGTAATGGGAATGTGATAGACGACTATGGTTCGCAATTGTATAACGATATAGCCTACCTGAGGCCAAAAATTACATTCACCAATCTGGTGGCGGCAGAAAGCAGGAATATTAGTCTGGACGTCAAAATATTCAATCCCGACGGAACATTAAAAGTAGGAACGGAATCTCCCCAAAACTATTCGTATAACGATACGATATTCGTTCGGGCGAACAACGATCCTCAAGCCGAGGTACTCAGCGGTTGGGGCAATCAGGACAAAACCTCGTATAAGGTTGCCGGTAAATACCGGGTCGAGATATATTGCGCCGGAGTCAAAATGTATTCGGCGGAAGTGGATGTGAAAGCTCGTGCAAATCAGTCCACACCGGCTGTCGGCACATCTGTTGCGGCAGCTTCGGTCGCAGGTAAGCAAGAATCGGCCGTCAACCTCAGAACGTCTGCTACGACGGTGGAATTCCCTTATTACTCAACCGATAAGACTGTGACTGTAACTACAAATGCCAACGCATACGACATCATCCTGTTGCCTGCCTGGTGTAACGTAACAGAAAAAAATCCCGGAAATTTCAAAATAAAATGCGAGAGCAACTTCAACACCTCATCCAGGATGGACTACTTTATGGTGACGGCCGCCGGAGGGGCGGAAGTCAAAATATACATTAAACAAGCCGCTTACGTGCCTCCGGTAAAAAACAACATAGCTAAAGTCAAGAACGACTACCATTCGGTGGGCTTCTCTGTGGGTTACGTGTCAAAATACTGGAAATACAAACTCAACGACGGCACGAGCGGTAAAAGCGGGATATGGGACGACAAACCTGTAAGCGGCCTGCAGGCAGGTTTGAGAACCGACTTTTACTTTTCGCCCAAAGTGTTCGGCCTTGGACTGAGTACAGGACTATACTATGAATATTACCGTTCTAAAAGCGATAGCCAGTATACTGAGGATGGCGATTATGACCTTATATTTCAGGAACATTCACTATACCTGCCCATTCATCTTATCTACCGGTTCGACATAAATGAAAACGTAGGCCTGTACATCAAGGGTGGCCTGGGTTTGGATTGCGGTATTAATGCCGGATACAAAGCCAAAGAATTGGGTTCAGGTGATGAGTTCTTTACTTCAGAAAACCTTTATGGTGATACTGAATTTGGCTGCTTAAAACGAGTAAACCTGTCTGGAGAATTCGGAGCGGGATTACAGGTGAACCGCTTCATCTTCGATGTTTCGTTTTCCAAGGGGCTGCTCAATCAGACCTCTTCGGATGGCTATACTACTACGCAGAACAAAGGGATAATAGCATCCTTGGCTATAATGTTTTAATAAATCATCGATATGAAGGTATTCAGATTATTGGCCGTTGTCGCCATATTTGTCGTTCTAACAAGTTGTTCGGAGTCGAGCGGCGGCAATGGTAAGTCCATTTCGGGAGTCGTTACCGACTCCCAAACAGGCAATGCCCTGTATGGGGTGCTGATCAACGCAAGCGGTGTGCAAGTCTCGACGAATAGTTATGGCCAATATTCGCTGGGCGGCCTGAAGTCCGGGACGTATGCCATGACGTTTTCTAAAGACGGTTATCAGACAGGGCAGACGACTGTGATGATCATGGGGAGCGACATAACGGCCAACTGCCAACTTGTTCCGGTTTCGTCGTCAGGTTCTTCGGCAATAGTGGCCATAAGCGATTACGTTACCATAAGCGATGGGATATACTATTATTTTACTCCTTCTTCAAACGTAAAAAAATACTACTGGACCCATTATAAGTCGACTGAACTCCCCGGCGAATCGACGCTGGCCGCAGATATCATATCCAAGGGAGTGGAAGCAAATCCTGCCGAAGAACTCAACGAAGGCTATTCTTTCAATTTGACCGAAAATACAAAATATGTTATTTGTATGGTGGCCATCGACAAGAACAATGGCCAGGGTATAGTAACAAAGAAAGAGATAACTACAAAATCATCCCAGAACCAGCCTATGGTTACGCTGACTATAAACAGCATATCGGGATCGACCGTTAATTATTCTGCCATAAAGAACAGCTATTGCTCATCTTATGTGCTTTGCGGATATTCGAGTTTAACCCAGACGGATATGGAATACCCGGATATCATATGGGCGATGTATGCTTACGAAGGCTCTAAAGATCAATCCAACATTATCACTCAAAACCAGACGAACGATACATTCAGCGGTTGTAACGGCAATTGCATCCTGATTTCGTTGGGATTTACGTCAGGAAAGATTAATGGGGGAGTGATCAGCAAGCAATCTTTTGTTGCAGGGCAGGCCGTTACATCAGCAAGTGTTGGCCTTTTAAGCCAATCGATCAATGTAAAAACAGAAGGAAGAAGCATGATAGGCTATAGGCGCGACCATGTCATGCGGTAACTACTTGCCGGACCGCTCCATTATCACAACCTGGCGACCAGCACGACGGCAGTGGAAATCGGATGGGAATTTAGTTTTAGATCGGTGATTTACAGCTTTGCCGCCAAAGCCTTCAGGTGCTTATTATTAGTCACAAATATGCTACTTATGTGATTATAACGCTCTTCGCCTTACGGTAACGACGCTGTGCATAGCGTGCGTCGGATTTCGCTTGTCGTTTGAGTTTCAAACCGGAGCGGACTGCGGTCCGTGAGGATTTGAAATGATAAGGATAAGTGAAAGATGATGCGCGATATGCGCAGCCAACATATAATTGAGACTGGTCCAGATTTTTTTGGATGGTATCGGTGATCAGAATTTGGATCGGTTTGATCCGCCGGGCCTCTTTATATCTCAAAATTTCCCGCAAAAACAGGCCGACGATATGCCTAAAATAATTTTGCCGAGAAATTTGACAAGCTCTTAGACAGATTAGATTTTTGGGAATCCGTTTACTGCAGCAACATGCTTTCCAGTGCGGCGGTGTCTTCCGCAAAGCGGCTTGCGCCCTCCCGCTCCATCTCCTCGCGGCTGCCGTAGCCGTAGAGTACGCCTATGAAATCCGTACCCAACGCGCGTGCGGCTTGCGCGTCGTATTTGCGGTCGCCTATGGTCACAGCCTGCGACGGGTCGGCTATGCTGCGCTTGTTCAGTACATACTGCAGTACGGCCTCTTTTTTCTGGCGAGGGCCTGAGAATTCGCCGCCGCCCACCATTACGAAATATTCCAGCAGGCCGTGCCTGTCGAGTATTATGCGTGCGAAACTTTCCGGTTTGCATGTGGCCACCAACAGTTCGTGTCCGGCCGATTTCAGTTTTTGCAGCAATTCGCGTATGCCGGGGAAGGGCAGGTTGTCGTACAGGCCGTCCATGGTGAATTTTTCGCGGTATTTCGATAGCGCCGCCAGGGCTTTGTCCTCCGCGAACCCGTAATATTCGATGAAGGCGTCCTTGATGGGAAGCCCTACGAATCGGTTAAGATCTCTGATCTCGCCTTCCGGTACTCCCAAATGACGCAACGCATGGGCCACGGCGGTTGTCACGCCGCGCGCCGAATCCACCAGCGTGCCATCCATATCGAATATTATATACCTGTAACGTTCCATTATCACAACCGGCGGATATGCAAAACCGGTGCAAATTTAGATAGATTTTCAGAAAAAGGAAAGTGAGGCGGATAATATTATCCAGCCTTGCTATTTGACGGGATTGATAAGTTGCAGCATATATTCGTCCTGCCAGTCGGCCGTGGTTTTTATCCACTCCTTTTTAATGCCTATTATCGTAAATCCCCTCCCTTTGAAGAGGGCCAGACTTGCGTTGTTGTATGCAGGTATGTTGCAGTATATCTGGTTGAGTCCCAGTGTTCCGAAACAGTATTGGGTCAGCAGCGATAACGCCGCCGAGGCGTATCCGTTGCGTTTGTCCTGCTGTTCGTATATGAGTATGCCCACTCCCGCCCTGCGGTTGTAAGGATCGATGTCGAACAGGTCTATGGCGCCCACGGTCTTGGCCGGGCTGCGCGTCTCTATTATCAGCCTCAGCTGCCCCGTTTCGTAGATGTTGTGGCGCTGGCTTTCGATAAACTGGCGCAGGATGTATTTCGACAGCGGAGCTATGGTGTTGCTCACTTTCCACAGGTTGACGTCGTTCTCCCACTTGTAGAGAACGTCCACATCTTCCGGTTCCAGGGCGCGCAGGCGCACTATATCGTTTTCTAACATCATTACAGTCCTATTATCCGGTTGCGGATTAGCATTGCGGCTCCCACGGCTCCGGCCGGGTCGCCCATTTGCGAAATGCGGAAATTGGTGTCGTTGTAAACCAACCCGAGCGAGAATTTGTTGGCCGCCGACTTGAGGGGCATCGTAAGCAATTCTCCTGCGGCCGACAGGTGTCCGCCGATTATTACCAGCTCCGGGTTGAATATGTTGATCAGGTAGGCCACGCTGCGGCCTATTTTTTCTCCCGCTTCGTCTATAAGTTCTATGGACAGGTTGTCGTCGTGTTTGGCAGCCTCTATGATATCGTATATGTGTATGCTGCCGTTGCGCTCCGCCTTTTCGCGCAGGGTGGTGTTAACCCCCTGTCCCACGAGCGCTAACAGCTTGTTTTCGATGGCTATCCCCGATACCTCGGTTTCCAGGCACCCTTTCTTGCCGCAGGCGCATATCACTTCGTTGTCGAAGAACGGGGTGTGGCCGAATTCTCCCGCGAAGCCCGACTTGCCGTAGTAGAGCTTGCCGTCGGATACTATGCCTATGGCCACGCCTCCGCGTCCGAGGTGGAGGTAGATCACGTTTTTCTCCTTGTTGCTGTCCTGCCCGAAATATTCGGCGTAACAGCGTGCGCGGGTGTCGTTCTCGAGCAGCACCTTTATCCCGGTATTTTGCTCTATTATGTCGCGCAGCGAACGCGATTCTGCTGTAAAGTATTTGTAGCTGCGTCCGGTGTTGGGATTTACGCGGCCCGCTATGCATACCCCCAGCCCGAGTATCTTGCTGCGGTCTATGCCGCAGTTGTGTATCAGCGTCTCGATGTTCGAGCAGATTCCCTGCAGCGACTGCGGCGTGTCCTTGAGTTCGAAATCGGGATTTTTGCTGTAGGTTATAATGTTGTTCTTAAGGTCGGTTATTACGAAATGTATCCCGTCGCGGCATATGTCCACCCCCGCGAAATAGATGGCCGAATTGGCAAGGCCGAAGATGTTGGGGCGGCGTCCGCCCGGCGTCTCCACCTTGCCGTTGTCCGTGACAAGGTTTTCGTCCACCAATTCGCCTACGAGTTTGGTTATGGTGGGTATGCTTATGTGGAGTTCTTTGGTGAGTTCGGCCAGCGTACACTGTCCGTTGACGGCCATGTGTGCGATTATATTCCTCTTTATGAGGCTGTTTTTATGGGAGATACCCTTTTGGATATCGTCCTCGTGGCGGTTGAAGAACTCTTTGAGTGATGCCATCGGCAGGCTCGTTATTAAATATTTTTGCAAATATAATTATTTTTTCTTTAGTTGTAGTCATGTTTAATAAAAATTTTAGAAAATTACCGAAATATTTTAAGAAGTTGCCGTTTTGTGGTGTAAACAATAAAAAACCGGCTCCTCCTAAGGGGAACCGGGTTTTGGTGTAAATATGTAAATATGAATAATATAGCGCTGGTATGCTGCGCGAAGCGCATTATTAAATTTCCTGCGCCCAGGCCTGCCTTTTAAAGTTCTTGCTTCGAAACTGCGGCCACTTCGCGGTTCACTTTTTTGATGAGTCCTTGCAGTACGGAGCCTGGACCGAGTTCGGTGAAGTCGTCCGCGCCGTCGGCTATCATATTTTGCACGATCTGCGTCCAGCGCACGGGTGCGGTAAGCTGGGCTATGAGGTTGGCCTTGATCTTTTCGGGATCGGTGTAGGGCTTGGCGTCCACGTTCTGGTAGACGGGGCAGACGGGTTTCTGGAACGGAGCGGCGTTGATGGCGGCCTCGAGTTCCACGCGGGCGGGTTCCATAAGCGGCGAGTGGAAAGCGCCTCCCACGCTCAGTTTGAGGGCGCGTTTGGCTCCTGCGGCCAGGAGCGCCTCGCAGGCTTTGTCTATGCCTTCCATGGAGCCGGATATGACCAGTTGTCCGGGGCAGTTGTAGTTGGCCGGAACCACCACCTCGGGGATCGAGGCGCATATCTCCTCTACTTTGGCGTCGTCGAGGCCCAGTACGGCGGCCATCGTCGACGGTTGTTTTTCGCAGGCTTTCTGCATGGCTTGCGCGCGGGCCGAAACGAGCCTCAGTCCGTCTTCGAAACTGAGCGCGCCGGCGGCCGCCAGGGCGCTGAACTCGCCCAGGGAGTGTCCAGCCACCATGTCGGGGTTGAACTCTTTGCCCAGCGATTTGGCCAGCGCCACCGAGTGTATGAATATGGCGGGCTGGGTCACTTTGGTTTGGGTGAGTTCTTCCTGGGTCCCTTCGAACATTATCCTGCAAATGTCGAAGCCGAGTATCTCGTTGGCTTTGTCGAACATCGCCTTTGCTTCGGGGACGTTGTCGTAGAGTGGTTTGCCCATTCCGGGAAACTGCGCCCCCTGTCCGGGGACTACGAATGCTTTCATTATGCTGTACGGGTTTAAATTGGTTTCGTAAACGCAAAAGTAAGGAAAATCCGGGAAGTGCGTCCCGCCCGTGATTAATTGTTGATAAAAGGTTGCCCTATATAAGGTAGAATCTGCGGAAAAATGGTTAAACTTGCACACTTTTAAAAGGTGAGGTCCGCCCCGTGTTTTCCGTGCTTTATTACATATCGGTGTTCGTTTTCACCCTGGTCTATTTCGTGGCTTTCACGGCGATCTTCCTGCTTACGGTGCTTTTCGACCGCGAGCGCAAAGCGCTGCATTACGCCTCGATAGTCTGGGCCAGGGGCATTTACGCCCTTTGCCCGCTGTGGCGAGTAAAACTTGAGGGAGCGGAAAAGATCGATCGCAGGAAGCCATACGTGGTAGTGTTGAACCACCAGTCGATGCTCGACATCCCCCTGATGTATATTCTTCCGCTCTGTTTCAAGTGGGTGGCCAAGAGAGAGGTCTACAAGTGGCCGCTTTTCGGTTGGGTCATGCGCATGCACGGTGACATAGCCATAGAGCGCGGCACGGCGGCGAGCGCCAAGAAACTTGTCAGGGACGGAGGCAGGAGGCTGAAAGCCGGCACGTCGGTGATAATTTTCCCCGAGGGTACGCGCAGCCGCGACGGCCGTGTGGGTCGTTTCCACGAGGGCGCTTTCGTAATGGCCAAAAGCGCCGGCGTCGATATCCTTCCCTGCGTGCAGGAGGGTACGGGCAGCGTCATTGACGGCAAAAGGCTGCGTATGCCGCACACGTTCACCGTGCGGGTACTCGATCCCGTCCCCGCGGCGGAGGCGGCGGCTAAAAGCCCGCGCGAACTTGCCGAGGCGGTTCGCCAAACCATTTTGGAGGCACATAAAGAGTTAAGAAAGGATTTATACGAATGACAGATTCGGCAGCAGCGAACTACACGGACGAACATATCAGGACGCTCGATTGGAAGGAGCATATCCGCCGCCGTCCCGGCATGTACATAGGCAAGCTGGGCGACGGGTCGTCCTCCGACGACGGCATCTACATCCTCATAAAGGAGGTGCTGGACAACTCCGTCGACGAATATATGATGGGCTTCGGCAAGCAGATCGAGATCACCATCGAGAATGGCGCGGTCACCGTACGCGATTACGGCCGCGGCATTCCGCTGGGCAAACTGGCCGAGGTGGCCAGCAGGATGAACACCGGAGCCAAATACGATTCCAAGGCGTTTAAGAAGTCGGTGGGCCTGAACGGCGTTGGTATCAAGGCTGTCAACGCCTTGTCGGACAGGTTCGTCATCCGCTCGGTACGCGACGGCGACGCCCGCAGCGTGACGTTCTCCGCCGGCGAGGAGCTGTCGGACGTCTCCGAGAAGAACGTGTCGGACAGGAACGGCACCAGCATAACGTTCCATGCGGACGAGTCCGTCTTCGGCCCCTACGCCTATCAAATGGAGTACGTCGAGTCCATGCTGCGCAACTACACCTACCTCAACGCGGGGTTGGTGATAAAGCTCAACGGCGAGAGCTTCGTCTCCAGGAACGGGCTTTTAGACCTGCTCAACGAGAATATCTCCGAAGATCCCCTCTATACGCCTATACACCTGGTCAACGGCGACATAGAAGTGGCCATAACCCACGGCACGGGCTACGGCGAAACCTATTTCTCTTTCGTTAACGGCCAGCATACCACCCAGGGAGGCACCCACCAGGCCGCTTTCCGCGAGGCCATAGCCAAGACCATCAAGGAGTTCTACCGTAAGGATTACGACGCGTCCGACATCCGCACAAGCATAATCGCCGCCGTGAGCGTAAAGGTGGAGGAGCCTATGTTCGAGTCGCAGACCAAAACCAAGCTGGGTTCCAAAGATATGGGTCCCGACGGCCCGCCGGTGCGTACTTTCGTGGTGGATTTTCTCAAGCAGCATCTGGACAACTACCTGCACAAGCATCCCGAGACGGCCGACATACTTCAAAAGAAGATAGTCGAGAACGAGAAGGAGCGCAAAGCCATCAGCGGCATACAGAAGAAGGCCCGCGAGATGGCCAAAAAGGTGAGCCTTAACAATAAGAAACTGCGCGATTGCCGCGTCCACCTTGGCGACAAGCACGAGCAGGCGGAAAATACCATGATCTTCATAACCGAGGGCAACTCGGCCAGCGGCTCGATAACCAAAAGCCGCGACGTGAACACCCAGGCCGTCTTCTCCCTGCGCGGCAAGCCCCTGAATTGCTACGGCCTGACTAAAAAAATAGTCTACGAGAACGAGGAGTTCAACCTGCTGCAAGCGGCGCTGAACATAGAGGAAGACATGGATAACCTGCGGTACAACAAGGTGGTGATAGCCACCGACGCCGACGTTGACGGCATGCACATACGCCTGTTGCTGATGACGTTCTTCCTTCAATTTTTTCCCGACGTTATCCGTGGCGGCCACCTTTATGTGCTGCAAACCCCTCTTTTCCGCGTACGCAACAAAAAAGAGACGGTCTACTGCTACACCGACGAGGAGCGCCAGAAAGCCATAGCGCGCCTGGGTAAAAAGCCCGAAATAACCCGTTTCAAGGGTCTCGGCGAGATATCGCCCGACGAGTTCAAAGAGTTCATAGGCGAGAATATGCGCCTCGAGAAGGTACGCCTGACCAAAGACGATCCCATACACGACATGCTCGAATTCTACATGGGAAAGAATACCATGGACCGCCAGGGCTTCATTATAGGCAACCTGCGCATAGAGGCCGATTACGTTGAGGAAGTGAGTTAAAGATGAGCGAAGAGAAAGAATATAGCGGAATGCCGGATCCTTCCGGCGCAGTCGAGCCTCAGGCCGCTGACTTTGTGGTGGATACGGATGCCGCAGCCGCGCCTGAAGAGTCCCCCGAGGGAGATGGCAGGTACGGCCGTCTGACGTCCGATACCGGAGGCCGGCATAAACTTACGGGCATGTTCAAGGACTGGTTCCTCGACTACGCCTCCTACGTTATCCTCGAGAGGGCCGTGCCGCACGTGGAGGACGGACTTAAACCCGTCCACCGCCGCATACTCCACACCATGAAGCAGCTCGACGACGGGCGTTACAACAAGGTGGCCAACATAGTCGGAGCCACCATGCAGTATCACCCCCACGGCGACGCCTCGATAGGCGACGCGTTGGTGCAGTTGGGCCAGAAAGATCTTCTTGTCGACTGCCAGGGCAACTGGGGCAACGTGCTGACGGGCGACGGCGCAGCCGCCTCGCGTTACATCGAGGCCCGTCTGAGTCCTTTCGCCCTCGAGGTGCTTTTCAACCATAAGACCACGGAGTGGATGCTCTCGTACGACGGTCGTAACCAGGAGCCGGTGACTCTGCCCGTGAAATTCCCGCTGTTGCTGGCCCATGGCGTAGAGGGTATAGCCGTAGGGCTTGCGTCGAAGATCATGCCCCACACCTTCGTGGAGCTGATAGACGCCTGCGTGGCCGAACTCAAGGGCGAGGAATTCACCCTCTATCCCGATTTCCAGACGGGAGGCATGATAGACGTAACGCGCTATAACGACGGTCTGAGGGGAGGGGCGGTGAAAGTCCGCGCCCGCATATCCAAGGTGGATAAACGCACCCTGGCCATCACCGAAATACCCTTCGGCACCACCACCGAATCCATCAAGGAGTCGATAATCAAAGCCAACGAAAAGGGCAAGATAAAGATAAAGAGGGTAGACGACAACACGGCCGAGAAGGTGGAGATAATAATCCACGTTTCCAACGACGAGTCGAGCGATAAAACCATAGACGCCCTCTACGCTTTTACCGACTGCGAAATATCCATCTCGCCCAACGCCTGCGTCATCGACGGCGACCAGCCCCATTTCATCGGCGTGAGCCAGATACTTCGCCGCAGCGTGGCCTCCACCAGGGAACTGCTCAGGATGGAACTGGAGATACGCCTCGAGGAACTCGACCATGAATGGCATCGCTCGTCGCTCGAGAAGATCTTTATAGAGAACAAGATCTACCAGGTCATCGAAGGCACGCGTTCGCAGGAGGAGATGGTGTCGAAGATAGACGAGGGTCTGGAACCTTTCAAGCGCCTGCTGCGCCGCGAGGTGACTACGGAGGATATCCTCCGCCTCTCCGAGATACCCTTCAAACGCACCTCGCGTTTCGACTCGGCCAAGGCCGACGAATATATAAAAGGCCTTGAAAAGCAGATAAAGGAGGCGCGCCATAACCTTGAACACCTTACGGACTACGCCATAGCGTGGTACGAAAAGATAAAGCATAAATACTCCGCGGGCCGCGGCCGCCGCACCGAGATACGCGCCTTCGACTCTATAGAGGCGGCCAAGGTGGTTGTCGCCAACGCAAAGCTCTACGTCAATCGCGAGGAGGGCTTCTTCGGCATAGGTCCGGCCATGCGCAAGGACGAGTACGTTTGCGACTGCTCGGATATAGACGACGTGATCGTATTCACCAAAGAGGGCCGCTACATCATAACCAAGGTGTCCGAAAAGGCCTTTTTCCAGAAGAACATATATTATATAGGCGTCTTTAAGCGCAACGACGAGCGGACGATATACAACGTCCTCTACCGCGACGGCCGCCAGGGACCGATAATGATGAAACGTTGCGCCATAAAGGGCGTAACCCGCGACAAGGAGTACGACATCACCCGCGGCGAGCCAAAGAGCGACATCCTCTATATGAGCGTAAACCCTAACGGCGAGGCCGAGGTGCTGAAGGTTTATTTCAAGCCGCGCCCGAGGCTAAAGAAATTGATAACCGACTTGGATTTCAGTACACTGGCAATCAAGGGCCGCCAGTCGCAGGGCAACCTTTTCTCTCGCTACGGCATCCACAAGATAGTACTCAAAGAGAAGGGCGCCTCAACTCTCGGCGGCCAGCACATATGGTACGACGACGAGGTGCGACGCTTGAACGCCGACGGCCGCGGAACGTTGCTGGGCGAGTTCAAAGGCGACGACAAGATAATAGTGATGACGGCCAAAAGCTGCTATTACACCACCGGTTACGACCTGGGCCACCATTTCCCGGAGGATACGGTGAGGGTGGAGAAATACGATCAGCAGCGCGTCTACAGCGCCGTATATTGGGACGCCGGCCAAAACTACTATTACGTCAAGCGTTTCCAGGCCGAGCTTACGGACCGTATGTCGCCCTTCGTGGACGAGGATAATCCGGCCTCGCGTCTGGTGTGCCTCTCTACGGATGACGTCCCGAGGCTCGAGGTGCGATACGGCGGCGTCCACGCCAGCCGTCCCGCCGACGTCGTCGACGTGCAGGAATTCATAGGCGTAAAGAGCCATCGCGCCAAGGGCAAGAGGCTCACTACATGGGAAGTGGCGTCTATGTCCTTCCTCGAGCCGCTGCTCCCGCCCCTACCCCCTGAGGAGGACGGACAGGAGGAGGACGGACAGGAATCCGGCATCGGCGTCGACGGCCGTGAAGCCGACGGCGACCGGCCCGCCCCCGGGGAACCATTCCCGGAAGCCGGAGATGCGCCGGACGGGGAATACGAAGAGGATGAGGAGGACGAAGAATCCGGAATGGAGGCGGAAGACGAGCCTGAACAGGAAGAAGAACCCGAACCTGAACCTGAACTGGAACCCGAAGAAGGGCAGGAGAACGAACCGGAAGACGAACTGCGACCGGAACCAGAGATAGAGCTTGTAATAGAGCGTCCGGCGGAGTCGGACACCCGCAACCCGGAGACGAAACAACTCGATCTGTTCTGATGAAGCTCTTCCTGGTGGGATATATGGGTTGCGGTAAAAGCTCTATAGGCCGCCTGCTCGCCTCGAAACTCGGGGTCCGCTTCGTGGATATGGACAGCAGGATAGAGAGTCTGGCCGGCATGGGCGTCCCGGAGATATTCGCGACGCAGGGCGAGGGCGCTTTCCGGCGTATGGAACGCGATTTCCTTACGGAGTCCCTGGCGGAAGATGGTGACGCCATAGTGGCCACGGGCGGCGGAGCGCCGTGTCAGGGCGACAATATGGAGCTGATGAATGAGGCTGGCCGCACCGTCTACCTCAGGATGAGTCCCCCGAAACTCGTAGCCCGCCTCGGCAAGGGCCGCGATAGGCGTCCGCTGATAAAAGGTATGGACGACGTCACGCTTTTGGAATACATAACGCGCAATATGGTCCTGCGCGAGCCGTTCTATGAAAAGGCGCACCTTGTGATCGATTGCGACGGGGTGTCCGACAACTACATAGTAGAGCATATCTGCCGTTACGCAGAGCTAATAAAACATAAACCATGATACTGTTTTTCGCCGATCCGGCCAAAGTTTACGCCGTCCAGACATCCCAACCACTCGACGCGGAGCATACCGCCCGCCTTTCGTGGCTTTTTTCGGGTGCGGAGTTCGCGGGCGAAGGCCCCTTAGCGGGGACATTCATCGGCCCGCGCCGCGAAATGGTCACCCCGTGGAGTACAAATGCGGTGGAGATCACGCGCAATATGGCCGTAGAGGGCATAACCCGCATAGAGGAATTCGTCCGTGCCGACAGCGCCGCGCCTTTCGACGCCATGCTCTCGCGTCGCTACGATGGCCTGGGGCAGGATGTATTTACGGTGGATAAGCGCCCCGACCCCGTAAAACATATCGGGGACATAGCCGCTTATAACGAACAGGAGGGGTTGGCCCTCAACCCGGAGGAGGTAGCTTACCTCGAGCAGGTCAGCGAAAGGATGGGCCGCCCGCTTACCGACAGCGAGGTTTTTGGTTTTTCGCAGGTCAATTCGGAGCATTGCCGGCACAAGATATTCAACGGCCGGTTCGTTATCGACGGGCGGCAGATGCCCGAATCGCTCTTCGGGATGATCAAGAAGACAACCAAAGCCAATCCCAACGCGGTGGTGTCGGCCTACAAGGATAATTGCGCTTTCCTGCAAGGCTCCACGGTGGAGCAATTTGCCCCGGCGAGGCACGACGCGCCCGACTTTTTCGAGGTTACCGATTTTGAAAGCGTCATATCGGTAAAAGCCGAGACGCATAATTTCCCCACGACGGTGGAGCCTTTCAACGGCGCCGCCACCGGCACTGGCGGCGAGATACGCGACCGCATAGCCGGCGGCAAGGGAGCCTTCCCCGTGGCCGGCACTGCGGTCTATATGACGTCCTACCCCCGCCTCGACGGCGGACGCCCGTGGGAGGGCGGCGTAGCAGAGCGCCAGTGGCTCTACCAAACCCCCGGGGACATACTCATAAAGGCGTCGAACGGCGCGTCCGATTTCGGCAATAAATTCGGCCAGCCGCTCATCTGCGGCAGCGTCCTTACATTCGAACACGCCGAGAACGGCCGTACCTACGGTTACGACAAGGTGATAATGCAGGCCGGCGGCGTGGGCTACGGGAAGAAGACGGACAGCCTGAAGGACGAACCTTCCGCCGGCGACCGCGTTGTGTTGTTGGGCGGCGACAATTACCGCATAGGCATGGGCGGCGGGGCCGTCTCGTCGGTGGCTACGGGCCAGTATGCCGGCGCAATAGAACTCAACGCCGTGCAGCGCTCCAATCCCGAGATGCAGAAGAGGGTGTATAACGCCATCCGCGCCGTATCGGAAGAGGATCGCAATCCGGTGATCTCCATCCACGACCACGGAGCCGGCGGTCACCTGAACTGCCTGAGCGAGCTGGTGGAAGCTACCGGCGGCCGCATAGATATGGATCGCCTGCCTGTTGGCGACCCGACGCTGTCGGCCCGCGAGATAGTGGGCAACGAGTCGCAGGAGCGTATGGGCCTGGTTATGGACGCCGCCGACGTGGATCACCTGGTAAGGATAGCCGAAAGGGAGCGCGCCCCCATCTACGACATAGGCGAGACTACGGGCGACGGCCGCTTCACTTTCGTCGACAACCGCACGGGCGAGAAACCTATAGACTGGCCGCTCGAATATATGTTCGGCAAAGCCCCCGTGACGGTTATGGAAGACTGCCGCTCGCAGGATACCTACGCCCCTGTCGAGTATGATCCTTCGCAAATAACGGACTATATATCGAATGTCCTCCAGCTGGAGGGGGTGGCCTGCAAGGATTGGCTCACCAACAAGGTAGACCGCTCCGTGACGGGGCGTATAGCCATGCAGCAGACGGCGGGCAGCGTGCAGTTGCCCCTCAACGACTGCGCCGTGGCGGCTCTCGATTATCAGGGCGTCAAAGGTATAGCCACCGCCCTGGGCCACGCCCCCGTGGCGGCGCTTTCCGACGCCGCGGCAGGCTCGGTTATGGCCATAGCCGAATCGCTCACCAATATAGTCTTCGCTCCGCTCGAACACGGCCTGGGCGGCGTGTCGCTAAGCGCCAACTGGATGTGGCCCTGCCGCAACAGCGGCGAGGACGCCCGCCTTTACGATGCCGTGCAGGCCGCCAGCGATTTTGCCATAGCCTTGGGGATCAATATTCCCACGGGTAAAGATTCGCTGTCGATGACCCAGAAATATCCAGGCGGAGGCCGCGTACTCTCGCCCGGCACGGTCATAATCACTTCGTCCGCCGAGGTGTCCGACGTCTCCTCCTGCGTGAAAGCCGCCCTTAGGCCCGTACGCAGCCAGCTCGTCTACGTAGATTTTTCCGGCTGCGATTTCGCGCTTGGAGGCAGCGCCTTCGCACAGACGGTGGGTCGTGTGGGCGGCGACGTGCCGTGCATAAAGGATGCGGACCGCTTTGCCGCCACTTTCGGCGCGGTGCAGAAACTCATAAAGGAAGGAACGGTTCTGGCCGGCCACGACGTGTCGGGCGGCGGCCTGATAACCACCCTGCTGGAGATGACCTTCGGCGATAACGAAAGCGGGTTGAACCTCAACTTCGACGCCTTGGGCGAGAAGGACACCGTGAAGGTACTCTTCAGCGAACGTCCGGCAGCGGTGTTGCAGGTCGGGAGCGGCGTAGACGTGTGCGAATGGCTGCGTTTCGAGGGGCTCGACGGCTACGTAATAGGCGACGTGACGGCCGACCGCCGTTTTGCCGTAAGCAACGCGGGAATGGAATTCGAGCTGGATGTAAACGCGTTGCGCGATACATGGTATAAGACGTCCTATCTGCTCGACTGCCGCCAGAGCGGCCCGGTAAAGGCGCTCGAACGTTTCGTCAACTACAAGAGCCAACCGCTCGAATACCGTTTCCCCGAACATTTCACGGGCCGGTACGCCGATATGGGCGTGGATCCCCTCAGACGCGCCAGAAGCGGCGTCAAGGCGGCCATAATCCGCGAGAAAGGCTCTAACGGCGATCGTGAGATGGCCTGGATGATGTACCTGGCCGGGATGGACGTGAAAGACGTGCATATGACCGACCTCGTATCTGGCCGCGAAACTCTGGAGGACGTGCAGATGATAGTCTTTGTGGGCGGTTTTTCGAATTCCGATGTGCTGGGATCCGCAAAGGGATGGGCCGGGGCTTTCATGTGCAACGATAAGGCCCGGAGGGCGTTGGAGACGTTCTACTCCCGTCCCGACACGCTCTCGCTGGGAGTTTGCAACGGTTGCCAGCTCATGATGGAACTTGGACTGATAACCCCGTCGGACGAAATAAAACCCCGGATGCTGCACAACGACAGCCATAAATTCGAGTCGGGTTTCGTGGGTGTCGATATTCTGCCTTCCAACTCGGTTATGCTTGGCAGCCTGGCCGGAAGCACGCTTGGTATATGGATAGCCCACGGCGAGGGCAAATTCTCGTTGCCTTACCCCGGCGAGCGCTACAACATAGCCATGAAATACGCCTGCGCCGACTATCCGGCCAACCCCAATGGCAGCGATTGCGCCGCCGCGGGTATAGCCAGCGCCGACGGCCGCCACCTGGCGATGATGCCGCACCTGGAAAGGGCCATTAAACCGTGGAACTGGCCATATTATCCTCACGAGAGGATGAACGACGAGATAACTCCGTGGACGGAGGCTTTCGTCAACGCACGCAAATGGATGGAAACCAATAAGCAATAACCATATGGGAGATACGCTTTACTGCCAGAGTTGCGGCATGCCGATGACTTCGGTGGAGCATTACGGCTCGAATGCCGACGAAAGCAACAACAAGGAATACTGCTGTTTCTGCTATGCGGGCGGCGAGTTTACCGAAGATTGCACCATGGACGAGATGATAGAGCATTGCGCCCAGTTCGTCGGCGAGTTCAACGCCGCCACCGGCGAGCGGATCACCGCCGACCAGGCCGTGGAACGCATGAAACAGTATTTTCCCAAACTAAAGCGCTGGGCGGCCGAATAATGAACAGCGCACCCATAGCCGTATTCGACTCCGGTCTGGGCGGATTGTCCGTCCGTCGCGAGATCGTGCGCCTTCTGCCGCACGAGAGCGTCGTTTATTACGGCGACGGGGCCAACTGTCCTTACGGACCCAAACCTCGCGAGGAGATTGCCGGCTATGTGGCCGACGCCGCCCGTTTCCTGATCGAGGATAAGGGAGCCAAGATGCTTGTCGTGGCATGTAACGCCGCCACCGCCGCCGCCATAGATCTCCTGCGCGCCGAATACGACGTTCCCATAGTTGGGATGGAGCCGGCGGTAAAGCCGGCCGTGCTGACGACGCGTAGCGGGGTGGTGGGTATCCTGGCGACGGCCCAGACCCTCGGCGGCGAACTTTTCCGCAACACAGCCGCCCGCTACGCCGACAGGGCCGAGATATTGACGGCGGTGGGGGAGTGGTTCGTGGAGTTGGTTGAGGCCGGCCGCGAGGATACTCCCGAGGCCGTGATAGCCGTCCGCCGCGCCATGGAGCCTATGCTCGCCGCCGGGGCCGACCGCATAGTGCTGGGCTGCACCCACTATCCCTTCCTGGCGAAGGCCATGCGCGAGGTGATAGGTCCCCGCGACGTCGTGTTGATCGACCCGGCCGGGGCGGTGGCCCGCCGCGCAGCCGGCCTGCTTGAAGCGGGCGGTCTGGAAGCGCCGGCGGATAACGAGCCTGTCTACGAATTTTTTACGGCGTCCGACGAAACCTACCTGCAGAGGATAAAAGATAAGGCCATGCAGTCGGACAGCGCCGAATTGTAGTTTTTTTGTATCTTTGACGACCTGTATGGCAACGAAACAGACACCGAAAACCCCGCCCGCGCCGCGTAGGCAACTAACCGAGTCCCAGAAGTGGGGGTACGGGCTTATATTGTTGTGTTTCGGACTGTTCGTGCTTGTGTCGGTGGCGTCGTACTTCGTCTATTGGGCCGGCGACCAGGCCGTGGTGCGCGGCGGCGATATGTACGAAGGAGGCGGCACGGTGATGAATTTCGGAGGTCCCGCAGGAGCGTGGCTGGCCGATTTTATAGTAGGCCGTTGGTTCGGTGTTTTCGGGGTAGTGATCCCCGTCGTGCTTATTATTCTGGCTCTCAGGATTATGGATTTCCGTCCGGTGGTTTTGCGCCGGTCGGTACGCATATCTCTCATACTTATGATCATCGGGTCGCTTTTTATGGGCTTCGTTTTCGGTATGAGGTGGAATGTCTTCGGGTCGGGCCTCGGAGGCGCGCAAGGCATCTTCGTGGCCGAGTGGCTCGAGTCGGTGCTGGGATGGGCGGGTGCGTTGCTGTCGCTATGCTGCGCGGCCATCCTGCTTGCCGTCTATATCAGCCGAAGCACGATATCTTTCATGAATAAGGCGGCCAAGGGGTTCGTCGACGGCAGCGTCAAGGTTGGCGGCGCGGCCATACAGCAAACGGCAACTTTCGTGGGCAAGGTGGTGAATAAGGAGACTGGACGCGACGGCGAAACTCCGCCGACGCCGGCAACAGCTGCCGAACCTGTTGCCGCCGGGCCGCGTCCTGAGCCGGAACCGCTTCCCGCACCGGCGGAGGTGAAAAAATCGCCCGGAGATTCGCCTTTCGAGATAGTCCGCCCAGGAGAGGAGGAGGAAGTCTCCGGCGGGGACGACGAGGCGTCCGGGATTTTCGAGATAGTAGCCCCCGAGTCCGATGCGCCGGCATATGCGCCGCCCGTTTCTCAGCCGGGAGGCTCCGGCGACGTGTTTGAGATAGTTGATCGCCTTTTCGCCGCGGAAGATCCCGGCGATGCGGCCGAGGAAGCGGAACCCGGGGAGGAGGGCGCTTTCGAAGTGGTGGATTACGGCGCGGGCGTCATGGGCGCAGGCGGTGTGGCGGAGACCGGCGGCTCCGGCGAACTTAACGTGTTGCAATCGTCGCATAACGATGCCGAGGCCGGCGACGGGGATATGGACGCCGCCCTTTACGATCCCACGCTTGAACTGTCGAAGTACCAGCGTCCGCCCGTGGAAATACTTGAAGACCACCGCGTGGAGGTGCAGGTCACGGAAGAGGAGATACAGGAGAATAACAACCGCATCGTAGAGACGCTCAAGAACTTCGGTATAAGCATAAGCAAGGTGAAAGCCACCATAGGCCCAACCGTGACCCTGTACGAGATAGTCCCCGCGCCGGGCGTGAGGATAGCCAAGATAAAGAATCTCGAGGAAGATATAGCGTTGAGTCTCTCTGCTTTGGGTATAAGGATTATAGCCCCGATCCCAGGCAAAGGCACGATAGGCATAGAGGTCCCCAATAAAGACAAGGAGGTGGTGTCGATGTACTCCGTGGTGCGTTCGATAAAGTTCCAGGATTCGTCCTACGAGCTGCCTGTAGTGCTGGGCCGCACCATTCAGAACGAGACGTTCGTCATAGACCTGGCCAAGATGCCGCACTTGCTCGTGGCAGGCGCTACGGGTCAGGGCAAGTCGGTGGGTCTTAACGCTATAATCACTTCGTTGCTTTATAAAAAACACCCTGCGGAGTTGAAATTCGTGCTGGTCGATCCCAAGAAGGTGGAGCTTACGCTCTATTCCAAGCTCGAAAGGCATTTTTTGGCCGGCATTCCCGGCGAGGACGAAGCGATAATCACCGACACGCAGAAGGTCATCTACACGCTCAACTCTCTGTGCGTGGAGATGGATTCGCGCTACGACCTGTTGCGTAAGGCCGAGGTGCGCCATGTGAAGGAGTATAACGAAAAGTTCGTCAACCGCCGCCTGAATCCCAATAAGGGACACCGCTACCTGCCATATATAGTGGTCGTCATAGACGAATTCGCCGATATGATAATGACGGCGGGCCGCGAGATAGAAACGCCCATAGCCCGTATAGCCCAGTTGGCCCGCGCCGTGGGCATCCACCTGGTTATAGCCACGCAGCGCCCGACGACCAATATCATTACCGGCGTCATAAAGGCCAACTTCCCCGCCAGGATAGCTTTCCGCGTCAGCTCGATGATCGACTCGCGCACCATAATCGACCAGCCCGGGGCGAACCAGCTCATAGGCCGCGGCGATATGCTCGTCTCTACGGGAAGCGATATCACCCGCGTGCAGTGCGCTTTTATCGACACCCCCGAGATCGAACGCATAACCGAATTCATCGGCAACCAGCGGGGCTACGGCGAGCCTTACCGCCTTCCCGAATACGTGCCCGAGGGAGAGGGCGGCGGCAAGAACGTCGACCTTGGCCACAAGGATGATATGTTCGACGATGTTGCGCGTTTCGTGGTGCAGAACCAGCAGGGGTCCACTTCGGCCATCCAGCGCCGCTTCTCGATAGGCTACAACCGCGCCGGCCGCATCATGGATCAGATCGAGGCCGCGGGAATAGTTGGTTCTGCCTCCGGAAGCAAGCCCCGCGAGGTGCTTATCATGGATGTGATGACGCTCGAACAACTTTTAAGCAACATGTAGATGAGACGTTTTCTGATCATAGCCATAATGCTTTTCTCCGCCCTGGCGGCGGACGCCGACGTTCGCTCGTCCGAAGTGCTGGGCAAGATGGCGGCAGCCATAAAGGCCATGAAGAGCTATCGCGTGGATTTCACCCTTTACGCCGACCGTACGGCCAAAGGAGTTAAGGGAAGCTATACGGTAAGCGGCGAGAGCTATCGTGTGGAAGCCGGCGGTGCGGAGGTCTTCTCCGACGGCAAGGTCAGGTACGAGGTCAACCCGGTCGATATGGAGGTGGCGATAGACGAGGTCAACCCGTCGGACAACACCATAATGGGCAACCCGGTCAGGGTGTTCGACTTTCCTGCCGACACGTTCTACCACACTTACGGCGATGCCGCCGTAGTGGACGGCCGTGCGGTGGATATAGTGAACGTCTTTCCCCGCGGCGAGGCGTCGGGCGTGGTACAGATAACGCTCCGTATAGACGCCTCCACGCGCCTGCCTGTGCAGATATCCTATCGATTGGAGGGCGTAAGCAGCCCCGTGAAGGTGGATATCGATTCGGTGAAGCCCGTCTCGGGGAACGTTGAACAGCTCTTCCGTTTCGATAGATCGAAGTATAAATCCTACGAGATCATAGATTTTCGTTAGGACTGCCGCCGTCCGGTTTTAGCGGCGTATAAAATGATGTATAAGGGACTCTTTTTATTAAATAGAGTCCCTTATTTTTTGTCGTTAGGTAAAAAACGAGTATCTTAGCGGGGTTAAAAAGTATCAAATCGCAAGGGCGCGGAAAATTATGACGCAATAGTAGCGCATATCGTTAACCGGCCTGGTTATGAGTAAAATATGTCAGAAGAAGGAAAAATCATCAAGATCAATATCGAGGAGGAGATGAAATCTGCCTACATCGATTATTCGATGTCGGTTATCGTTTCTCGCGCGTTGCCCGATGCCCGCGACGGCTTCAAGCCCGTACACCGCCGCATCCTGTACGATATGAGCAACGAGCTGAACCTCTACTCCGATAAACCCCACCGCAAGAGCGCCCGTATAGTGGGCGACGTGCTGGGTAAATTCCACCCGCACGGCGATTCGTCGGTTTACGACGCCATGGTGCGTATGGCCCAGCAGTGGAGCATGCGCTATCCGCTCGTCGACGGCCAGGGCAACTTCGGCTCGGTGGACGGCGACAGCCCCGCCGCCATGCGTTACACCGAGGCCAGGATGTGCAAGATAGCCGACGAGGTTATGGCCGACATCGAGAAAGATACGGTGGACTTTACGGGTAACTTCGACGATACGATGCAGGAACCCAGGGTGTTGCCTACGCGCATCCCCCTGCTCCTGGTCAACGGCACGTCGGGCATAGCCGTGGGTATGGCTACCAATATGCCGCCCCACAACCTTTCTGAGGTTATCGACGCCACCTGCGCCTATATCGACGATCACGACATCGACATATCCGAACTCATAAAATACGTAAAGGCGCCCGATTTCCCCACTGGAGGCATAATCTATGGCTACGAAGGCGTACGCGAGGCTTTCGAGACGGGCCGCGGAAGGGTTGTCATGAGGGCGCGCACCGAGATAGAGCATACGGCCAGCGGCCGCGAGTGCATCGTCATCACCGAGATCCCCTACATGGTCAACAAGGCCGAGATGATCAAAAAGATAGCCGATCTTATCAACGAAAAGAAGATAGAAGGCATATCCTATATCAACGACGAGAGCGATCGCAGCGGCATGCGGGTGGTGATAATCCTCAAGACCGACGCCGTGGCCAGCGTGGTACTCAATACGCTCTATAAATACACCGCCCTGCAGACCTCTTTCCCGGTCAATAACATAGCCCTGGTCGACGGCCGTCCGGTGTTGCTCAACCTGAGGGATCTTATCCGCTGTTTCGTCGAACACCGTCACGAGGTTGTCGTGCGGCGTACGCGGTTCGACCTGGCTGCGGCCGAAAAGCGCGCCCACATACTCGAAGGCCTGCTCATAGCCCTCGACCATATCGACGAGATCATAAAGATAATACGCTCGTCCGAGACTCCCGATGCGGCCAAAACGTCGCTCATGGAGCGTTTCGGTTTGAGCGAGCCTCAGTCGGCGGCCATCATCGACATGCGCCTCAGGGCGCTGACGGGCCTCGAAAGGGGTAAGATACAGGCCGAGTACGACAATCTGCGCAAGATGATCGACTACTACAACGAGGTGCTGGGAAGCTACGCCCTCCAGATGAAGGTGGTACGCGACGAGCTGCAGGAAATAAAGGAGAAATATGGCGATGCCCGCCGTACCGAGCTTATACTCAATGCGGAAGAATTCAATCCCGAGGACTTCTACGCCGACGACGAGATGGTCATTACCATTTCGCACATGGGCTACCTCAAGCGTACGCCGCTGGCCGAATACCGCAAGCAGAACCGCGGCGGAGTGGGTGCCAAGGGAAGCGCCACCCGCGACGAGGATTTCATAGAACACATGTACGTCACCACGATGCACAACTGGATGCTCTTCTTCACCGAGAAGGGTCGTTGTTTCTGGCTTAAGGTCTACGACATCCCGGAGGGTACGCGTACATCCAAGGGTCGCGCCATACAGAACGTCATACAGATAGAGCCGGACGACAAGGTACGCGCCTACATCAACGTACGCCGCCTGGACGACAAGGATTATGTTGAGAACAACTTCATAATCATGTGTACTCGCGAGGGCATAGTGAAGAAGACGAAACTTGAGGCCTATTCGCGTCCGCGCCAGAACGGCGTCAACTCCATCACCATCAAGGACGGCGACCAACTTCTGGACGCCAAACTCACGAGCGGCAACGCAGAGGTGCTGATAGCCGCCCGCGAGGGTAAGGCCATACGCTTCCATGAGAGCGCCGTAAGGGCTATAGGCCGTACGGGAGCGGGAGTGAAAGGCATAAATATAGAAGATACGGACGCCGTGGTTGGCATGGTGTGCGTCGAGCCTGACAGCGGCAAGGATATCCTTGTGCTGTCCGAGAACGGTTACGGCAAGCGCACCGATCTGGACGACTACCGCATAACCAACCGCAGCGGCAAGGGAGTCAAGACTATACAGATCACCGAGAAGACAGGCAAGCTCATCTCCATGCAAGCCGTGTCGGACGAGGACGACCTCATGATAATCAACCGCAGCGGCCTGACCATACGCACCGGCGTAGCCGAGATACGCGTGGCCGGCCGCGCCACCCAGGGCGTCAGGATCATCAACCTGCGCAACGGCGATTCGATAGCTTCCGTTATAGCCGTCCCAGGAGCCGACGATGAAGAAAATGATGGTATTGAAAACGAAACAGTTGAGACTGCCGGAGGGGATGCTGCCCTGCCGCAGGAATAGAAACCTAAAAACCTACCGATATGAAAAAGATCTTTTTGCTCGTTGCATCAGTGCTGATAGTGTGCGCGCCGGTTTTAAAGGCTCAGGAGCTGCAGCAGCCCATTAAACTGGACGTCGAGGGCCTGAAGAAAAAAATATCCAAATCGGACGCCGCTATAGCCGATCCCAAGAAGGGGGCCAAAGCCTCCACATGGATCGACCGCGGCTTTCTTTTCCACGAAGTTGCCCTCGCCCCTGCGGCAGGCGTATTCAAAGGCCAGGAAGAGGCCGCGCTGAAGGAGAAGTATGGCGCTCCGGTCAAACCCAACTATCCCACCAAGGTAGAGCAGAAGAGCTATCGTACGCTGGAGTACAAAACTTTCAAGGCTTACCTTGAAAAGGTCGGCGAGAATTTCAAGGTGGTATGCTGGATGCCTTCGATGTCTATCGATCCCAAGGCCATTGAAAAATCGCTCGAGGCATATATGAAGGCTTACGCCCTGGACGATGGCAAGGTCAATACCGAGAAGGTTAACCTTGGTCAGAAAGCCGTTGTGGATTACTACCGCATGGTAGGCCAGAACGAATATCTCATGCACAACTACGTTAACGCCGCCGACGCTTTCACCAAGGCTTACGATGCCGGCATAATGCCTCCCATGAACGTCGTCGACACCACGTCCATCTATAACGCGGGCCACATCTATACGGCCACCAACGAATACGAAAAGGCGATAGAGTGCCTCAATAAGGCCAAAGACCTTGGTTACTACGCCAACGGCGATACTTACTATTTCCTGTTCTATTGTTATAACGGCCTTAAGGATAAGGAAAAAGCTAAGGAGTCCCTTCTTGAGGGCGTGGCTAAATTCCCCGAAAGCGACAAAATAATAGACGGATTGATGAACCTTTACGCCTCGGGCGCTGGCGATCCGAAAGAGATAGTCCCCATAATACAGGCGGCCATAGAGAAGGATCCGAAAGACGCCAACCTTTATGCTGGACTCGGCCTTATATATGAGAAACTGGGAGAGTCGGACAAATCGCTCGAAAGCATCCAAAAGGCCCGTGAACTGAAAC
Source organism: Rikenellaceae bacterium (assembly GCA_031550125.1). GTDB lineage: Bacteria > Bacteroidota > Bacteroidia > Bacteroidales > Rikenellaceae > JAVBOW01. Next base: position 46,890 of record JAVBOW010000017.1, read on the forward strand.
CCGACGATTTCGGCATCAATTTCAATTACGGCTTGCTGCTGATAAAGAAAGGCGATAAGATGAACTCGGAACTCAACGCCCGTAACGCCGTTGGCGACGATTACCGCAACGGTCTGGCGGCCATCAAAGCCGTCTACGCCCAGGCGGTCGCTCCGCTTGAGAAGGCTCTGGAACTCGATCCGAGCCGCTCCGCCACCATAGAGCTGCTCAAGAACATATGTTTCCGCCTGCGCAACGAGCCGGGCTTCCAGGAGAAGTACGATAAGTACAACAAAATGTTCGAGGAACTCCCCAAGATGCCCCCCGCAAAGTAAAACAGTAAGAAATATTACGTAATTGCTCATCCCGGCCCGCACTTTGCGGGACGGGATAGCATTTATGAATGCATTTATGAGCGAAACGCCTTCCGAGAAGATACTTGCCGACCTTACCGGCCGTGAATACCAATACGGTTTCGTCACCGACGTGGAGACGGATACCATTCCTCGCGGCCTGAACGAAGATATTATAAGGCTTATATCGGCCAAAAAGGAAGAGCCGGAATGGATGCTCGCCCGCCGCCTGGAGGCTTTCGCCCATTGGAAGACCATGGTCATGCCGCGCTGGGCGCATCTCGATATCCCTGAGATAAATTATCAGGATATTATATATTACGCCGCCCCGCGCACCTCGCCGAAATACCAAAGTATGGACGAGGTGGACCCCCAACTGCGCGATACTTTCGAAAAGTTGGGCATCCCGCTGGAGGAGCAGATGGCCCTGGCCGGCGTGGCCGTGGACGCGGTGATGGATTCGGTGTCGGTAAAAACCACGTTCAAAGATACTTTGGCCGAAAAAGGTATAGTGTTCTGTCCCATGAGCGAGGCCATAAGGGACTATCCCCATCTGGTGCAAAAATATCTGGGCAGCGTGGTAGCCCATACCGACAATTTCTTCGCCGCGCTCAACGCCGCGGTGTTTTCCGACGGGTCGTTCTGCTATATCCCCCCGGGTGTGCGCTGCCCTATGGAACTGAGTACCTATTTCCGCATCAACGCCGCAGGCACCGGCCAATTCGAACGTACCCTCATCGTCGCCGACGAGGGGTCCTATGTGAGTTACCTCGAGGGTTGCACGGCTCCCCGGCGCGATGAGAACCAGCTTCACGCCGCCGTGGTGGAGATAGTGGTCATGAAAGACGCCGAGGTGAAATATTCTACCGTACAGAATTGGTATCCGGGCGATAAGGACGGGCGCGGCGGCGTTTATAATTTCGTGACCAAGAGGGGTATATGCAAGGGCGATAACGCCCGCCTCTCGTGGACGCAGGTGGAGACGGGTTCGGCCATAACGTGGAAATACCCCAGTTGCGTGCTTGCCGGCGACGGCAGCGTGGGCGAATTCTACTCGGTGGCCCTTACCAATAACCGCCAGCAGGCCGACACAGGCACCAAGATGATACACCTGGGGCGCAACACCCGCAGCCGCATAGTTTCCAAGGGCATTTCTGCGGGTCACAGCCAAAATAGCTACCGCGGTCTGGTCAAAGTGTCGCCCCGTGCCGATGGCGCGCGCAACCATTCCCAGTGCGATTCGCTGTTGATAGGCGACAAGTGCGGCGCCCACACATTCCCTTACCTCGAGGTTGATAATCCGGGCGCCGTGGTTGAACACGAGGCTACGACCTCCAAAATAAGCGAGAACCAGCTTTTTTACTGCAACCAGCGGGGAATATCCACAGAGGACGCCGTAGGTTTGATCGTAGGGGGTTATGCCCGCGAAGTGCTTAATAAACTGCCGATGGAATTTGCCGTCGAAGCTCAGAAATTGCTCTCCATCAGCCTGGAGGGGAGCGTAGGATAAGATTTTGTATGGAAAAAGAGACGATATTGGAGGTAAAAGGCCTGCATGCCACCGTTGCGGGCAATGAGATATTGCGCGGTATAGACCTTACCGTCCGCGCGGGCGAGGTACACGCCATAATGGGACCTAACGGCTCGGGCAAAAGTACGCTGGCCTCGGTTCTGGCCGGGTCGGAACGCTACGAGGTCACGGAAGGCAGCGCCACTTATTGCGGCCGCGACCTTTTCGGGATGAATATCGAGGAGCGCGCCCGCGCCGGGCTGTTTCTCGGTTTCCAATACCCGGTGGAGATACCCGGCGTCACCATGGCCAATTTCATGAAGATGGCCGTCGCCGAGCGGCGTAAATATTTGGGGCTGGAGCCTCTCACCTCGGCCGAATTTCTCCGGACCATGCGCCAGAAGGGCGCGATAGTGGAACTTGACGCCAAACTTTCGGGCCGCGCGGTGAACGAGGGGTTTTCGGGCGGGGAGAAAAAGAAGAACGAGATATTCCAGATGGCCATGCTCGAACCTAAGCTCGCCCTGCTCGACGAGACCGACAGCGGCCTTGATATAGACGCGCTCAGGATAGTGGGTACGGGAGTGACCAAACTGCGCCGCGAAGATAACGCCACGGTTGTCATAACCCACTACCAACGGCTGCTGGACTATATCGCGCCCGACTTCGTGCATGTCCTTTACAAAGGCCGCATAATCCGCACCGAAGGTCCCGAGCTTGCCTTGAAACTCGAAAAGGACGGTTACGACTGGCTGATAAACGCATAAAGATGGCCCGTACAGCGGAAAACATACTCGAGGAACTTTACCTGGCCAATCTGGAGTTGATAGGCGAGGGCTTCCCTGCGGCGTTCAACCTCAGGCGCAGAGCCATAGCCGAAGCGCTCCACCTTGGCGACGCGCTTCCGGGAGCAGGCGACGAGCGTTACCACCTTATTGATATACGATCGCTCTACGGCCGCGATTGGGAATATTATTTCACTCCGCCGGCCTTGCCCGCCGACGGAATTTTAGATGGCGGACCCGGGGAGGATTGTTTCCGCATATCGCTCCATAACGGCTTTACCGACGGCGCGCTCCGCCGCGAGGCTAACGGCCTGGTGTACGGAAGCCTCAGGGCGGCCTGCGCCGAAATGTGGGATACGGCGTCCGTATATTACGGCGCTTCCGCCGACGGTATGCGCGAGCCGCTTGCGGCACTCAACGGAGCGTTCGTGCAAGACGGCGCATTTATCTATGTACCTGCCGGTTGCCGGCTCGATAAACCCGTTGTGGCCGATTGCCGCTATTCATCCTCCGGCGAGGAGCTGTCGTGCTTCGTCCGCACTCTCGTCGTGCTGGAGGAGGGGGCTTCCGCCGAGATCGTCGTCATGCACCGCAACGCCGCCGGTAACGCCTTCTTGGTCAATTCCGTATGCGAGATGTTTGCGGGCGAAGGCGCGCAGATCGCATTTTCAGGCTTTTCGCGCATGGACGCATCGAGTACACTGCTGCATTCCAATCATATACGCCAGTCGGGAGACAGCACTGTGGAGACGGTATGGACTGCACTCGGCGGCCTGACGACGCGTATATCCCATTGCACAGACCTTGCAGGCGAAGGTGCGGAAAGCCGCCTCGACGCCCTTTACCTCGCACCTGAGGCCGAGACCATCGCGTTCGACGTCCGCGCCGACCATAACGCGCCCGGCTGTCGCAGCTACGAAATGGTCAAAGGCGTGGCTTCCGGCACTGCGCGGGGGTCGTTCACCGGTATGGCTTACGTGGCTCCCGGAGCCCAGCGTACCGAGGCGATGCAGCAGAGTCGCAATATAGAGATGAGTCCGACGGCGAAGATATACGCCCGTCCACGCCTGGAGATCTACGCCGACGACGTCAAGTGCAGCCACGGCGCGACGGTTGGCCAGCTCGACCCGGAAGCCGTATGGTATATGCGCCAGAGGGGCATAGACGTTGATTCGGCCCGGCGTTTGCAGTTGGAAGGGTTCATAAAGGACGTCGCCGGACGCTATCGTTGGGGAGGAGAACTCTTCGGAAGCGCGGTGCAGGAGTATGTAGATAAGTTATAGAATCGATATATGTTGGACCTGGATAAGATACGAGCCGATTTTCCGCTGTTGGAGACGACGGTTAACGGCCGTCCGCTTGTCTATCTCGATAACGCCGCCACGGCCCAGAAGCCGCGCGCCGTGATGGAGCGGATGGACGAAGTCTATTTTACGTTCAACTCCAACATCCACCGCGGCGTACATACACTCAGCGAGCGTTCCACCGCTGCCTACGAGGCTGCCCGACAAACCGTGAGGGCCTTTATCAACGCCGCCGAACCGCACGAGATCGTGTTCACCTCCGGCGCTACGGCTTCGATAAACGCCGTTGCATTCAGTTTCGGCGAGGCTTTCATTGGACGCGGCGACAACGTCGTAGTGAGCGCCATGGAACACCATTCCAATATAGTACCCTGGCAGATGGCGTGCGAAAGGCGCGGCGCTTCGCTCCGCGTTATCCCGTTTGCCGACGACGGTTCTTTGCTTACCGGCGAGATAGAGAGCCTTATCGACTCGCGCACCCGCATAGTGGCTGTCACCCAGGCTTCCAATGTCCTCGGTACGCGTCCCGATCTGAGCCGGGTCGTCGCGGCGGCCCACGCCCGCGGCGTTCCCGTGCTGGTTGACGGCTGTCAGGGGATTGTCCACGGGGGAGTGGACGTGCAAGCCCTCGACTGCGATTTCTACGCTTTCTCGGGGCATAAACTCTATGGCCCTACGGGCATAGGCGTCCTCTACGGCAAGTCCCGGTGGCTTGAAAAAATGCCTCCTTTCATGGGCGGCGGCGATATGGTGGCCACGGTAAGTTTCGAGAAGACCGATTACGCCTCGCTGCCCTTCAAATTCGAGGCCGGCACGTCCAATTATGTGGGAGCCATAGGTTTGGCTACGGCCATAGACTATCTGGCCTCGCTGGACGCCGCAGCGCTTGCCGCGCACGAGGCGGCCCTGCTGCACAGAGCCGTATCCGCCTTGCAGGAGATAGACGGTTTGAGGATATACGGATACGCTCCGGACAAATGCAGCATAGTCTCTTTCCTTATAGACGGTTTGCACCCGCTGGACGTGGGGCAGATATTGGACAAGACGGGCGTAGCCATACGCACCGGCACCCATTGCGCCGAGCCTGTCATGGCCCGTTACGGCGTTACGGGCATGTGCAGGGCTTCGATGGCGTTCTATAATACGGCGGCCGAGGTTGACGCTTTGGCCGAAGGCCTGCGGAAGGCCGTAAAAATGTTGCGCAGATGATGAATTTCATAGGTATCGAAGGCCTCGACGGCGCAGGTAAGTCGACGCAGATTGCCTTGTTGACCAAATATTTACAGGATAGAGGGGTGGAGTACGAATATCTCCACTTCCCGCGTTTCGACGCGCCCTTCTATGGCGATCTGATAGCCCGTTTCCTGCGCGGCGAATTCGGCGCGGTGGACAAGGTGGATCCTTACCTTGTGGCGCTCATGTATGCGGGAGACCGCCGCGACGCCCGCGATACTATAAACGGCTGGCTTGCCGAGGGCAAGACGGTCATCCTCGACCGCTACGTCTATTCCAACATAGCTTTCCAGTGTGCAAAACTCGAGGGCGAGGCCCGCGCCGTTCTTATGCGCTGGATACTCGATTTCGAATTCGGCTACAACGCACTGCCTCGCCCGGGTATAACCTTTTTCCTCGACGTACCCATGGAACTTATCGAGAACCGGCTGGCCGCGGCGCGCCGCGGCGACGATCGCAACTACCTCAACGGCGCGGAAGATATTCACGAACAGGCCCTGTGGCTGCAACGCCGCGTGAGGGATGTTTATCATGAACTGGCTGTTATTCAGAGTGATCTTAAAGTGGTTGACTGTTCTCCGTCCTGCGGCACGATTTGTGCGCCGGATGAGATATTTTCGAGGGTGATGCAACTTGCCGCAGACTCCTTGTAGCGAACTTAAAACCTGCTGTTTTTGAGACGTAAACGCTATATTTTTATTGCCGTTTGCCGGGTACTCCTCGGCGCGCTGTTTGTTTTTTCGGGCCTGATCAAGAGCATCGACCCTATGGGTACGGCCATTAAACTCACGGAGTATTGCAGGGCCTTCGACCTCGACTTTCTCTCTGGCGCAGCCACGCACATTTCAATAACGCTTTCGGTGATGGAGGCCGTACTCGGCGCAATGCTGATATTGGGCGTATGGCCGCGTTTCACGTCGACGTTTTCGATTGCCGTCATGGCGTTCTTTACTTTTTTTACGCTTTTTATCGCCATGACCAATCCTGTCGCCGACTGCGGCTGTTTCGGCGATGCCATAAAATTGTCCAATTGGGAAAGTTTTCTTAAGAACGTACTGCTGCTGTTGCCGTTGAGCGTTGCGATCACCGTCAACGCATGGATGCGTCCTGCGCGGAAAGGTATTCGCGGGGGAGCGCTGATGTGCGCTGTTTTTGGCGTTTTTGCCGTGTTGCTGAATATTTATTGCCTGCGCCACCTGCCGCTTATAGATTTCCTGCCCTATAAAAAGGGCGTCAACATACCGGAAGCGATATCGGCGGCGTCCGACGGCGCAGGGACCAAATTGCTTTACCGCGACCTCGACACGGGAACCGTCATGGAATTCGCTATTTCGGATACCACCTGGCACGACGAATCGCAGTGGGAGTATGTGAACACCATAGTCAAAGTAAACCCTCTTGCCAATTCCGCAGCCGCATTCGCCATAATAGACTCAGGGGCGGACGTGACAATGAAATTGCTTTCCCGGCCCGGCGCGCTGTTCATGTTGTGCGTAGAGTCTCCTTCGCGCCTGAACGCCAGGCAGACCGACGCCCTTTTCCGCGCCGCGCAGGAAGCCCGCGCCAGGGACTATGCGGTTATAGCCATCACGCCTGTGCCGCTTACCGATACGCCTGCGACGCTTTGCGGCCAAGGCTGCCCGGTCAAATATTTCAATATCGACGACGTGACACTGAAGAGCCTGCTCAGGGCCGAAACGGGCCTCGTGGTGGTTCGTGACGGCACTATAATCGATAAAATGGGATGGCGCGACATTCCTCTCCGGGGCCGCTTCCGCGATTACCGGCATTGAGGATCTGCTTGAATTTCAAGCCGGATCGGACTGAAGCCCGTGAGGATTTGAAACGAGAAGGATAAGTAAAGGATGATGCGCGATATGCGCAGCCAACATACAATTGAAACCGGTCAGCTATTTCAGCGAAGTATCCGCCACTCTTTGGGATACATATTATTCACTTTCGCGCCTGACTTTTTCGCCCATCCTATGGCGAGTCCCTCATGGCGGACCATGTTTATCCCATCCCCGAACGCCGAAGGGTCGGGATTTTGCTTGCGCAGATATTTGAGCGCCTCTTCGAGCGTGAGTTCCGTCACGCAGGCGGCTCCGGCCGACGCCTCCGGAAATAACGCCAACGAATGGCCCGGACGCAGAGAACCATGGAAAATCTGCCCCATGGGAACTCCCGAGTGTACCACTGTCAGGTATCCTGCCAGCGCCCTGAATAGAGAGTATGCGGCGGCGTAATAGCCGTAATAATCCTCCCCTATACGAGCGAAACGCATAAACGACGGTTGCTCCACCCATCGCGACAGCTCGGCTACTTCTTTTCCCGTGGCGTCGCATATGGCGACGCCTCGCCCGGACGGCATGCTTTCGCGTTTTTTACCGTCGGCTTTGCGGACGGCGGCGGCGAAGAATCCCTCGCTGCGCGACGCGCCCGGATAGAAGCGGAACGTCTCCATCCCGCCCGCCTCGCCGCGCGATACGCCCCACGAAGGCTCCGTTTCGATATGTACGGTCTGGCAGTCGAATTCCCTGGCCAGCCACTCCACGTTATCTTCGTTTTCACGGCTGTTGAACGTGCAAGTGGAATAGATCATCACTCCTCCCTGCCGCAGGGCGCTCCATGCGTCGGCCAGTATGCGTCTTTGGCGGGCGGCGCACAGCTCTACGTTCTTTTCGCTCCATTGCGCCCTGGCCTTCGGGTTTTTGCGCATCATGCCCTCGCCCGAACACGGCGCGTCCACTATTATGGCGTCGAAAACCCCGTTTATCCGATTGAACGCCATGGGATCGTTATACGTTACTGCTACATTGCCCAAACCCCATTTGGCGACGTTCTCCACCAGGGTTCCCACCCTTTGGTTTACGGTTTCGTTGGCCACCACGATCCCCTCAAGCCCCACGAGGGTGGATAGCAGGGTGGTTTTGCCGCCGGGCGAGGCGCAAAGGTCGAGTACCCTGAGGCCCTCGCACGAACCGAAAGCCTGCTCAAGGATATGTCCTACGAACATGGAGGCTGCCTCCTGGACATAATACGCCCCGCCGTGCAGGGCGGGGTCGAGGGTGAATTCGGGCCTTTGGTCGAGGTAGAAGCCGTAACGGCACCAGGGAACCTGGCATCCTTCGGGTTTGGCCGATATTTTGAACGGATTGAAACGGACGGAGATCGAGGGCGGGGTGTCGAGCGACTCCAGGAGCGCTTGCGGGTCTATACCCGGCAGTCCCTGCAACGAGCGTATGAATCCGGGGTTAAACTCCATCCTAACGCTTTTTTTCTGTCGCTTTGATATGGTCGAGGCGCTTGAACAGCGGTTCGAGCAACTTGGGGTTGGCCACGAAATCGTCCTTGTCGATATCTATCACTATCACCTCTCCTTTGTAGAGGTGTTCTATCCAGTGGTTGTATTTGCGGTTGAGCCTTTCGAGGTATTCGTCCATTATCGACGCCTCGTATTCGCGTCCGCGCTTTTTGATCTGTCCGACGAGCGACTGTACGCTGCCCTTGAGGTAGACCAGCACGTCCGGCTGCGGGATCATGCCGTGTATGAGGTTGAAGATACCCATGTAAGTGTCGAAATCGCGCGACGACATGACCCCCATTTCATGGAGGTTGGACGCGAATATGTGGGCGTCCTCATACACCGTGCGGTCCTGCACCAGGTCGCCTTCGTACGAAAGCATATTCTGCGCCTCCTGGATGCGTTTGCCCAGGAAATATATCTGGAGGTTGAACGCCCAGCGGTGCATGTCTTCGTAGAAGTCGCCTATGTAGGGATTCTCCGTATCTTCGTAATAGGCTTTGGCTCCGTAACGTTTGGCTATTATCCCGGTGAGCGACGTTTTCCCGCTGCCTATGTTTCCTGCTATTGCGATGTACATGGTATATTGTTTTTTTTATCGTTTTTAATACGTTAGGGATAGCAATTCTTCTGCCATAGAGCGGTCGTTCATCAGGCGCGGCACTTTATTCTGTCCTCCGACCTTACCCCTGCCTTCCATCCACCTTGCGAACGAGCCTTCGGGCAGTACCGTTATGAGCGGCTCGAGGAGCGTGTAGTTGTTAGTCCTCTTGGCTTCGTAATCGGAGTTGACGCTTTGCAGTTTGCCGTCCAGTATGTCGCGGAACCGGTCTATGTTGTCGGGCGGCGCGGCGAACTCCACTATCCATTCGTGGCGTCCCTTCGATCCCGACTCCATGAACACGGGCGCTACGGTGTATTCCCTCACCTGCGCTCCGGTGGCGTCGCAGGCTGCGCGTATTGCCGTTTCGGCGTTGTCCACAACCACTTCTTCCCCGAATGTGTTGATGTAGTGTTTCGTGCGCCCCGTTATGCGTATGCGGTAGGGGTGCGTCGAAGTGAATTCCACCGTGTCGCCTATCATATATCTCCACAACCCGTTGCTCGAGGAGATGATCATGGCGTAGTTTACACCTGTCATTACCCCCTCGAGAGGCACGGCCCGGGAGGCGTCGTCCAGGTCTGGCAGCGCGAGGAATTCGTAGTAAATATGGTAATCCAGCATCAGCAGCATGTCGTCCCTCGCCGGATCGTCGGCTATGGCGAAGAAGCCTTCAGACGCGTTATACGTCTCCATGTATTTCATTTGCGGCGACGGGATTAGCCTGCGGAACTGTTCGCGGTAAGGGCCGAAATTCATCCCCCCGTGGATGAACAGCTCCATGTTGGGCCACACCTCGAGTATGTCCTTCGCCCCGGTGTACTCCAGTATCCTGTTCATCATCACAAGGTTCCATGACGGCACTCCTGCGAACGACGTGACGTCCTCCGTTAAGGCCTCGTTGCATATGGCCTGCACTTTACGGTCGAAATCGGGCATCAGCGCCGTCTCCTTGGCGGGTATGCGGCGCATCTCCGCCAGGGCGGGGGTGTTCTCTATCAGGATGGCCGAAAGGTCGCCCGTCATAGCGTGTTCGCCCTCGCGCTCTATCCGTTTGCTGCCGCCCAGGGTGAGGGTCTTGCCCGAGAAGACGTTGGATTCGGGATACAGCGATGTGAATATGGCCATGACGTCCCTCGGCCCCTGCATGTGCGAATCGTTCAGTCCGTCCTCCGTGACGGGGATATATTTGCTTTTAGCGTCGGTGGTGCCGGAGCTTTTGGCGAACCAGCGCACCTGCCCGGGCCATAGTATGTCGGCCTCGCCCGTTCGCATACGGTCTATCATGCCGCATATCTCTTCGTAGCTGCGTACGGGGACGCTCCGGGCGAACCCGGCGGCGTCCATGCCGGCTTTTATACCGTGCTGCCTGCCGAAGAGCGTCCCCTCGCCCTGCTCCGTAAGATAGCGCAGCTGCTCGGCCTGAACCTGCGCCGGATGGCTGCGGAAACGGTCGATGGCCCTGCGCCGTGGGCCGAGGGCAAAATTGACTATGCTGGTAAGGATGGCCATCAGTTGAAGAATTTGCCTATTTTTGGAATGGCGTCGGGCAGTGCGAAGACAACTACGCGGTCGAAGGCGTTGATCTCCATGTTGCCGGTGGCTATGAACACCTTCTCGCCCCTGACCACGCCCCCTATCATGGAGTTTGCGGGGAATCCGAGCGCCCTGATCCTCTGCTTGGTGACGGGCGAGTTTGGTTTGGCGATGAATTCCAGCACCTCGGCGTCGGAGCCTGTGAGGCATTTTATGGCCTGCACGTCCGTACTCATTGTGAAACGGAAGATGTTGCTGGCCGTGATGAGCTTCTTGTTGATTATGGTGTCGATGCCGATGCTTTCCGCGAGGTTGATGTACGATATGTTCTCCACCTCGGCAATGACTTTCTTCACGCCCATCTTCTTGGCTACCATGGCTGCCAGGATGTTGGTCTCGGAGCGTCCCGTGACGGCCACGAAGGCGTCCATGTTGTTCAGCCCCTCCTCCAGCATCGACTCTATGTTGCGGCCGTCCTCGTTGATTATAAGGGTGCGGTCGAGCGTTTCGGCCAGGCGGTACGCCTTGTCGGGGTTGTATTCTATCAGTTTGACGCTCACCTCGCCCTGCAGGGCCGCCGCCACCTGTACGCCTATGCGGCTGCCGCCGAGGATCATAAGGTCTTTTATATCTATCTCGCTGTGTCCCGAGTAGTCCATCACGGTTTTCACAGACTCCTGGTTGGTGATCACGTAGATCATGTCGCCCGCCTTGAACGTGTCGCTGCCGCGGGGTATGATGGTATCCCCGTTGCGCGTTATGGCTACGGTGCGGTACGGCAGGTTGAGGCGGTCTTCCGTGGCCTCGAACAGCGTTTTGTCGATGAGGCTCGACGCCTCGTCGAGCTTGAAGACCACCAGCGCCAGGCGTCCGCCGGAGAAATCCACATATTCGCTCGTGGAGGTGTGTCCCAGCAGGTTTATCACCTCGCCCGCGGCTATTTTTTCGGGGTAGAACAGGTAGTCGATGCCCATGTTGATGAACATCTCCTTGTTGTTTGGCTCCAGATACTCGTTGTTGTCTATGCGCGCTATGGTTTTGCGCGCCCCTAACTGCTTGGCCAGTATGGCCGACAGTACGTTCACGTTCTCTTCGTGCGATACGGCTATGAATAGGTCTGCCTTGCGCACCGACGCTTTTTTCAGGGTGGCGAATGCCGTGCAGTCGCCCTCGATGGTTATCACGTCGGCCATTCCGCCGACCTCCTCGAGGTGTTTCTGTTCGTTGTCTATAATGGTTATGTCGTGAGAGTTTCCGCTCAACATCTTGGCCAGATGGCTGCCCACTTCGCCCGCACCTGCGATTACTATCTTCATTTCGACCGGATATGCTTTGTAATTCATGCAAATTTATAACTTTGTAGCGAGAATGCACCATCGGCGCGGAATTATTTTCCCCGCGCCGTTTTTCCGCACCGCGATTATGTCGAGCTTTGTGTTGATAGTTATAGTGGCCGCAGCGGCCGTGGGGATCCTTGTGTTGGGGATGTCCCTTACGCTTATATTCAAAGGACACCACATACGTTCCGAGATAGGCGAAAATCCCGATATGAAGCGTCTCGGCATACGTTGTACCGCCGACGAGATGCGCCGCGCCGAGATGCGGGCGGGCGGGGAATGCGGAGGCGCCGCAGGCTGCGAGGGATGCGGCATGGGATGCGCCTCGGGAGAGCAAGATGACAACAGACCAAAAATAAACTGCTAACAATGTCGAAAACAGCATTGATCACGGGCGTAACCGGCCAGGACGGAGCCTACCTGTCGGAATTCCTGCTCAAAAAAGGTTACACGGTCCACGGCATCAAACGCCGCTCGTCGCTGTTCAACACCGACAGGATCGACCACCTCTACCGCGACCTGCACGAGGGTTCGCAATTCATACTCCATCACGGCGATCTGACGGACGGCATGAACCTGACGCGCATAATCCAGGAGGCCCAGCCGGACGAAATATACAACCTGGGCGCCATGAGCCACGTAAGGGTCTCCTTCGATACGCCCGAATATACGGCCGACGCCGACGGCATAGGCGCTCTGCGCATCCTCGAAGCGATGCGCATCCTTGGAATGACGGACAAATGCCGCATGTATCAGGCGTCCACCTCGGAGCTTTACGGTCTTGTGCAGGAGGTCCCGCAGAGCGAGCGCACCCCGTTCTATCCGCGCAGCCCCTACGCCGTGGCCAAGCTCTACGCCTATTGGATAGTGGTCAACTACCGCGAGGCCTACAACATGCACTGCAGTAACGGCATCCTGTTCAACCACGAGTCGCCCGTACGCGGCGAGACGTTCGTCACCCGCAAGGTGACCCGCGCCACGGCCCGCATAGGCATGGGCCTGCAGGATAAGGTCTATATGGGCAACCTCTCCTCGCAGCGCGACTGGGGCCACGCCAAAGATTACGTGGAGGCCATGTGGATGATACTCCAGCAGGACAATCCCGACGATTACGTTATAGCTACGGGAGTCACGACAACCATCCGCCGCTTTATAGAGATGTCGTTCGCCTATATGGGCATAACGCTGGCTTTCGAGGGCGAGGGCGCTGAAGAGAAGGGACGCATGGTCTCCGTGGACGACGCCATATTCGCTGAAAGGGTGGGGAGCGAATTCCTCGGGGCGCTCAAGAAACGCATCGGCTCGCCGGACGACGTGGTTGTGCTGGTGGATCCCAAATATTTCCGCCCCACCGAGGTGGACCTTCTCATCGGCGACAGCTCCAAGAGCCGCACGCGCCTGGGCTGGGAGCCGCGATACGATCTGCCCGCCCTTGTGGAAGACATGATGCAGAGCGATGTGCACCTCTTTAAGCGCGATTCCTACCTGCGCCAGGGAGGCTTCATGACGATGGAATATTTCGAGTAAGGCAGTGGACCGTAACGATAAAATATACGTGGCGGGCCACCGCGGGTTGGTAGGCTCCGCGATAGTTGAGAGCCTGCGCGCGCAGGGCTACGCCAATATATTGACGCGCGCCCACGCCGAACTCGACCTTACAGACCAGGCGGCCGTGGCGCGTTTCTTCGACTGCCAGAGACCCGATTACGTCTTCCTTGCCGCCGCCAAGGTCGGCGGCATAGCGGCGAATAACGCCTATCGGGCCGATTTTATCGCCGAGAACCTCATGATCCAGAGTAATGTCGTCCGCCAGAGCTATCTCTCGGGTGTACGCAAACTGCTTTTTCTGGGCAGCACGTGCATCTACCCGCGCGACTGCGCCCAGCCCATCAAAGAGGAGGAGTTGCTCACCGGGCCGCTCGAATATACCAACGAACCGTACGCCATAGCCAAGATAGCCGGAATAAAGCTCACCGAAAGCTATAACATACAATACGGGACGAACTATATATCGGTGATGCCCACCAACCTCTACGGTCCCAACGACAATTTCGACCTGGAGCGTTCCCACGTCCTTCCTGCCCTGCTCCGCAAGATACTTCTCGGCAAGGCGCTTATGGACGGCGACTCCGAAGCCGTCCGCCGCGACCTGTCCCGCCGCCCGGTGGAGGATGCCGACGGGAGCGACATGGCCCGCGCCCTTGCCGTGCTTGCCAAATACGGCGTGGGTCTCGACGCCGCCACGGGCCGCGCCAGGGTGGGCGTATGGGGGTCGGGCGCGCCGATGAGGGAATTCCTGTGGAGCCGCGACATGGCCGACGCCTGCGTGTGGGTCATGCAGAACGTAGACTGGAAAGACCTTGCCGCCGGGAAGACCGAACCAAGGAATTGCCACATTAACATAGGCACAGGCCGCGAGATATCGATAAAAGACCTTGCCGCACTCATAGCCGCCAAGACTGGCTTCGCGGGCGACATCGTTTTCGACGCCTCTAAACCCGACGGCACGATGCGTAAACTAACCGACCCGTCCCGCCTGCAAGGCCTCGGATGGAGGCATAAGATGGAGATAGAGGATGGTATAGAGGCCATGTGCCGCTGGTATCTTTCCTGACCGCCCGCACAGGACGGACGAATACCGGAGGGAATCATTCTTCCGGTATTTTTTTTGTGCTTTTCCTGTAGTTTCGATATTCGTTTTCGGGTTATTTGCGGGTTATTTCTGTGTGCTTTTATGTTTTATTCTGGCCGTTATGTGATATTTTTCGGTCTTAATGTTTTATTATGAGTAAAGTGGCTATATTTGCGGTTGTTCACAACCCATTTCTATGTAGCCGATTATGAGAAGAATTATTGTCGCGGCCGCTTTCACGGTCGCTGTTTGCGGATGCGCTGAAGACGAACCGGCGAGCGTTACAGGTAAAAAGTTCACTGTTTCTGCTCATATAGAGAGCCGCAGGAGCGCGGACGGGTACGTTTCCCGCACTTCGATGGACGCCGACGGCTCCATGTCGTGGAGCGCCGGAAGCGACCGTATAGGGATACTCGCCGTGGCCGACGGGGGCGACGCCCTCGAGGGCAACTACCGTTTCGACATATCCGACGCCGCCGCCGGAACTTTCACCGGCCCGGCGCTTCCGCAGGCCGACGCCTACAAAGCCTATTATCCTTACGGAGCCTTGGCGCTCAACGGAGGGGAAGTTACGTTCAACCTTCCGGCAACCCAGTCGCAGGCCGTAAGCGGAGGGAGCGGCGACGTCCTGTCCGCCTGCGATTTCCTCTATTCGGCCGCCGTACCCATAGACGCCGGATCGGGACAGGGACGCGTTGCCTTCAGCCATGCTTTCTCACTTGTCAGGTTCGAGATAACAGCCACGGGATTCGCCCAGGGCGACAGGATAACCGGCATATCGCTCTCGGACGCG
This sequence comes from Rikenellaceae bacterium, assembly GCA_031550125.1. GTDB lineage: Bacteria > Bacteroidota > Bacteroidia > Bacteroidales > Rikenellaceae > JAVBOW01. The sequence continues at coordinate 62,257 of JAVBOW010000017.1, forward strand.
TCGGCGTGGCCGTTCTTTACCCGCGCCGCACTCACGGCGAGCCAAACCGTACCGTCGTTCTCCATGCCCGTCAATAGTATATCGCTTTCCGTTTCCGCCCCTGACGGGCATGACCTTACCTCCGGAGGCGGTGTATATGAGGGCTGGATGCTGGCGGCCTGCCGCAGCGACGCCCGTATTTCGGACCTCAGGCTGCATGTAAACACCACGGCGGGCGACATCTCAATGGGCCTGCCCGCGCCCTCGGACGGATATTTCATCCCGGGCAGGCGCTATGCGATAGCCCGTACCGTCGACCTGGGCGCTCTATGCGGGGTTATATGGAGTGAAAACGTCGGCGTGGACGGCGTGATTGGCGAGAATATAGGGGTGGGGGAGTTTGGCGACGCGGGCCTGTTCACCCGCGGAGGGCATTCCGGAGCTGGCGCGTCCTACGCGGCAAGCGGCCAGACGGTATACGCCGGCATAGCCAACCCCAGCTCGGCCAGGCCGGGCGACGCAAACATATTCTTCGGAGGAGGCCTGTCCACGCCCGAGCAGACGTTTACGGCGGGTAATATAGCCCTCAAGGGCGCATCATGCGTAAAGTTGCTGTTCGACAGCTACTGCGGCGAGGGAACGTTCAAATACGCCAACTTAAAAGCATTCTACGCTTTCGGACAAAACCCCTCTGCCGGCGACTGGGTGGCCCTTCCTTTCGAAAGGGCCAATACCAACGCCACTACATGGCTGCCGATAACCCCGTATGAAATAGATACTTCGGGCCAGTCGTGGATATCCCTGCGCTGGCAGGCCGCCCTCGGCGCCGGAGGCAAGTACAGGATAGACAATATGCGTCTGGTCACCTCTTTATAATGCAAAAACGTTGCGGAATACAAAATTCCGCAACGTTTTTGCATAGGGATAAACCCGCTTATTCTTTCCCTTCGATGGTTTTCCATACCAGCGAAGCCAGCGCGCCGCCGGCCAAGGGAGCCGCGATGAACAGCCAGAGCTGCGAGAGCGCCGCGCCGCCTTCGAAAAGGGCGGGGCCGAAACTGCGGGCGGGGTTGACGGAGGTGCCGGTGATGGGTATGCACACTATGTGTACCAGCACCAGGGCCAAGCCTATGGCAAGCCCGGCGAATCCGGCGGGAGCCTTGTTGCTCGTCGAACCCAGCACAACCAGCACGAAGATGAATGTGAAGAACACCTCGGCCAGCAGGGCGGGTACGAGATTGCCGTCGGCATATTGGTTCGCGCCGGTTCCGGTCAGGCCCATGGGCGAAGCTATGGCCCACAGCACGATCGAGCCGAGCGTAGCGCCGATGAACTGGAAGAGGATGTACATGCCCGCGTCGCGTCCCGATATCCTGCCCGAAAGCAGCATGCCGAACGTGATTGCCGGGTTGATATGGCATCCCGAGATACTGCCTATGCAGTAAGCCATGGCCACTACGGCCAAACCGAAGGCGAATGCGATACCGAGTATGTCGACGCCGCCGAAAACCGCGCTGCCGCAACCCATAAGGACAAGCACCATCGTGCCTATCATCTCTGCGAAATACTTTTTCATAATACTGTCAGGTTAAAATAGGTTTTATATTTCCGTGCAAAGCTACTATATTTGTCATATAATAGCAAATCACATTCCGATGAAAATAAGAACCGTACTCCTTCTTGCTGCATTGCTGTACCTTGCCGCATGCGATCCGTCGGCTTATTACAAACCGTCGTCCGACCCACTGCAATCGTGGAACGACGGCGGGGTCAAATCCGCCATAATCGAATACGTTATGGCGGTGACGGATCCGCAATCGGAAGATTTCATCCCGCAGTCCGACCGTATTGCCGTATTTGATAACGACGGTACGCTTGTGGCGGAGAAACCTGTGTTGCAAGTGGAATTCGCGGTCTTTACGGCGCGTAAAATGATTGCCGAAGATCCCAGGACGGCCCTTGAGCAACCTTTCAGGGCTATTGCGGGAAACGATATGGAGTACCTTTCCTCGTTGTCGCTGCGCGAGTCTTTCGCTTTTTCCTGCATGCCCATGAACGGACTTACACCCGAGGCTTACGCCGCCAAAGTGAATGAGTTCCTCGATTACGGCGTCTATCCGGGCCTGAGTTGCCCCATCAGCGCCACGCGTTATAAGCCCCAACTCGAACTGATCGAATATCTCCACCGGAACGGCTTCACTGTCTATATCTGTACCGGCAGTACTGCCGATTTCGTTATGGCTCTGAGCGAACGGCTTTTCGGGATAGATCCTTCGCATGTGATAGGTTCGCGAAACCGTAACCGGTTCGTCGATTCGGTCGGCGTGGCTGCGGTCTACCTTTCAGACGAAATGGAGATGCTAAATAACAAGGCTTTAAAACCACTCAACATACACTACGCCGTGGGCCGCCGCCCGGTGCTGGCCTGCGGTAACGAGGGTGGCGCGGGCGACGTCGACATGTTGCGTTACAGCCAGGGAAGTTCCTATCGCAGCCTGCAGCTCATTGTCAATCACGACGATGCGCGCCGCGAATTCGAATATTCCGAAGATCCGGACGTTTCGCTCGACATGGCTCGCCGATATGGCTGGCAAATAATAAGCATAAAGGAGGATTGGAAAACCGTTTTTGCAGATTAGCTAAACTTGCGGTGAAGAGCCTTAAAGAACCGAAAATAGATTGTCGCAGATAATGAAGAAGCTTTTTATTGAGTTGCTGGCGATAGCCATATTGCCTTGCATATTTGTTGGTTGCGGAGGCGATAAGCCGGGCGAGGGCTACCCCGTGGTTGTATTGGGTTGTACGGACAACCTCACGAGTCCCGACGACGATATGTCCGTCGATCTGAAAACCGTCGCCGGGCAGACTTTCTCGTGGACCGCCCCGTCCTATAACGGCAGGGATGCCATATCTTACGAATTGCTGCTCGATCTCGGGCAGGGCGATTTTTCCGATCCGTTGCATATAGCCGGGTCGTCTTTGGCGGAAATAACGCTTGCCGCGTCCCAACTCGACGACATCGCTTTCGAGGCGGGGGCGTTGCCCGGCGGCGAGGTGGCGCTTAAATGGGCCGTGCGGGCCTCGGCCGGCAGTTTGTCGTCGCTCTCTTCCGCGCCGCGGCGGCTCACGCTTTTGCGCGCCGTGGATGACGATCCCGTCAGACTTGCGCCGGTGGCTGCGTTCAAAACCCCCGCCGCCGACGCCTCGGCCGATCTGAAAACGGCGGACGAGCTTGTGTTCGAGTGGGATGCGGCAAGTTATAACGGCTCCGAAACGCTCTTGTACGAGGTGTTGTTTTCCGTCTCCGCAGGAGATTTTTCACATCCCGTCCACGTAGAACCTTCCACGTCCGTCCGCATTGCGCTTTCCCGCCGGACGCTCGACGCCATAGCCGTGGCGGCCGGAGCCGGTTCTGAAGACCAGGCGACGTTGTGGTGGACGGTACGGGCCAGGGCCGGATCGGACGCCGTCCTGTCGTCGCGCACACGTAAACTCACGTTACTCCGGGCGATGGAAACGTACAGTTTCGCCGAGGGCGAAAATATTTGCATTTCCGGCGCAGGCTCCGAGGAGGGGCAGCAATTCAAACTTACGGCCGGCGCTCCCGTGTACGAGCTCTACACTTGGCTTGAGGCCGCCAAACCATACTGTTTTTATTCGGGGCAGGGAGACGGCAAGAGGATATTCTCTTTCGCCGCCGACGGTGTCCGTTTCAAGGAGACCACAGGCAAATCTACCGTTGGCGCAACGGTTGGCTCTTCGGGCGTTTACCGCATAAGGCTCGATTTCGCCGTCAACAGGGCCGTCGTGCAGCCGGTGGAGAAGGCCGCCATGCGCATAAGCTGGACATTGAAAGAGACCGCTTTCGTCTATTCCGCCCGCGGGGTGTGGAAACTGGAAAACTATAACGTGGCCCTGCCCGCCACTGGATCTGGTTTCGACGAGCGCTACAAAATAATCTTCACCGTGGACGGCCAGGCCGAACATTGGGGGCAGCTCGGTCCGGTTTTCGGACAGCGTCCCGCCATCACACGAGAGGGCTATCGCGATATGGCCCCCACCGAAACGGGACAGTGGGCCGGCAGCCAGTTCAAATTCCCGAAAGAGCTGTGCGACGCCAACGACCTTAGCCTTTGGTACACCGATATAATCCTTTCGATGACGGCGGAGAAGAACTATACCCACGATTTCGTGAACTGCCGGGCAGTGGAGAAGGAGACGGTAAAATACGCCAACCCTCTGTTTACCGACTACGGCCTTCCCGATCCCGACGTGATAAGGGCCGACGACGGCAAATTCTACCTCTACGCCACCGAATCCACCGACGCGTCGTCGAAAAACGTCCCCGTCATGCGCTCCTCCGACCTTGTCTCGTGGAGCAAGGCCGGGACCGTATTCACCAACGCCACCCACCCGCAGATAACCAATCAGGCCGGAGCGCGCGTCTGGGCTCCTACGGTGAGCAGGGTAGGTGGCCTTTACGTTATCTACTATTCCCAACCAGGCAACAACTACAAGCACGCGATAGGCGTGGCCACCTCGGCTAATCCCGAAGGACCCTTTACCGACAGGGGCAAGCTGATAGACAGCAACGAACAGGGGGTGGACATATCGATAGACGCCTACCTCTATCAGGAGGATGGCCGCAACTACCTGTTTTGGGGCAGTTTCCGCAAGATAAGCGTCATAGAACTTACGGCGGACGGGCTGTCCATCAAGCCCGGCGAGGTACGCAAGGAGGTGGCCGGGGGACAGTACGAGGCCAGCTACGTCATCAAACGCGACGGCTATTACTACCTTATAGTCTCCACGGGCGATTACGCCAAGAACGGCACCTATAAACTGGTTGCGGGGCGCTCCCGAAACATAGCCGGACCCTATGTCAACAAGGCGGGAAAGGATATGATGAAGGTCAACCACGAGATAATGCTGCAGGGCAATGCCGCTTTCACCTCGCCTGGCCACTGTTCGCGCATCATTACCGACGACCTGGGCCGCGACTGGATACTCTACCACGCTTATCCTGCGGACAAAAACTTCCGTTGCCTGATGCTCGACATGGTAAACTGGGTGGACGGCTGGCCGGTGGTTTCCGACGGTTATCCGTCGTCCGCTTCCTACGCGGCCCCTAAATTCGACTGACGGATTCTCTGTTTTCCCGAAAAAGTAGTTATTTTGCAACTCCGCAGATAATATTTTATGAGAATACCCGACCTTACCCTTCTCTTTACCGCGTCCGCCGCGTCGTTAACCTCGTGCGGCAACGAGGCGCCTGCACATGAGCGTCCCAACGTTATAATCATCCTGGCCGACGACCTCGGCTTCGGCGACGTGAGCGCTTACGGCTCGAAAACCATATCCACCCCGAATATCGACCGCCTTGCTTCCGGAGGCGTACGTTTCGACAACGGCTACGCCACTTCGGCCACCTCGACCCCAAGTCGTTACGCCCTGATGACGGGAATGTATCCGTGGAAGAATTCCGGGGCTAAGATATTGCCGGGCGACGCCCCCCTTATAATATCCACCGAGCAATACACCCTGCCTCGCATGATGCAAGGGCTGGGTTACGCCACCGGGGCGATAGGCAAATGGCACCTGGGTATGGGTGACGGCCGTACCGATTGGAACAAGCCCGTAAAACCCGGCGCGGCCGAGATAGGTTTCGACTATTCGTGCCTGATAGCCGCCACCAACGATCGCGTACCCACCGTCTACGTCGAGAACGGCGTCGTGGTGGGCCTGGAGGCGTCCGATCCGATATATGTCGACTACGATAAGAATTTCGAAGGCGAACCTACGGCCCTTACGAATCCCGAAATGCTGCGCATGCGATGGGCGCACGGCCATAAAAACTCCATAGTCAACGGCATTCCCCGCATAGGTTATATGAAGGGCGGCGCGAAAGCCCGCTGGGTGGACGAGGATATGGCCGATTATTTCATGGGCAAGGTCAAGGATTTCCTCTCCGTCAATAAGGATAAGCCGTTCTTCCTGTATTACGGACTCCACCAGCCCCACGTTCCACGCGCTCCGCATCCGCGCTTCGCCGGTTCCACCCCCATGGGGCCGCGCGGCGACGCCATCATGGAGGCCGACTGGTGCGTTGGCGAACTTCTCGCAACGCTCGAAAAGGAGGGTTTACTGGAGAATACGCTGATAATCTTCTCGTCCGACAACGGACCCGTACTCAATGACGGTTATAAGGACTGCTCCGCCGAGCTGGCCGGCGCACACCGTCCGTCGGGCGGCTTGCGCGGGGGCAAATACAGCCTCTTCGACGCGGGTACGCACGTGCCGCTTTTCGTCTACTGGAAAGGACGTATAGAGCCTGCCGTGAGCGACGCCCTCTTCTGCCACCTCGATATAGCAGCCTCGCTGGCGGCCCTTACCGGATGTGACCTGCCGGAGGGACTCGACAGCGAAAACCTGCTGGATGCTATGACCGGCCGCTCCGGCGAGGGTCGCGCAGACCTTATCGTGGAAGCCCAGGGACGCATGGCCCTGCGCGAGCCCGGATGGGTGCTGCTGCCTCCGTATAAAGGCCCTGAGACCAATCTGACCGGCAACGAACTGGGCAACCTGCCCGCCTGGACTCTTTTCGACCTTGCGGGCGATCCGTCGCAATACGCCGGTGTGTCCGAAAAGTTTCCGGAGAGGGTGGAAAGTATGAAAAACCGCTTCTTAGCCCTCACGAAAGGGTATTACAGGGCCGAAGTGGAAGACGTGCCATTAAAATAAACCAACCATATGAAAAAAACGTTTTTTGCGGCCATAATCCTTTCGTTGGGCCTGGCCGCCTGCAGCAACAAGATGAAGATAAAAGTTAAATACCCCGAAACCCGCCGCGACACCACCGTGGCTGACGACTATTTCGGCGTCCGCGTTGCCGACCCATACCGCTGGCTCGAAGACGATAATTCCGAAGAGACGGCCCTGTGGGTAAAGGCCCAGAACGAAGTGACGTCCGCTTATCTGGCCAAAATACCTTACCGCAACCAGGTACGCGACCGCCTGGCCCAGTTGTGGAACTATCCCAAGGTGGACATTCCGGCCAAAGTGGGCGGCCTCTACTTCTTCATGCGCAACGACGGCCTGCAGAACCAGAGCGTGCTATATTGCCAGGACGGCCTGGACGGCGAGGCTAAGGTATTCCTCGATCCCAACGCCCTTTCCGAGGACGGTACGGTTGCCTTGGGCGGCATATCTTTCTCGCTCGACGACAAATATATGGCCTATGCCGTTTCTGCCTCCGGATCGGATTGGTCGGAGATAAGGATCAGGGAGATAGCTTCAGGCGCGGATACTCCCGACGTAATAAAATGGGTCAAATTCTCGGGTATGAGCTGGGACGGCGAAGGTTTCTATTACAGCCGTTACGACGAACCCGACCAGAAAAGCATGCTCTCGGCGCAGAATAAATTCCAGAAGGTATTTTACCATAAAATGGGCGACGACCAATCCAAAGACCGTCTCGTGTATGAGGATCCTGCCAATCCGCTGCGCTATTTCCACGCGTCGGTGAGCCGCGACGGCCGTCACCTGTTCATTGACGTGTCCCAGGGTACGAGCGGCTCGGAACTTCTCTACCGCAACCTGTCCAGGGGCGGCTCGGAATTCGTCACCCTCTTCGCCGGTTTCGACTACGACTACACCGTGGTGGAGTGCGTCGGCGACAAGGCGTGGATATACACCAACGACAACGCCCCCAACTACCGCCTGATGTCCGTAGATCTTAAGAATCCCTCCAAACAACCCTCCGACGTTATAGCCGAAGATCCCGACAGGCTCCTCGACGGCGTACGCTCCGTAGGCGGATGCCTCATGGCCTCTTACCTTACGCAGGCCGTCAACAAGGTCTATCAGTGCGACATGGCCGGAAACGTGCTGCGCGAGGTGCCGCTGCCGTCGCTCGGCACGGCCGCCGGCTTCGGCGGCAGGCCGGAGGATACCGAAACTTTCTACTCCTATTCCGATTTCACTATCCCCAGGGCCATATACCGCTACGATCTGGAGGCAGGCGAATCGTCGATATTCTACGCTCCCGAAGTGGATTACGATCCCTCGCTCTACACATCCGAGCAGGTGTTCTACCCGTCGAAGGACGGCACGCGGGTTTCTATGTTCGTGGTGCATCGCCGCGACATTAAACTCGACGGCGGCAATCCCGTCTATCTTTATGGTTACGGAGGTTTCAACAACAGCCTTACGCCAGGCTTCAGCCCGGCCGCGATAATGTTCATGGAGCAGGGCGGCGTATATGTGATCGCCAACCTGCGCGGCGGCGGCGAGTACGGCGAAAAATGGCATCGCGGCGGCATGCTCGAGAACAAACAGAACGTTTTCGACGACTTTATCGCCGCCGCCGAATGGCTGATAAACAACGGCTACACATCGTCTTCGAAGCTCGCCATCGCGGGCGGATCCAACGGCGGCCTGCTCGTGGGAGCCTGCATGACCCAACGTCCCGAACTCTTCGCCGCAGCCTTTCCCGCGGTTGGCGTAATGGATATGCTCCGCTACCATAAATTCACCGTGGGCTGGGGCTGGGCCGTGGAGTACGGGAGCAGCGACAACGAGGAGCAGTTCGAATATATATACAAATATTCGCCCCTGCACAACATAAAACCCGGAACGTGCTATCCCGCCACCCTGGTTACCACCGCCGATCACGACGACCGCGTTGTGCCGGCCCACTCCTTCAAATTCGCCGCCACGCTGCAGGCCGCGCAGGGTTGCGACAATCCCGCCCTGATACGCATAGACACCAAAGCGGGACACGGGGCTGGCAAACCCACAGCCAAACGTATCGACGAGGCCGCCGACGTCTACTCTTTCCTCTTCTGGAATACGGGCGCCAAGGTTAATTTTCAGGATACCGCCGGTAAGTAGATGATAGTATATAAATTCGGCGGCGCGTCGGTCAATTCGGCCGACGGGGTACGCAATCTGGGCCGGATAGTCTCCACTTCGCCCGACAGGCTTTTCGTCGTTGTGTCCGCCATGGGCAAAACCACGAATGCCTTGGAGGCTGTACTCGAGCGTACCCTGGAGGGCGATACGCAGGCTGCGCTCGCCCTTTTCGGGGATATCGAATCCGGCCACCGCGCCATAACCGGCGAGCTTCTGGGCGGCGAGGCCGTTTCCGCGGCCGCCGAGTCCCTCTATGCGCAGGCTCGCGAGCTGATCGCAGGCGGAAGCCTCTCGCCCGCCGATTATGACCGTTCGTACGACGCCCTGGTGAGTTTCGGCGAGCTGATCTCGACGGCCATAATCTCGGATTACCTCGGTAAAGCGGGCATACCGAACCTTTGGGTGGATATGAGGCGGTGTTTGGTAACCGCCGGCCACCACCGCTCGGCCGACGTGCTGTCCGAAGAGTCGGCCAGGCGCTTGGCGGCCGCCACTGCCGATCCGTCGCAAGGTTTGTTCATCGGCCAGGGCTTCATCGGGGCTATGGCAGGGGGCGAACCGTCGACGTTGGGCCGCGAAGGCTCCGATTACTCCGCCGCAGTGGTTGCCAATCTGTTGGATGCCACGCATGTGACTATATGGAAAGATGTGCCGGGGATACCGAATGCCGATCCGCGCATCTTCCCGGACGCCGTACACATTCCGGAGCTGACCTATCTCGACGCCGTTGAGTTGGCTTACAGCGGGGCGCAGGTTATACATCCCAAGACCATCAAGCCGTTGCAGAATAAACATATTCCGCTCTATGTCCGTCCTTTCGCCGATCCGTCGGCTCCGGGCAGCGTGATCAAAGGAAGCATGGAGGGGACGATAGATTCTCCGGTGCTGATAGTCAAACACAGACAAGTGCTGGTGTCGATCCGTCCGCGCGATTTTTCTTTCGTTCTGGAAGACCGCCTGCTCGACATACTGCATATTTTCGAAGAGAACTCGGTTAAGGTCAATCTCATACAAACTTCGGCCGTCAACCTGAGCCTATGTGTCGACGAGTGCCGCACACTTCAGAAAGCGCTCGATATGCTGGCGCGCGATTTCCGCACGGTGTACAACGACGGCATGGAACTGCTCACCATAAGAGGTTATACTCCCGAACTTTACAGTCAACATACGGGTGGCGGGGAAGTTTACCTGACCCAATCCACCCGTAGAATAGTAAGAATAGTTAGAAAAGCGAAAAAATGATCAGAAAAATCTTTGTACGTATCTCCCTGGTGGCCGCCATGATGGCAGCCTCATGCTCGACGCTCACCAACATGGCGTCGTTCGTCACATGCAACTACAACCTGCAGAATGTGGTCAACCCGTCGATAGCGGGAGTCAACCTGACGGGTAAGGACGCCCTGAAACTCGACGCTGTGACTGCCCTTAAGATCACCACGGGCCTGTTGGCCGGGTCGCTGCCCCTGGCGGCCACCGTCAACGTGGGCGTGACCAACCCCAACGCGGCTGCGGCCCAGTTGGCTGGCTTGGATTGGAGTCTGTTCTTCCAGAACGTCAACATGCTCAGCGGGACTACCCAGCAGCAGATATATGTGGCTCCGAATGGCGGCCAATCCACCGTGCCTTTCAGTGTGCAGGTAGATCTGGCGAGCCTCTTCAATAAAGACTCGCGCGACAACATGCTCCAGTTCGCCAATGGACTGATGCACTTGGGCGAAAGCACCTCCAAGGTTTCCCTGAAGATACGTCCCGCATTCTCCATCGGCGGGCAGGTTATCCGTCCGTCGGGATATATAACCGTCAATAAAACTATCTGATCCGCAAGTAGGCCGCAATGCTTTTGCTGCGGGCATCATTCCTGTTCAGGATGCCCGCAGCAAAACGCCTGTTCGATACAACCTGTTTTTCGATCGGGTGCAAGGCCTTTCGCTTGGCGGTCATGTAACAGGTCCCAATACAAATAACGGACAGTTATGCATTTGGATTTTGACAATATTGAATATCTGAAATTTGGAACGGAGCGTCAAAGGCAAGCCTATACTGTCCTCAATGATAACGAAATACTGTCAAAACTCAAATCTTTTGCCCCGCTTCTGGTCGGCACGGTTCCAATAAACATCGATATTGAAACGAGCGACCTCGACATAATTTGCCATTGGACAGATAAGGCGGAATTCATCTCGACTCTCAATACATTATTTTGCGACCAGGTGGATTTTAGGATTATAGAGAACGGATCGGATAATTCCGTCCTTGCCGGTTTTAGGTTACAAGATTTTGAAATAGAAATTTTTGGGCAGAATATCCCGACAAAGGAACAGTCGGCATATCGGCATATGGTAATTGAAAACGATTTATTGGAGAGAAATGGTTCCGATTTTAGAAGTCAAATAGTCGGATTGAAAAGGCAGGGACATAAAACGGAACCTGCATTTGCCATTGCTCTTGGATTGACAGGAAATCCTTACGTCGAACTATTGAAGTTGGAGACAGGCCCTCTGCTTTCACCCGCCGGCGCAAAAGCTCCTGGCGGCAGGTAAAAGAGACCGGCCTGAATTATGTGTTGGCCGTGCATAGCGCGCGGCCAACACATAATTGAAACTGACCCCGGTAAAAGATGTAACTCGTCACGTTATTATACGCCGAGAGGCCCGGGATAGCTCCCGGGCCTCTCGGCGTATCGTGGCGTATCAGAATTTTTGCGCTTCGTCCGGGCCGGGGGTTGCGTAATGCGGGTCGGTGGCGCGGATGTAAACGTCGCCGTCGGGCAATATCTTCACCTCGAGCGGCACCAGCGTCGTCCCGGACTTGTTGATGGTCTGGGCGGTTCCTTTGAGGTTGCGTTTCTCTATGCCTGCGGGATCGAGCGGGGCCACGTCGCCGTTAAAGAACGCCGTACACCACCACTTGCCATCCTTGTCGCGGAACGGAGTGCCGTGGCCAAGGAAACGGCCAATGAAGCGGCGCTCGGTATATGGCCCGTAGATGTTGTCGGACGTGCAGTAGTAGAGGTTGTACGATCCCCCCTCCTTGCGTCCGTTGTCGGTAGACCATCCCGTCCCTATGAAGATATATTTTTCACCGATCTTCATTATGGTAGTCCCTTCGTGTCCTATCCTGTTGCGTCCTGCGGGAACTATCCTTTTGGGTTCTTCCGCCAGCCCTTTGAATCCGGGTTTGATGCGGGCTACATATCCGTCGCCCCAGGCCAGGAACCATGTGCCGTCGGTGTCCAGGAAGAGCGAAGGGTCGTGTTTCTGGTTGAATCCTGCGGGGGCGGGATTGGTCCACGGACCTTCCATTTTATCGCCCTGCGAAAGTACGAGGTTGCTGACGTTCTTGGGGCAGTGTACCATAACCCATTTGCCGTCGGCCCAGTGTATCTCGGGCGCCCAAAGAACCTCCACCTTGCCTTTTTTGAAGCCAGGGATCATGCCTTGGTACTGCACTGTGTTTTCGAGCGAGTAGGGCGCTCCCACGTATTCCCAATCTACCAGGTTGGTGCTTTTCCATATCTGGATCGCTCCTCCTACAAGGCTCGAATCTCCCAGGCCGGTGTTGAGGGGTTCGCTGAACTCGCGCGGGTCGCCCGGATTGGGTGTGGTCCCGGTCAGGTAATAGACGTTGTCGGGGCCGAGTACTATGTACGGATCGCGTATCCAGCCGTCCTTTACGTGTGCGGTTTTGTGTTCTTTGAGGGCTTTGAGCGCTTCTTTGCGGTTGTCTGCGGCCCACGACGCTATGGCCAGGACGGCGGTAATGAGTAAAAGGATCGTTTTTTTCATTGCAATGGTTTATTTTAGGCAGGTTAGTTTAAGGGTGAGTTATTCCGGGATGCAATTTAACGCAAACCCCGTTAAGTTTAAGCCGGTCACGTTCTGGATCTGTCCGAGGCGAAATATTTCCACAGCGGGGCGGCCATGAGCGCTTGCACTATGCTCCCGTTTTCGAGCAGGGCCAGCACCTCTTCCTCAGACAGCAGCTCCACGGAAATATCTTCTGTCTCTTCGGGCGAAGGTTCGGCCACCTTCTCTACGTCCGTGGCCAGGAAACAATGCACCATATTGGTATGGTTGGTAGGGTTGGGCGATAGCGCCATCCACTCTCTCCACCTCCCGCCGCCATAACCCGTCTCTTCGAGCAGCTCGCGCCTTGCCGCCGCCTCGGGCGTCGGATCCTCCCTGTCGCGTACTCCGGCGCACAACTCAGGACAGGTTACCCCCAGCGCGTGGCGGTATTGCCTGACCATCACGAATTTGCCATCGACGGTTATGGCGATCACATTCACCCAATCGGGGAATTCCATTATGTAATAAGAGGGAATGACGGCTCCGCCGGGAAGCTCCACCCGCTCGCGCCGCACCGTGAACCACGGCTCGCGGAAAAGATAGTCGCTCGACAGCACGCGCCATTTCCTGTCGTCCATCACTCTTTCGTTATTATGCCGTGCATCAGCGCGTAAAGCGTCAGCCCCGGAACGCTTTTGACGCCAAGTTTGGCTGTTATGTTCTTGCGGTGCGAGAGTACGGTCTGCAGGCTTATGAACAGTCTGTCGGCCATCTGCCTGCTTGTCATTCCCTGGGCCACGAGCGCCAGCACCTCGCGCTCGCGCGGCGTGAGCTGTCCCCCGTTGGCTTTAGCCGTATGCTCGGCGTGTTTCATGCCGGGCAGGCGGCGTCGCAAGCGGCTGTGCTGCGACATGTCGCGCCGCATGTTAGCGAGGGCCAGCACCACGGCGAAACACAGGTTCTGGTCGTAGTCGCCCGAGAGGTGGCGGATCATTATGTTGCGCATGTCGGCCAACAGCCCTTCCGCTTCCTCTTCGCGCTCCGCGCGGCCGGGGTTTTGCGCCACGGGCCTGCCGGCGAGCATCGCGGCGAAATCTTCCTCCTGTTGCCTTATCTGTGCGGAGAGACATTCGCCGAAACGTTCGAACAGCCTGCCGAGTTCGGCAGGAGAGCGGTCGCCCGACCTGTTGGAGGCTATAAGCGCCCCCAGGTGGCGTCCTATGTTCGGCAGCTGCGAGTGCAGGTAGTGGGCGTTGGTCTTGCGCAGGTAATCTATCGTTTGAACCAGCTCCTGCGGCGACGGCTGCCCCTCCGGGACGTACTCCTCGTCGAGGAATGTGCTGAGTACCGTCACGAGGAAATCCGCGTCGGCGCCATGCCGCCCGGCCACTTCCTCCAGCGATCCTTCGCCCACGCCGAGGCGTATGCCCAACCTCCCTGCCACCGGTATTAGGGCGGGATAGCGGTCGAGGATATCGCAAAGGGCGGTATCGGCGTTTATCTGCATGCTGTGCGGCGTAAGGTTGCCTGCCGTTGCGGCGCGGAATTATTTTTTCGCCTCGGGTTTGGCTATGCCCTCACGCATCTGCGTGTCGGCCTGTATGTTTTGCAGTTTATAGTAGTCCATCACGCCCAGGTTGCCTTTACGGAACGCCTCGGCTATGGCCATAGGAATCTGGGCTTCGGCCAGGATCACCTGCGCGCGCGCCTCCTGCGCCTTGGCTCTCATCTCCTGCTCGTGGGCTACGGCCATGGCCCGTTTCTCCTCGGCTTTGGCTTGCGCTATATTTTTGTCGGCGTTGGCCTGGTCCATCTGCAGCTCGGCGCCGATGTTCTTGCCCACGTCTATGTCGGCGATATCTATCGAGAGTATCTCGAACGCAGTCCCGGCGTCGAGGCCCTTTTCGAGTACCACGCGCGAGATCGAGTCTGGATTTTCGAGAACCACCTCGTGGGTTATCGACGATCCTATGGACGATACTATGCCCTCGCCCACGCGGGCCAGTATGGTCTCTTCTCCTGCGCCGCCCACCAGTTGTTTGATGTTGGCGCGGACGGTGACGCGCGCTTTGGCTATCAGCTGTATGCCGTTCTTGGCCACCGCCGATACGGGAGGCGTGTTGATCACCTTGGGGTTGACGGACATTTGCACCGCCTCGAATACGTCGCGACCGGCCAGGTCAATGGCCGTGGCCATCTTGAAGTCGAGGTTTATGCTCGCCTTCTGCGCCGAAACCAGCGCGTGTACCACCCTTACGACATTGCCTCCGGCCAGGTAGTGAGCCTCCAATTCATTGGAATTCAGCGTAAGCCCGGCCTTTGTCCCCTCTATCATTGACGAGACGATAACGGAAGGCGGGACTTTCCTCCAGCGCATCAGGATCAGCTGCAGCAGGCTGATCTTAACGTTGGAGACCAGCGCCGAGAACCAAAGCCCCACAGGCACGAAATAAAAGAAAAAACTAAGTACGATGATGGCTATTACGCCTACCAGCACGATAAATCCTAAGTCCATATTATTTAAATTTAAGAGATTACTTTTTTGACGACAATGCTGAAATTATCGAATTCACAGACTTCCACGGGGGTGTTCTGGTCCACGAAGGCGTCGATGCTCTTTGCCTCGTATATTTTGCCGTCTATCAGCACTTTGCCCATAGGGGCCAGGCGGGTGGTGGCCGTTCCGCGGTCGCCGGGTTTGACGCCGTCGTCGGCGGGAAGTTGCTGCGAGACGCCGTCGATGCTATCTTTCAGGGAAAAACGCTGCCATGTCCTTGCTCTGAGCGACATATAGGTGGCCACGGCCGAAATCGCGATCACGACGCCCAACACGATAAGCCCCACGGAGGTGCCGTACCGGGCGAATCCGAGCCACACCGCGGCCGCGTCCGCCGCAAAGGCGCAAATGCCCGCCACCGTGAATCCGGGAAGCAAAACCAACTCGGCGACCAGCAGAAGGGTACCCACGAGGATCAATGCAACTATCAGCCACATATTTTCAAAGATTAATCTCCCGAAGATAGGCATTTTTTGGGAAACAGTAAAATTTCATCCCGGCAAAACCGAATTTTACTTAAATATCCCTTCTTTGCTGTGTTGCCGTATTTCTCGCGCAGTCCCGCAAAAAACCGGACAAGGCCTACACCTTGTCCGGTAAAATAGCGCAGCCGCCAATTACGGTTTGGGAATATATCTGACGGTTATCTCGGTGATTTTATTATAACTGGCTCCGTTCGGGTTTCCGGGCGTTAAGATTAACTGCAAAAAAACCACATAGGTCGGACTTGAATATACAAATAAAAATGATTTCACATAAAAAATATGCCGGACTCTAAAAATCCGGCATATTCGTGATTATGAAGGTGATTTCTATAATCCCAAATTATGTCCCATAATATTTTGTTTGTCCTCCAAATATTTTTCGTTGAAACGGTTGGGCGAGATCACGAGCGGCACGATCTCGGCAATGGAAAGCCCGTAGCCCTCCAGCCCGGCGCGTTTGGTGGGGTTGTTGGTCATAAGGCGCATTGGGCCTATGCCTAATTCACGTATTATGCTCGCCCCCACGCCGTAGTCGCGCTCGTCCACGCGGAAACCCAGCTTTATGTTGGCCTCGGCGGTGTCGTACCCCTCCTCCTGGAGTTTGTAGGCGTGTATCTTGTTGAAAAGTCCGATGCCGCGCCCCTCCTGCGAGAGGTACACCACCGCGCCTTTGCCCTCGCACTCGATGGCCGCCATGGCGGCGTGGAGCTGTGGTCCGCAGTCGCAGCGGCACGATCCGAAGATGTCGCCCGTCATACACGACGAATGCACCCTTACCAACACCGGTTCTCCCGGCTGCCATTCGCCTTTCGTCAGGGCCACGTGTTCCATGCCGTTGCTCTTCTGTATGAACGGCGTGAGGCGGAAATCACCCCATTTCGTGGGCATGTCCACGGTCACGCCTTTTTCTATTATTGACTCCCTCTGAAGGCGGTAGGCGATAAGGTCGGCTATCGAAACTATTTTCAGTCCGAAACGCCGCCCGATCTCCAGAAGTTCCGGAAGCCGGGCCATGGTTCCGTCCTCGTTCATTATCTCCACCAGCGCCCCTCCGGGCCTGAGTCCGGCCATGCGCGTCAGATCCACCACCGCCTCTGTGTGTCCCGGGCGGCGCAGTACGCCTTTCTCGCGCGCCCTGAGCGGGAATATGTGTCCCGGCCTGCCCAGTTCCTCGGGTTTTGTGGCGGGATCCATCAGCGCGCGTATCGTCTTGGCGCGGTCCGAGGCCGATATGCCCGTGGTACATCCGTGGCCGATAAGGTCTACCGATACGGTGAAGGGCGTTTCGTGAAGCGATGTGTTCTGTCCCACCATCAACGGCAGGCTCAACTCCTCGCATCGCGACTCGGGCAGCGGGGCGCATATAAGCCCGCGTCCGTGGGTGGCCATGAAATTCACTATTTCGGGCGTGACCTTCTCCCCGGCCACTATGAAATCGCCTTCGTTCTCGCGGTCTTCGTCGTCTACGACTATCAGCACTTTGCCATCGCGGATATCCTCGATGGCCTCTTCTACGCTATTTAGCAAACTTTGCTTTGACATTACGTGTTATGAAATTTACTGCTTTTTGATACTTTATGATATACCAGTCGAAATTGAAAAGGTTGGAGTCGTTGGTGGCCTTGTATGTAAGGAACACCGACAGAGGAGCAAGTATGAACGTCGATATCCACATCCCCGCGGCCGCCGGCCACGTCCCTTCCTTGACGAGTTTCTCGCCCGTTATGCTGATGATGTAATAAATGACGAAGAATACCACCGAAACCACCACCGGCATCCCCAGCCCGCCTTTGCGGATTATGGCCCCGAGCGAAGCCCCTATAAGGAAGAATATCATTATCGACACGGGCAGCGACAGTTTCTGGTGCCATGCCACCTTATGGCGGTAGAGTTGGTTGAGGGCGTCCTTGGCCGTCTCCTCGTCGAACGTCAGCAGGCTGCGCGAACTTCCGGCCTGGTTGCGCGCGTCGCCCCATACCTCTTTGCGCTCCCTTAGGGTCAGCGTCTCGATGGAGTCCATCAGGGCGGCGGGATGGATGTGCGCGTCGGCCATGCGCAGCGAATCGCCCTCGGGGCGTACGAGCAGCGTGTCGCGGGGAAAGATATACGCCTTGAGCAGCGGGCGGTACGAGCGCGTATTGCTCTCGTTGGTTAGTTTGGTGAGGGAGTCTATGCCCTGCTCCAGCTGCACTATGTTTTTAGTCTGCCCCGACGAGAAGAGCGAATTGTCCGTACGCGAAAAGTCGAAGCCGGCCAGCTGCACGACCATCTCCTGTTTCTCGAACAGGCGTCTTTCCAGCGTGTTGCGGTCGTACCACTGGTAGCTGCGCGTATTTTCGTAATTCTGCCCGTGGTAAAGCGTCACCAGCAGGAATTTCTTGTCGTCCGACATTCGTATATAGCCCGAATCCGCCAGGATGGTGTTCATGTTTCCTCCCGGGTCGCGCGTGTCGTAAATAAGTACTCCGGTCAGCAGTTTTGTCTCCGGATGCTGTTTTTCAACCCGGATGCTCATGTTGTCTATGCCGTTGAAGAATATTCCGTCCTTGAATTCAAGCTCCTGTTTTTTCTGGTTAATGTCGTATATCAGCGCCGTGGTGCGCCTGGAGGCGTAAGGCACGAGGTTGTTGGCCACGAAGAAACTGGCCACGCACACGAAAAATACCAAAACCATGAGGGGCCGCGTGATGCGCGGAAGCGACATGCCTGCCGACTTCATGGCCAGCAACTCATAATGCTCGCCCATGTTGCCCATGGTCATTATGGCGGCCAGCAGGGTTGCCAGAGGAAGGCCCATGGGAATGGCCGATATGGCGGCGTAGAACATAAGCTCGCCTATTACGTCCAGACCAAGCCCTTTGCCGACAAGATCCTCTACGTAACGCCACATGAATTGCATCATCAGCACGAACATCACGATGAAGAACGTGAGTATCATCGGGCCTAAATACGATTTGAGGACGAAACGGTGTATGGTTTTCATGCTATGCCTTGGGGCGGCCTCTCTTTTTGCGCAACAAAGTTAATATTTTTACCATTAACAACCCAACCGCCAGCGTGAATATCGTCGCCGCCGAAGCCGGCACGTCGAGCCTCACCGAGAGGACCAGCCCGGCCAGGTTGCCGATAACGGCCACGGCCGCCGCGAGGGGGAATATGCTACGGTAGTTGTGCGTCACGGTGTTGACTATAGTGGCGGGGATGGTGAGCAGCGATATGAGCAGCATTATGCCCACCGTACGTATGGAGAAAACGATGGCCAGGGCCACCATCACCGACATTGCGTAGTTTATCGCCTCCGTGGCCACCCCCTGGCTGCGGGCGTAGTCGCGGTCGAAGGCCACGTACATTATCCTGCGCATGAACAGCGCGAATACCGCGACGGCCACGGCGGCGAGTGCCGCCAGCGACACTATGTCGCGCCTGGTCACGGTCAGTATGTTCCCGAACAGGAAACTCATAAGGTTGGGCGCGTAGCCCGGCGTGAGGTAGATGAATATTATACCCACGGCCATGCCCACGGACCATATGATGCCTATCGCCGAGTCCTCCCGCATGGCTCCGCGCCTCGACGCGACCTCCACGCCCAGAGCTGAAAGCACCGAGAACACCAGCGCCCCGGCGACGGGATCGGCCCCCATCCAGTAGGCTATGCCTATCCCCCCGAATGAAGCGTGGGTTATGCCGCCGCTCATGAAAACCATCCGCCTGCACACTATATAGGTTCCCAAAAGCCCGCAAACCACGCCCGAAAGCACGCATGCCCACAGGGCGTTGACCATGAAACGATAGTGCAGTATGTCAGCTATGAAATCCATCAGAGCGCAAATTTAAGTTTTTTTATGGATAAATTTTAAATGTCGTCTCGGTAAAGTCGATTAACTTTGCACCCCTATGAAAGTAAGTTTCCATACACTTGGCTGCAAACTCAATTACGCCGAAAGTTCCACGCTGTCGCGCGCTTTCGCCGAAAGCGGCTATACTCGCGCCTCTGCCGGCGAGCGGGCCGACGTGTGCGTGGTTAACAGCTGCTCGGTAACCGCCGAGGCCGATAAGAAATGCCGCGCCCTGGTGCGCCGCCTTGTCAGGGAGAATCCCGGCGCGATAATAGCCGTTACGGGATGCTACGCCCAACTCAAACCTGCCGACCTTGCCGCCATGGAGGGCGTGGACCTTGTGGTGGGCAACGACGCCAAAGGCGATCTGGCCGCCCATGTGGCCGCCCTGGCGGCAGGACGCGGCGGCTCGTCGGTGCAGGGTTGCGAGGCGGGAGGGCTGACGCGTTTCTTCGCCTCTTTCTCCACTTCTGATCGCACCCGCTCTTTCCTGAAGGTGCAGGACGGCTGCGACTACCGCTGCTCTTACTGTACCATCCCCGACGCCCGAGGCGCGAGCCGCAACGCCCCTGTGGCCGATATAGTGGCCCAGGCAGCGCAGATAGCCGCCGCCGGATGCCGGGAGATAGTGCTGACGGGTATCAATACGGGCGATTTCGGCCGGACTACGGGCGAGAGTTTTATCGATTTGCTCCACGCCCTGGACGGCGTGGAAGGTATCGCCCGCTACCGCATATCGTCTATCGAACCCAACCTGCTTACGGACGAAATAATAGATTTTACGGCCGCCTCGGCAAAGTTCCAACCCCATTTCCATATCCCGCTGCAGAGCGGCTGCGACCGTATCCTGGGCCTTATGCGCCGCCGCTACAACACCTCCGTGTTCGCCGCGCGCATAGAGTCCGTCCGCCGCGCCATGCCCGACGCTTTCATTGGCATAGACGTGATAACGGGTTTCCCGGGTGAGACCGACGCCGATTTCGACGCCACGTTCTCTTTCCTCGAGGGCCTCGCCCCCTCTTTTCTGCACGTTTTCCCTTATTCCGCACGCGAAGGCACTCCGGCCGCGGTTTTCCAGGGGCAGATTCCCCCGCAGACCCGGCATGAAAGGACCCGTCGCCTGATGGCCCTTTCGGACAAACTCCATGCCGCCTTCGCCTCCCGCTATTGCGGCGGATGCGCCGAGGTGCTGTTCGAAAGTACTGTAAAGGGAGGCAAAATGTTCGGATTCACCTCCAATTACATAAGGGTTGAGGCTCCGTGGGAGCGCGCCGCAGTGGGGAAGATACGCCCCGTCCGCCTCGGAGACCCTATCGCCGGAGGCGCATTGGAGGGAATTTTGCTCTGAGATTTCGTGTAAATTTCCCTCATTCCCTCTTTCATGCGTCTCGCCGGGATTTTTTCAGACCTGGCTCGATTATGCAGGCACTGCGTGGCGCCCATCTGTTTTTACGCCAATAAATATCGCCGGGAGCATTGTCGTCTCGGAATAAGTGATTAAATTTGTATTATTGGAATCCGTTTAAAACGGATTTTTTGATGACGAAAACTAACGGGATGGGTATTCGCAGGAAAATAACAATAAGTTTCACCTCGCTGGCGGCGCTGCTGCTGCTTTCGTGGGTGGTGACGGTCTTCGAGCTGCGCCGGCTCGATGTGGAAACCGAGGCCCTGTTCGATTCCAGCGCGAAAAATATGGAGCTGGCTCGCCAGATGCTCGATGCGCTCGAGGGCCAGAGCGCGGCGGTGATACGGTTGAACTTCGGCGAGACGGCCGGCCTGGACTCCGTCTTTTCGGCCAGCGACGCGCAAATCAACGAATTGCTCGAAAAAGCCACGGTTACCGTGCGCGACCGCAACGAGATGGATGCGATATATTCGTCGTACAGCGCCTATCGCAAAGAGATCGCCATGTTGCAGGACAAGAGCGTCGCCAGAGGCGTTTGGTGGTTTGTCAACGTATATGAGCCTGCCTATTCCGGGTTGCTTGCCACGATCAAGGATTATATGATAGCCTCGCAGCAGACGATGCAGCGCAAGGCCTCCGATCTGGGCAGTACGGCCTACCGCGCCGTAACTCCGGGCATGCTGGCCCTCGTGGTGGGGATAGTCATACTGATGATGTTCCTTTATCTGATAGACCATTATTTCGCCCGTCCCGTGGTGGCTATAAACAAGAGCCTTAAAGGTTACGTCGCTAACCGCATTCCATTCAAGGTCAAGGTGGAGGGACGCGACGAAGTGGCCCAGCTCAAGGAGCAGATAGAGGATCTGGTCCAAAGTAAAAAAGCCGACTGATGCGTCCCGACGTCATACTTCGATATATGGGTATGATATTGCTCCTGGATGCGGGCATGATGGCCGCGTCTGCGGCGGTGTCGCTTGCCAGCGGCATGGACACGGGTTTCTATCCCCTCCTTATGTCGTTCCTGCTTACGGGCGCGCTGGGCGCCTTCCCGCTTATCTTCGTCAGCCGTTCGGAGCAGATAACCAACAAAGAGGGGTACTTCATCGTGGTGGGATCGTGGCTCGTTTCGTGCGTGGTAGGGTCATTTCCCTATCTTATGTGGGGCGGCGAGTTCTCGCTCGCCGACGCGTGGTTCGAGAGCGTGTCGGGATACACCACCACAGGTTCCACCATATTGGGCAACGTGGAGGCCCTTCCGCGCGGCCTGCTGTTCTGGCGCTCGTCCACCCACCTTCTGGGCGGCGTGGGCGTGGTTATGTTCGCCCTTGTTGTACTGCCTGCCCTGGGCCGCACCAAGATGACCCTGTCGAGCGTGGAGATATCTTCGATGGCCAAGGATAACTACCGCTACCGCACCCAGAAGATGGTACAGGTGCTGCTGGTGGTCTATCTGGGTATGGTGGCCGCCGAGACCGGGTTGTTGCGCATGGCCGGAATGGGATGGTTCGACGCCGTCAACCACTCTTTCTCCACCGTGGCCACCGGGGGCTTTTCCACGCGCAATCTGAGCATAGCCTATTACGACAATCCCGCCATAGAGATCATCATCACGGTATTCATGGTGCTTTCGAGTATCCACTTCGGAGTCATTTTCGCCACCATCACCGGTAAGGCCAACAATATTTTCAACTCCGAAGTGACGCGCTACTATCTCGGTTGTCTTGCCGCCGGGTCGCTCGCTATAGCCGTCAGCCTGTGGGCCGCCTCCGAATATCCCACTTTCGGCGAGGCGTTGCGTACCGCGTGTTTCCAACTCGCCTCCATCGCTTCTACCACGGGATTCGCCACTGCCGACACCAATGTGTGGACGTCGCTGGCCATGGCTATAATCCTTCTGTTCTCATTGCAATGCGGCATGGCCGGCTCCACTGCCGGAGGCATCAAGGCCGATCGCGTGTTGCTGTCGATGAAGGTGATGAAGGCGCGGATATTGCAGCAGCAACATCCCAACGCCATAATACGAATTAAACTTAACAATATCATACAGGACAGGGAGGTGGTGGGTTCGGCCATGCTGTTCATAGTCATCTACCTGTTGCTTCTTTTCGTGGGTACGGTTCTGGTCACGGCCTTCGGCGTGGATCTGGTCACCGCCGGAAGCTCCATTGTGGCGTCTATGGGCAATATAGGCCCCGGTTTCGGACAGGTGGGGTCGATGGGCAACTATTCGGCGCTTCCCGAGCCTGTCAAGTTCATAGAGACGTTGTTCATGCTGTTGGGCCGTCTCGAGATTTTCGGTTTCATACAGCTGTTCCTGATCAAATGGTGGAAATGATGTTTCGCAATATAATCATATCGGCGTTTTTGACCATCTTGTGTACGTGTCTTTACGGCCAACAGCCGTCGCCGCGCGTGGCAGGTCTGGAGAGCAATGCAGCCTATATGTCGTTGCTTTCCAAACAGCAGTCGCTCAGGCATAAAGAAGATTCCATAAACGGCCTTCTCACCGCCGCCCGCGCCGACCTTCGGGCAAATCCCGACCGCAGGGTCGCCGTGGGGGAGAAGATACTGCAGCTGGAATCGGCTGTTTTCGACGTACGCAGCGAAATAGGCGTGGTTTCCGGGCGCATCAACAGCATTGAGCAGGAGTATGTCCTTTCGAACCTCGGCTCCGCGAAGCCCGAGGCGGAGACAGCCATGGCAACAGGCGGGGAAAGGGGCGTCATGTCCTCCTACCTGCTCGCCAACCTCTCTGCCGATGACATGCGGACATGGGCGGAGGCCTCCTCGCGCGAGTTGCCCGTATATAACTTCGTCAGGATATACCTCAATAACTACAAATCGCTCGGCCGTCTGGCCGCCTCTTACGGTAAAGTCTCTTCCGAATCCGCGGCCGACAGCGTAATGTCGCTCTTCCGGAAGACGGAGAAGACCAACGCGGTGGTTGCCGATACTATAGCTAAACTGTGGCACTATGTGTTCGATAATAAAAGCTACCTGTGCAACCTGTTGATGGATAAGGCGAACAATAAAGAGTTGCTGGAGAGTACCGAAACGCGCGCCGCCGCCATGCGCGCCGGCTTGGCATCCATCAGCGGCCGTTTCACGTCGGACGCCGTGGGCTTCTACCGCCCGGAGAAGACATTTCTGCTCTCCACCGAACTGTCTATAGCGCAGTGGATAGGAGACGCGGCCGCGGCAGACTCGCTGAAGGCGGAGATGAAAGAGGTAGACGCCCTGGCCGATCCGCTCTCCATAACGATCGCCCCGCGTAACTTTATCGTTTTCGAGGACGTGAATATATTGCCGCGCTCGCCCTACACCTCGTCCAATCCCATACCTGCGGTCCGCAATTATTCCCACGGTACGCTCTACCGCATATTGCTTGGCGCTTACCTCAAGCCTCAGTCGCCATCCATTTTTCGCAATGCCGCCCCTTTGAGCGTCATGCGCGGCGGCGACGGCCGTTACCTGTATTTCGCCGGCTGCCTCGCTTCCGAGGCCGCCGCCGACAAAGCCGTGGCCCTGCTTCGCAAGGCCGGTTTCCGCTCGCCCGAGACGGTCATGTGGAGAGACGGCAAATACCTCGGCCGGGCCGACGGAACGGGCGCCGCGGCCGCGGCGCAATATTGGAAAGTCGAGATAACGGCCGCCGATCCGGGGCTTACTCCCGCCGTCAAGGAACTCATTGCCACCATAGGGCAGGGCAGGGATGTGTCGCGTACCGTATCAGAGGATGGTGACGCGAGCCGATACGTATTTACCGTAGGGTCGTGGGACGATCGAAGCGTGGCGGTTGCGCTCGCCGAGGCCATCCGCGCGAAGGAGCCGGCGCTGGCCGTCACGGTAAAGGAAGTGCCGCCGGCCGCAGAGAATTGATAAATTATTTGATCGCATGAATAGTACAGGAAAGTTGAGGATAGTCTACCTTGGTACTCCGGAATTCGCCGTACCTCCCCTCCGCCGGCTGGTGGAGTCTGGCTATAACGTGGTTGCGGTTGTCACCGCCCCCGACAAACCCGCAGGCCGCGGCCTGGAGGTTCAGAAGAGCGAAGTCAAACGGTATGCGGAAAAGGCCGGTTTGCGTGTGTTGCAGCCGGAAAATCTTAAGGACGAGGATTTCGTGGCCTCTTTCCGCGCCCTGAGGCCCGACTTGGGCATAGTCGTGGCTTTCCGTATGCTTCCCGAGGTTATATGGAAAACCCCCCGCCTGGGGACTTTCAACCTGCACGCCTCGCTGTTGCCGCAATACCGCGGCGCTGCGCCTATCAACTGGGCTATTATCAACGGCGAGAAAAGCACGGGCCTGACGACATTCATGCTCAACCACGAGATAGACAAGGGGTCCATCCTTGCCCGCCTTGAGGTGAAAATAGGGCCGGACGACAATTTCGGCGACCTTTACGAGCGCCTGATGATCCTCGGGCCGGGAATGGTGGAGCAGACGGTGGACATGATATCCGCCGGGGCCGTGCGTCCTGTGCCGCAGAACACTATCGCGGCCGGAGTGCTTAAACCTGCGCCTAAGATATTCCGCGAAACCTGCCGCATAGAGTGGAACTCGCCGGGCGAGAGGATACACGATTTCATACGCGGCCTGTCGCCCCATCCTGGCGCATGGAGCCGCATGATGCCCGTCACGGCCGAGATTTCAGATCCGGTCATGGTGAAGATATTCGCCGCTTCTTTCACTCCCGATACGCACAACACCCTGCCCGGCAATATGGATATCGACCGTCACGGCCGCTTCCGGGTAACATGTCCCGACGGATATATAATAATAGATGAGTTGCAGATGGCGGGCAAGAAACGGATGACCGCCTACGAATTCCTCCGCGGATTCTCCGTAAATTCGTTCGTTTTCGAAATATAGCCATGCGTATCCGTAAACGGCCGGGGCGAACAATGTTGTTCGCCCCGGCCGTTTACGGATATTTTCCCTGTATGCTATACTTTCCTTATGAGCTCCATTCCCAGCGACAGCGCTTTTTCATTGTCCGGGATGGTTTTGTGCAGCCTTTCGGGCAGTGAATTTTCAAGTCCCTGGCGGACGTATTCCATCGTCACCACGGGACGCACTTTGAGGTATCCCCCCAATATCATCGTGTTGAACATCCTCGAGACGCCTCTTTTGGCCGCCTCGGCGGTGGCGTCGATCGTGTATATGTCTATGTCGGTACGCGTAGGATGGCGCACTATGCCGTTGGTGTCGTATATCAGCGCTCCTCCGGGCTTGACGCACGTCTCGAACTTGTCCATGCTCTGCTGGTTGAGGATTATGGCCGTGTCGAACTCATGCACTATGGGCGACGATACGGGCCTGTCGCTTATTATTACCGTCACATTGGCCGTGCCGCCCCTCATCTCCGGGCCGTAGGCAGGCATCCACGTTACGTTGAAACCCTGCATCACGCCCGAATAGGCCAGTATTTTACCCATCGACAGGACGCCCTGTCCTCCGAAACCGGCAATTATCAATTCTTCAGTCATAACTCATACAAATTCTAAATGTCCTTGATGTCGCCCAGGGGATATACCGGGAACATATTCTGCTCCATCCATTCGTTGGCCGCTACGGGCGACATTTTCCATCCGCTGTTGCACGTGGCCACGATCTCCACGAACGACAGCCCTTTGCCTTGCATCGACTTGTCGAACGCCTTACGTATGGCCTTTTTGGCTTTGCGTACTCCGGCGGGCGAATGGACGCTCTGTCTTGTTACGTAACTTACGCCCGGCAACAGGGCCAGCATATCGCCTATTACGAACGGATAGCCGTGCAGCGCAGGGTCGCGTCCGTCGGGCGAGGTGGAGGTTTTCATTCCAAGCAGGGTGGTGGGGGCCATCTGTCCGCCCGTCATGCCGTATATGGCGTTGTTGACATATATCACGGCTATGTTTTCGCCCCGGTTGCAGGCGTGCATCGTCTCCGCCGTGCCAATGGCGGCCAGGTCGCCGTCGCCCTGATAGGTGAATACCATCTTTTCGGGCAGCAGGCGTTTGATGCCTGTGGCCACCGCCGCGGCGCGTCCGTGGGCGGCCTGCGCCCAGTCGATGTCGATGTAGTTGTAGGCGAACACCGAGCATCCCACCGGCGAGACGCCTATTGTGTCGTGTTCCAGGCCCATCTCCTCGATAACCTCCGCTATGAGTTTGTGGATAGTGCCGTGGCTGCATCCCGGGCAGTAATGCAACACGGCGTCCGTCATCAGCGCCGGTTTTTTCCATACATGATCTCCCGTTTTTATCTCCGTCTGTGCCATGGCCTATTTCGTTTTATCCATTAACTTCTCTTTCAGGGCGGCGTAAACCTCCGAGGGCGAGTGTACCACGCCGCCGTATCGCCCGAAATGCTCCACCTCAGGCCCGCACCCTACGCTCAGCCGCACATCCTCCACCATTTGTCCCGCGCTCATTTCCACGGCAAGGAATCCTTTGACCCCTTTGGCGGCCAGCGCCGCAAGCGGTTTGACAGGGAAAGGGAAGAGCGTTACGGGCCTGAGCAACCCTACTTTAAAGCCATCTTCGCGAGCCATTTCCACTGTTTTCGACGCTATGCGCGCCGAGCAGCCGTAAGCCACTATAACGTAATCGGCGTCGTCGCACAGCAGGGTCTCGTATCTCACCTCGTTCTCCTCCAGGCTGCGGTATTTGGCCTGCAGGCGAGTGTTCGCTCTTTCATGCTCGTAAGGATCTATGTGCAGCGACGTGGAGACGTTGCTGCTGCGGCCTTCGTGGCGGCCGGTTATGGCCCAGGAATCGTATTTGGAACGTATCTCCTCGAATGTCATCCGCGGCACGGCAGGCGACAACACCACCTTCTCCATCATCTGTCCCACTATCCCGTCCGAAAGTATCATCACCGGATTGCGGTATTTGAAAGCAAGGTCGAAGGCGGTTCCCACGAAATCGTACATATCCTGCACCGACGCGGGAGCCAGCACTATCAGTTTGTAATCGCCGTGGCCGCCGCCCTTAACCGCCTGGAAATAGTCGGCCTGCGAGGGCTGTATGGTCCCCAGTCCGGGTCCGCCGCGCGATACGTTTACGATCACGCACGGAAGCTCCGCTCCGGCCAGATAGCTGAGTCCTTCGCACATAAGGCTTACGCCCGGACTCGACGACGAGGTCATTACCTTTTTGCCGCACGAGGCTCCGCCGTAGAGCATGTTTATGGCCGCCACTTCGCTCTCTGCCTGGAGTACCGTCATGCCCGTCGACTCCCAGGGGCGCAGTTCCATGAGCGTCTCCATCACTTCGCTCTGCGGGGTGATGGGGTAGCCGAAATAGCCGTCGCACCCGCACCTTACGGCGGCGTATGCGATGGCTTCGTTGCCTTTCATCAGTTTTATCTCGCTTTTCATTGCTCCGACTGTTTTTGGCGGTAAACCGTTATGCAGTTGTCCGGACACACTATTGCGCAGCTTGCGCATCCCGTGCATTCGTCAGGTTTCTCCATGTATGCGTAGTTGTAGCCTTTGCCGTTGACCATTGGCGAGAGCGACAACACCCCGAACGGGCATGCCGCCACGCACACGCCGCAACCTTTGCAGCGTTGCTCGTCGACGATTATGCTTCCTTTGATTTTCGCCATAGCGCCTTATGATTTATAAGCGTACATCTGTTGTTTGTTACAAATATAGCGATTTTTTTCCGGGGAACATTAATGTCGCGGCCATTAATTTACGATCCCGGCCGAACAATCTGCAAATCTATCGCATATAAACACAGCAATGTTGCGGGCGGCAAAATACGAAGCCTAAAATCGATATGGAATTTTCAAATGGGAAGCATCGTTTGCGTCCTGTTTTTCAGAAATGGCACATGTAGATCATCGGGGATGGGCGACACTGTACGCGTTTGGCGGCGTATTTACAGGGGTATTATTTTCGATTAATTTTATTTATTGATATTTATACGATATTGATCATGTTATTAATTCTATTGATATTTTAATAAAATAGATTATATTTGCAAGAAAAATAGTCATATGTTGCCATGCAGATGCCCTGCCTGCCATTCGCCGCTTAAGGTCCGCTCGCTCGGATGTCCGGCCTGCGGAACGGAGGTCACCGGTACGTTCGGTATGCCTTTGTTGGCGAGCCTCGACGAGGCCGACCGTGATTTCGTCCTGCGCTTCGTGCGTTGCAGCGGCAGCCTCAAGCGTATGGCCGCCGAAATGAACCTCAGCTATCCAACCGTCCGCAATATGCTGGACGGCGTAATCGAAAAATTAAACGGACACGAATAATGAAAGTAAACCTGCTTGTAAACCCCTTCGAACGCCTGGCCGGATGGCCTGCGCTTATACTCGGCCTGGCGCTCATGGCCTTCACCGCGGTTGCCGGATGGGCCGCCGACCTCTATTTCGACGGGGTTATCGACATGCATTACAAACTGCACAGCCTGCCCGACGCGTTCATAGCTCAGGCTGCCGATTGGGCTGTGATGTTGCTGTGCCTGTGGGTCGCCGCATCGATCTTTTCGAAAACCAAATTCCGTCTGCTCGACCTTGCCGCGGCGGCGGCCCTTTCGCGTGTGCCGTTGCTTATAGCGGCCGGGATCTTCGCCACCCCATTCGTACGCACATCCGACATGGGCATAGAGATTTTCGGTATGGCGGCCTTCGTGCTGTGCGTATGGATGGCCGTCGTGCTTTATAACGGCTACAGCGTTTCGTGCAATATTTCCGGAGGCAAGGCCATCGTGTCGCTTATAGGTACGCTTCTGGTTGCCGAGGTGCTGTCCAAGTTGCTGTTCGCCTTCGTACTGACCGGCTTTTTTCCTGTAAAGTCGGCGCAGGCCGATCTTTTCGCCATTCCGCAGGAACAGACTATTCAGCAAACAGCCTCCATAGCCATGAAATCTTTCGAACGAGGCGATTATAACACCCTGTCACGTTACCTCACGCCCCAGATGAAGCAGGGTTTCGACCAGGTGAAGATGCGTATGATGTGGAGCCAGTTCAATATGTCCATGGGCGAGTTCATGGGGGCCGACACCGAGGTGCAGCCTACGGTTGAAAACGGCTGCCGCACGCTCGACGTCACATGCCGTTTCAGCAGGGGAGAGGTGACGTTGCAATTTACATTCGACTCGGGCGGATATATCGCCAGGCTGTTTATCATTTAAGGTATACTGCAATAAAAACATACCCGGGCGCATTGACTCTTGCGCCCGGGTATTGTTTTATTGCGGCATGGCCGGATCGGAAACGCTTTAAAGCGGATCGGTCTGAAAATAGCGTGCAGGTCTCTTAAAGCCCCCAGTCCGATGCGGTGTAGGCCGACTCCATGGCCGCCTGCTTGTCTGCGGGGACGTTTACGAAAAAGTCGAAGCCCGTGAGCGCCTCCATCTGGTCTATCGACTTGGCGTATCTTGAACTTACGGCGTCCGTATTGGCCTTATGTTCATACCAGAAACCTACGGCGGTGAATCCGGCTCCTTTGCGTTTCATCATCACCTTGTAGTAATAATTGGGTATGGCTGTGTTGTTGATGTATTTTACCGTTTCGTTGCCCCCGACGGTCTTCAGGATTGCCCCGGTCACCACGTATAGCGTGTCGCTCACCATTTTGCCTTGCGTCCACGTCTCCAGTTTGGCCCACGCGTCGCCGTTGAAGCCGGCCATCTGCGGGGTCATGTTTGTGTAGAAGAATGTTTGGTCGTTCATTGCGGCCGAAACGAGCCGGTCCGAGGACGCCACCTGGTGTCCGCGAGTGTAGGTTATGCCGTTCAACGAGCCGTAACTGCTTCTCAGGTTCACCTGGTCGGCCTGTTTTACTATGGGGTCGTACTGCCAGTTGTCGCCGCGGTCGACGTTCTTTTTGGTGTAGAACGTGTGCATGGGGTAGGCTATCCAGTAGGCGATATGTTCTTTTTTGTCGTAGAGCATGGAGAAATTGCGGTATTTTTTCCCGTTCACCGACGCGAAATGCGCCACGAACTGCGTATTGGAATTGGTAGCCACGGCAGGAAGGTCGAGCCATGTGTAGTCCACCTCCACGGGTTCCGGATCGGGATCCGGATCGGGATCGGGATCCGGCCCCGGGCCTGATCCGTTGGCGGGTAGTACGAAGAAACGGCTGATTGTGACGGGGTTCTTACCCGGAGCCGACGCCGAGAACACCACGGCCGACGTCAGGCTTTCGTTACCCGTGTTACGTCCGAAACGGCACACCACCTCGGCGTTGCCGCTGCCCGTCGACGGTTCGAATTCCAGCCATGCCGAAGGATAGTTTATGTTCCAGTTCATGTCGGACGTGATGTGGATGACGACCTCGCCCGGCTGCTCCGCGGGCAGCGTTAGTTGTACGCCCTCAATGTCGGTCTGGAATGTGCCGTTGGACGTTTCGTTGTCGCCGCCGCACGATACGGACAGCGCCGCCGCGACGATCGTCGCGAAGATATAATGTGCCTTCTTCATATAACCAGATATTATGCGTCCCATGTCGATAGAACGGTTTCCGCGGGCGAAATCATATGGATGCCGCCGTTAAAACCGCTTTTTTTATTCGCTTTTCACTTCAACCTCCTTGAGCCTGTCGCCCGTAGAGGACGCCACCTGTCGTTTCCAGATTTCGTTGTAGCCGGGCTGCTCGGGCATAGCCGGTATGCCGGCATTGTTGCCGTTGTCGAGGAAATCGCCGTCTTTCTCTTTTTTAATATTGCCATCTATATATTTGACCAATAGGTATTTGTTCAGGTCCATCCATCTATCGAACATAGCCTGTGCCTTGCCTGTGGAGAAATCGGTGAGCAGGTTTACGGCAAGGCCGGGATTCTGCTTGTAGAGGGCCATAGCGGCTACGTCCATGGCCTGTACCTCGGCCAGGGCCGTGTTTTCCCACTCGTCCACTACTTTGAGTATGTCGGCGCTTATGCGGTCGTAGCGCAGGTAGGCGAAATTGGTCACGCGGTTGAAGAGCCAGAATGCCGCCGACGGCGAATATGTGGTCATATTGCCGTTGTTTTCCGAGAAGCACCACGGAATGCGTTTTACCGAGCAGTATATGGGCGTAAGGCACGATGTGCCGGCGTCGTCCACCCCGAACCATAATACGCCGCCGACGGCGTCGGGCAGCCAGCCGCGCGCCTGCGCCAGGAACCAGAATCCGGTCTGTTGCGTGGCTATCGCCCTCTCGCACAGATAGGTTACGCTGTCCACCTCGAAATGCATCGGACGCCAGCGGTAGGGCAGGTTGTGTCCGCCCGCGCCTATGTCGTATCGCATGTCCATCGGGGTGTCCTCGTAATGGTCGCGCATCAGGTCCATTACCTGCTTGGGCGATACTTTAGCCGTTGGCTTGATCCACAAAGGCATGCGGTTTTTGGGGTTGTAGCCCATTGCGTAGTCTACATATTTGTCCATGCCTTTGGCCACACGGTTGAAGGCGGCCCATACGCGTGCCTCGCAAGCCCTCAGTGCGCCGAAATCGAGTGGGGCGTAGGCGCCTGTGAAGCTGAAATCCTTGTCCGCTCCCTTGAAGTAGCCCATTTCGCGTGCGAACGATATCACGTCTTTGGAATACAGGCAATTTTCCGGGTCGTTTAGCGGGAATGAGGTTATACGGGCTTGGTTGGCGTGGGCGCTTATGTATCCGTCGGGTACCCGGCGGGCCACCCATACGGCCCCCCTGCGTGTGTTGACGCCATTTTCCATCTTGCACCCCTTGCCTATGATCTCCATTATCCACACCTCGTCCTTGTCTGCTATGGAGAGCGATTCGCCGCTCGATCCGTAGCCGTATTCGTCTACCAGGGAGGCCATTACGGTAATAGCCTCGCGCGCCGTTTTGGCCCGCTGCAGCGTTATGTAGATCATCGAGCCGTAGTCTATCACGCCGGTGCTGTCTTCCAGCTCGGCGCGTCCCCCGAACGTCGTTTCGCCTATTATGAGCTGGTGTTCGTTCATGTTCCCCACGGTTTGCCATGTGTGCGCCACCTGCTTTATCTCGCCCATTAAACGGCCCGTGTCCCATTCGTATACCTTTAGCGTTGATCCGGCCGCCCAGTCGCGCGCGGGATGGTAGTAAAGCGCCCCGTATAGCTGGTGCGAGTCGGCCGAGTAAGTTATCATATTCGACCCGTCGGTAGACGCGCCTTTGGTGACCAGGATGTTGGTGCAGGCAACACTGTCAGCCGACGCCAACAGCCCGCATAGCAATACGAAGGAGAATATTTTTTTCATATCCGGATTTTTAGAAACCGCAAGATAAGCAAATTTTCCGGGAAAATATCGGTGGGAGTTATTTGCAAATAAATTATATGCATAGAATGTATATGTATTAAAATATTTCCTATATTTGCCTCGCAAACCTATAATCCCATAACCATGTTATCTCAGGAAATACTGAAGGGAACGATCAAGCCGCTAATACTAAAGTTGATAAAAGAGAACGGCCGTATGTACGGCTACCAGATATCCCAGTCGTTGAAGTTTATTTCGGACAACGAGGTGGCCCTTACCGAGGGGGCGCTATATCCTGCGTTGCACAAACTGGTAGACGAAGGGTTGCTTAAAGTGGAGCCGGAACGTTTCGGCAATCGCGAGAGGAAATATTATTCGCTCTCACCGGCGGGCCTGAAAGCCGTCGACGGGCAGATAGACGAGGCGCGCCGCTCGGTGTCGATACTTGCCGGGATGTTCGGCCTTACCGTGGCTCCATATGGCGTTGAATGACAGCCAGACGCGTCAGGTAAAGCGTTATCTGGCCGGGTCCGGCGCGGAGAGCCGCATGGTTCGCGGCGACCTGCTCGACCATATCTGCTCGATGGTCGAGGAGTGCATGGACGGAGGCGCTACGTTCGAGGCGGCGCTGGCCGTCGCGGCAGGACAACTTCCTCCGCGACGCGTTAAGTATATAGAGAGACTTACCCTCAAACTGATGTATATGGAAACTACTTTTAAACCTCGCACCGTCTTTTGGGCCATGCTGCCGTGGTTGCTTATGCTCTCTAGATTTTTTGTATTGGACGGCGTCGAAATTCCATGGCTTTCCCCGCTCGTCAAAGCAAGGTTCGTCCCTTTGCTCGCCATGATACTTATGTTCGTCCAGGGAGGCGTGGGTTGGCGGCGCAACTGGCCGAGATGGACTTTTCCCGTACTGGGAATGGTGTTGTGGTGCGTCTATTGGGTGACGTATTGGATCATCCGGAGCGGCATGCACAAAGGAAACTGGGTGGCGCTGGGCGTATGCCTCGCCATAGTGGTCGGGATTTTGCTGCTTAACCTGTCAGTTAAGCCGTTGAGATCCATAGGCCGCCAGGTATGGGACGATCCCTGGTTGGCGCTCTTTGCGATCAGTCCGCTGCTGGTTCTCGTTTTGCCCGGATTGTTGCCCGGGCCGGGAGGTATAGCGCACTGTTTGGGAAAAACGGTTTCTGCATGGAATCTGATTCCCTCTTCGATCGTCCTGCTTTCCTTTGCCTGGGGATTCTATCGATTTCTCACCGCGCCCGACCGCAGGGGGCGCGTGGTTCCGCTCGTCCTTTCGCTCGCCCTGATAACCATCGTCCCGCGGGCCTGGACATTGTTTGTCCAGCCTCATATAGGTTGAGAAACCATGCCCCCGGTCTGTCCGAACCGCGGCCGAGGGTGCGAAAACGTAGTATTTTGGGATTTTTCGGTAGCCTCCGGGGCAGGGGTATTCCATACTTTTGACGGCGCAAAATATCAGATTTGCCTTTTGCGTTATATAGGCACAAAAGTAAAGGAAGGATCCAATATTATATGCAAAAATGCAATTACCTGAACGACCATCTGGTCTGCCCCTATTTCAATAATCCGTCGACCGCTTCGTTTTCCATCCACCATGCCGAAAAGGGCAGCCGACACGACAACGTTTTGATAACCGTCTCCACGATAGTCTTCATGCTCGAGGGCGAGTTGGAGTACTCTTACGAAAGCCATTTTCGCAAAAAGCTGTCCGCCGGGCAGTTCCTGCTCCTTCCGTCCGGCGCCACAGTGAATGTCGACGTACTTGAAGCGAGCAGATCCATCCGTTGCCGTTTCGACGTCCAGATGCAGATGTGCGAATATTTCAGGCTCGACCAGCTCGAACAGACCGCCAAGGGCATGGACGCCGGCCCGCATCCGCTGCGGATGAACGATACGGTGAGGCTTTACCTCTCCACGGTGGAAAGTTATCTGTCCGGAGGATTCATGTGCGCCTGCCTGGGCAAACACAAGCACCAGGAGCTGATGTACCTGTTGCGCGCGCTCTACACGCGCGACGAACTCGGGGGATTCTTCGCCCCGGTGATAAACAAAGACGTCCATTTTATCGACGCCGTCAGACGGCATGCGCGGGGCTGCAACACGGTCTCCGAGCTGGCATCCAAACTCAACTATTCCGTTTCGGGGTTCAATAAGCGTTTCGAGCGTTGTTTCGATCAGTCGGCTCACTCGTGGATGCAGCGGCAGCGTTCGGAGTATATCCTGCGCGACCTCTGCGAAAACATAATGACCAACAAGGAGATAGTGTACGCCTACAACTTTTCGTCCGAGGCGCGGTTCTACGAATTCTGCAAATCTAAATGGGGCAAAACCCCCAAGGAAATACGGAAGGGCGCATTGAACGCCGACGACAATCCCATGGCATGACCGCCGCGCAACCCCCCTTCGAATGGCCGATATGCGTATATAATCGGGAATAATCCGTATTGACGCCCGCCTTTGCTTGCCATACATTTGCGCCGTTGGATCAAGCCCTTTTTACGGACTGGTTTCCGGCGGGAAGGCGGTGCGGCCAGTTAGTTAAACGCACGCCCCGGATATTAAAAAAACTATTAAATCATTCTACTGTTTCTATGAACAAGAAAATCTTTTTTACGTCCGCACTGTTCTGCGCCGCGTTGCTGGGAGGGTGCGTCAAGGACGACGGCCGGACTCCCCGGTCAGTCCGCGAAAACGGCTGGTTCGATTTCGCGACCACCAAAATTTACGATTTGAACGTCGAATACCGTCTCCGCGGATACGACGCCGGAATACTCTTCGAAGTCTATGCGGAAGATCCTTTCGCAACGTCGCTGTCCACCGACGGAACATTGCAAAAAGAGTTGGACCGGACTATAAAACCGGCATTCAAAGCCATCACGGATAAAAAAGGCCATTTCAGAGGCGACATGCTGCTTCCCGCCGGACTCAATTCGGTATGGCTGGTGACAAGCTATCTCGGCGTGCCGGGATGCGTGCAGGTTCCCGTCAACGGCCCCGCGCTGAACGTGGATATGGATAACGACTATTCCGTCGCTTCGCGCGCCATAGTGCAGGGTCCCAACCACAGCTATCCCGGCGCCTTTTCTTTCATCGACGACAGGGACGATTGGGATGCACTCGGCACTCCGTCCAACCTTAATCCTTCCGGCCGCTTTACCGTGCCTTCCGGACTCATTTCCGATATCAATGATGTGCTGCCTCCGGGTGTCAGCGTCGCTTCCGGCCCTCATGCCTACCTGATGCAGCCCGATTGCAGCCACAGTATATGCATAAAGGAGGAGTGCGCGCTGGACATGGTTTTCATCATCGACGGGGCCGAGTACCTCAATGTCGTCGGATATTACACCTATCCTACGGACGCTCCGCCCGCCAAACCTTCGGATATCAAAAAGCTGATCGCGGTATTTCCCAACGCTTCGGCCAAGAACAGCGGCGGGGCGCTCGTCCCCGGCGACAACGTGCGTCTCAAATACTGGAACGAGTCTGAGGGTAAATGGGAGGATAAATTTCCAGCCGGAATCACCGTCGGATTTTTCATGCATCCCAACAGTTTCCAGTCCGGCGACATTGTGCGCGACATAAGCGGCAATAATCCCATCTATTATTCCGATACGAAGCTGAATTATTACAGCATTTCGGTAAATGAAGCGCTAAGGCAACAGACGGTGGCCCTGTATGACTACAAGGACGACGGCCGCAACCTTGTGGTGATAGGGTTCGAGGATAAGAGGCGTCCGTACAACATCCCCGGCGACAACGACTTCAACGACGTTATGTTCTACGTCAAAGCCGATCCCTCTACGGCCATAGAGGTGCCGGGCGACCGCGATCCCGACCTTGACCCCAAACCCGACGAACCCAAGGACTATTACATCGAATACGACGGATGCCTGGGATTTGAGGACAACTGGCCCAGCCGCGGCGATTACGACCTGAACGACGTAGGGATAAAATACCACAGCACTGTATATTATAATAAATATAACCGTATAACGAAGGTCGTGGACGTGATATCGCCCGTAACCAAAGGCGCCACCTACATCAATGGTTTCGGCTATCAGTACGGCGTGGACAAGGAGGCCGTTTCGGGGTTCAATATCGAGGTCTCGCCTTCCAAGCCACTGCCTTACGCCGCACTCGAGGATGGACAGCGCCTGGCTACCGTGATGCTTTTCGACAACGTGCTGGACGAGGTGGACGGCGAATGGAGTGCCATAGGACAGCAAACCCCCCGGTACGTTTATACGGTCACGACCGAATTCGCGACGCCTCAAACCGTCTCCGCGGTAGGTTTTCCCCCCTATAATCCGTTCATAGTCGTCAACCGTCCGAACGAGGCGGGCGGCCGCGTACGCGAGGTTCACCTGCCCGGCTACGCCCCGACGGACAAAGCCCTGGCCAGCCCTTCGGAAGAGTGGTTCGGCCGTTACGAAGACCGCTCCGACGCTGCCGCCGGACGATGGTACGTCTCGGAGGACAACTATCCTTTCGCCATACATATTCCCGGCCGGGAGTTCGCATTCCCGGGCGAGAGCGTAAGGATAGACCTCGCCTACCCGCGTTTCGCCGACTGGGCGCGTTCGCATGGCGCGATAAATCCCGACTGGTACAAATAACCACGCCGTCTGCCGCAACCCTGCAATCGGACATGCGGCGGGAACAGTCGGGACTCTGATGGCCCGGGTCGCATATACGGCCCGGGTCATTTGCCGTTTGTGGCCCTGAGTTGCGTTTTGCGTCTATTTTTCGTACCTTTGTTATCGGTAAACACGCGACGATGCAGGTATCTGACAACATAACGGCGATTAAAGCGGCCCTCCCTCCGGGGGTGCGGCTCGTTGCCGTCTCCAAAACACACCCCGCCGACGCCATTCAGGAGGCGTACGACGCAGGGCAGCGTATATTCGGCGAGAGCCGTCCGCAGGAGATGACCCTCAAGCATGCGGCCCTGCCCTCAGACATAAGGTGGCATATGATAGGTCACCTGCAGCGTAATAAAGTGCGTATGATAATGCCTTACGTCGATATGATCCACTCCGTCGATTCGGCCCGCCTGCTGCAGGCGATAGAGGATGAGGCCTATCGTCTGGAGCGCCGCGTGGACGTCCTTCTCGAAGTGAAGATAGGCGGCGAAAAGACCAAAGGCGGATGGGAGCAGGCCGACCTCATGTCCTTCCTTAAAGAAGGACGCTGGCGCGAACACGAATGCGTGGTTTACCGGGGCCTGATGGCCATAGCGTCCAATACCGCCGACGCCATGCAGCTGAGGACCGAGTTCACCACCCTCAAAGCCCTGCACAACATATTGAAAAAAGAGTACTTCGGCCCGCAATTTGA
The DNA here is from genome assembly GCA_031550125.1 of Rikenellaceae bacterium. GTDB lineage: Bacteria > Bacteroidota > Bacteroidia > Bacteroidales > Rikenellaceae > JAVBOW01. Next base: position 100,780 of record JAVBOW010000017.1, read on the forward strand.
TACGCTCTCAATGGGCATGACCCACGACTGGCCCCTGGCCGTGGAGTGCGGAAGCACCATGGTGCGTATAGGCAGCGCCATTTTCGGGGAACGATAAAAAAATAAGATATGGCAAACCTCGCAGTAAAATACCTGGGTCTGGAACTTTCCAACCCCGTGATCGTAAGCTCTTCGCCCCTGACGGCTTCGGCCGACAAGGTGGCCCTTATTTCGCAGCACGGCGCAGGCGCCGTCGTTCTCAAATCCATATTCGAGGAGCAGATTACGGGACAGGCCGCCACCATGCAACGCTATTCCGACTACCCCGAGGCGGCCGACTACCTGCAGAACTACCTGGAATACGACTACATGCAGGGCTATCTCGACCTTATCTCGGAATGCAAGCGCACGGTGCAGATCCCCGTCATAGCCAGCGTCAACTGCACCATCCACGGCGCATGGGCGGATTATGCCCGCCGCGTGCAGCAGGCGGGGGCCGACGCGATAGAACTCAACATATTTATCCTTCCCACCGATCCCGACGTGATGGCCGGGTGCATCGAGGCGCAGTACCTCGATATTGCGGGACGCGTGGCCCAGGCGGTGGATATTCCCGTGTCGGTTAAGTTGAGCAGCCGCTTTACCAACGTGCTGTCGGTGGTACGCCAGCTCGGATTCCGCAAGACGGCCGGCGTGGTGATGTTCAACCGCTATTTCGAGCCGGACATAGACATTGAAAATATGTCCCTCGCGGCGGCCGACTCACTGTCGTCACCCTCGGAATTGCGTAACGTGCTTCGATGGGTGGCCCTGGCCAACGCGGCCGATCCGCAGACGGACATATCGGTGTCGACGGGCGTACACAGCGGTCCGGACGCGGTCAAGGCCCTGCTTGCCGGAGCTAAAACGGTGCAGGTATGCAGCGCCGTTTATGAACATGGTCTGGGCGTCATAGGTCACATGAAATCGTTCCTGAACGGATGGATGGAGCGCAAGGGTTTCGAGGATATAGACGCTTTCCGCGGCGCGATGAATTTTAAAGGGGCGGCCGACTCCGATATTTACCAACGCGCGCAGTTCATGCGCTATTTCCCAAGGTAACCCTTGCCGGCGTATACGTTTTATGATGGCGGAGCGAGACGGTTTTGCCTTTTCCGCGCTGCGGCATTGTGCTGCGCAGTCGCGCTGTCGGTTTCATGCGGACGCCGGCCGAGTCCGCTTCCCGGCCCGGACGGGAAAATTACCTCGATAGCACACCTTAAATCGCTTTATAACGGCTATCCTGTGGAGATACGGGAGGGTGTCTCTGTACGGGGGCTTGTCATAAGCAGCGACCGTACGGGCAACCTTCCGCATTCCATGGTGATAGAGGACGCCACGGGCGGCATCGAAGTGAAGACGGCCGCCGGCAATCTTTTCGAGATATATCCTCAAGGCGTTACGGTAACGGTGAATTGCAACGGCCTTACGTTGGGTTCTTACGGCGGGTCGCCTCAGCTGGGTTTCGGTACGGGCGATTACGAGGCGGGATTGATCCCCGCATACGACCTTGAGTGGCGCGTCGCTGACGCAGGCCTGCCTCAGGTCGATATTCCGGCCCGCACGCTTGGCCTGCCCGAACTTTCCATGCGTTACATGAATTGCTGGGTAAGGATAGCCGATGTGCAATTCGCCGCGGAAGAACTGGGGCTACACTGGGGCGATGCAGACCAGACGGTGGAGAGACATCTGGTTGATCATGCGGGCGACACGCTCGCCGTAAGGGTACTCCGCGGAGCTATGACAGGCACGCCGCTCCCGCAGGGAAGCGGCTTTGCGGAGGGCATACTCGGCTGGTTCAACGGATCGTTCAACCTGCGGCCGGTGAGCGCGGGACACGCGGTTATGAATTCGCCGCGCTTCTGACAACCTCACTCTATGGGCCAGTTTCGATTATGTATAGGTTTTGACGGATCAGTCTCCTGTTAGTGAATTTGCAGGTTTCAACCCCTCTAAAACGCACTATTTTGCTACCCGCTCGGAAATGAAAACGCCGTATTCGTCTGAAATACGGCGTTTTACTCAGTATTGCTATGTTACCTGGCGGAGAGGGGGGATTTTGTGCCTTTCCCTAATCGCCTTATAGTCAATATCTCAAAAACCAAGATTCGAGACTGTCACCGATTTTGTCCGGGCTCTCTTGCGGCCGGTTGCGCCGCGATTCATTATCAGTACAAAAGTAGTGATAATTCCGAATAAACCAAAGCCTTATTCGGCAGAAAATCCTCACACCAACTATCTAACATTATATACCTTAACCGGCGTATATTTCAGTTGAGGCATAGCTAGTCCCAAATCAGCATTGATATATGTCGGATCGCATATCAGGTATTTATCTCCATTGACCATAATGTAGTCACCGGCCAGGCTGGTGTCGTTGAATTTAACCGCCGTTGCCAGGTGAACTCCCGGATAATAAACCAACACGACAGGCATCTTTAATAGATTACGAACCAATTGCGCGAAAAGTATCGAGCGGTCTTCACAGTCAGAAAAAGACGATTCGATGGTTTCTTCGGCAAAAAAGAATTTTTCATAGCTGAATTGATCGTCGTCGGTCTTGTACTCAAAAGCCTTCTGGACGAAATGCAGCAGCCAATTTACCGCTTCCGTCTGAGATTTATTGATGACCTTGGGAGCTATTTCTGCGTCTATGCTCTTATATGTGATGGGGTCAAGCGGAGCTTCCGCATACACAGAGAACTCCACGCATGGATAATCACGGTAAAAGTCGACAATATTTTTATCGATTTTCAATGCATAGGGCTTATTCTCGAATACCAGGGTTTTTGTTATCGGTGCAACTGTGAATTTCGGGATCGTATTGATCTGCAAATTCATACTATTCTGAGCCTCTGCATAGTCGATGGGACACGTTTCCACCGACCTGAGATCCTTATGGCTCGGGTTTATGGTATAATAATTTACTGGAGCGCCCGTGCCGTATCGGAAATACATACAGTTGGTTACCTCGTTGGCAAACGCGATCAGGGGAATGAGTTCGTTTCCGCATCGGCCTATTTTGGCACGATACCCCAATTGGTTGAGCATAAAAACCTCAAAAACGACCTGTTCGTTAGCGCTACCACCGGGGGCATATGCCTTAAAGACCTTTCCCAACAATTGATATAATCCCCAATCATTAAGCTGCAACTCAGCCTTTATGCGCTTCGTTTCGTTTAGTATATCGTGATAGGGGGTATTGACCAATGATCTCCAGTAATTGGCAATATCTCTTTCCGAAACCCCCGACAAGCGTAGCGATGGGAAAGCTATGCTTTGCAATCGGATATCCGTTCCAAAAAATACGGTCTTTACGGAGAGCTGTGGCTCGGGCGCATGCGGTTCGGGATCAGGCACAATCGGGGCGACCGGGTCGGGAATTGACACGGGAGCGACGGGAGGTTCTGGCGTGGGTATCTTGACAGGCTCCGGCTGGGGCGTATCTTCGTCATATACCGGGGGAATCGGTATCGGTTTTTTGATCGGCGGCTCAGGCTTTTGCAAATTGTAAGCCTTCCACTTCGTTTCCAGGAAACGGGCATATTCCCGGTTGAGCGAATCGCGGTAGGCAGCAAAATCTTTCCGTTTTTTTTGCTTATGCTCATCAAAAGCCTTCTGTTGCTGCTGCTTGTATTTTTCGAAGTCGGATTGAGCTGCTGTCGTGCCGACGAGAAGAAAGCCAAGGGCTATGCATAGAACTGTTTTATAATTTCTCATCATGTTCTACTTATCCGGGTTTCCAAAAGGCAGCGCAAGCCATAGCTTGCGCTGCCGGATTTGCTATATCATTAATTTATGGCAGTGTGCGGACGCAACGGCAATATCCATATACGATATAGGAATCATATTTCGTAGATCCGTCGTTAAAGGCTACGCAGTAATAGTAAGCGTAACCTGCCGTTGAACTCCAATAGTAATTATTATAGAGACTGGAATTAAAGCTTCCTATAATATTACGATTAGAATATATAGTAGTCAGTTCATTTAATGTAGGCATTCTCCAATCGGTAAATCCGCCTACGATGGAACTCTCACATAGATTATATGCACTGTTATGAGTTATGGAAGAAGAAGAGATGTCGCTCTTTTGCACCATGATGCCAGCTGCCGATAAAACTACATAATAAGGTGATTCTGGCTTGAAGTTTACCTGAATGCCGTATGCCGTGCCGGCGCTGTTGGTTGCGTAGGCCCTGACGTAATAAGTAGTACCATTTGTTAATCCCGATATATTATTACTGAAACTGCCGGAGCCGGAACCCGACACAATCTGCTTGCTGTCGCTGACGGTCGGATTGGGATTGGTGCTGTATACGAATCCCCGTTCGGTATACGTTGGGTCGCCTACGGTAATGATGACCCCATTAAAAGTGGCTGTTGTTCCGTCGATGTTCGTTACGGCTCCGGTAGTGACTGTCGCTGCGAAAGGAGTGTAATCGCAAGTCACTTCCTGGCCGTACTCTGTTCCCTTCTCATGTATCGCATAGGCCCGCACATAATAAATTTTATCCGCACTCAATCCTGTCATATTGCTACTGAAAACTCCTGCCCCATAGCCGGAAACAACTTTCTTTGTGTCACTATCTACTGTCGGGTTATGGGCTAACCCATACACAAATCCACGCTCCGTATATGCAGGATTGCCTACAAATGAAACCTCTCCGTTGAAGGTAACCGTACCAATACCTATATTTTTGTTCGTCACTTCGTTAGTGTGTACTCTCGGCGCTAATGCCGTCGCGGTGAACCTAGTTTCGTTACTGCTATATGCCGCCCCTGCGTTATTGATAGCATATGCACGCACATAATATTTCTGATCGAGCGTTAAATCGGTTGCATTTGCTGAATAATCCATATTCTCAGTTACGGGTGCGGTCAGTCTGGAGATTGTATTCTCTAATGTCGGCATTGAGGATTTTGAATAAACAAATCCTCGCTCAGTATAGCCTAATGACCGCGACGACGATCCCGTATCTGTTATTTTCCCATTGAATGTTGCGGTAGTGGCGGTAATGTTTGTTACATCCAGTACATTAAGGGTAGCCAATCTTCTGTCGTTTATCGCACATACGGTCAATTGTTTACTTCCGTTATCGGAAGTGACGTGAATCGTTGTCGTATTTTCACCACTTGTCAATTTTTCCCGGTCGATGGTAACTATAATAGCCTGCGTGGCTCCGGCCTTGAGCGTGCCAGATCCTTTGCTTATATTGGTTATCCAAACGCATGCCTTGGTTATCTGCCATTCCAGCGACTCCGGGCCGTCGTTAAAGATATTGAATGACCTGGTTACGTCCGCTTCTGCGCCACCGAAATCAAGTCTGTCGATATTCTGCTTGTCATTATCCGTAATCCGAAGAGACGGCGGCAGTTTTTCTATTTGTACATCGCCTTTATTCGTTCTCCCTGCGGAAACCGTTATCGCATAGCTTGACAAGTCGGAGTACCCCGTTTTTGTCACCTGCAAAGTGTAGTTACCTGCCTTGAGTTCCGTAAATTCATATTGGCCCTCATTCCCTGTCACTGTTTTTGTCCCCAGCGGATTGAGTTGAACGCCCGCAGATCGCACGGGTTCTCCCGTAGCCTTGTCTGTTATTACACCGTATATGCTCCCTGTCGTGTCTTCGCTTACACCACCATCTCCCGCACACCCATGACAACAGAAAGCCAGCAATGCTATTGGGAAAATAGCTAATAACTGTCTCATAGTAACTACGGATTAATGATTAATGAAATATTCGCTTCGGTCTTTTCTCCGACAATGGCCGTAACTGTTTTGCGATTAGTGCTGTACCCCGTCTTTTGCACGGTTACTGTATACTGCTGAGGATCGAGGTCGGCAAACTCAAAACGTCCGTCAGTTCCAGTAGTTTTTGTTTTGCCGCCGGGGCTAAGAACTACATTCGCATTGGCAAGCGGTTCGCCGGTTTCGCTGTCGCTGACCACGCCATAGAGCGTGGCAAAATGATCGTATTCCTTTTTCGAGCACGATGTGCCTATTGCCAGCGCTATAATCAAACTAAATAGCAGTATTTTTTTCATATCGAAGTTTTAAAAGTTTAAGCTCAACATCACGCCATTGGATTGCGGCGAGGCATACGGTGCAATATGCAGGCTGGCATCGCCTATCACGACGTGCTTTTTGCCTTTGGCAACTACGCCGTCGATCACGTTCCAGGCATACATAGCCACCGCTCCGGCGATACAGCCGTTGCGTATATTCTGCATATTGTCGGCTTTGTTGATGTAGTTCTGCCTTTCAGAAGCGTTGTGTGTGCTGTTGATCTTAGATTCATAGGAAGATCGTAAGCCTTCGCTTATAACCACACCACCCAGCATTGCTACTTCTGCCGTGATAAAAAATATCCCTTTGCCTGTGCTGCCCTTATGCAGCTGAGCCATACCCGGGACAAAGACGCGGGGCGAGAAGCCATACTGGTTAGTAACCTTTACTCTCTCATACTCATAAGTCGGATTCTTGGCCGTCTGCACCAAGAGACTTACGTGATATTGTCCGTTTCCATAGCGTTCCCAGTATTCATCGATTATGCGGGCTTTTACGGTGAGTTCATCACTCCCGCTGACCTGTATCGCCCCGTCCTTTATGATCACCTTCGCCCTTTGGCCGGTAGCTACGCTACGGCGTTCGATAATCGTTTGGGCGGCCTTATTCCTTGCACTCTCCAAATCGCTCCCATCAGCCGAAACAACTTCGATGTATGAATTAGTTTCTTCCTGAAAAAAACCGTTTACCCATTGAGGGCGTTCCTGTGAAGAAGCGCCCTGCGCCACCGCCGTAGCGATGAGCAGGACACAACTCGTTACTGATAAAATCCACTTTATCATGGTGTATGCTATTTATCTTCCTTAAATTTCTTGAAATTTTCATCCATTTTCTTGCGGAATTCCTGTTCATTGAATCGGATTCTTAATTCCTCATCCTTTGATACGTGCTCAACTATTTTATCTTCTATTGCCTTCTTGTACACCCGTATACCTACAAAGCAGGTAACATCTCCCTTGTCATCGACAGCAGAGAATTTCGGCCCGCTGGTGGCTCTCGTATCGTTGATTACCGCATCGATAATTTGAGTGCCCGCCCGTTCAATGTGTGTCTGAGCATCAGACCCGGCGTTATTACCGATATAATTGCTGTAATCATCGATCGCCCCCTTATATGCGTGTTTCATTTTCTGGCGAACGATGTTCTGAGCATTGGTCAAAGCGGAAGTTTGGAGTACGTCCATCCTATTCTTTGGCCCTGATGCAATACCGGTAGCACCAAAATAATCATCAGTGTCATATTCCGCACATGGAATTTCAAATGTGTCGCCAAACGGACTTCCTGCTTTGAGTTTATGCTCTGTAGCAGCGGGTTTGGTTGTTCCGCAACCTACGATTGCAAATGATGCAATTGCGACAAAGGCAATACTCAGAAGTTGATTTTTCGTTTTCATTTTTTGTGATTTTTAGTGACTCTTATGAAGGTTTGAGTGTTGCGATTTATTTTATTCTGATTATCAGAAGGAACGGCTTAGGCTACTAAAACGAGGAATGAAACGTACTTTCATTACATAAAGATTAACATGCTATGGCGCAAAGATATAAAAATACTATTATAATAAGGATTATTAAATAAGGAAATTATGTGCGGTGAATAAAAAAGTAAACCTAACGTAAATTGGTCTCATAAAATGAGGTTAAGATGCAAGACAAAAAAAAGGACGAACTGGATCCACGCATTAAGGAAATGGCGGCCAAAATACGTGAACTACGCATTAAAAAGGGTTACTCCAATCACGAGACTTTCGCTTGGGATAATGAAATTAATCGCGTCCAATACTGGAAGGTCGAAAAAGGATCAAATATCACGGTAAAAACCCTACTTAAAATTTTAGACATCCACGAAATTTCGCTTTCAGATTTTTTTAAGGGCATGTGATGCCTAAGGCTTTGGCATAGGCAAGATCTATTTTGTCACACCAGCCCATTGCCTGTTGGTAGCGGACCCGCATTGTATTCAAATAAGCCCTGCAAGGCTTCCGAAGGAACCGGCGTAGCCGGCCCCGGCCTTGCAGGGCTTATTTGAATACATAATCTTTGCGTACAACGGGCAATGGGTTATTTGATGCTTAATCCATATTTTGAACGTAACTCGGTCCATACTTTTTAACATTTAATAGTTAAGACAAAAGTATGAATCGGCGGCGACAAGCACGCTATGCAAGATGCAGCAAATCAGTAAATAAGATGCTGGATACAATCAATTCGGTGACATTTTTAACCCTTCGGAAAGTGTCACCGATTTTGACCGTTTTAACTACCCCAAAACCCACTATTTTGCTACCTGCCCAAAAACAAAAATCGCCGAGATGTCTTGAATCTCAGCGATTTTCCTAATATTGCTATGTTACCTGGCGGAGAGGGGGGGATTCGAACCCCCGATACCCGTAAGAGTATAACGGTTTTCGAGACCGCCCCATTCAACCG
>JAVBOW010000011.1:0-20526 GCA_031550125.1 Rikenellaceae bacterium
GAAAGGATAAAAGAAAGATGATGCGCGGCGAGGGAAAGCGCCGCGCCTTACGGCAACGACGCTGCGCATAGCGTGCGTCAGGTTTCGCTTATCGTTGGAGTTTCAAACCGGAGCGGACTGAAGTCCGTGAGGATTTGAAACGAGAAGGATAAGTGAAAGATGATGCGCGATATGCGCAGCCAGCATATTGAGGCAGCCCCCTACTCTTCCTTCATATTATGGAAGACGGCCACCACATCCTCGTCTTCCTCGAATTTCTCTATGACCTTCTCTATAGAGGCCCTCTGCTCTTCGGTGACATCCTTGGTGTCGGTGGGAATGCGCTCGAACTCGCTGTTCACTATCTCGAAGCCTTTATCCTCGATGAATTTCTGGAGTTTGCCGTACGACTCGAACGCTCCGTATATCACTATCTCGTTCTCGTCGACGAATATCTCCTCGGCTCCGAAATCTATCATCTCGAGCTCCAGCTCATCCACGTCCATCCCGGCGGGCTTGGTTATCTTGAATACGCATTTGCGGTCGAAAAGGAAACCCAGCGAGCCGCTCGTGCCGAGAGATCCGCCGCTCCGGGTGAAGATGCTGCGTATGTTGGCCACGGTGCGGGTTGTGTTGTCGGTTGCCGTGTCGATTATGATGGCTATTCCGTAGGGGCCGTAACCCTCGTACACCATCTCCTTGTAGTCGGCCGTGTCTTTCGATACGGCCTTCTTTATGGCCCTCTCCACATTGTCCTTGGGCATGTTAGCCGCCTTGGCGTTGGCTACGCAGGCCCTTAAGGCGGGATTATTGTCGGGATCGGGGCCTCCGGACTTAACGGCTATGGTTATCTGTTTGCCTATGCGTGTGAAGGTGCGCGCCATGTTGCCCCAGCGTTTGAGCTTGGAGGCTTTGCGGTATTCGAATGCTCTTCCCATATTATAATTACTTTTTAAGGACTGCAAAGTTAGGAATTTTTCGGTAACTTTGTGTAATAATTCGTCATATCATGATAGAAGAGCAGGTAAGGAAAGCATTGGAATCGTTGCGGCGCGGAGGCATAATACTCTACCCCACCGACACCGTATGGGGGATAGGCTGCGACGCCACCAACCGTCAGGCCATAGAGAAGATAATCGCACTGAAACGGTCGGAGGGAAAGGCGGGGTTGATAACGCTCATGGAATCGGCCGACATGGCCGTACGCTACTGCAACGGCGCACCCGACGTCGCCTGGCAGCTCATGGAGATGGCGGACAAGCCGCTTACGCTGATCCTGCCCGGAGGTTCGGGCGTGGCTCCGGAATTGCTCGGCCCGGAAGGCACGATCGCCGTCAGAGTACCGAACCACGACTTCTGCCACAGGCTGTTGCAAAAATTCCGCCGTCCGCTCGTGTCCACCTCGGCCAATATCTCAGGTGAGGCAACGCCTTTAAAATTCGGCGACATATCGAAAGAGATCATTGAAGGGGTGGATCTGGTGATAGACCCCGCAGCGGAGGGCAACCCCACCCGCAAGCCTTCGGCGATAATAGAGCTGGGCCGCGGAGGAGAGATAAAGATCGTACGGGAATGACTCGCACAGATATCCAAAAACGGTTTGCCGACGTCGACATACTCGGCCACGTCAACAACGTCAACCTGCAGCACTATTTCGACGTCGGCAAAAGCGACTTCTTCCGCCGCACGCTGGACCTCGAGTCCGTCCCCCGGGGCGCGGGGGTGATAACCGCCTCCACTACGACGTCGTATATTATCCAGACGCGCATGAATGATCCCGTGTACGTGGAGACCCGCACCGAAAAATTGGGCAACAAAAGCCTCACCCTGCTGCAGAGGCTGGTGAATTCCGCCACGGGCGAGGTGCATGCGGAGAGCCGCTCGGTGATGGTAGCCTTCGATTTCGGCCTCCAGGCCACCGTAGAGCTGCCCGAATGGTGGCGCGGGGCGTTAGGCGAGCATTATCTGTGATCATTCCGTCGTAAAATTCACCGTGGCGCTGTTGCCGCCGCCATCAACTACCGTAGCCGTATGCCGGCCCGGAGACGGCGCTATGGGCAACTGGTGGAAATTCTCCGTCGAGGCGACATACTCCCCGTCCACATGCCAGTAGACGGTCGATGCCGGATAGGTGTGGGCGGCCCGTAGCACCACCGGCGTTCGCGAGCCGTCCGGCCGCAACGCCGCTTTGAGGCGCGCTCCGGGTTGCGGATATATGAATTGCAGCGGATTGCGGCCCGTAACGTTTCCCGGAGCCGGCGGCGGCAGCGGCCGGTAGGATGGATGGCCCTGCCGGTAATACCACTCCCAGGCCGGAGGCAGCACGAACCATGGCCGTTGCACGTTGTCCGCCGCGCCGTCGGCGGCTCGGTATTTCCCGTCAGGGGTCAATGTGACCATTATGTGGTAAGGACAGGCGTCGCACTTCAGACCCGCCGGACAAACCAGCGCCGTATCGACATCCGTACAGAAACGTCCCGCCGGATGACCCGAATCGCGGCAGACGGTGCATTGCGCCATATCGCGCTCGGGACAGGCGAACCAGCCTCCCGAGGGCAGGGCGTTAAAAATATCGAACATCACCGGCCCTGCTGTGGATGCGCCGGTAAGTCCGGCCCGGCCCTCGCCGTTGGCGTTTCCGACCCACACCGCAACCACATGCCGCGGGGTTACGCCCACAGCCCAGCCGTCGCGCAGGCCGTAGCTGGTGCCTGTCTTCCAACCTATCGTCTGCATGGACGGTATCGTGCGCCAATCTATCTCTTCAGGGCGGTTAACCTCTTTTATGGACTCCAGCGTCTGCCATACCGCGGCCCTTTCGAAAGGTATGTCCGCGTATTCGGTTTCGACCATACTCCCTGCGTCCCGCTCCAGCCTCAACAGGGCCGACTGGGCCGGGCAGTCAAGTCCGTCCATAGAGCGGGCCATCCTGTAGTAGGCTCCGGCCACATCCCATAACGTCACCTCCGCCCCGCCCAATATGAGAGAAAGACCGTAATGGTACGGCGGACGAGATATCGTGGAAAATCCCGCCTTCCGTAACAACGCATGGAATTTAGGGACGCTGTAACGGCGCAGCATCTCCACCGAGGGTACGTTGAGCGAGCGGGCTACGGCCTGCCAGGCAGGCGCCGCGCCGTCGTATTGCAAATTGAAGTTCCGCGGAGCGAAACCGTTTATATTGACCGGGATATCGGGCAACAGCATATTGGGAAGCAACAGCCCCTCCTGCAACATGGCGCAGAAGAGCAACGGCTTGAGTATGCTGCCGCTGCTTCGCGGGGCGCGTACGACGTCCACCTGCCCCGCAGGATCTCCGCCGGCGAAACCGACGTTGCCGCCGTAAGCCAGCGCCTGTCCCGACGGCACGTCTATCACCACGGCGGCAACGTTGCGTATGTCGCTGCGGGCAAACTCGCCGCGCCACCGCTCCATTATCTCCTCCACCGAGCGTTGCAGTCCAACCTCCACGGTAGATACGCAATAGCGCCCGGGATAGAGCGCCGCCAGGCGGCTCACGAGATGCGGAGCGAGAAGCGGCAGAGGCAGAGGTTCGTCGGGCAGGGGTTCCTCGACGGAGAGGGTATAAACGCCTTCGGCGATAACGCCCTTCTCCAACAGCCGGCCGAGCAGGCGGTTGCGCTTGGCTGTCAGGGCGTCGCGGTTGCGTCCCGGATGGAGCATGGCCGGGGCGTTGGGCAGTACGGCCAACGTGGCCGCCTCGGCCCAGGAGAGGTCGGCGGGCGAATGCCCGAAATAGCGCCACGCCGCCGCGTCGAGACCCACCACGTTGCCTCCGAAAGGCGCATGAGAGGCGTACAGAGCCAATATGCGGCGTTTCGAGAACCGTAATTCGAGCCTGGTGGCCATGACGGCCTCCACGACCTTCTCGGCCACCGTGCGAGGCTTGTCGCGAGACAGGCGTACCACCTGCATGGTTATGGTACTGCCGCCGCTCACGACCCTGCCCGCCCTGACGTTCTGCACCATGGCCCTGACCGCGGCAAGCGGGTTTATGCCCGGGTGCCATCGGAAGGAGCGATCCTCGAACTGCGTGACGCACACCGCGAATTTCTCAGGTACGGAATCGCACGGAGGAAAACGCCACTGCCCGTCGGCGGCAATACGCGCGCCAAGCAAAATCCCGTTGCGGTCGGTCACCACCGTCGACAGCGGCGCATCGAAAAGTTTACCCGGCAGACAGAAGGCATACCATACAACCATGAGTACGGCCGCGACCAGCGCCGCTCTCTGCCATCTCTTCCTCCTCTGCCACCAGGCGCGCATAACCCCCGTCATCTAACCACGACCCAACCGGCGGCCGTACGGGCGCGGACGGACGGGTCGTACATATCCTCGCACTGCACGGCCGGCAACACGAAACGCCCCGCGTATGCAGCCTGCAGGCGGACGGTGAAAGTCTTGCTCTGACCGCGGAGCAGTCCGAAATAGGTCAGCACGCGGTCGTCGCGTATATCCTGATAGACATAGGCCGGGGCTTTCCCCGCCCGTACGCCGGACCGAGCCTGCCCGGCGGCGTCCATAGCCTGGTCGCTCAACGCCATACGGTCGTTGAATATCTCCCATCCCGACGGGAATATATGGGTCAGGGCCAGGTCGGTAAGGTCGGCGGAGCCGGTGGCGTTGGTCACGGTCACGACAGCCGTCAGATCAGTCCCCTGTCCGAGTGAATCGGGTTTAACGGCGCGCCCTGCGGCGTCGGTATATTCCACGCTGAGCGTTATGCCCGCCGACATTGCGGGACGGTCGTCCACGAGGGGTTGCGTGCGGGTCACGAGCGTAACGTAAAGATCGCCCTTGCTGCGACTGCGTACCTCTATCGCGCCGCGGCCCGTGACCGGCACGTCGGAGACGCCGACGGCCTTAGCCGTACGGAGGCTGCCCTGCCTGCCCGCCGCCTCCCATACGCAGTCTACCTGCCCGGAGGTCGTCCGGGCCGCCAGCGACCCCATGGCCGCAAGGGCGAAAGAGGTGGATTGGGTACTCAGGTACTCTTCCGCCGATAACATGCGGGATAGAGAGCGGGCCTGCTTCACGGCTTCCGCCATGTCGCCCATGGCAACCATCGCTTCGAGTATCATTGCCGCATCGCGCTCCTCGGAGCCGTAGGTGTAGCCGCACCCCCATGTGTAGCCGTAGGTCTCGCGCGTGTTTTTGATCTCGGCCACAACCTCCCGCGCAGCCGATCGTTTGCCCGCCAGGGCGTACGCTCCCGCAAGACGCCATTTGGCCGACGTCGACACGCCGGGCGTCTCCCTGAGACGGTTCATGGCCCCCGTCTCCGGCGCACCGGCCAACGCGAGGGTGTAGAGGCGGTAGGCCTGCACGACGTCGGGCTGGTAGTAAGAGTAGTAGCGGTTGTCGCGGTTGCGCGGCATGCTCCATGAGAGGGCCGTACGGCGCTGGTACTCCTTCCAGCGCGACAGCACGCCCGCGTCGACTTCGTAACCACGCTGCGACGCCTCCCACAGGAAGTTGCCGGCGTATGACGTTATCCAGTCGTTCCCTTCGGCCGACCCGGGCCAATACACCACGCTTCCGTTGGAGAGCTGGCGTCCGTATAGTTGTCTTATTATGGCATTTACCCCGTCCTTTATCTTCTCGGCCTCCTTGCCGTCCACTTCGCGGAAGACGGACAGGTAAAGCATCGGCAATCCGCGCGAGACGAGCTGCTCGGAGCAGAGATGCTGGTAGTCGCTCAGATAATCGTAACGTCGCGTGAGGTCCACCGAAGGCATTGAGGCCACCTCGAGCCTGACGCTGTTATCGGGGCCGGAAGTTCCGTCGAGCGAATAAGGGAGTTGCAATGCGGAACCTGCCGCCATCATCGTGTCGATAACCGTCAACGACGGCGGATTCGGATTTCGTACCGTTATCTCTATCGTCTCCGAAGCCGAATGCCCGCCCCCCGAGGCCGTAACCCTGACAGTGGCCCTTCCCGGCGAGGCGGCCGCCTTCAAGCGGAAATAAACCATGCCGTCCGAAGGTTTTTCGAACGCCAGGGTTCGCTGCGCGCCGTCAGCCACGGACAGCGAGCCGTCGACCTGGACTTTTACGGTGACGTTCCTTACGCCCGGCTCCATGGCAAAAACATTAACGGGCAACACTATATCCTCGCCGGTGGAAGCCACTCTCGGCAGCGTCGGCAGCACCATCAGCGGCGCGCGCACCGGTATGGCCTTGTCGGCCTTGCCGTAGGCCGCGCCGCTTCCGGCCACAACCATCACGCGTACCGAGCCGACATACATCGGAAGGGAGACCTTATGCGAATTCGACCCGCCTTTACCGAGTTTGAACGGACCCAGAAACCTTACCACCGGCTTGAAACGACTGGCCTTCCTGTCGCCCGGCTTAATATCCTCGTCGCCCCCTATGCCAAGCAGCGCGCCCATGCGTCCGCCGAAAGCGCCCATGACATAATCGTAAACGTCCCATGTCCTGACCCCCAGCGCCTCGCGGGCATAGAACTCCTTCCATGGGTCGGGCGTCCTGAAGTTGGTAAGGTCCAGCAGCCCCTCGTCCACCACGGCCAGCGTATAGGTCATGGCCCGTCCCGACTTCTCGGACACTTTGACCGTGAAAGCCGTTTCAGGACGCAAAACGTCCGGGGCCGCTATAACCGGCTCGAGTTTCGAGGCGCCGTTCTCCACCTCCACCGGCTGCACGCCATAGAGGCGTATGGGAAGCGAATTGGCGGTTTGCTCATGGGGTCGCAGCAGACTTATATGTATGTAGAAGTTGGGGGCCATCGCCTCCGTAACCTTAAAGGTGTATTTGGTATCGCCTTTCGGGTCCATCTCCACCCACTCGCTCCGAAGCACGGTAGAACCGTTCTCCAGGCTCACCAGCGCGCGACCCCCGGCCGATTGCGGGATGATGACGGTGGCAGTGCGGCCCACTTCGTACGATTTGCTGTCGGTGGAGAAAGTCAGCATCGAGGCTCCGTCGGGATCGTCCTTGCCCGAACGTCCGCGCCAAGACGGCCAATCAACGTAAACTATGCCTCCGGAAGCGTGGCCGCCATTGCTGTCTTTGACGTAGACCAGATAACGGCCCCATTCGGGATAATCCACCCTGAAAGTTATCCTGCCGCGTCCCATGGCGGTAGCCAGGCTGCCCTGGTCCACCGGCGAGGCGTAGTTGCCGTTGACGTAGGATTCGAGCGACTCGTCGCCCTTTTCCCACCACCAGCTCCACGACAGTTTATAAATTTTGTAATCCACGCGGCCGTCTACGGGTTTTCCGGCGGCGTCCACCGTCACTATGTCGAACGCCAGATCTTTGTCCGTCTCGAAATAATCGCCCGATCTCTGGCCGAGGTCCACGCCCACGTAACGACTGAAGGGCGAGAACGGGAAGCTCTCCGCATAGATGCTCGCATCGCCCCCCGGTTCAAAGACGCGGCACACCACGTCGGCGCGCATGACGCCCGGAGCATTGTCCGCCGACGGGGTTTTGATATCCATCCGGGCGTGGCCCGCCGCATCTGTCGAGCCGCTCCACACCTCGCTTTTCTCAGAAGTGAACGCCGATGCGGGATTGTTGAAGACAAATCGCTCGAAACCCTTGAATGGCGACGCCGCCCCGCGTACGAGCGACATCTCCACCGACGCCTTCAGGTTGCGCGCCACAGCTCCCGTGAGCCACGACGCGTCCATCGAGGCGGGAGTGGAAAGCGCCGAACCGTCGATCCTGCCTCCACGGACGTCGAATTTTATCTTCAGGCGGTTGGGCTTAACCGTCTCCACCCTCAGCGCCTTATGGAAAGACGCTCCGCCCATCTTGACGTAGGCGTTCCACACGCCAGTGGGATCTCCTTCGGCCGTGGGGACGGTGAAACAATAGAACCCGCCGACGCCGTGCGCGTTGACCTGGCGCGCATGGAACTGGCCGCGGGCGTTGAAAAGCTCCAGGGTTACGGGGTGGCCGCCGGGAATGCGTCCCAGACGGTCCTCTACGACGGCCGTCAGATAGATCGTATCGCCCGGACGCCACACGCCCCTTTCGCCGTAGACGAAACCTTTGAGTCCCTTTTGTATCTGTTTGCCTCCCACGTCGAAACGCGAAAGGGAGTTTTGCTCGTTATCCACCAGCCTGACATACGTTTTGGCTCTTCCTTTCTCGACCACCGCGGCAAATGGCGTTCCGCCGACCTCCACGCGGGCCTGCCCGTCGGATCCCGTCTTGCCCGACCCTATCCTTTGCAACTGGTAGTTATACACTTTTATCGACGCGTCGGCCACCGGCTCGGTCGTAAGGATATCGGCCACGGCAACGAAAAGGTTGCGGCCGTCGCCGGACTTGGCTATCACGCCCAGGTTGGACGCCATTACGTTTATCCCGGCGCGGCGGTCGCTCTGCATATAGTAGGTCGGCCTGCAGGGATCGTCCCTCTCGCGCCAGTTATATTCCCCGTAGTCGTATCCGTCCGAGTCCCACCAATACGGCTCCGGCTCGTCCCATTCCGATCCGGACGCAGGATCGAAGTCGTCCGCGCGCAGGACAACAACCCCCTCGGCGTCGGAAGGGGACTTGACGGCCGCCGCCCCTCCGCAGGCGTAAGTCGAATATTCGCGGCGGAACGACAGCTCGACACGGTAAATGGCTCCCGGCTCCTGCCTGACGAGCGGGGCCAGGTCTACCGAATAGTCCTGCCAGCCGCCCTGTCCGCCGGCAGGCAGTTGCAGGGTCTTTTCGCATACCATCCTTCCCGAACGGCGTAATTCCCCCGAAGAAGCCAAGGTATTGGTTTGCAGGAACATCAATACGTTACTTTCGAAGATGCGTATTATCTTGACGTCCACGGCATTGAGGCTCAGGGCGCGGAAGGCGAGCAAAAGTTCCTCCGAATCGGGCATTATGTTGCCCTTTGAAAGTATCTCCACGGCCGGTTTTCCGGCGGGGGCCTGTATACTGGCCGATACGTCCCTGTCGAGCTTTTCGCCGGAATCGCTGCGTACGCCCTGCGACACGTCAACCGTTATCTCCTCCTCCTGGCCGGGAGTCTGGAAAAACACCTTTATTATATTCTCCTCTATCTGGAACGAGTAATCCTCCACGCCGGTTATCTCCACCAATCCGCGCAGATCCTGCGCAGCGTCCAGCGGCTCCGAGAATTGCAACGACAACCCCTCCGCGGGGGCGTTGAGCGCGACGGCGTCGACGAAACGGAAACGGCCAGCGGCCGGTACAAGTATCGTCGCCTCCTCGGCGCGGTCTATGCCCACGGCCTTACCTTTTGCCCTGAGAGTCAACGTCTCGTCGTCGCCGGAAGGACGCTGCAGATTGTCGAACGAAAAGCGGAATTCGGACGCCTTGCCTTCGGCGGGTTCAACCGAGGCGGGCCGCTTGCCGTCGAGCGTGAGCATATCGGCCACTTTGCCGGCGTCCACCATGTCGCCGAAGATTACCGTCCCCCGCTGCGACATAACCATCGGGTTGCCGCGCGTTATCACGCCCTGTTCGCTCCGTATTTCGAAATCCAGCCCTTTCGTACGGAATGAGAAACGGAATGTCTCCAACCCCTTTTCCACCTTCTCTATTTTACCCAGCCTGAACTCCGCGTTGTAGAGGACGCCCGGCTTTAGCGCCCCTTCGCGGGGGATAAATTCCACCGCGTTGCCGCTCACCCAGCGGGCCTCGCCCTTTATCGACGGGCTGAAAGAGAAGAGCTTTTCGCCGACCGGCGCCCCGGCTTCGATGCCGGGAACGGCGCCGGCAAGCTCGATGCGTATGCTGCCCCCGGCCGAGGAGATCATCCCGCCCGTGTAGGCGCTTATATAAGCGGTAAATTCCGGCTGAGGCGTATAGGCCTTACGGGCGCGACCGCACGAAAACAGCGAAGCGGCGATAATTGTGAGGAATAATAACTTTTTCATAAGCTCTGGCGCAACGTGTGCGGATTCCATTTTGGATAAAGCGCAAAAAGATGACATATAACATCTTCTGTATGGGATACAAATGAAATCCTTAATTATACGTTGGTAAATGTAATAAAATATTAAGGGCGGCGGCCAGAAATTTTAATGAAAATTTTCAGGAAAAACGGACCGGGCGTCAAACGGCATATTAAATTTACTACCTTTGTTTACATTACGAGTATTTTCACCCAACCATTTACGCAACTCATGAAAAACAATACAGGTTATGAAAAAATTCACCCTGCCGGTAACGGCACTTATTTTGGGCGCGCTCATGGGCGGATGTAACTCCGCGAACCAGGAGGTGAACATCAAATACGATTCGTTCACCCTGCCTAACGGCCTTAAAGTCGTTTTGCAACAGGATCATTCCGACCCCGTGGTGGCTGTGGCCATACAGTACCACGTAGGCTCGGCGCGCGAGCGGGTAGGCAAGACGGGCTTCGCCCACTTCTTCGAGCATATGCTCTTCCAGCGCTCCGAGAACCTTCCGCGCAACGCCTTCTTCGAAAAAATAAGCGCCCTGGGCGGCGATTTCAACGGCAGCACCGACTCCGACGGCACGCGCTACCACGAGATAGTGCCGCGCGACGCCCTCGAAAAGGTACTCTGGATGGAGTCCGACCGTATGGGCTTCTTCATAAACACAGTAACGCAAGGCGGCCTGGAGAGGGAGATAGACGTGGTCTCTAACGAGAAGCGGCAGATGTACGACACGCGCCCATACGGCCAGCTGCTGCCCATATTCTCGCGCTACGCCTATCCCGAAGGACACCCCTACAGCTGGACGACGATAGGCGAGCTGGACGACCTGAGGGCCGCCACCGTACAGGATGTGAAGGATTTCTACAAAACCTACTATATGCCCAACAACGCCACGCTGGTCATATCGGGAGACTTCGATAAGGCCGAGGCCAAAGTGCTGGTGGAAAAATACTTCGGCGAGATACCCGCCGGCGAACACGTGGTGGCCATGCCGCCGATGCCCGCGCCGCTCGACTCGGACGTGAAGGTATCCCACGAGGACGCCTACGCCTCGATGCCGCTGCTGGCCGTATCCTTCCCCGCCGTACCCACCTACCATCCCGACTCGTACGCACTGCAGATGCTGACGCAGCTGCTCGGCGACGGCAAGAAATCGCCACTGTATAAAGTTCTGGTGGACCGTAAGAAGCTCTCGCCCGAAGTAAGCTCATGGTATTACGACCGCGAACTGGCAGGCAACCTGATGTTCATCGTTCCGGCGTTCGCCGGCGTAGACCTGGACGACGTACACGCCGCCATCGGGGAGGCTTTCGCCATGTTCGAGGAGGAAGGCGTGGACGCAGGCACCATGGAGGGCTTCAAGGCCGTGGCCGAGATGCGTTTCTACAACTCCATGTCGGGCGTTATGAGCCGCGCGCTCAATATGGCCCGCGAAGATGTCTTCGGAGGCGACCCCATGCGCGGCGTCAAGGAGATGGAGGCCTTCAACTCCGTAACCAAAGAGCAGGTGATGGCCGCCTACGGGAAATATATAAAAGATAAAAACTCCCTCCAGATAAGCTTCGTACCCAAAGGCGCGCAGGCGCTTGCAGTGGACGGCTCGGCCACGGCAGTTGTCGTAGAGGAGAAGATAGCCGACCAAAAGATGAAATCGGGCGAGGGCGCGCTGGTCGACGACGACTACGAGCATACTCCCTCGGCCATGGACCGCAGCGTGGAACCCGGCCTGCTGGCCAATACCCCAGCGCTCAACCCGCCGCTCATCTGGAAAGAGAAGTTGCCTGCGGGCATGGGCCTGTGGGGCGTCACCAACGACGAAATGCCCGTGGTGCGTTTCCAGATAGACCTTGCCGGCGGCGTGCTGTTCGACTCGCCAGATAAACGCGGCGTTTCGTCGCTCTACGCCGAAACGCTCCTGGCCGGAACGCGCAACCGCACCCCCGAAGAGTTCGAAGAGGCTTTTAGCCGCCTGGGTGCCACCGTCAACTGTTCGGCCGGTTATGAAGGTATATCCATCTACGGAAGCTGCCTGTCGCGCAACCTCAAAGCCACGATGGACCTGCTGGCCGAAGTTCTCGCCGAACCCCGCTTCGACGAGAACGAGATCGAGAAAGCCCGTCAGATGACCCTCACCTCTATAGCCCAGCAGGACGACGATATAACCGCGATAGCCAACAAAGCCGCGCGCAAGGTGCTTTTCGGCAAAAACAACATCCTTTCCGGGCAGATAGCCGGCACGGCCGGAAGCGTCGCCGCCATCACCGTGGACGATATCAAAGATTACCACGCCCGCTGCGTATCGCCCTCGCTGGCCGACATCCACATGGCCGGCAACCTGCGCCACACCGACGCCCGCCGCGCCATAGAATCGCTCTCCGAGCGCTGGACGGCCACCGGAGCCGAAGCCCCCGCCGGCATCGCGGGAGCCACGGCGGCCCCCGGCCTTTACTTCATAGATATGCCCGGCGCACAGCAGTCACAGATAATCGTATGCAGCCCGGCCATGCCGCAATCCTCCGACGAATACTACCCCGCCGTGCTGGCCAACTACCGGCTGGGCGAGGGAAGCCACGGCATACTGTTCAACGAACTGCGTCTCAAACGCGGATATACTTACGGAGCTTACTCGTCGTTCCGTTGCGAAAATTACGACAACCGCTTTGTGGTCAACACCAAGGTACAAGGGATAAAGACCAGGGAATCGGTAGAGCTGATAAAGCAGATTCTGGAGAGCTACGGCGCAGGCTACACCGCAGAAGACCTTGAGACCACCCGCAACTCCATCCTCAAGAGCAACGTAGGCGCTTACGAGACCCTCGGCGCCCTGGTAGGCATGCTTTCCGACATATCGTCATACGGACTGTCCGAAGACTACGTGCGCGAGCGCGAACTGGTACTCCGCAACTTCACCATAGACGACATGCACAAAGCCATATCCGCCTCCATCAACCCCGCAAGGATGTCATACGTAGTGGTGGGCGACGCCGCAACGCAACTCAAAGGCCTCGAATCGTGCGGCCTGGGCAAGCCCGTGGTATTGGATAAGCAGGGAGACAGAAAATAACTCCGCAATAAAAGAACGGTTAACTCTCAAGGGATACTTATATGGGAATAAAGTACAGACTTATATTGATGAACTTCATCCAGTTCTTCATCTGGGGCGCATGGCTCATCTCCCTGGGCAGCTACGTGGGCAACACGCTGCAGTTCGACGGGGTGCAGATAGGCAGTTTCTTCGCCACCATGGGCATAGCCTCGCTGTTCATGCCCGGATTGATGGGCATTGTGGCCGACAGGTTCATTCCGGCGCAAAAACTGCTGGGATTGTGCCACCTTATGGGAGCGTGCTTCCTGTTCGCCGCCTCCTTCCAGACTGCCTACGCCCCGCTTTACGCCTGCATGCTGCTTGCCGTAATGTTCTACATGCCCACGCTGGCGCTGAGCAATACCGTGGCATATAACGCGCTGGAGCAAAAAGGGATGGATATCGTCAAGGATTTCCCGCCCATCCGCGTGTGGGGAACCGTAGGTTTCATCTGCGCCATGTGGACGGTGGATTTTACCGGCTTCAAAACCAGCCACCTGCAACTGTACGTGGCGGCAGCGGCAGCCTTGGTGCTGGGCGTCTATTCGTTCACGCTGCCCAAATGCGAAACGAGCAGGGCCGCCTCCGGTTCGCTTGTGGATTCGCTGGGCCTGCGCGCCTTCGCCCTGTTCAAAGAGAAGAAGATGGCCATCTTCTTCGTATTCTCGATGTTGCTTGGAGCCGCACTCCAGATAACCAACAGTTTCGGCGACATATTCCTGCAGAGCTTCGCCGCCATACCCGAATACATCAACTCTTTCGGGGTGCAGCACTCGGTAGTGCTCATATCGCTTTCGCAGATATCCGAAACTCTGTTCATCCTCACCATACCTTTCTTCCTCAAGCGTTTCGGCATTAAGAACGTGATGCTTATGAGCATGTTCGCATGGGTGCTGCGCTTCGGCCTTTTCGGGGCCGGGAATCCCGGCGGCGGCCTATGGATGCTGGTGCTGTCGATGATCGTCTACGGCATGGCCTTCGACTTCTTCAATATCTCGGGGTCGCTTTTCGTAGAGCAGTCCACCGGCAAAGGCACTCGCGCCAGCGCCCAGGGCCTGTTCATGATAATGACCAACGGCGTGGGTGCCGTGCTGGGATCGTACGGCGCGGGATTCGTGGTGAATTGCTTCACCGAGACGAAGCAATACGGCGATAAATTCTACCGCGTGGGCGACTGGCCTGCCGTGTGGTTCATCTTCGCGGGATACGCGCTGGTCATAGCCGTCGTATTCGCAGTGACGTTCAAATACAAACACAGGCAGGGCAAGGCATAGCAACGCGTTAAATATAGCAGAGGCGGCTCGACGGGCCGCCTCTGCTATATTTAAGTCCCGGCAGACCAAGGCTATGGCTACCCCTTAACCTTTACGACAGCCTTCCTGACCCGCCCCGACCCGGCCAGGGGAGCGTGGGCGTCGTCCGAAAAGAAGACGGCCATCTGGCCTTGACGCAGGGTGAACCACTGCTGAGGGGCGTCGTCGAAAAATATTATGTCGGCCCCGGCGTCCATCGCTCCCCGGGGCGATACGCACGATTTTCGCGGACTCCAGCCGTAGGTCTCCTCTCCTTCGATCACTATCTGTATGTCTATGTAGGCGTCGTGCGCCTCCAGCGGGGCGTCGGCCGGCGCGCGCAGGTCGCGCTCCATGACCGTTATGTAAACGTCGCGGCCGTCTATCTCGGCCACGCCCTCGGGCAGGGCGGCCGCAGGCGCGCCGTCCAGGTAAGCCAGAACCTTGCTGAAACGCCGGTTCAAAGCCAGGTATCGATGCAGGTTGGATGAGTCGTCGATTATCATAACTCCGTTTTATTGCGGCTAAGGTAATCAAAAAACCGCCCGCTCCCCCTCCTGTTTTGCCGTTTTACCCGCAATCTTATGGCCGTAAGCCTAAAAAACCGTACCTTGCGGGAAATATTTCGTATTCCCGCAATGAAAAAACCACTAAGAATAGCCATCCCGCTGATCGCTGTGGCCGCGATAGTTGCAGCCGTGGTCCTGTACAATGAGTTCGCGGGCCGCGCCGACGGCCCCGAGGCACGGCCCGCCAAACAGGAAAAGGGCGGCGAGCGCGGAGGCAAGGCGGGCGGCGACCGCAAGATAGCCGTGAGCATCCACATTGCCGACTATTTAAAGATAACCGAAGGAGTGAGGGCCATAGGCACCCTGCTGCCCTACGAGGTAGTGGAGGTGGCCAGCGAAGTGGCCGGCAAGATCGAAAGGATATCCTTCGAAGAGGGGGCGCGCGTGAGCCGCGGCGATATCCTGGTCAAGATAAACGACGACGACCTGCAATCGCAGCTCCGCCGCGCCACGTTCCAGCGCAACCTGCTGAAAGAGAAATTAGACCGCAGCCGCATCCTTCTGGAGAAAGACGCCATCTCGCGCGAGGCCTTCGACCAGGTGGAGACCGATTTCAACATGGTGCAGGCCGATATAGAACTCCTGGAGGTACGCATCGGGAAGACCTCCATCCGCGCCCCGTTCGACGGCGTGGCAGGCTTCCGCTACGTTTCGCCCGGCAGTTATATCCAGCCCGGCGCGCGCATAGCCCGCGTGGTGGACAACTCGCGCCTGAGGCTCGAATTCTCCATTCCCGAAAAATACTATTCCGACGCCCTGCGCGGGACTCAGGTGCGTTTCACCGTCGAGAACGACCGCTCGCCGCACTACGCCCGCATCTACGCCGTCGATCCGACCGTGGACGCCACCACCCGCACCGTCATAATGAGGGCGCTATATGAGAACAGGGGGCTGAAGATAATCCCCGGCATGTACGCCGACCTTGTCGTCGGACAGAAAGACGGCGAATCGATCCAGATACCGACCGAAGCCATAGTCCCCGACGCCAACAACAAGAAGGTGTGGCTGGTACGCGAAGGACGGGCGCACCTGCAGGACGTGGTGACAGGGACGCGCAGCGAAAACATGATAGAGGTCAAAGCAGGCCTGTCTGCCGGCGACTCGGTTATCGTCACCGGCCTGATGCAGGTAAGGGAGGGCAGTCAATTGATCATAACCGACTGACGCTATGGCAGGGTTTTCAGAAATATGCATAAGACGCCCGGTGCTTTCGACGGTGATGAGCCTGTTCGTGGTCATCATCGGCGTCATTGGTTTCTCGTTTTTGGGCGTGAGGGACTACCCCAGCGTCGATCCCCCGATAATCTCGGTACGCAGTTCGTTTCCCGGGGCCAACGCCGACGTCATAGAGACGCAGATAACCGAGCCGCTCGAGGAGGCCATCAACGGCATCCCGGGCATCCGCTCCATATCGAGCCTGAGTTCCGACGGCACAAGCTACATAACCGTGGAGTTCAAGATAGAGGTAGACCTTGAGACCGCCGCCAACGACGTACGCAACAAAGTGTCGGAGGCCATGCGCCGCCTGCCGCCCGACGTGGACCCGCCGGTGGTGTCGAAAGCCGACGCCGACGCCCAGCCCATCTTCGGCGTGACGCTCGAAAGCGCCTCGCGCTCGATAATAGACCTGAGCGAATTCGCCGAAGTGAATTTCAAAGAGCAGTTGCAAACCGTATCAGGCGTATCGAGCGTGGAGGTAAACGGGTCGCGCCGCATGTCCATCCGCATGAAGATGGACCCCATACGCCTGGCCGCCTACCGTCTCACGCCGATGGACGTGCGCGAAGCCGTCTCGCGCGAGAACATAGAGCTGCCCTCGGGCCGCATAGAGGGCGACAACGTGGAACTCACCATCCGCACAATGGGCCGACTGCGTACGCTGGACGATTTCAACAACCTAATAATAAAGCAGGACGGAGAGCGCGTAATACGCTTCTCAGACATAGGCGAGGCGGTGATAGAGGCCTCCAACACCCGCTCCATCCTAAAACGCAACGGCGTGACGATGGTATCCTGCATGCTCGTGCCGCAACCCGGGGCCAACTACATAAGCATAGTGGACAACGCCCGCGAGGCGATAGAACGCATAAAGAAAGACCTGCCCGAGGATATCGTCGTACGGGACGGTTTCGACAACACCAAATTCATCAGGCAATCCATCAACGAGGTATCCTCCACCATCGTCGAGGCGTTTTTCCTGGTGGTACTCATCATCTTCGTCTTCCTGCGCTCGTGGCGCACCACCCTGATACCGGTGCTGGCCATTCCCATCTCGCTCGTAGGCACGTTCTTCATCATGTATCTGTGCGGTTTCACCATCAACATCCTCACGCTGCTGGCCGTGGTGCTGGCCATAGGCCTGGTGGTGGACGACGCCATCGTGGTGATGGAGAACATCTACTCAAAAATAGAACAGGGCATGAGTCCCGTGGAGGCCGGGATCAAAGGCACCAACGAGATATTTTTCGCCGTCATATCCACCACAGTGGCCCTTGTGGCGGTATTCTTCCCCATAGTCTTCCTCCAGGGCGTCACCGGGCGTCTTTTCCGCGAGTTCAGCCTCGTCATAGCCGGCGCGGTGGCCATTTCGGCTTTCGTGGCGCTGACATTCACGCCCATGATCTCCTCGAAGATGTTGCACGGCGCGGCAACCGCCGGAAAACTCTATACCCGCACCGAGCCGTTCTTCTCCGGAATGATATCGGGCTACAGACGTCTTCTCGAGGGCTTCCTCAGGCGTCGTTACGTGGCGTGGATAATCCTCGCGGCGGCCGTGGGCGCGATAGTGTGGCTGTGGACGAGTCTGCCGTCGGAGATGGCCCCCCTGGAAGACAGGTCGAGGCTGTCTGTCACCTCCACCGCGCCCGAAGGTACGTCATACGACTACATGCTCTCGTACGCGGAAAAGGTGTCTGCGTTGATAGACGAGAAGATACCCGAGCAGGACGGAGGCCACCTCACATATGTGGGAGGACGCGGCTCCACCAACAACGCCCAATTCACCATAATGCTGAAAGACGCCGACCAACGCCGGCGCACCCAGCAGGAGATAGCCGACGACCTGTCGCCCGCGCTGGCCAGGATGACCGGAGCCAAAAGCATAGTATCGCAACAGCAGACCTTCGGCAACACGCGCGGCGGCCTGCCCGTGCAGTACGTCATACAGGGCCAGAACCTCGAATCGCTCAAGGAGGCCTTGCCTGTATTCATGGAAGAGGTGGGCCGCAGCCCGGTATTCTCGGTGGCCGACGTCAACCTTCGCTTCACCAAACCGGAGCTTACAGTGAACATCAACCGCGACCGCGCCGCCACCATGGGCGTGTCGGTGCAGAACATAGCCCAGACGCTGCAGCTTGCCATGAGCGAACAGCGCATAGGATACTATATCCGCAACGGCAAGCAATACCAGATAATGAGCATGTTCGACCGCCAGAACCGCAACAAGCCCACCGACCTGGCCACCATATATGTACGCAACAACAAGGGCGAGTTGATACAGCTCGATAACTTCGTGACCCTCGAGGAGAGCAGCACCCCGCCCAAACTCTACCGCTACAACCGTTTCTCGTCGGCCACCGTGTCGGCCGCCCCGGCCAAAGGCTACACGTTGGGCGACGGCATAGCCGAGATGGACCGCATTGCGGATAAAGTCCTCGACGACACGTTCAGCACCACGCTCTCCGGGTCGTCAAAGGATTTCGTCGAGAGTTCGTCGAGCCTGGTATTCGCCTTCATGCTGGCGCTGGTACTCATCTACCTGGTGCTTTCGGCGCAGTTCGAGAGTTTCCGCGACCCGCTTATCATAATGCTAACCGTGCCTCTGGCCCTGATAGGGGCTTTGGCAGCTATGTACTTCTTCTCTCAGACCATGAACATATTCAGCCAGATAGGCATCATAATGCTCATTGGCCTGGTTACCAAGAACGGCATACTTATAGTTGAATTCGCCAACCAGCGCAAAAAGGAAGGCCTGGCCGTCCGCGAGGCGATAGTGGAGGCGAGCGCTTCGCGCATGAGACCCATACTTATGACCAGCCTCTCCACCATACTTGGCATACTGCCCATGGCCATAGCCTCCGGGGCGGGTTCGGAGAGCCGCGTGGCGATGGGTATAGCCGTGGTTGGCGGATTGCTGTTCGCGACGCTGCTCACGCTGTTCGTCATCCCGGCAATATACACCTACCTAACAAGCGGAAAAACAAAATGATCAGACTCCTTGGAATCCGTTCAAATTTCCCTGCGGAATTATTTTACGCTTACCGCCAGACGGTTCGTGCGGGAATTGTTAAACTAATTCTCGCCGTATCCGCCGCCATGACGCTCCCCGCCGCGACCGCACAGGGGCAACGTACGCTCTCGCTGGAGGATTGCCTGCGCGAGGGCATGCAGAACAACTACGACGTACGCATAGCCCGGAGCCGCGAGCGGATAGCCTCCAACAACAACACCGCCGCCCCGTTCCTGCCCGCCCTCACGGCCGGCGCGCGTCAGAGCGCAGACCGCTACCACCAGACCGACGCATTTCCCGCGCCGCAGGACGACATAAAGAGCGACTACGCCAACAACACCTATAACGTCGATCTTCAATTAGGTTGGCGCCTGTTCGACGGCATGGCCATGTTCGCAACGCGCGAAACCTCGCGCGAGCTGCTCAAAGCGGGGCAGCTCAACCTGAGGGCAAGCATGGAGGGGCTGGCAGCCGATATCGCGTCGCAATATTGCTATATAGTCACACAGCGCAGAAGGCTCGACGCATCCGAGCTTTACCTCGAAATATCCACACTGCGCTATCAGCAGGCCAAGGAGAAATACATAGTCGGATCTATCTCGGGACTGGAAAGGGAGCAGGCTCGGATAGACTTCAACTCCGACAGTTCGAAACTGGTGCGCCAGCAGGAGGTGCTGCGCAACGCCTACCTGCATCTCTTCGAGCTGATAAACGCCGCTCCCGGCACACAGGCCACCCTGGGCGACTCCATCGTCCCGGACGGCGGCCTGCGACGCGACGAGCTGCTGCATGGCGCTTCGGAGCGCAACACGTCCATATTGCTCGCCCGCAGCGGACAGCGGGTCTCGGACCTCGACCTGCGCGTGGCCCGCTCATCGGCCTACCCAACCCTCGACTTCAACGCGTCGTACCGCTACAACTACGCCGAGCGCGGCAGCCAGGAGCAGACCTTCACGCAATACCACGGCCCGACGTTCGGTTTTACGGCTTCAATGAAGCTTTTCGACAGGCTCGACACGCGCCGCAAGATAAGGAACGCGGAGACGGAGTGCGAAATAGCCGGGCTGGAATACGAGCAGGCGCGCGCCCGTGTTGAAAATTCAATAGAACAGCTCTATAACACTTACCGCAAGAACATAATGATGATATCGTTCGAGGACGAATCCGCCGCCACCGCCCTGCTCAATCTCCAGACGGCTGTGGTCATGTACCGCCTCGGGACGATATCGGGAGTGGAATTCCGCGAGATACAGCGCAGCTACCTCGAAGCGGAGGAGCGCAAGATAGACGCCGTATTCAACGCCAAGATATCCGAGATAGGGCTATTGCTGCTGGCAGGGGATATACTGTAACGGCATGCCGGGCTGAAACCTGAGGAGTGGGGTGGGGGATGTTGGGAAAGCACACCACAGGGTTTTTAACCCCCGCCAGGGGGAAAATAACGAAC
>JAVBOW010000006.1:0-84149 GCA_031550125.1 Rikenellaceae bacterium
GCCCAAAAACAAAAATCGCCGAGATGTCTTGAATCTCAGCGATTTTCCTAATATTGCTATGTTACCTGGCGGAGAGGGGGGGATTCGAACCCCCGATACCCGTAAGAGTATAACGGTTTTCGAGACCGCCCCATTCAACCGCTCTGGCACCTCTCCTTCAGTATTTTTGCAATCCGCTTGCGGTTTAAGCGGATTAACGGGTGCAAATGTAGTAAAATTTTGCGATATCCCTCATCCCGGCGGCAAAATCTATGCGATTTTATCCGGCGGATTCTATTTGCCGACTTTGACCGTTTCCCACAATTTCGTCCTGAGTGCCGAAGATATCAAACCCTGGTTGGTGCGGGAGGGGTTAACCCTGTTGCTTAGAAACACCATAAAGCGGTTGCGCGACGGGTCGATCCATATTATCGTGCCGGTATAACCGGTATGTCCGTATCCGCCCCACATGGGCGAAGAGGGCGTGTTGCGGTCGAAACCCAGGCCGCCGGAGGTGAAGAGGCGGACGGTGGCGGGCGATATTATATGCCGGCCGGCAAGCGTACCATCGCCGAGAAGCATCATGCAGTAGCGCGACAGATCGGCGGCGTTGGAAAAAAGGCCTGCGTTGCCACCGACGTTATCGCTTACGGCCGCTATTTCGTCGTGAGTGTAGCCCCGCAGCAAGCCCCGTTGCATCAGCACGTCGTCTTCTGTGGGTATTATCTTTTCGGGCGACGTCCATTCGAGCGGACGGTAGCCGGTTTGTGCCATCTCCATTTCTGCGTATATCCCCGCAACGAATCTATCGAGCGGCATATCAGATACTTTTTCGACTACCAGTTTTAGCAGGTGGAAATTGAGATCGGAATAGAGGCGTTTACCCCTCCCCGTGGCCTTGAAACTATTCACTATTCCGGCCTGTAGCAGGGAGTCGACCGCAGGGTTGACATAAACCTCCTCTCCAGCCCTGCGGTAACCGTCACGAGCGCAGAAAGAGACTAATGTTGTGTCGCAACACGCTTTGTCGCAGATATATGCGCTACGATCCACCATTCTCTCATAGCCTTCTCTGCGGGAAGGGCTTATGAGCGGCAGGCCGGCAGGATTGAAAAACAAATATTTATAAACGGATATGTTGCCCAGCCCGGAAGTGTGGGTGAGGAGTTCGCGTACGGTGAGCGAAGCTATTGGAGAAACGGCGTAGTCGGGCAGTAGCGCTCCCACCCGGTCGTCCAGCCCGAGCGAGGCCAGGTCGTAAAGGCGCATGACGGCCAGCGTGGTGGATACTATCTTGGTGCATGACGCCAGGTCGTAGACGTCGTCGCGGTCGACTGGCTGTACGCGAGTGTAGTCCTGCCAGCCGTAACGGCGGTCGAAAAGTATACCATCCCGGCAGCCGACGGCTATCGACGCGCCGGGATAATAGCCTTTGGCTACGCCTGTCTTCATGAGCGAATCGATGCGCGCCGCCGTACCTGCCGGCAACGCGGCGGCGCAATGGATCGCAATGCAAAGCGACGCCAGGAGCAGGCGGAGTTTATCTTTCATCCTCGAGCGGCAGTATTTTAAGGTCCTGCAGAATAACGTTGCTTTCGCCGTTGCCGGAGACCGAGGATGTTATTCTCACCGCCTTCACCGGGCCTGACGGGATAATCACGGCGCGTCCGTCCCTGAGCTCCCCGGCGGGCGTGAAGGTGCGGCCGTCGGCGCTGATCTCCACCCCTCCGAACGGCATCAAATAGCGCGGCATATGATAGAATCCCGTGCGTATGTCTATGCTGCGGCATTCCACCGGCGCGGCGAAGGTGTAGGTCACGTTGTCGCCGGGAAGGCATGTGCGCGAGGTACGTCCGTAGGAGGTGAAGTTATAGTCTGCGGCGCGGGCGAACGGCGAACGCGGATCTTGCGGCATGGACGAGGTGATGGTCACCTCCGGTTCGATATAAGGCGAGCGTTCCAGCGAAACGCCGATATCTGTGGGCAGGGCGCTGTCGTTGGACATGGACAGGGTTATAACGCCTCCTGTCGTACGTTCGGTGGAATATATGCGCATGTTGTGCAACGGGTTTATCCTCTGTCCGTTCCGTATGATATAATACGAGGTGTCGGCCGCCGTGACGGCAAGCGAGGTTATCGACGCTTCGCCCCGCGGCTGTCCGAGGCGCAGGTACCACAACCCCGGGGCGGGCATGGGTATCTCTATCGATGCCGCGCCATATGCATCCAGATGCGCCTCAGTCGTTATTGCCGGAACCACGGCGACGCTTTTGGCGTCGTCGCGCCAGGCGCGGAAGAGGTATTTCGAGATGTCGCCGTCCTTTGCGCTCAGGCGGTGGCGGTAGGAGGGCGAATCCTCGCCGGGTTGCGAAAGGTCGGCCGTGTAGCGTATGGCGGTATATCCGCAACGCTCCGCCGTTTCGATGGCCTGGCCGTCGTACACGGCCGCCGGAGGCGGCAAGCGGTAGGTTATGCCCATGGCGGCCATACGGTCGGCGTGGACGCCGTACAGGCGGGAGTTGAAATCGTCCGTATCGCGCGATCCCGGGCGTCTCCAGCCTACCTCGGCCAGGGCGCATATGCGTGGATAGCATTGGTAATAAAGATAATCCTCGTTATCCTGCGAGAGGTAAATCTCGCTGAAGAACGATCCCTCTACGCCGATTACGTTACGCATAGCCTCGGGCGTGAATCCCATAGCTTCGAAATCGAGCGAATGGGTGCGGTCGGCGGTGAATACGCAGGCCCACACCTGGCCCGGCTCCGAAGCTATCTGGCGCATGTCGAAATAGAAGTAGTCGCCCGGCATGACCACGGTGGGGTAGCCCATTAAGGCGGCGTTGCGGGCGGCTCGCATATTCTCCCATCCGTGGACTCGGGTGGTGGCGCGAGGCATTTTGCCGCTCGCCGCCGCTTCGTTCCATACGGCCGGTTTTTTGCCGTTGGCGGCGAGTATCTCCGTAAGGCGTCCGGTGAAAATATCCATAAGGGCGTCGGCGTCGCCGGCCAACGCTTTGCATCGCGGGCAGGCGCGCCATTGCCCTTTGGACACTTCGTCGCCGCCTATGTGTATGTACTCCGACGGGAATAGGGCGCAGACCTCGGACAGCACGGCCGAGAGCATGGCGTAATTCTCTTCACGCGCCACGCACCACACTTCGCGGCGATCATAACCGGCCGACGCCGACACGTCGTGCTTGCCTGTACACAAAATCTCAGGGTAGGCGCGGGCGGCGGCGCGCGAATGGCCCGGCAACTCTATTTCAGGGATGATCTCTATATTGTGGAACGCGGCGTACTCTACTATCTCCCTTATTTCCTGCTGGGTGTAGTATCCGCCGTACACCCTGTTCCATGCGCCGTAAATGGGTTTGAGGGGAAGGTCAGGCCCCCGGAAAGCTCCTTTGGCCGTAAGGTCGGGATAACTTTTTATCTCTATCCGCCACCCTTCGTCATCCGTCAGGTGCCAGTGAAAACGGTTGATCTTATGGAAAGCCAGGCGGTCGATGAATTTCTTCACTCCCTCGGCGGGAGTGAAGGTGCGGGCTACGTCGAGCATCATGCCCCGGTAGGGGAAACAGGGATAGTCCGATATTTCCACGCAGCCGGCCTTCAGTTTGTCGTGTCGCATTTTCCGTGCGTAAATCTCCGGCGGCAGGAGTTGCAGGAATGTCTGTACGCCGTAGAACAAGCCTCCCCGGTCGACGCCGGTTATTTCAGCTCCGTGAGGCGTGACCGTAACGGTGTATCCGTCGGCGGGCATCAGCAACCTCGAATCGTCGGGACAGGCAAGCGCCGGATTTATCGAAAGCCTTATGCGCTCTTCGCCCGGGCCGGGCAGGCCGTCAGACGCCGGCGACGCCGTTTCCAACGGGTGTCCTATCCACGCCCCGAGCCATCCGTTGAGATAGGCGGCCAGATCCATGGCCGACGCGTCGGCGCATATTACCGTCTGCCTGTCCACGGTGAATACGCCGTGGCGCTGCGCCATTTTTACAGGCAGAGGGAGAAGGTCGGCCTTTTCGCGGGCTGACGCGGCAGCGGCGGACAACGCCGCCGCAACGCATATCATATATCGTAAAAACGTCATGCGGTAATCATTCATCATATAAAAGGTAGGGTAGGCGGCGGATGCGGAAACGCTCGACGCCGTCCGTCCAGCCGGCCTTTATTTCGGCGGCAGCCGCGCCGCGTTCTATCATTTCGCGTACATAGGCCGCGCCCATCAGCTTTTCAAACATGGGGTTGAAAAACCCTCTCTTGTCAGGCATGGCGGCATAGGCCGAAACGAGATAGGAGAGGTCGACGCCGCCGGAGATTATATCTTCGTCGTCAGGCGCGCTGCGAAGGTCCCGTCCGCGGCACGTCCGTCCTTTCAGCGGCGGTTCGGCGGAACCGTACATGGCCTTGGGGGTGAACGTAAAATCATACTCGCCCCCCTGTAGCGCCGGATGGCCGAAGACCTGGAAGGGGAAAGGGGTGCCGCGGCCCACGCTAAGCGCGGTACCTTCCATGCAGCATAGCGACGCATAAAGATATATCGCCCTCATATTAGGAAGGTTGGGCGACGGCGGCAACGGCAATTCGTAACGTGTGGAGTGGGTGTAGCCGAGGCACGGGACAACCTTAAGGTTACACTTTACGTCCCCCGCAAGCCACCCTTCGGCGTTGATCATAATGGCCAGCTCGCCCAGGGTCATGCCATGTACGACGGGAATGGGATGCATGCCCACGAACGAGCGGTAGCGATCTTCCATAACCGGGCCGTCCACGTACATGCCGTTGGGATTGGGCCTGTCGAGGAGTATCATCGGCTTGCCCGTCTCCGCGCACGTCTCCATCATGTAATGCATCGAGGAGAGGTAAGTATAGTACCTCAGCCCCACGTCCTGTATATCGAACAGCACCACGTCGAGTTTGCGGACGTCGTCCTGGCGCGGTTTGCGGCTTGCGCCGTATATGGAGACCACCTCCACGCCGGTCTCCGCATCACGGTAGCCGGCAACCTTTTCTCCGGCGTCCGCACGTCCCCGGAAACCGTGTTCGGGGGCGAAGACAACCTTTACGTCCACTCCGAGCGAGAGCAGCGTATCGACTAAGTGGCGATTGCCGACCATGCCGGTGTGGTTGGTCAGTATCCCCACCTTCCTGCCCTTTATAAGCGGCAGGTAGACATCCATGCGCTCGGCTCCGACGACCACCCCGGCGCGCAACGCGCCGGCCGACAGCAGGACGGCGAGCAGTAATGCGACTGCTTTATTCAACGGTAACCGATTTGGCGAGGTTGCGCGGCTGGTCGACGTCGCGACCCTTGTTTACCGCAATATAATACGCCAGCAATTGCAGCGGCACGGAAGCGAGTATCGGCGCGAGGCATTCCGAAACGTGGGGAATGGATATGCAGTAGTCGGCAATGCCGTGTACGGCGTTGTCGCCATCCGACACCACGGCTATGACGCGGCCCTTGCGGGCTTTCACCTCCTGTATATTGCTTACGGTCTTTTCGTAGATACGGTCGGCCGTAGCTATCACCACCACGGGCATCTCGGCGTCGATCAGGGCTATGGGGCCGTGTTTCATCTCGGCGGCGGGATAACCCTCCGCATGTATGTAGGATATCTCTTTGAGCTTCAGTGCGCCCTCCAGGGCCGCCGGATAGTTGTATCCCCTCCCGAGGTATATGAAGTTGTGGGCGTAGGTGAAAATTTTGGAGAGGTCTTTGATCTGCCCGTCCAGTTTGAGTACCTGTTCGACAAGCCCCGGCAGGCGTTGCAGGTCGGCCACGGTGTCCATGAAAGCCTGCTCGCTTATTGTGCCTTTCTCGCGCGCCAGCGTAAGGGCGAGCATCGCAAGCACCGTCACCTGGCCGGTGAAGGCCTTGGTGGAGGCCACGCCTATCTCCGGCCCCACGTGGATGTAAGCGCCGGAATCGGTGGCGCGCGATATGGACGATCCCACCACGTTGCATATCCCGAAGATGAACGCGCCGTGTTCCTTGGCAAGCTCCAGTGCGGCTAACGTGTCGGCCGTCTCGCCCGACTGCGATATGGCTATCACTATGTCGTCGGGATAAAGCACCGGGTTGCGGTAACGGAATTCGGAGGCGTACTCCACCTCCACCGGTATGCGGCAAAGGTCCTCGATCAGGTGTTCGCCTATGAGCGCCGCGTGCCACGACGTACCGCACGCCACGATTATTATGCGGCGGGCGCTCATGAAACGGGCCTTATGGTCGATGACGCCGGAAAGCACCACGTTGGTACCCTCCACGTTCACCCGGCCGCGAATGCAGTCGCGCAGGGTTTTGGGCTGCTCGTATATCTCCTTGAGCATGAAGTGGGGATAGCCGCCCTTTTCGAGCTGCGAAATGCTCATCGCCAGGCGGCTCACGTCGGGCGTACTCTCCACATTGCTTAGGTTTACCACCTTGAGCGGTTTGTTGCGGTTAATTATGGCGACCTCCTCGTCCTGTATGTAAACGACCCTGTCCGTATATTCCACTATAGGGGTGGCGTCCGAGGCGAGGAAGAATTCGCCCTCGCCCAGACCCACCACCAGGGGACTGCTTTTGCGGGCGGCTATTATTTCGTCGTGGTTGTCTTTGCTTATAACGGCTATGGCGTATGCGCCCACCACCTCTTTCAGCGCCAGTTGGATGGCCTCCACGAGCGTGCAGCCGTTGCCGCTTTTTATATACTCGATGAGCTGTATGAGGACTTCCGTGTCCGTATCGCTGCGGAAGGTGTAGCCATTGGCTTTGAGAGCCTCTTTAAGGATGCCGTAATTCTCTATTATACCGTTGTGTATCAGCGCCAGCGTCTCCGTCTCCGAATAATGGGGGTGGGCGTTGGCGTCGTTGGGTTCGCCGTGGGTGGCCCAGCGGGTGTGGGCTATGCCTATATTGCCGCTGGTGTCGCTGTTACCCGCATATTTTTCGAGTTCGGCAACCTTGCCCTTGCATTTATAGACGTTAAGGCCGCCGCCGCCGTTTACCAACGCCACGCCGGCGCTGTCGTAGCCCCGGTACTCGAGGCGGTGTAATCCCTTGATCAATATAGGATAGGCCTCTCGCCATCCTACGTATCCTACTATTCCGCACATATCCTATAAGGTTTAATGTGCAAAAATACATTTTTCGGAGCAAAATATTACCTTTGTAGGTCAATAAATGCAGAGAGTCATGCAAGAAAGCCTCGCAGCCTTCGACAGGCTGCTGAAAATCATGGACCGCCTGAGGGAGGAATGCCCTTGGGATCGCAAGCAAACCTTCGAATCGCTAAGGAACAACACTATAGAGGAGGTGTACGAGTTGGTGGACGCCATAACGGACGACGATATGCAGGAGGTTTGCGGCGAGCTGGGAGACCTTTTGCTGCACGTGGTATTCTACGCCCGCATGGGACGTGAAAGAGGATCTTTCGATATCACCGAGGTGTGTAACAGGATATGCGATAAGTTGATATATCGCCATCCGCACGTTTTTGGCTCTGCCGAGGCCGA
Source organism: Rikenellaceae bacterium (assembly GCA_031550125.1). GTDB lineage: Bacteria > Bacteroidota > Bacteroidia > Bacteroidales > Rikenellaceae > JAVBOW01. Next base: position 7,480 of record JAVBOW010000006.1, read on the forward strand.
CTCGGCGGAAAAAGTCATGCAGAATTGGGAAGACCTCAAGCAAACCGAGCAGAAAGAGCGTCGCAGCGTTCTGGCCGGAGTGCCGCGCTCGCTGCCCGCCATGGTGAAAGCCTACCGCGTAGGGGCCAAGGCCGCCTCGGCGGGCTTCGACTGGGAGAAACCGGAAGACGTGTGGGATAAGGTGAAGGAGGAGACGGGAGAGGTTGAGCAGGAGATGGTTTCGGGCGACAGTAAACACATGGAGGAGGAGTTCGGAGACCTTTTCTTCGCAATGATAAACGCCGCCCGCCTCTACGGGGTGGATCCCGAGCTGGCGCTGGAACGCAGTAACCGCAAATTCATACGCCGTTTCACATATCTCGAAGAGGCGGTCGCCGCGTCGGGACGTACGCTGCGCGGCATGACGCTTGCAGAGATGGAAGAGATATGGCAACAATCTAAAAAACACGAACAATGGCAATAGTAAGGGAACTCAACGGAATAACGCCTGAAACGGGAGAAAACACTTTTCTGGCCGAAACGGCGGTGTTGATAGGCGACGTCTCCACGGGACGCGACTGCAGCATATGGTACGGCGCGGTACTGCGCGGCGATGTGAATACCATAACCCTCGGCGACAGGGTGAACATACAGGACGGGGCGGTGATACACACCCTGTACAAACGCTCGCAAACCCATATCGGCAACGACGTGTCGGTGGGCCACAACGCCGTGATACACGGAGCGCGCATCGAGGACAAATGCCTTATCGGCATAGGATCGATAATCCTCGACAACGCCGTGGTGGGTACGGGATGCATAGTGGCGGCGGGGGCATTGGTGCTTACGGGCCAGATCCTCGAACCCAACAGCGTCTACGCGGGCGTGCCGGCCAAGAAAGTCAAAGATGTGGCTCCCGAGCAGAGGGAAGAGATCATAGAGCGCATCGCGCGCGACTACATGATGTACGCGTCGTGGTATAAGGAGGAAAAATGAAACTGACGGACAAATCGCGCGTGGTTGTGATAAACCTGCTTATTGCGGCGGCTATAAGTGCGGTGGCCAACTTTTCGTTCTTCACCGTTTCGCTCGCCCCGCCCCAGGAGGTATTTTCCGGGCCGGGACGCGAGATGCGCATGATGCACAACTCCAATCATTTTTTCATCTGGATACAGACATTCTATTGGTTCGCGACGGCTTTCGTGCTGCTCTCCATATCTACGCATATCAAAAAAGACGGCTCGCCGCGTAATTTCTGGCTGAAAGTGTTGTTCTGCATAGCGGTGGCCTCGGCGATGTATATGCTCTCCCCGGCCCTTAACAGGGACGGCGTCGTGCTGCGCTTTACCACCAACAGGATATTCAGCCACATACCGATGTTCAAATTGTCCCTCACGCTGATAGTATCGCTGCTGTACGGCAAGATATTCGAACTGGTTTACCAGAAGCAGGGCATAATAATAGAGAACGAAAGGCTCAAGAACGAAAACCTGCTGACCCGTTACAACATGCTCGTCAGCCAGATCAATCCCCATTTCTTCTTCAATTCGCTCAATTCTCTTGCCATGCTGGTGCGCTCGGGCGACAAAGGCAAGGCCCTCACCTATATCGATCGCCTGTCGGACACTTTTCGGTTCATTATACAGAAAGGACAGAACGAAATGATAACCCTCAAAGAGGAACTCGACTTTCTGGAAGGCTACAAATACGTCCACGAGGTGCGTTACGCCGACAAGCTCTTCTTCGACATCGATATAGACCCGCGTTACGCCGGCATGATGCTTCCGGCCCTGTCGTTGCAGCCGCTCATAGAGAACGCGGTAAAACACAACAGCATAACGTTGTCCAAGCCCTTCCGGATATCCATCCGTACCGAGGGGGCCGAGCTGGTGGTGTCCAATCCGGTCATCCCGAAGATAGAGCCGGAAAAAGGAACCGGCATAGGGCTTAAGAACCTGTCGAGCCGCTTCGTGCTGCTTACCGGTCGCGACATAACGGTAACTGATAGCGGAGGGACGTTTACCGTCCGCATTCCGCTTTCGCAGGAAAAAAGGCCATGAAAGCAGTCATAATAGAGGACGAAACGGCTGCCGAAGTGAACCTGCGCGCGCTCCTTGCCGGCGTCTGCCCCGAGGTGCATGTGGCGGCGTCGCTGGAAAGCGTCACCGACAGCGTAAAGTGGCTGCGCGAAAATCCGGCTCCAGACCTTATATTTATGGATATCCACCTTGCCGACGGCGAGGCTTTCCGGATATTCGACCATGTGCAGGTAGCTTCGCCCATCATATTCACCACGGCGTACGACCGCTATGCGCTGGAAGCCTTCAAGGTCAACAGCATCGATTATATCCTCAAACCCATCAAGGCCGAAGAACTTGCGCGCGCCCTCGAAAAGCTGCGCCTGCTGTCGGGCAGCGACCGCATACAGTACGCCCGGCACGTGGCCGCCATAGCCCGCGACCGCAACGCCAAACGCACTTTCCTTGTACACGTACGCGACAAGATCGTTCCTTTGGAAGCATCCGAAATAGCGTTTTGTTACACTTTCAACGAAAAGGTGAGCGCCTACACCTGCGACGGAAGGCAGATGCCTCTCGAAGGCTCGCTCGACAGCGTCATGTCGCAACTCCCGGAGAGCGATTTCTTCAGGGCCAACCGCCAATTCATCGTGTCGCGCCAGGGAATAAAGGACATCTCCGTATGGTTCGGCAGTCGCCTGAGCCTCAATATGCATATAGCCGTGCCGGAGCGGATAGTCGTAAGCAAGGCGCGCGTGCCGGAGCTAAAACGCTGGATAACCCTCGACAAAGAGTAAGTTGACGGCCGCATAAGGTTGATTCGGCGGTGGTTTTGGCCGTTTGGCCGGAGTGCCGGCTCATTCTTCGCCCGCACTTCTTAGATTTGCGTAAAGGATCACCAAACCATTAAAACGTATCAACTATGAAAAAGATCATTGCAACTGCCGCAGCCGTCCTGTTCCTCGCAACTTCCATCTTTGCCCAGGCCCCGCAGGGACGCGGCGACCGCATGCCCCAAGGCACCCCCGAAGAGAATGCCAAAAGGGCGGTAGCCGCACTCAAATCGAGGCTCTCGCTTACCGACGACCAGGCCGCCAAACTTGAGGCGTCCTATACCGAGTTCGGGAAACAGGAGCAGGCGCTCCGCGAGCAGCAAAGAGCGCTCGACGCCAAGCGTGAGGAGGCTACCAAATCGATACTTACCCCCAAACAGTTCGAAAAACTGCAGAAAGACCGCAAAGAGATGATGGAACGCATGCGCAACCGCGCCGGAGAAGGCCAACGCGGTCCCGGCCGCGCCCCGGGCGCTCCGGGCGACCAGCAGAATGCCGGCCTGGACGAATAGGCGTTTACATAGTGTCAGACAACACGGACAGCCGGGCATCGCGCCCGGCTGTCCGCATTTATTTTAAACGGGCTCTTAGCGCCGACCTGTTTTTCAGGCTGATCCAGAATTGGCCCAATTGGATACTTATATGTCGCGGCATTTAAGGAGCAGGTCGGTAGCACGCTTTTTGCAGATACGTTTTAATATGCTACATTTGTCTCGTATTGCCTTATGTAAAATACATGGTATGAGAGTTAAATTATTGATACTTACAATATTATTCGTAGCTCCTCTGGCCGCGCCGGCGCAAAACTACTTTTGGAGCGTGGGATTGCGCGGCGGCGGCATAACCTCCGGGATAGACGCTCGTGTGAATTTCGACCCGGCCAATTCGCTCCATATGATGATGGGACTTGCCCAGGGAGCCTGTTTTTACGGCCTCTACGAGCGTAATATCCCCGTTATTGGCCGAGGATTCGATTTCTATTACGGTTGCGGCCTGCATCTCGGGTCATGGGGCGGATGGGACAATCAAAAGTTCACCTGCGGGGTGGATGCCATCGTCGGGCTTGAATATAAAATGAAGGATGACCCGATCGTGTTTGCGGCGGATTATAAACCTACGCTTAATTTCACTGGAAATACCGGCCTGAAATTTTACGATTTCGGCTTAAGCATGAAATATTGTTTCTGATTCAGGTGGTTCTAATCCGGACATTATGGCAAGGTATTTTTACATAACGCTATTGGCTGTCACGCTCGTTTCCTGCGGAGCGGGACGCAAAGAGAGTCTTCAGGCTATAGCGCGCGCCGATTCTCTGGAGTTGGTCATGGCCAGGCAGGATACGGTGCTGAACACCGTTTTCACCTCGTTGAACGAGGTGATGGAAAACCTGCAGACCATAAAAGAGAGGGAGAATATCATAACGCGCGCCGTATCCGGAGATGGAGAGTCGCACCACTATGCCCTGCACCGCATTCCTGCCGATATAGATGCGCTGGACAGCCTTTTACTGGTTAACCGCCGCACCATAACCCAGCTCCACGGTAACGTCAGGGAGCTTAAAAGCACCAGCCTTAAAGTGTCGGCACTCGAGAAACTCATTGAGGTGCTGTCGGATCGCGTCAACTCCAACGATAACGAGGTGTCCGACCTGCGCCGCGAGCTGAGCGAGCGTAACATGCAGGTGCGTTCCCTCAGCAACGAGGTGGACGGCTTGTCCAAGCGTGGCAATGAGCTTGAAACGGAAGTGCGGGAAACGGGCGCCCTTCTGAATATGGCTTATTACCGTAGCGATCTGCAGAAGACGCTGTTGCGGGAAGGGGTAGTGTATAAAACCGGGCTGATTGGCCGTACGCTTAAGGTCAACGAGAACCGCAGCCTTGAATCGTTCACTAAAATAGACATACGCACATTCGATCGTTTGCGGATAGAAGGCGCTTCGCCCGTGTTGTTGAGCGCGCATCCCGACGATTCATATGAATTCGTCAGGGATAAATCGGGTCTGCTTTGGCTCGCCATACTCGACAAGTCGTCTTTCTGGAAATACACCAGGGTGCTTGTGGTCAGTTATAAGTGATTTTTTTTGGAAACGCCGGAAAATGTTATACCTTTGCATCCGGAAAATTAATTCAAAACACAATGAAAAAAGGCATCCACCCCGAGAGTTATCGTTTAGTGGCATTCAAGGACATGTCCAATGATCATGTGTTTTTGTGCAGGTCCGCTGTTCAGTCGAAAGAAACGATAGAAGTGAATGGCGAAACCTATCCCGTGTACAAGATGGAAATCTCCAACACATCGCACCCCTTCTACACCGGTAAGATGAAGTTGGTCGACACCGCAGGTCGCGTCGATAAGTTTATGAGCCGTTATCAAAAACACTACGATAAGAAAGGCGGCGCGAAATAATTCGCCATACGCCGGAAAACGAGCCGCACTGCAGAGTGCGGCTTTTTTCGTGGCATATTTATTGCTGTTTTATAAGGTGTTCGAACGGAAGTCGTGCTACACAGGGTCTTTTTTGGAAATTACGGAAAAACTCATTATCTTGCGGCGGTCGCCACGGCGACGTTAATCTTAAAAAACCGCAAGCCTATAGCAGAACTTTCTACTCGAACCTTAATGGAGTAGATTATGAATCCCAGATCGCTGAGCGACCAGGAGTTGCTTAACAGTTATCTTTCAGGCAACCAGGCGGCAATATCGACACTTATCAATCGTCATCGTAAACGCGTTTACGATTACATCAATATGATGGTGAAGGATCGTGACCAGGCCGACGATATTTTTCAGGAAACGCTTATAAAGGTGATGAGATTTCTGGGCGAAGGCCGCTATGTGGAGAACGGCAAATTCGTCTCATGGGTTTTGCGCATAGCGCACAATCAGGTGATCGACACGTTTCGCCACAACAAGCAAAAGAATACCATCAACGAGTCCGAGGCGGGTTACGACCTGATCAACACCGCGCGTTTTTCCGACGTCAGCATAGAGGATAAGTTAGTCAGCTCTCAGATAGAGGAGGATGTACGCAAAATGATAGACTACCTGCCTGAAGAGCAAAAGGAGGTGGTTATTATGCGCTATTATATGGGTAACAGTTTCAAAGAGATAGCCGATCAAACGGGCGTGAGTATAAACACCGCGCTGGGCCGTATGCGCTACGCCCTGATCAACCTGCGCAAAATGATAGACGAGAAAAAAATTATTTTATCGTAAAGACAGGCGTAAGATTGCAATAAACCGCCCGCATATACGTTGAATTATTGGTAAAACAAATATCCTTGCAAGGCCTATGGAAGATTTTGACAAAGATTACGAAGTTGAGGACTCCTTCATTAACGACGAGGAGCGGCAATTCCTCGACGAGGTCGTGCAGGGCGATCACACGTTGCTCTATTTAGATACCTACCTGAGGGAAATGATGCGTTGAACCGCCAGATATTGCGGTATTATATTTTTCCCTTGTTTTAAGGATGACCGTGCCTTCGGTGCCGTCAATCGACTTGCGGTTCGAGCGGGATAGTGAACCAGAAGCGCGATCCTTTGCCCTCGCCCTCAGACCAGGCCCCTATCGAGCCTCCCAGTTTACGGACTATGCTCTTGCAGATGGCCAGGCCGAGTCCTGTCCCAGGAACGAATTCGTTTAGTTTTACAAAACGCTCGAATACGGTCTCGGCCCGACTCGGATCCATACCTATGCCTGTGTCGGCGACGCTGATCTCCGCCATCCCGCCTGCAATTTTGAAATCGACCCGAACATGGCCGGCCGATGTGAATTTAAGCGCGTTGGATACCAGGTTGGAAAGCACCTGGGTAAAACGTTTCACGTCGGTAACGATCGTAACGTTGTCGAATTCCTGGCCGCCCGTATATTCCAACTCCACCCCGGCGGTAGCCTTCAGCCTCATCGATTCCAGTAACATGCGGCATTGGTCGGCCACATTCATCTCGCTGAAGTTTAATTTTACGGCGCCTTGGGAGTCCATCTCCGACAGATCGAGGATGTCTGAGATAAGCGACAACAGGTGTTGGTTGTTGGATTCTATGATTGCGGCGTATTGTTTCTTCTCTTCCGGATCGTCCGTGTGTGCTAACACCGTCGAAAAACCAACTATGGAGTTGAGCGGAGTGCGTATCTCATGGCTCATATTGGCCAGGAAAGCTGATTTGAGACGGTCGGAAGCCTCCGCTTTATCCCTGGCCTGGACAAGCTCCTGCTCAGCCAGTTTTATGTCGTTAATGTTGTAGTTGATACCTATTATGGTGATTTGTCCGTTGTCAGGGTCCCATTCAGACACTTTGGACGAAGTACGCAGCCACTTCCATCCGCCGCGGCTGTCTTTCACGCGGAATTCATGAGTGAAACTTTTGACTTTGCCCGTCAAGGCGTCCTTTATGTACGCCAAAATGGCTTTGACGTCGTCGGGATGGACCAACTGGGTATAATCGTCGAAATTCGCAGGCTGCGGATCCTCGTCGGTATAGCCCATATTCCTGTGCCATTGATCGGTACTCATGTAGTGCTTCTTCAGTGGATTCCAACGGAAGAAACCTATTTCGGCCATCTCTGCCACCGAATTGAAGGCCGATTCGAACTCATGCAGGCGAGCCGACGTTTTGTAAATGTCGGTGTTGTCTATTATGATGAGAAGGTAGTTCTCAAGCTCGCCAGACGCGCCGTAAAGCACTGTACATTTGACGGTAAGATAACGCTGGCGGTCGTCCTGGGCCACTCCGTAATAAGAACGGTTGAGTTTCATGCCGTCGATGCTCACGTCGAACGAAACGTCTTTGCCTTCGCGCAGCAATTCCAAGGCATACGAAGGCAGCGATGGATGCTCGAACAGCTTGCGGCCCAGTAGGGTGGAGCGGTCGGGTACGCCTATTATCACGGCGTCCTGGTCGTTCACGTCTATCATTGTCCCGTTACTGTCGTAAAGCTCTATGCCTACTGGTATGTTGTTGTAGATCTTGTTAAGTTCCGCTTCGCTTTTGCGCAACAGGTTAGACGATATCACGGCGTCCGTGACGTCGGCGAAAAGCGCCACCACATCGCCGTATTGCGGCGAATAGATAGTGGTGTCGTAATAGCGGCTGTTGCTGCGGAACTGGTCGGCCCGCGATTCATGTACGTAACCCTCGTAGGCTACCTTTGCAAGTACTTGCAGGTCAAGCTTTTTGATGAATATGGGGCCTATCTCGGTGTGCATTTTGCCGATAAGTCCCTCGCGTGTGCGGCCCGATATCTGCAGGAACCTCTCGTTTACCTCGAGGTATTCATAATCCGTAACCCTGCCCTCGTCGGAAAGCACTATCCTCAGGCGAAAATAGCCCATCGGCATATTTAGGAACAGCTTGCGCAAAAAATCACTGTCTTGACCCATATTCATACTGTTTATCAACAGATAAGCACTCTGTAAACATATTGGCTACAAAGATATACTTTTTTTATAACCATCTATCGGCCATATGTTTTTTTCCACATTAAAACGGGACTAAACCGAAAACAGGAAGCGCGAAGCACGAAAGCCGCGCTATTTGCGGTAGCGACGCCATGTACAGCCATGTGTTCCATAAAAAAACGGGACTCGCCCAGGCAAGTCCCGTATAAATATAATTTCCAGTCCGGGTTATTTCACCTCTTCGAAATCGCCCGGCCTCCATGATCCGTCGAAAGCGGGACCTTCGGGGCCATATATGCGGAAATAGGTGAACCAGCCTTTGCCCGGCAGGGTTTGTATCCACACATTCTCTTTACCTGCAGGTGCTTTCGGGCCGAAATAGAGATCTACCGACGGTTGTCCGGTAAAATCTTTCAGCTCGAACATAGAACGCAGGGCGGCCTTGTTCTGTTCCGTGGCGATCTCGCTGCGCGTTTCGTTGTCGTATATGGTCACCGACCAAAAGAGCTTGCCCGGGACGGGTTGCGGAACCGTAAGCCTGTAGCTCTTCGAACCGTCGAGGTAGGCCCCTGTTTTGTCCTTAAGTCCAAGCCAATAGAGCGAACCAGCTCCCGGAGCGCGATTGAACATGGCAGGCGATTCGATTTCGGCCTGGTAGAACCATTTTTCCCGGGCATACAGGTCGACGTAGTTAGCGGTGTTGAATTGTCCGTCGCCGGCATATCGCAGTACGGCCCATTCCCATTGGCGGTCGGGCCATACCGTGCGGTCGGCCCGGCGGTCGGCGAAGGATTGTACCCTCATGATCGCGTTGCCCGTCTCTGCGGCTTTCTCAAGGATAGCCTTCATGCGGGCGTCGGGAGCGAAGGGTTTGCCCTTCTCTATGCCCAGCTCGGCCAACTCGCCGTACCATGTGCGGTATTCGGGATTGGCCGGCTCTTCGTTGATGAATTTGGCCAGACGTTCCCAGTAGCCTATACTCTTTTCGTACGGGACGAGCGTAAAGTCGGCTGGTTTGTTGTTCAGGTGTATCCAGCTGATCTCTGTGGCGGGTTTTCCGAGCGGATAAACCTTAACCGATTTCATTAGCCTCTCGCCCGTCTCGGGATTGTTGTCGGCGGGAATGGCGCGCAATAACACTAAAACGCGATTTGTCGTAGACCGCCCCACGTAATACCCGGCAGGCGTCTTGCCTTCGTAATTCGGAGGCAGGATTATATGTTTGCCTCCTTTGCCCTTGTCGGGTCCGGGCATGCCTATGTCCATCACCCAGAGTTGGTTCATGTCGTTGACCGCAGACATGACGGGTCCGGCCGGAACCTCTATCACCATAGGTCCGTCCGAGAGGTCGAGCGTCAGCCCTGCGTAGCGCGTGTCGGAATTTGGGGTGAATGCCACCTGGGCGGGCGCTCCGTCCATGATGGCGAATGTTTTGTTAGCCACGCATCCGGCGGCCATGTTACCGTCCCATGTGGCAAGAATGGATACCGAAGGAAAGAAAAACCTATAGGTTTGAATGGCACGGTTCAGGTCGGCTTCGTCATAGGCTTTACTTATCGTGGCTTCGGTAGGGTAGCCGTTGACGAATTCGAATCCGCCGGGTGCCGGCGATTGGGTCGATTGCCGCGGACAATTATTGCAGGAGACGGCCAAAAGCGTCACCGCGGACAGCAAAACGGTAAATTTAAAGTAAGATTTCATGATATAGGTCGATTAAAGTTTAAAAGAATATAAAACGTATCTCCCATCTCCTTGCAATTTTTGGGCCTTTAAAACATGTCACAACAAAAAAAGCGGCTTACATTGCTGTAAACCGCCGATTTGTTTTATAATAACCGGCAGATGGTAAGATTCTCAGGGATCACCGTCAATACACATAAAAGCCTCTCAGAACTACCTGAAAGGCCTTTTTAATCTGTCGGGGTAGCGGGATTCGAACCCACGACCCCCTGCTCCCAAAGCAAGGCGCAATATGAGGCGTAATCGCCTTTACAGTGCGCTGTGAGTGGGATTTTGGCTCTAATGTCGGTTTGTGGTTTACACGTTGGTTTACACAATCAGGTAAACTCAATGCAGGTTAATAAATAGTGATTTGTTTGTATATATTGGACTTACATTTGCGAATGCAGTAAAAATCGCCAAAGAAAAAAATAGCCCACCCTGCCGAAACAGAATAGAGTCAAAATCGCGCCATAATTTTCCACCCCACACACTTTTAAGATTTTATCCTGTCTTAATTTCTAAATGAAAAAAATAATCCCTGCACCGTTTATGATGCAGGGGATAAACTAAAATGGTTTCCATTTGAGGGTATTATTTACATAGCCGTTGAAAAGCATTAACTCTGCGCTCTCTGTCAGTATGGACAATTTGAAAGCGACGGCCATAGGTCGGTAGGTCAAGTGTATCATTATTATAGCTGTGCCTGTCTTTTCTGTGTCGGTATTGGAGTAATGCCAAAGATAGGTTACACATTCTGTTCTATACTTGCCTTTATCATTTTCTATACGGTCAAGTTGGATAACCTCGCCATACGATTGCCAACCTGTTTTCTGTCAGCAGTTCGTAAAGCACAATTTACCGTTACGCTCATATAGGGCAAGGAAACCATCGTTTTCAAGGTAGGTGAAAGTACTATCCTTTCCATCTATCTCTGCTTGTATGATGCTTAGGGCTAAATCATCTTTTTGCAGATGCTCTAATTTCTGCGCCTTTTCCTCATTGTCTGTATCTGGATTCTCTGTTTCAAAGATATGCATACTGGCTGGCCTCTCTGGAAATTCCAACATTACAGGCTCATTGTTTCAATGGGTTGCTCCTTTTAGAGCGTTAGTTGTTTTCTTTTTACTCATAGTGTTAATTTTTAATAATTTATAGGGTGTGACTGTCTTTCTGATTATCTATAAAATTACTAAAAATTAGTGAGATAACAAAATGGTTGAATGACTTTTATATGCTTATTCGATTAGTGACACGATTATTGAAATTTTCAGTTTTTATACCCCCTTAGAAATTATGTCACTCTGTAGGTGGCGATAAAAAACCTCGCCCATTTCTGAGCGAGGTTGCGATGTATTTACAGTTTAATCAGATAGGGTAATCATTTGTTATTTCTACTGTAAACGTCTCGCTTGTGCTGTCATACGATTTTATCTCGACTTCGATTTTTCTGCGGACATTGCTTTCATAACACTCGCCAAATTCATTTTTGTCGCTTACAAAACGATAGGCAATTTCACAAGTTGCAATCTGCCATTTTTCAATGCTCCCGCAGTCCTTATCTTCAGGAGTGTGGCTAAGAAGTGTTGTGGATTCTATTCTTTTACAAGCATTACCCATTTTCGACTTAAAAGCGACCTCTATAGCTTTTTGTAGTGCGTCTGATTTTGAGTTTGAGATGCATTTAGAGTATGTCATTTTCATACGTTTTTATGGTTATTAATCGTCTATCTCTGAAATCGACGAGAATGAACCCCACCACGATGCTGTTTTGTAAGCATTCACACAGCCTTGAGGAACTTTGAGTACGGCATATGATGCATGGTACATACCACCCCTATTTGAACTATCTGCAATTGGCGGAGTTATGGCTCCTATTATAAATAAGCTAAGATTTGAGCACTTATAGAAAGCATAGATTTCTATATTACTGAGAGAAGTACACGCCTTTGCATCAAATGTTGTTAATGATGTACAATCGGTGAAAGCCCCATAAGAAGAATTAATCATCTGAGAATTATACCCTCCGCCAATAGTTTTCAATTTTGAACCAACCTCAAATGTAACCGTCGTTAATGCAGTACAGCCACTAAATGTTCTCGCTTCAATTGTTTCCACACCTGCAGGGATTGTTATACTCTTAAGTGATGTGCAATCGGAGAACGCCCCCTTAATAGTTTTCAAATTCGAGCCAGATTCGAATGTAATAGTTGTCAATGCTGTGCAGTTTTTGAATGCAGCGGCTTCAATGGTTTCAACACTTGCAGGAATTGTTATATTCTTGAGTAATCCGCAACCAGCGAATATCCCGTCGGGAGAAGAAGAACCCCCTCCAAGAGTTTTCAACTTCGAGCCAGATTCAAATGTAAATGTAGTTAATGAGGTGCAGTTTATAAACGCAGCTTCCTCAATTGTTTCAACACTTGCAGGGATTGTAACGCGACTAAGTAATGTGCAACCAGAGAATGCCCTTCCTCTAATAGTTTTCAACATTGAGCCAGATTCAAATGTAACTGAAGTTAATGTACTGCACCCGCTAAATGCACCTCCGATTGTTTCCACACTTGTGGGGATTGTTATACTATTTAGTGAGGTACAGCCAGCAAATGCACCTCCAATAGTCTTCAATATTGAACCAGGCTCAAATGTAACTGTCGTTAATGCCGTGCAATCTTTGAATGCAACACCCTCAATTGTTTCTGCACTTGCAGGGATTGTTATACTATTGAGTGAGGTACAGCCCGAGAATGCACCGTAAGAAGCAGGAAAACTACCAGAACAATATCCCCCTTTAATCGTTTTCAGCATTGAACCAGGCTCAAATGTAACTGTCGTTAATGCCGTGCAATCTTTGAATGCAGCCTCCTCAATTATTTCAACACCAGCAGGAATAATTATGCTCTTGAGTGAGGTACAACCAGAGAATGCCCCGCGAGAATCAGACCAACTCCCATAATCAAAAAATCCTCCTTTAATAATTTTCAGCTTAGAGCCAGATTCAAGTGTAACTGTCGTTAATGCGGTACAGCCTTTGAATGCCGAATACCCGATTGTTTCTACATTGGCAGGAATTACGATGCTCTTAAGCAGTTTACAACCAGATAATACGTCAATTATCTCCGTTAATGTATTTGGTAATAAAACCTCCTTAAGTTTAGTCTTATTGAATAATGAGTTGTTGGGAAATGTAGTAATATTTACCTCTGACAAATCGATGCTCTCCAAATTCGTCATAGCCTTTATGGTAATGAAATCGACATCATTCAATATTCCTGTAATTTTCAACGACTCAATAGATGTAATTTCATCGGTAGGAATAAGTGTACTAAGAGTGCCTTTTGTTTCGACATTTACAATGCGTGTTTTGGAAAATTGATTAAACACGATACTCTGTAATACCTTATTGTCATTATCAACTAAAGTAACTGTAGCTGAACGTGAGTTGCCATTATTAGGCTTTATGGTAAAAGTCAGCGTTTCGGTACGGATTGCCCTCGAAGATGCTACCGACAGCCACGATTGAGCATCGACGGGAATTGACACCGTGTAATCGAAATTGGTTGTTACTTTAACAGTCTGGGTAGCACCTGAATTTGGTATATCGAATGATGATTCATCGAGAGTTGCAATTCCCTCAACAAAACTCAATGTACAAGTAGGCGTTTGCGTACCCTCCGTTGCTTTAATACTAATGGTGCTATTAACAAAAGGTTTAGGGGCAGTAACGGTTATTTTTCCTGTCGTTGCATTAGTTTTAGAAACGGTTGCTTTCCACCCATCAGATACCGTAGCTGTAACGGTAGCACTCGACGAAACGCCAGTTAAAGTGTAGTTTATAACCGTTGAGCCTCCTGCTGGAATTAATATATCCGCAAATGGAGTACAGGATATTGCCAGCACCTTAGCTTTTTGTGTTACGGTAACATCCTCAGATAAACCGTTGGTGGTATTTTTAACCGTTATTTTCCCTGTGCGCAAAGCACCTGTGTTATTTGCCGCTACGGTAAATTTTAGCTTATTAGTCGTTAATCCTCGCGGTGTAGCAACAGGAGTTATCCAATTTACGCTCTGGGTAATATCATAAGTAATATTAGCACTAATTTCTATCTCTATTTCCTCGCCCTCTCCTATGGCCTCAATATTCTTTGATGTGATTATAATGGCGTTTTTCTGTCGTTGAATTACCGTAATGGTCGTAGTTCCGTTTGCGCCCTTAACAGATATTATCCCTGTTCTATCGTCATATCCCGTATGTTGGTCTATGATAAACTTTACCTTGTTGGTCGTTAATCCACGTCCTGCATCAACCTTGTGTATCCAATTTGAATTTACGGTAATCTCATAGGTGGCGTTGGTGTTGAGTTCAACCTCAATTTCGCCGCTGTTTGCGCTTACCTCATATTCGGTTTTAGATATTACCAAAGCATCTTTCTGCCGCTGGGTAACATTTAATGTCAGGCATTCTATTTGTCCTTGTACCGTAATGATAGCCGACCTGTCATCGTAGGTAGTATTTTCTTCTATCTGCAACTCTACCGTTGATTGGCCTTTGCTGCCATATGTGGTAGATAGTTTGCACCACGAGGCATTGGAATAAATAGCCCAGTCGTAATTGTTAGTTATGACAATTGACTTGGTGGTTGCAACATTTGATACTGTTATGGGCGTAACATCCATTGACAGCGTTTCGGGGTCATCTGGCTTTTGTGTTTCTGTGCCGTCTTTAGAACAGGAAACCAAACAAGCAAGTATGATACTGCACATAAGAAGTATGTAATTTTTCATAATCATTCAGGTTTTACGATACATTTAATGCCGTGTTTTTGGGCAATTTCGTCTATGACAATGATTTGAGTAGCGGCATTAGAGAGCAATAGAGTGCCTGCTTGGGCATCAAATTGGATTCCTTGCGAATACAATTCGTCATGAAACAAGCCAAAACGCTTTACCCACTCATGGGACATTACATAATAGACAATAAGATGGTATTTTGCCATAAGGACATAAAATTACCTACCCCATGTCCCAATGGGGTAAATAGCAAAAAGAAGCGTGGGACTATTAGCTTAGATTACGAGAACAGGTCTTAGGAAACCTCTGACAATAAAATAAGCAACAGCCCACGCTCGTACACTATAACATAGTATAAGAAACGTGAGAAAGGCGTGCTTGTGTCCCCGTCAGAGTGAAGTTCCTAAGTTCGTTCTCGGGATTACAGCTAAACACTTCTTGTTTAGATACGCCGTTACCTATTCGGTAACATTGCAAAGATATGAATCTTTCTAAACATTCGTGATTTTGCCTCTCTTTTTTTGGCTGTTGCTCGTGGCAAAGGTACCGCTTATGTTTCTGAAATTTGCTGTTTTATAGCCTGTTTGTTTTATACAATTTAGGGGGTATGTCTTATTTCAGAACGATTCACATATATAAGTCATTACGGCATCCATATAGATAGCTTGCCCGCTCGTCTGCCGTCCCCACCAGTAGCAGTCGTGTTCGCCTATAATAACTTCGCCCTCGCCTTTTAACAATTCGGCCAGATAGGGCGTTACAAGCCACCACTCCATCACATTCCACCATTCATCATACAGCGATTCATCTTGTAGCGCTCCGTGTCTTATCAGTTCGTCAATGACAAGGTTTTGCTCATAAAGTACGTGATGGTTGACCAATTCTCTTGCAGTTAGCATATCATTAAATATTTAAGGATTAGACAGACAAAAGCCACCTCAAAATGAGATGGCTTTAGTTTCTTGGATTGCAGGCATTGATTTATATGCCGCAATGATTTTTAATTGTCTTAATTTCTATTTTCTTTTAAAAATCTGTATGTTAGTAGAAACCGTGTAGCAGAAATAAAACTCCCCACCGACCGAGCCAGGGGGGAGTGAAAGGAAGATACTGCCCTTGCGTGGACTATATACCCAAAATTTGGATTTACCCGCCCTGCATACGCAGGGCATAAATATCTAAAGGGAAAAAGAGGGTGTGTGCTTTCCTTTTATAGATTTATTTGCCTTTACAGATTTGTATTGTTCTTCCATATCGAGAACGGTTACGAAATAGGCCAAAGTAATTTTGGTGGGCAATTTAGGGCATCGTTTATTGATTTGAAAATTGATATTGGATTCATCGTATGGGAATAAATCCACCGTATTATATTGGGTTTGGATTACGCTCATAGCATCTTTGTCCCACTTGGGAGGTGTTACGCCTTTCGATTCGCAAAACTCGCATATTGCCTTATAAATTGGATTGTTAACTTGGTTATTGACCGCCGTTCATTTTAGGCTGTCCTCTGTTATCTCATATCCACCTGGGATAGATTTTAGTAGACCGAGTTTCTCGCACTCACTCAAAAGCGTTGTTGTCGTATTTCGACTTACCCCTATTTTCTCTGCAATCTTCGTTATCGTTCATCGCACTTCGTCTGTATTATTGATGGTAATTGAACGCATCAGAAGCATAAAGCCCGCTATCTTTGGCTTATATACTTTCTTGAAAAAGCCATTATCAATCAAGGCGACATTCGATTTCTCTGCCTTAAAGTGATATGAGTTTCGTTTTTTGCATCCTTCGCCCTCCAATATGCGAGTTTGCACTCCCAAATATCCTCCGTCCTTTAATCGTTTAATGCTGCTACCAATTGTGCGCAGGGGAATTTTAGTGAGTTTTGATAGCTTTTCTTCTGTTATGTCGCTTTGGTGGGTTTTGTGATTAGAGTAGCGTTTGATAGTTGCTCACACATAAATATCTAAAGGTTTATTATTTCCTGTCTGGAATGTCGTTATTGATTTTGGTAGTGCTGTGTAATTCATTGTTGGCAATGGTGTTTGTGTTAGTGAATATTATATCTCTCTTGTTTAGTAATCTTTTGAAATAGTTTGCGCCGTAATGGTCTTTAGCCTGCTTACGGTTGTCGAATCATTTTTTGTCTTTCGTGTGAAAATACATTGTGAAACTTTTTAGGTAATGTAAAGTAGGTAGTGGTTGAGTAGGTATTGTATATATCGGCTACTTTTGAGCAATTAGCACAAGCCAGTTTTGAGCAACCCATAAGCCACTTTTGAGCAATGCCCTACTATCTATATAAATCTTCTGGAAATGGAAAGAGGAGCGTTCTTTCGGCTCCTCTCTATGCGAAAGCGCACCATGAAATATTATACGAATGAAAATGATTCATAACTCCCCTAAATTGGACTAAATATCAAACCCCTATCATTTTCATTTACAGTAGTAAAGATAAGAAAAATCTATGAGAAAAACAAAGGTGGGACATATTTTTTCCCAACATTCGTAACTGTGTTGCAGGTCGGCTATCCTCTCTGTTTTATGCTGCTTGCTCTGCAAAATGAGGTGTAAATTTGAGCTGGCATATACGATGCTGCTTTTATATGCTTAAATGTTATCGAAACGACTATATGAAGCCGATTTTAGCACGAAAACGACTTGAAATGGCTATGTGTAGCTGTTTCAAGCTAAAATGCAGATTATGTGCGCTAATTGCTGTTGTTTGTATGCTGTTTATTCGTATATTTGCCTCGATGCTTTATTTATAACGTGTCGCGCGTTCTTTGGGGTTAGTGGTTTGCCTTACGTTGGTGAAATTGCTTTGGTTAAAAGTCGTGGGTCTCCCGTAGCGATACGGTCGGTATTCATTCCTTTTCAAACAATAGTTAATTCATAATAAGTTTAATCAAAATATATTAATATGGTTTTTAATAATATTCCTGATAAAACATCCAACGTATGGGATGTTTTTCGTGCCTGTAGGGCTGTGTTTAGTAATCAAATGGATCAAACATTAGAAATAAAAGTTCGTTCCGTAAAACACGTCTTGGAAAGAGATTTTCCTACCTACTATTCATTCGGTGAAGATTTAAGTTCTGTAACAGATAATCTCTGCGACAGTAAGCGCTTTACAAAAGAGTGTGAAGACTTGAATCTGAACCCAATTGCGGTATCGCAACACATCTTATTTGCAGGGCAGAAAGTTTATAATCACGTCCGTGATTTTGGTGTAAAAGCCACCTTTGGCCCGCGAGTAAGCGAATTTAATAATCCACTTTTTGAAGTAGTGGAATTTAAAAAGTAAGTCAAACCTTTGGAATGACTATCGACAATTTCACCACCGAGGGAAGTTAAAACCTTAGAGCGCGCAAAAGGAGCCTTATAGTAAGGCTCCTTTTGAATTTTATTGGCTATCTATGAAATAGTGAAATGAGTATAGCTGCGACAGAAACAGCGAGTGTAAGGAAGGCGATAACCACGGTTGCGACAGATATACACGAACCCTTTTTGAGGCTGGTGGAAACCTCGTCTAACTTTATACCGACATTATCCATTTTAGCGTTCACGCCGTCCATTTTAGTTTCCAGGTCATTTACTTTAGACCTTATCTCTCGCACATTGCCTACCGTTGCTTGCGCACTTTCTGCCATTCTGCGAATGTTGGCAGACTCCTCCATTTTATCAACCTCTCTTTGGAAATGGGAATCACCGTTATACATAACAACAAATATTAGTTAAACAATCAATCATAATAAAACGATGAGAAAAGTCAAAGATACACCTATGAGAGTATCATTTGATAGCATCGCTATGGACAATTAATACAAGGCTGTCAATAAATACTGGCATTTACCCTACTATTCTCCAAATCTTCAATATAATAGGATAAGTTTGATGTTATTTTTTCAAATATTGCAGGCAGATATGGAACAACACTCTCCATATTTAGTGGTTGGTTTTGAGGATATCCATGATATTGGTGCATATATTTTACTATTTCTGTTTTTTCTCCATTAGTAAGATTATCAAATGGATTTATATGCTTGTAATCTATCATATTAGATAGATGAATAAATCCACACCCAAAATTATATACATATTTAGGCCAACCTTGCAATTTATTAAACCGCTCTACCATATCTCTGTCGGTAATGTATTTGCCAGTTAACCGATTCCGCATTCTGTCATTATTCAAGGTTTGAGTAATATATGTTTCTCTTTCTGCAATATCATCACAAGCAAGAAGATAGAACACTCTTATTAGAGAATCCAATTCTTGCCGTATTATAGACATGACTTGTCCGTATAACTTTATTGGGTAAAGTTGCTCAATGGCCGCTTTATGTTCTGCTGAACGAGTTTTTAAAAGTTGGGAATACCTTTTTAATGCTGTCATCTGTTCTGTAAATAGGTTAATTTTCAAAAATACAAAAATAAAAGATTGCCCACTCCAACAAAATGGGCAATCTCTTAAATTATAGCAAATTTGCCATCGCCTCGTCAATCTGGCTATTCTCAAAGCTATCCAGATATATCTGCGTTGTGGCAAGGTCTGAATGACCGAGGCTTTCTGATATTATGGCGATATTGACTCCAGAGCGTTTTAGGACGGTCGCGTAGGTATGGCGGGCAACGTAGGTGGTCATATTTTCAACCCCTATGCTTGCTCCGAGTTTGCGGAGTTCTCGATTGACTTTCTTTAGTACCTTTTTGATTCGGTCGCGTTTCTGCTGTTCGGTTTTGTGGGTACTTGCGTTAAGAATCGGAAAAAGGTAATCGTCATTATCCCAGAATGGACTGGCGTACTTTTTAATGATTTCGTTGGCGATTTCATTAAGCAGGAAATTCATCGGTTTGCCTGTTTTCTTTCGAATGTAGTAAACCCTGCCGTCTTTGATGTCGCCAAAACGGAGCGATGCGATGTCCGAAAAGTTTATGCCAGCGCCTAAATAGCTAAAGATAAACATATCCTGCGCCAACTGTCGGTAATGTCCGTTTCGGGATAAGTCGAGCGTTCTAATTGTCTGTACCTCGCCTTTGGATATTGACCGTTTTTGAGTGGTTACGTCGAATTTGCTGACCTTGTAGGTGTGGAATGGATAATGGTCGCGTTTCACAATCTCGTTTTCAATGGCCTTGTTATAAACGCTCCGCAAAGTTCGGAATAGTTGGCTCAACGTGGTTTCCCTGCAATTTCGCTTTTTAAGCCAGTCCTCGTAGCGTTTTAGAAATTGAGGGTCAATCTCCCGAAACTGAATATCGAGGCGGTTAGACGTGAAGTTTCGCAGGGAATCGAGGGAGTATTTATAGACCTCCGCATTGCCTAACTTATCCTCGCTTTTCAGTTTCTCAATTAGATACCTGTAAAAAGAATCTACCGTTTCAAAGTGCGTTTTACGCTCCAACGTGGAAACGAGCGTTTCAGGAGTGTACTCACGTTGCTCGGTGGTCATTTCCATAATCAGACCGTTGTACTCGGTGAGTTTGGCCGAGATGAGGTTATTAATGGCCTCCTTGTTCGGGCAATTCCGCTTAGGTCGATTCTTGTCGAAATCCCAATATTTTTGGTCTATCGACAAGCCGAGGGAAACATACTTGCGTTTACGTGATTGAGTGATTCGGAGCATTAACGGGTAAGTCCCGTCGCGGAGCATTTTCGATGTGTAACAGATGACTTCTGCATTGGCTTTCATCTTGGTTTCTGGTTTACACATTGGTTTACACAAATGGGTAAAAAACGTGTAAACCGTCCAAAAATCGACAAAATCAGCCGTCACCACCAAGACACAAAAAAGCCTCTCAGATTGCTCTAAAAGGCCTTTTTACCTCGTCGGGGTAGCGGGATTCGAACCCACGACCCCCTGCTCCCAAAGCAGGTGCGCTAACCGGACTGCGCTACACCCCGTAATATTTGTCAGGCGCGAGGCGCAGACAAACCTTATTGCGAAAGAATCCCCTCCCCTCTTTTTATCCCTTTTACCTCTGACCCAATCACCAATCACTCATCCAAAGGTAAAAAACCACTCTTTCGCGAGTGCAAATTTAGTATTTTTTCCCGTACCGCCAAACGATAGGAGGCAACTAATCCGTATTTCGGAATACAGCTTTGAAAACGGGATGGCGAAAGAGCGAAAAAACAGGCTGGCATCCAGGAAAGAGGCATCTCTTCGCTTTGCCGTTGGGTCCGAGAGTGAGCGATTTTAAACGGATTTCGAAATCAATGCCTTTTTCAGTCTTTCAACCAGACCATCATTGTGGCTCCGTCGCCGCGGTTATTCCAGGCGTAGTAGGGTATCATCGTTATCGGGGTCGCGAACTTTCGTCCGTCGGCTTGGCGGGCCTGGCCAGGGAATATTATCTGATCGATGCCTTTCAGAACGCCTTCGGTCACGGCGCTCACGCAAGCGTCGGTTTCGCTGCTTCCAGTTAATATGAAAATAATAAAAAATCCCTTGTAATAAGAGATTTACGAGAGTTAATGTATTTTTGTTATTCGCTTGTTTTACCCCGGTTATTTGCCGATGCAAAACCGGGAAAAGATAGTTCCCAGTATTTCGTCGGTTGTTATTTCTCCTGTTATTGTTCCTATGTAGTGGAGGGCTTGGCGGGTTTCCTGGGCCAGCAGGTCGGCTGGTTGGTTTTCTTTCAGAGCTTTGCGGGCGCGGACTATGGATTCGGCCGAGCGTTGCAGGGCCTGGTGGTGTCTGGCGTGCGATACTATGGCCTGACCGTTGTACAGTGGCGCGGTTTCCACGCCGGATATTAAGAAATCGGTTATCCGGCCTATGTTGATGCCGCTTTTGGCCCCGGCCAATATCACCGGCACCTCGGTGGATATATCGTAGTTTTCAAGCATGTACTCATTCCGGTTCGCCGCGTCGCTTCCTGATACGGACGGCCCACCGTTGGCCTCTGCGGACATTTGGCCGCTCTCCGATTCTGGCGATCCGTCGATTTCGACGGACGGCTGCTTACCACCGGCGTCCAACCGCGCATGGAGTTTATCGCACTGCTCTGTGGTGAGTTTGTCTATTTTGTTGACCACCACACACAGGCGTTGGTCGCCACGCAAGGTGAATGGCGGCATTGCCGTTTCCGGGCCGCTGTCCGATAAATATTCCTGGGCATCCACCATCCACAGCACTACCGCTGCCTTTTCCACGCTTCCGTAGGTGCGTTCTATTCCCATTTTTTCGAGGAGGTCGTCGGTATGGCGTATTCCGGCGGTATCCAGGAAGCGGAACCGCACGCCTCCGATAACCATGCCCTCTTCTATTACGTCTCGCGTGGTCCCGGCTATTTCCGACACCATCGCGCGCTCCTCTTTGAGTAATGTGTTCAGCAGCGTCGACTTGCCAGCGTTAGGTTTGCCGGTTATAGCCACGGCCACCCCCTCTTTCAGCGCGTTGCCAAGGGCGAACGAGGCTGTCAGTTCGCCGAGGCGCGACCCGATAAGCTCCATTATTGAGTCCAATTCGCTGCGGTCGGCGAATTCAACCTCCTCTTCCGAGAAATCCAGTTCCAGTTCCAATAACGACGAAAGGCGCAACAGTTCTTCGCGCAGATGTCCCAGTTCATCCGAGAATCCTCCCTTTATCTGGCTTACGGCCATCGCGTGGGTGGCCTTGTCTGCGGCGGTTATCATGTCGGCCACGGCTTCGGCTTGCGAGAGGTCCATCTTGCCGGCCAGGAACGCCCTTACTGTGAATTCCCCCGCTTCGGCGGCCCTTGCGCCGGCTTCTATCAGCAGGCTTATCACACGGCGTACGATGTAGGGCGAAGCGTGGGTGGATATCTCCACCATGTCCTCGCCCGTGTATGAATGCGGCGCGCGGAAAACGGACGCCAGCGCCTGGTCTATGGTAGAGCCGTCGGATGGGTCGGCCACCTCGCCGTAGCTTATCGTGTAGCCTTTCTTGCCGGTTAGCGGCGCACCCGAAGCGGGCCTGAAGATCTTCCCGGCTACGGCTATCGCCTCGGGTCCGCTGATCCTAATCACGGATATAGCGCCTCCGCTGCCGGTGGCAAGGGCCGTTATGGTGTCTGAGGTGTGCAAGGTTATTTATAGATTGTCAATCGTTGGCCTATGCTTAATCTGTTGGCGCTTTTGAGGTTGTTCCATTTCATGATCTGGCTCACGGTGACCCCGTATTTTTTGGCTATCGACCCGAGGACTTCGCCGCTTTTCACCTTGTGCGTGATGGAATTTGCCGACAGCTGGGCTTTCGCCGTCACCGACGACGGGCTTTTGAGGTATTGGGCCAGGTACAGGCTGTCTTTGGCCAATATCTGGTCCTGGCATTCTATGTATTTTATAACCTGCCTGCTGGGCAGTGTAAGGGCGTAGCATTTGTTGTCCACTGCGGGGATTATGTCGAGGCGGTACTGCGGATTGAGTTCGCGCAGCACTTCCATCGGTATTTCGAGCGTCGAGGCCACCTGCTCCAGGTGCATAAGCCTGTTCACGCTTATTGTGTCCGTCGACAGCGGCAGTGGAGTGGGTATTATGGTTATGTTGTGCTGCTTATGGAAGTTGTATGCGTATGTGGCCGCCACGAACGAGGGTATGTACCCTCGGGTTTCGCGCGGCAGGTATTCATATATGTCCCAGAATGTTTTAGCTCCGTCGCCGGCTCTTTTGAGCGCTTTGTTCACATTGCCCGACCCGCAGTTGTAGGCGGCTATGGCCAGTGTCCAGTCGCCGTATATGCCGTATAGCGTGGCGAGGAACCTGCATGCGGCGCGTGTGGCGGCCACGGGGTCGCGCCTCTGGTCTACGTACGACGATATTTCGAGTCCATACGTCTTTCCCGTGTTGTACATGAATTGCCACAGCCCGGTAGCTCCGGCGCGCGATACGGCGGTGGGGCAGAGGGCCGATTCTATCACCGGCAGCATCCTAAGCTCGAGCGGCAGGCCGGCGTTGTGCAGTTCCTGCTCTATCATTGGGAAATAATATTGCGACAGCCCCAGGATGCGCCCCATTGTGGAACGGCGCGAGTTGGTGTATGTCACTATGTATTTCTTTATTATGTCGTTGTATGGCATCTGTATGGGCGAAATCATCATACGCAGCCTGGCGGCGTAAACCGAGTCGGGCAACGCGTCGCTCATGTTGAGCGTCGAATCGGCGTCGAGGTCGATGAAGTCGCGGAAGAACGCCTCGTACGAGGCGGTTATGTTCTCGCAGTACCAGCGGTTCAGCAGCGAGTCGTAGAGTTCGGGCGCTGTTTCCGACAGTACGCCGTATTTATCCGCGTCTTTATGCGCGGGAGCGTTTCCCATGGCCAGCGCCGAGGCCAGGGTTGCAAGTATGGGTATTATGAGCAGTTTTTTCATCGTTTTCAGAATCTTACGGAGAATGTCAGCCCCGGAACCTGCGTGCGCGGTTTTTGCATGGAGCAGAGGTTTAGCATAGTCGGCTCGAGCGCCATCGACAGGTCGTCGCTTATGTCGTAGTCTTTCAGTTGCGCGTCCACGTGCGCGTCGACGATGTTGAGAAGGTAGAAGGCCCCGGTGAGGATTATGCAGAGGTCGCGGTTGCGGCGGTAGCTCTGTTTGTATTTCAGCAGGTCTTCCGGCGTCAGGTAGGAGGAGGCGAATTCGTCCACTGTGTTGTCGTCGCCGTCCATGCGCAGGTTGTAGGCCAGTTTGAATCGTTGGAAGCCGCGGTTGTTCCAGTCTATCATGTATGCGAACGTAGCGAATCCTCCTATCACTATCGGCACTTTCCAGTAGCTGCGGTTGTAGAATTGCCCCGCTCCGGGCAGGATGGTCGACAGGGTGGTGGCTTTCTTCACCGAGGTCGTCGCGCCGGGATAGTTAACGGCCCCGTCGCACACGAAATAGACCCATGAGGCGTATATACCCGCCATGCAGAGCTGTCGGTAGGTGTTGTAGCGGATCATTTCGGTCTGTACCGGGTCGAGTTCCTCGCGCGGGGCGTTGCGGGCTATCATGGCGTCGTAGTTGGTTTTGTAACGCTGATAGGGTTTGTTCTCTTTGGCGAAACCGTATATGGAGGCTCCGAGGGTGGCGTAAGCCAGCGGTATCTTCCAGTATTGCTGGTTGTAAAGCTGCCCGAAGCCGGGAATTACGAGCGATATGGCGCACATGCGCGATATGGGTATTGAATCGCGGAATATGGGAGAGTAACGCGTGTGCGTGGAGTCTTCCAGCGCCTTTTCGAGACGGCGCTGCTCCCTGCGGCTAAGGAGCGCGGCGGTAGAATCGGCCGGAATTTCCTTTGTGGGCAACACCGCTGTTTGCGATGCGGAGTCGGCTACGACTATCGGGCTTTGCTCCACCAGCCGGCCTCCCTCCACGCGGTAGGTTTTATGCTCGGACGGTGGCGGGGACGCCTTGTCATTCCGGGCCGACGCATATGCGGGCAGACATAAAGCCGCTGCGCACGACAGCGCCGCCACCAACAGATATTTCGCCCCGCGTATCCCCATTCCTTTGCGTCAGAGTGAAGACAGGCGTCCGAGGAATTGCTCCACCTCGTCGTCCGAGGCGAAACCTATGGTTATTCGTCCGCCCCCTTTGGCCGATTTTTTGATCCTTATGTCGGGTGAGAAGAGCTTTTCGAGGCTCTCCACCAGCCGCGTGTAGCTTTCCGGAAACTCTTCGTCGTCGGCCTCACTCTGTGCCGGGCTTGCCTCGGGCGCGGCTTTGGCGGCCTCTTCCGTCTGGCGGACAGACAATCCCTTCTTTATTATCCGGCGCAGCAGGTGTATCTGCATCTCCTCGTCGTCCATGGCGGCTATCGCCTTCGCGTGTCCCATGGTTATCACGCGCGCCCTGAGCGCCGCCTGTATCTCCAGCGGGAGGTTGAGCAGGCGCATGTAGTTGGCCACCGTCGAGCGCTTTTTACCCACGCGTTCTGCGAGCGAATCCTGCGTCAGGCCGCATTCGTCCACCAGGCGCTGCAACGACAGGGCCACCTCTATGGCGTTTAGGTCCTCCCTCTGGATATTCTCCACCAGCGCCATCTCATGGAGATTCTGGTCGCTCACATCGCGTATGTAGGCCGGCACGGTATCGAACCCGGCCAACCTCGAGGCGCGGCAGCGGCGCTCGCCGCTGATGATGGTGTAGGTGCCGTCCTCCTCCCTCTTCAGCGTCACGGGCTGTATCACGCCCAGGGCCTTGATGGAATCCGCCAACTCCTCCAGCGCATCCTCGTCGAATATCTCGCGGGGTTGCTTGGGGTTGGGTTTGATCAGCGACAGCTCTATCTCGCTTATAAGTCCCGTTGCCGTAATGGCCGCGGCGTTCTCTGTTTCGAATATGGCTCCCAGGCCGCGGCCCAAACCTTTATTTTTTATCATGGTTCCGTGATATTAGTTCGTTAGCAAGGGCGAGATAGTTGTTCGTGCCGGCCGACGCGGCGTCGTGCAGAAGCACCGGCTTGCCGTAGCTGGGGGCTTCGCTCAGGCGGATGTTCCGCTGTATTACAGTTTCGAAAGCCATAGGTCCGAAATGCTCCCTCACCTCGTTCACCACCTGGTTCGAGAGCCTTGTGCGTGCGTACATCGTCAGCAGGAAACCCTCTATCTGGAGTTTGCGGTTGAGTTTTTCGCGTACCATCTTAACCGTGTTGAGTAGCTTGCCCAGCCCCTCGAGGGCGAAATACTCGCACTGCACGGGGATAAGCACCGAATCGGCGGCCACCAGCGCGTTTACAGTCACGAAACCCAGCGACGGCGAGCAGTCTATCAGTATGTAGTCGTACAGGCCGCGCAGCGGCTCGAGGACGTTCTTCATGCGGTGGTGGCCGTCTTTGATGACGGAAAGCTCCGTTTCGGCCCCCACGAGGTTGATATTGGACGGCAACACGTCCAGGTTGTTTATTTCGGCGCTGCGGAGGATCATTCCTTCGGCGCTGTCGCCTTCTATGAGGCATTCGTATATTCCGCGTCCGTTGATGTCGAATCCCAGGCCGGAAGTGGCGTTTGCCTGCGGGTCGGCGTCGGCCAAAAGCACCCTCTTCCCTGCCACGGCAAGGCTTGCGGCCAGGTTTATGGCCGTGGTGGTCTTGCCGACACCTCCTTTTTGATTCGCCAGCGCGATGATCTTACCCATTACAATCAGACTAATTCTTA
Source organism: Rikenellaceae bacterium (assembly GCA_031550125.1). Classification (GTDB taxonomy): domain Bacteria; phylum Bacteroidota; class Bacteroidia; order Bacteroidales; family Rikenellaceae; genus JAVBOW01. The sequence continues at coordinate 34,329 of JAVBOW010000006.1, forward strand.
ATCGGACAAAATTAGTCAAATTCTTTGAAGTCCTCCCATCTTAGGCCCGGATTTTGTGAAAAGCCCCGAAATAACTACATTTGGAACGTAATACTTGTCCGATATGAATGAATTGCGAGGGCGCAGTTTTCTCGACTTGTTGGATTTCGCCCCCAACCATATTGAATACCTCCTTGACCTTGCCGCCAGGCTCAAGGCCGACAAACGGGCCGGCCGTGAGCGCAAGTTGCTCGAAGGCCGCAATATAGCCCTTATATTCGAGAAGGATTCCACCCGCACGCGTTGCGCCTTCGAGGTTGCCGCCGCCGATCAGGGCGCGCGTACCACCTATATAGGTCCCACGGGTTCGCAAATGGGCAAAAAGGAGACGGTGAAAGATACGGCCAGGGTGTTGGGCCGCATGTACGACGCCATAGAGTACCGAGGCTACGGCCAGTGCGTGGCCGAGGAGCTGGCCGCATGGGCCGGCGTGCCTGTGTGGAACGGTTTGACGACCGAGTCGCACCCCACGCAGGTGTTGGCCGATTTTCTGACAATGCGCGAGCATGGCGGCAAGCCGCTCAGCGATATGAGTTTCTGTTTTATCGGCGACGCGCGTAACAACGTAGCCAATTCGCTTATGGAGGGCGCTGCGCTTATGGGGATGGATTTTCGTACTATCTCCCCCGCGGTTTGCGCGCCGGACGCCGCCCTTGCCGACCGTTGCCGGGCCGTCGCCGAGCGCACGGGCGGACGCATAACCCTCACCGAGGATATAGCCGAGGGTGTTGCCGGGTGCGACTTCATCTACACCGACGTGTGGGTGTCTATGGGCGAGCCTGCCGAGGAGTGGGACGTACGCATAGCCCTGCTGGCCCCTTACCAGGTGAACGCGGCGCTGATGAAAGCCTCGGGCAATCCCGATGTCCGGTTTATGCACTGCCTGCCCGCCTTCCATAACGACCGCACCGAGGTCTCGGCCCATATAAGGCGTCGTTTCGGGATATCCCAAATGGAGGTCACCGAAGAGGTTTTCGAATCGCCAGCCTCGATAGTGTTCGATCAGGCTGAGAATAAGTTGCACACAGTAAAAGCCCTTATGGCGGCCACCTTAGGAAAGGAAGATTACTAACCTTGTCATATAAAATGGATAAAAAGAAGATTTACCCCAATTTAGGAGACCTTGCGGCCATAATCGGCGTGTTTGCCGTCGTTTCGCTTGCCGGCGGGATATTGCTGGCTCCGTTGATGCTCGCAGGCGTTTCGAAAGAGCTGCTTTCATTCCTTTGCTCGTTGATTTTTATGCCTGTGACGATCTACACCATACTTTATATCCGTCGCGGGCGTACGGGACGGGGATGGGAACTCGACTTCGGCTTCTCGTTCAAGGCGGGCTGGGTTCCGGTGTTGCTGTGGGGCCTGGTGCTGATGGCCGCCATAACGACCGTCATCGAGCCGCTGCTGATGTTGTTTCCCCGTAGCTGGTTCGAATATCTGAACGGCCTGATAGGTAAGGGAGCGTGGGCTTTTATGACCGTCGTCGTCCTGGCTCCTGTTTTCGAGGAGACGCTCTTCCGCGGCGTGGTGCAGACATCGGCCGTCAGGCGAAACGGGCCTTTTGCCGGGATATTGATATCGTCGGCCGTCTTCGCCGTCATCCATTTCATCCCCATGCAAGTCATCAACGCGTTTTTCGCCGGCATCGTGCTGGGGTACATCTATTACAAGACCCGCTCGCTGGTTCCGGTGATTTTGCTGCACGCCGCCAATAATTTAGCCTCCTATGTGCTTATGTCGTTCGACGACGGCTCCAACCCATTCGGGTCGTTGCGCGTGGCATTGGGCGACGACCGACTGTATTACGCCGTTTACGGCGCGTCGGCCCTGCTGGTGGTTTTCGGCGCTTTTTATATCTGGAAAGGATTGAAGGAAAAAGGCATTCCCGCGCCGCATTTGGATAATAAAGACGGCGATTAGCCGTTTTCTTTAGAAATTGTATTAAATTTGCGATCCGGATGCGTCGTAAATTACGGTTCTATATGGTATTTCTGCTCCCCGTGCTGTTTCTCGGCACGGGGTGCCGCGATTTTTCCACTCCCTTTTGGGGCGACAAGTTGGTGGCCAGGGTGGGGGATAAGGAGCTTTACCAGTCTGAAATAGGGCTGTTGCTACCTCTGGGGACGACCCCGGAGGACAGTTTGGCGTTGCTGGAGGCCTATGTGGACGTGTGGGTCAAAAAACAGCTCAAGATACAGGAGTCGGAGCGCCTTTTCGAGTCGAGCGTTCCCGAGATCGACCGCATGGTAGAGGAGTACCGCGCCTCGCTGTTGGGCATGAGGCTCGACAACCACTACGCGTCAAAGAACACCGATACCACATTCACGGCCGCCGAAATAGCCGGTTATTACGCAGATAACAGGAACGACTTTATTTTAGACCGCGACATAGTGAGGGGGAGGATAGTGAAATTCCCCGACAACTCGCGCCAGAAAGGCCGCCTGAGGGAACTCATACGCGGAAGCGGCGCGGAACAATACGGCGACTTCAAAGACATATGCCTGAAAAACGGTTTCGAAGTGAGGGAATACGATTCATGGACTGATCTTTCCGATTTCCTGTCCGGCCTGCCCGCCTCCGGACGCGCCATAGGCGGCGGCGAGGTGCAGGAGCTGCACGGCAACGACGATATATGGCTCGTATATGTTTCCGATATGAAATCCAAAGGCGACGTACAACCGTTGGAGAGGGTGGAGGGGATGATAACTCGCATCCTGGCCAACCGACGCCGCTGCGAAACCATCCGCTCCTATGAAGACAGCCTCTACCGGGCGGCGATAGCCAATAAATCGATAGTAATAAAAACAGAATAATGGCCCTGATGAAAAAAACGGTCGCCCTGGCGCTGGCTCTGTGCGCCCTGATAAATTTAAAGGCTCAGGACGCTCCCCAGGGACGTTTCATTGCCGACCAGATAGTAGCCGTCGTAGGCGGATCGGCTATCTTCTACTCCGAGATCAAAGAATACGCCGACCAACTGCAGCAGGATCGTCGCCAGAAGAACTACACGTCGGACCGCGACCCCGTAAACGAAGCGCTGGAAGGCCTGATGATACAGAAACTCCTTTACAACCAAGCCCTGGTGGACTCCGTGGAGGTGAATAAATCGGGTGTCGACCAGATGGTTGAGGAGAACGTCAGGGAGATGATCCGCCAGAAAGGCTCTGTCGCCGCCCTCGAGGCGTTCTATAAAAAACCGGTCTACGAAATACGCGACGACCTGACCCGCCGCGTGACAGAGGTACGCACTGCGCAAACCATGCAGAGCCAATTGGAGAGCAAAGTTGCCGTCACCCCCGGCGAGGTCAACCGTTTCTACCGCTCCTTCGGTAAGGACAGCCTGCCGCTGGTCCCCGACCAGTATGTATATGCGCAGATAACCAAATTTCCCGCGTCGCTTGCGTTGGCCAAACAGCGCACGCGCGAGAGGATGATCGAATTCCGCGAGCGCATCCTCGCCGGAGCTCGCTTCGAGGTCCTCGCCCGCGCCTATTCGGTGGACGGGGCTTCGGCCATACGCGGCGGCGAGATGGATGCCATGCGCAAAGACCAGTTCGTCGCCCCCTTCGCCGAGGCCCTGGCGCGCCTCAAACCCGGGCAGGTGTCGGAAGTGGTGGAGACCGAATACGGATACCACATCATACAACTGATAAGCAAGGACGGCGACCTCTACCGCTGCCGCCACATATTGCTACGCCCCACCTTCACCGTCGAGGAGCTGATGGCGACAACAAATTCGCTCGACTCGCTGGCCCGCGTCATACGCGCCGGGGAGACGACGTTCGAGAAGGCCGCCGCCGAACATTCCGACGACAAGTACTCGAAACTCAACGGCGGCGTGGTAAGCAACCACGATATAATAGAGCATTACAACGCCTACGACGCCGGTCTTACCAGCACCCGATTCAAACGCGAGGATATAATGCCCGAAAAGGACGCTCCGAAGATCATCGCCCTCAAACCCGGCGAAATATCGGCGGCATTCATGACCACCGACCTTAAAGGCAACGAACTCGGCAAGATAGTGAAACTGCTGAGCGTGATCCCCACCCACACGGCCAATATAAACGATGATTATCTCGACCTGGAGCGCATGGCCCTGCAGGCAAAGCAGGATAAGGAGTTCAACAAATGGCTCGACGATAAGATCGCGACCATGTACATCCGCATCGACCCTGCTTTCCATTCGGATCAGTTCGAGAATAAGAATTGGCTTAAGTAACGGCGTTTACGAAATCCCGGCAAAATGTACAGGAGGTTTTTAGCAGGTGCGATAGTTATCCTTGCGCTGTGGAGCGTCCTCGGCGCATCGGGCAGCCGTCTCGACCAACAGCCTCCCGTGACCATCCGCAACCGCCAATCGCCGGTAGCCCAGCCGCAATCCCAACCGCAGCCCGCAGCTAAACCTGCAGCTAAACCCTCGGCTCAACCCGCCCCGCCTGAAACTGCGCCCGCCACGGATAAACCTGTGCGCAGGGGTCTTCCCCTTGCCCCGGCTACAGCCACGGCTCCCGGCGGCGGTACGCGCCGCGTTGTCGATTTCGAGGCCGACGCCATGCAGTCACTCAAGATACCGGGGGAGGAGAACGCCCTGAGTTTGTCGGGCAAAGTAATATTCTACCATAACGGCGCTACGATAACGTGCGACAGTGCGGTGCGTTATAGCGAGAAACGCATGGAGTGTTTCCGTAACGTGGTGATAAACAAGCAGACCACATATGTCTACGGCGACAGGGCCGACTACAACGGCGAAATAAACGTGGCCAACGTCTACGCCCCTATAATCAAGATAGTGGACCAGGACGCTGTGATGTACACCTACGAATTCTCTTTCAACACCCAGAAAAGCATAGGGACATTCGGCGGCGGCGGGACGGCCAGACAGAAGGACAACCTTATGGAGTCGCACCGCGGCTATTATCATACCGACACCCGCACGCTGGTGTGCGTGGACGCGGTGGAAATGCGCAACGACGATTACCGCATAAAATCCGACTCGCTCTCCTACAACATGGATACCGAGGTGGCCGAATTCTATGTGCCGTCGCTGATATGGAACCGTAACGGCGAGATACTCAGCGCCGACCGCGGTAGTTATGACCGCCACGTCTCCACCTACCATTTCACCAGCGAGGCCTACGTTATAAATAAAGAGCAGGAATTGTGGGCCGACACCCTGCATTACAACAGTCTTACCGAGGATGCCGAGTTGCACCGAAACATCCAGATACGCGACGAGGGCCACCACGTCATATCTTTCGGCGATTACGGCCTCTATTGGGGTAAACGGCAGGAGGCCATGCTCACGCTGGATCCGTCGGCGCTCAGCTTCGATCCGCAGCAGAGGGAGGATACGCTTTATGTGCGCTCCGATTCCATGTTCCTTTATACGGTCAACCGCCGTGACGCCGAGACGGTCAAGGAACTTTCCGAAGAGAACCGCGAGGCGTCGGAAGAGCTGATAGTCCCGCAGGCGAAGCAAAGCCACGTCGGCCACGAACATCATCCGGCCGATTCGCTCGCCGCAGGCTGCGACAGCCTGCATGCGTCCGACCCGGGTCTGAGGCATGTGGAGCGTACCGTGGCGCTTGCGGATACCGTCGGCGAATTCAGGAGCGCCGCCGAAAACCTCGACAGCGGAGCTGGCGACAACCTAAGCCCCAAAGAGCGGCGGCGTATAGAAAGGGAACGCAAACGCCTGGAGGACGAAGCACGCAAAGCCCTTAAAAAGAGCCAGAAAGATGCGGCTAAAGGCAAACCTGCCGTGGAGGTGAGAACAACGCCTGCACCGGCGCACTCCGATTCCGTGGCCCGGACGGCCGCTCTGCGCGCCGATTCGCTCGCCGCCGCAACCAGGGCCGACAGCCTGCTCAAAGCAAATAACAGGCAGATAGACTCGCTGCTTACGGAAGGAGAAACGGGCAAACAGGACTCCATGGTACGCGTGGTGCGGGCTTACCGTAACGTCAAGATGTTCCGGACCGACTTCCAGGCGGTGTGCGATTCGCTGGTGGCCTTCTCGATGGACTCGACGGCCCACATGTATATCAATCCGGTGATGTGGAACGGGGCCAACCAGATAAAATCGGATGTGGTGGACATCTATTCCGCCAACCAACAGCTTACGAAAGCCGTCTTTACAGGGACTCCCATAATGAGTTCGGAGGCGGACAGCGAACATTACAACCAGATAAAGGGCAAGACGATAGAGGCGCTGTTCAGGGAGAATGAGATTTACCGCGTAAACGTCGACGGCAACGGCCAGACGCTCTACTATATGAGCGAGGAGGACTCTCTGGGCAACGTAAGCCTTACCGGTTTCCTGGTGGTGGAGTGTGCCGTCATACGTTTCGATATAGCCAACCGCGAGGTGGAGGGCATAACGTGGATAACCCGGCCTGTTTTCTCCGTCTATCCGCTCGATAAGATCCCTGCCGACCAACCTCAGGAGCTTCCCGGCTTCGTATGGGAAGCCCACCGCAAACCTTCCAGGGAAGAGGTGTTCGGCCGCGCCATAAAATCCACCCGCAGGGAGGCCTACGAAAAGATGCCGAAACCGGAATTCCCGATAACGGACACGATACGCAAACACCTGGAAGAGATGGAGCGCATAGGCGCCTGGCGCGACCGCAACGACGTGCTTACGCCGCAAACGCTGGAATTCATCCGTTCGTTGGGATATTAAAAGCGGGTAATTCTTATCTCCCGCCTCAGAAAGCGCCCTCGGACAACTTGGAAATAAAATTTTAATAAGTTTGCCGGAAGTGGCAAGGAAAACCTTCATACTCACTGTCTGTTTGCTGTGCGCCTCCGCCGCGGCGCGCGCCCTGTCGCCCGTCGAATACGGGGTGTCGGCCGGGGCGGGTTGGCGGAACATGGGCATGGATGGCACACGTGCGGGGATATATTCCCTGTCGGCCGATCCTCGGATGGGATTCTTTTGCGGAATAGCCTCGCGCATCACCCTGCCTTGGTTCCATATACAGACGGAGATAAACTATGTCGCGGCCCGCTACCGCCTTACCGCCGCCCCGCCGCCAGGGCAGGGTGCGGCAAGCGCCTCCACCGTAAGGATGGGCTTCGTGGAAGCGCCTGTGTTGTTGGGGTATAAGGTGGGCTTCATACGCCTGCAGGCCGGGCCGGTCTTCAATCTTATGGCGGAAACGTCGGTGTCTGCGCCGCGCAGCGTTTCGGCGGGGCAGTCGCCTCCCGCACATATGGTGATGTGCCGTATGCCTGCCGTCGGATATGCCGCCGGAATAGCGGCCGACATATCGAACGTTAGCTTTACGCTCCGCTACGGCGGTCAATTCGCCGAACCCGTGCAGACCGTGGGCATAGGCGGGGAGCGCGGCGTGAATGTGAAAACCGCAATGCGCGCCTGGTCGCTGGGCGTGGGAATATATTTTTAGCTGTACGAATGACAGAGATAACCATAACCCTCGAAGGGATAGACCCGTCCGAACTCTACGGGACTGCGGACGCCAACTGGACGCAAATAAGATCCTATTTTCCGAAATTACACGTGGTGGCCCGCGGCCACACCGTCAAAGTGTCCGGCAGCCAGGATGATGCGTCGGCTTTCGAGCGTAAGTTGAACGCTCTGACGGAGTATCGGGCCAAATACGGACACATATCCAAAGAGGTGATAACTCAGATTTACGAAGGGGCGTCGGCGATGCCGGAACCTCCCGTGGACAAGGACGTCATACTCTATGGCAACGGCGGCAACATGGTCCGCGCCCGTACGGTGAATCAGCAGCGCCTCGTGCAGCTGTCGGAAGACCACGACCTGCTTTTCGCCGTAGGCCCGGCGGGTTCTGGCAAGACGTATACAGCCATAGCCCTTGCCGTCAGGGCGCTGAAGAACAAAGAGGTCAAGCGCATCATACTCACCCGTCCGGCGGTAGAGGCGGGCGAGAAGCTCGGCTTCCTTCCCGGCGACATGAAGGATAAACTCGATCCCTACCTGCAGCCCCTCTACGATGCCCTGCACGATATGATCCCGCAGGCTAAACTCATCAAACTCGTGGAGGAGGGCGCGGTGCAGATAGCTCCGCTGGCTTATATGAGGGGTCGTACGCTGGACAACGCCTTCGTAATCCTCGACGAGGCGCAGAACACCACGCTGGCGCAGATAAAAATGTTCCTCACGCGCATGGGCCGCAGCGCCAAATTCATCGTGACGGGCGACGCGACGCAGATCGACCTGCCGCGCCGCTCCGACTCGGGCCTTGTGCCGGTGCTGGGCATGCTCGCAGGCATAGAGGGCATAGGCATAGTCGAGTTCGACAAACGCGACATAATCCGCCACCCGCTGGTAAAACATATAGTACACGCATTCGATAACCATAATACACCGGAAAATGAATAAAGCAGTTACCGCAACCGACTTCCTCTTCGATGGTCAAAAGAGCCGCTACGTTGGGAAAGTACGCGACGTCTACGATATCGACGGACGCCTTTTGGCTATGGTCGTTACGGATCGCATCTCGGCCTTCGACGTCGTGCTACCCAAAGGTATTCCCTGTAAAGGACAGGTGCTTAATCAGATAGCCTCGCGCTTTCTGGACGCTACGGCAGACATATGCCCCAACTGGAAGATAGCCTCGCCCGATCCGATGGTTACGGTGGGGTACCGCTGCGATCCGTTTCCTGTGGAGATGGTAGTAAGGGGCTACCTTACGGGCAGCTCGTGGAGGGATTATAAGGCAGGCGCGCGGTCGATATGCGGGGTGACTCTCCCGGACGGCATGCGCGAACACGAGCGTTTCCCGCATCCTGTAATCACTCCGACCACCAAGGCCGAGTTGGGCCTGCACGACGAAAATATATCCCGCGAGCAGATAATAGCCCAGGGCCTTGTGAGCGAGGACGATTACGCGCAGCTGGAAAAATATACGCTGGCGCTGTTCGCCCGAGGCACGGAGATGGCCGCCAGGCAGGGGCTGATCCTTGTCGACACCAAGTATGAATTCGGTAAACTCGACGGAGAGATACGCCTCATAGACGAGATCCACACCCCGGACAGCTCCCGCTATTTCTATGCCGACGGCTACGAAGAACGTTTTGCCCGGGGCGAGCAGCAGCGCCAACTGTCCAAGGAGTTCGTCCGCGAATGGCTCATGGAGAACGGATTCCAGGGCAGGGCGGGGGAGGCCGCGCCAGAAATGACCGACGCGTTTGTCAATAGCGTAACGGAACGTTATATAGAACTTTACGAGCATATCACCGGTGAGAAGTTCGTGTACGCCGATACTGCCGATATCCCCGGCCGCATAGAGAACAACACCAAAAACATGCTGGCCCGCTTGCTATAACCGGAAAATTTGTTTAATTTTACGAATGGGTCGGCGCAGCAGGCGTCAGCCTGCCGGGTCTCGCGACGAACGCCGGTAAACTTTAAAAACAACGATTATGGAAAAGAACATAAAAGCCCTCGAACCCGCCCGCGTATGGGGTTATTTCGCCGATATATGCAATATCCCGCACCCTTCGCACAACGAGGCGGCCATTCGTAAATATGTGGTCGATTTCGCGGCCGCGGCCGGCATAGAGTGCGTGGTTGACGACGCCGACAACGTCATCCTGCGCAAACCCGCCACCCCCGGCATGGAGAACCGCAAGGGAGTGATCCTGCAGGGTCACCTCGACATGGTGCCGCAGAAGAACAGCGACAAGACATTCGATTTCGACCACGACGCCATACAGCCGCTCATAGACGGCGAGTGGGTGAAGGCCGACGGCACCACCCTGGGAGCCGACAACGGCATGGGGGTGGCCGCCATACTCGCCATATTCGCCGCCAAAGACCTTAAGCACGGCCCGCTGGAGGCCCTGCTTACAGCCTCCGAAGAGGTGGGCATGGACGGCGCTTTCGGCCTGAAGCCGGGCTTTCTGAACGGCGACATATTGCTGAACCTCGATTCCGAGACCGAAGGCGAACTATACGTGGGGTGCGCCGGTGGGTTGGACGCCAATATAGCGTTTTCATACGCCGAAGAACCTGCCCCGACAGGCTTTGCCGCACAAAAAGTGTCGGTTAAGGGCCTCAAGGGAGGACACTCAGGCATAGAGATCATACTCGGAAGGGGCAACGCCAACAAGTTGCTCAACCGTTTCCTTTACGCCGCCGACGAGGCCTACGGCATCCGCATCTCATCGATAGACGGCGGCAGCCTGCGCAACGCCATCCCTCGCGAGGCGTTCGCCACGGTGCTTGTTCCGTCGGACAAGGCGGCGGCGTTCAAAAAAGACATACAACTTTACGAGCAGATGATAGTGGCCGAATTCAAGGGAGTGGAGGATTCCATATCCATAAAGGCCGAAGATACGGCCATGCCCGCCGCCGTTATCGACGCACAAACGCAAAACAACCTGCTTAAAGCCATCTACGCCTGCCCTAACGGCGTGATCCGCATGAGCCAGTCGATGAAAGGTCTGGTGCAGACCTCCACCAACCTGGCCCGCGTGGTGTCAAAAGATGGAAAGATAACTGTCCAATGCCTGCTGCGCAGCTCGTCGAATACGGAGAAAGAGGACTTGGGCGAGATGATACGCTGCGTCTTCGAACTGGCCGGGGCCGCGGTGGAACTTGCGGGCGCTTACGACGGCTGGAATCCCAATATGGACTCGCCCATACTGAAGACCATGCTGGCCGGATATAAAAAACTGTACGGCAGGGAACCCGCCGTGATGGGCATCCACGCCGGCCTCGAGTGCGGCATAATAGGCGGCCCGTACCCCAATCTCGATATGATATCTTTCGGTCCGACGATATGCTTCCCGCACTCTCCCGACGAGAAGGTGAATGTGGAGTCCGTACGGCGTTTCTGGGATTTCCTATGCGCCACCCTGGCCGACGCTCCCGCCAAATAGCCGTATATGGGATTGTCCGATAAGTGGTTCGCCATAGTCAACCCCGTTGCCGGCAGCGGCCGCGGGTTGGCCGATTGGCCCGTCATAAGCAAACTGCTCAGGGATAACCATCTGGTCCCCGAGTACGCTTTCACGGAGCGAAAATACCATGCCATAGAGCTGGCCGTGGAGGCGATAAACAACGGCTACCGCAAAATTTTGGTGGTGGGCGGCGACGGCACCATACACGAGGTGGTCAACGGCGTCTTCATCCAGCGGTGCGTTCCCACGCAGGAGGTGCTGCTCTCGGTTATAGCCGTCGGCACCGGTAACGACTGGATACGCATGTTCGGCATCCCCCGTAAGTATTCCGAGGCCATCAAGGCCATCGTGGCCGGCCACTCGTTCCTTCAGGACGTGGCCACTATATCCTACCACCAGGCCAACTATAAACAAACCAGATACATGGCCAATGTGGCCGGCATAGGTTTCGACGCCTATGTCAACCGCCGCTACAACCGCCTCAAGGAGGAGGGTAAACGAGGCAAATGGCTCTATATATGGAGTACGCTCAAAGCCGTGATGAGCTATTCGTCCACAGGCATAAAAATGTGGGTGGACGGCGAGTTGGTGGTTAACGACCTCGTCTACAGCTCGACGGTGGGCATAGGCCGCTTTAACGGGGGCGGTATGATCCAAACCCCGGACGCCGTGGCCGACGACGGCCTGCTGGATATGACCGTTATCCGCAAGATGAGCCGTCTGCGGGTTCTGACCAAATTCAAATCGCTGTATAACGGCAACATTTACCGCCTCCCGCAGGTGTCGCTTGTCCGCGGCCGCAGGATACGCATAGAATCCACCCCCGAGGTGGCGGTGGAGGTGGACGGCGAGGCGCTGGGCTATTCCCCGTTCGAATTCGAGGTGATAGACCGCGCCGTAAAGGTTATCGTATCTGAGAAATTTTTGCGCAAACAGCTGTCTTTATAGAAGTTTCCTGCAAACGGACACGGCCCCGCAGACGTTCTCCACGTCGAGTCCCATGCGCGAGGCCTTTTCGAAACAGTAGCGCGTGCCTCCGGCCGATCCGTTGTAATAACACACCAGATAAGAGCTGTTGTTGAGCATAAAGTCGTTGCGGCGGTGAAAACAACGGCTGTCGTAGACGGGCGATATGGTCACCGCTTCGTCGGCCAGATTAAGTATATGTTCGTATAGTTGTCCGGCCTGGCGGTCGAAGCCTGCGGCCTGCCCGGGGTAGGGGATTACCGCCACCAGGCGTACGCCCGGAAGTTCGTCGCGCAGGCGCAACGTTTCATTGCCGCATATAAGGTCGAATCCCTCGGCCATGCCGCACATAAAGGTGCGGTAGCCTGCGGCGTAAAGCCTCTTGAGCGCTTCTCGGACTTTTTGCGCTATCGCGGCGGGGTCGTCTTCCCCTATTTTAAAGCCGCGGTGTCCGGAGAATGCGGCGGTAGAATTGCGTGTATATTCCATACGGTACGCAATATTACTCAAATTCCGCCGAAAAAGATTACCTTTGCACCGCTATTTTGCGAACCATGAAAAGAATCGCCTTGCTGTTTACTATATTGTCTTGCGCATGCGCCGCCGCGGCCCAGCCTCTGAAAGTGGCATGTACGGTCGTCCCGGAAGGCGGATGCCGTCTCGACGTATGCAAGGAGGGCCAGGGAGTCTATTCCCTTATGGTGCGCTATCCGGCGGGCAAAGACGGAATTACCCCCGTCTATTGCGATACGGTGTCGGCATCGCGCCGTTTCGCTCTCCTTCCGGACGGTTTAGCGCGCCGCAGATTCACTACGGAGGTCGCTCTGGGCAACGCATGGGGGGCTATAGACACGGCGGTGACTTACCGTTTGCCTTTTCCGTCCGGGAAAAAGGACGTGACCTACCGCCTGGCGATACGCGACGGTTGGCCCACCCACGAGTTTCTCCTCTCGCCCGGCGATACGGTCTACGCGGCCCGCAAAGGCGTCGTGGTGGACGTTAAAGATAAAAAAGGCGGGCCGATGGAGATAACGGTGCAACACCCGGACGGTTCGTGGGCCAGCTACCGTAACCTCGAAAGAGGGTCGTTTATGGTGACGCCGGGCAGCAAAGTGTGGCCCGATACCCCTCTGGCCGCCGTTGCCGTGAAAGACGGAGCGTTGCGCCTGTCGATAAAATGCCCTGTGGTGGTGGAAAAACGGGGCAGGGGCCGTTTCGAGCTTGCGGATATCAGCCCTACTTTCGCGACGCTCTCCATGGCCTGCGGCTCCGGAAAGACATATTTGGTCACGCCGCGCGTGGACTACGAACTTATAATACAGGAAATGACCTCAGCCGACGTCGAAGAGATTCGTAAGGCGTTGGTAAATAATTAGAGACAATGGGATTAGTAGCGATAGTAGGAAGGCCCAACGTAGGCAAGTCCACTCTTTTCAACCGTCTGGTGGGAATGCGCCAGGCCATTACGGACAATACCGCCGGCACCACGCGCGACCGCCATTACGGCCGGAGCGACTGGGGAGGGCGTGAATTTTCTGTGATAGACACCGGCGGTTACGTCACAGGCAGCGACGACGTCTTCGAGGAGGAGATCCGCAAACAGGTGATGCTCGCCATCGACGAGGCCGACGTCATACTGTTCCTCGTGGAGGTCTCCACCGGCATAACCGACCTCGACGAACTTATGGCCGGCATCCTGCGCCGCGGCTCCAAAAAGGTGATACTGGTGGTCAACAAGGTCGATAATAACGACCAGGTCTACGGTTCGCACGAATTCTATTCGCTCGGTCTGGGCGATCCGCTCTGCATCAGTTCCATGAGCGGCAGCGGCACGGGAGAGATGATGGACGCCATCCTTGAAGCCCTGCCCCCCGACGCTCCCAGGGAGGAGGTAAGCCTGCCACGCATAACAGTGGTGGGGCGTCCCAATGTGGGTAAATCGTCGTTAACCAACGCCCTGCTTGGAGAGGAACGCAACATAGTCACCCCGGTGGCCGGCACCACGCGCGATGCGATAGACACCCGCTACAACAAATACGGCATGGATTTCTACCTCGTCGACACCGCCGGCCTGCGCAAGAAAGGCAAAGTTACGGAAGACCTCGAATTCTACTCCGTGATGCGTTCCATCCGCGCCATAGAAGCCTCGGACGTGTGCATACTCATGCTCGACGCCTCGCAGGGCATAGAGTCGCAGGATATGAATATCTTCAGCCTCATAGTGCGCAACAAAAAGGGATGCGTTATAGTGGTCAACAAGTGGGACCTTATAGAAAAAGACAATAATACCATGAAGGAGTGGACCGCCTTCCTGAAAAGCAAACTGGCTCCTTTCAGCGACGTTCCCGTTATCTTTACGTCGGTGATAAACAAGCAGCGCATAATGGACGTGCTGCAGGCGGCCATGAGGGTGAACGAATCGCGCAACCGCCGTATCTCCACCTCGCAATTCAACGACTACATACTGCCGGTGATAGAGGCCACGCCGCCGCCGTCGGTGAAAGGCAAATACATACGTATAAAATACGCCCAGCAATTACCCTCGCCAACCCCCTCGTTCGCGTTCTTCGTCAACCTGCCGCAATATGTACGCGAGCCATACCTGCGCTTCCTGGAGAACAAGATACGCTCCAATTGGGATTTCGAGGGCGTACCCATACAGATATATTTCCGCCAGAAATAAAGGATCAGTCCGAAAAACAGGCTGGCTTCAGATGCGCGTAGAAAGAAAACGCTGCGTCCACGGTAACGATGCTGTGCTTAGCGTGCGTCAGGTTTCGTTTATCGTTTGAGTTTCAAACCGGAGCGGACTGAAGTCCGTGAGGATTTGAAACGATAAGGATAAACGAAAGATGATGTGCGATATGCGCAGCCAACACATAATTGAGACTGGTCCTAAAAAAGAAGGTATGCCGTGCGGCATACCTTCTTTAGGTTGATTGAAACAAGAAACTTATCCTATGACAGTGACATTTACTGCTTGTTCGCCTTTCTTGCCTTCGCTAACTTCGAATTCAACTTGTTGACCTTCTTCGAGGCCACGGAAACCTTCCTTGTTGATACCTGTGTAGTGAACAAAGATGTCGCTTCCTGTTTCGGCTGTGATAAAGCCATAACCTTTGGCTGAATCAAACCATTTTACCGATCCTTTCATAAAAAAATAATAAGAGTTAAATGATATTGCAAAGGAAAACAAAAAGTTTCGTAAAACAATGCGAAATGGGAATAATTTTCTAAATTTAACCCCTAAAGGGGAGATAAATGAAATTTTTCTACATAAACAACTCTGCATGCACATCCTGTGACAGATGCGCCGAGTCGTGTCCTACAGGAGCCATATGCGTTGCCGGAGACAGGCGCTTTATAAATTACGACCGCTGCAATTCATGCGGCAACTGCCTTAAAACATGCAGTATGGATGCCGTTACACTGCGTTCGCTCGATGAGGTGGTGGCGGGTATGGAGAAGACGGAGCAGCATAAAAACTACATAGAAAGGCTCGAACACGAGTTGATTCTCCTGAAACAGCAGGTTCGCGAGGCCAACGGGAGCATGGCCGCTATGATCGAAGGTTTTCCTGTAGCCGTCTTCGTCGCCGATTCACGTATGCGCGTAGTTATGGCAGGCAAGGCTTTCTCTGGTATGGTGCCTCCCGATCCGCTTGCCGGCTCCGAAGGTTCCGCAGGCCTTGCCGGGCGCGATCTGGGAACTATCCTGGACAATTCCGCATTACGCGGCTTGGAGGCTATGGCGGCGGGCCGCAAGGCAGGGTCGCTGCTTGCCGAAATATCGGGCAAGCAGGTCAGCCTGTCGTTCGTCCCGCTCTACGGAGGATGGTTCATGTGCGCCTTACGCGATCTTGCCGATGGCGGAGCCATAGGCCATGAAGTGGCCGTAAAGTTGCGCGAGGCCATAGAACAACAGCTCGCAACCGTCCAGAAAGTGGGTTTTTTGCTTGGCGAGGAGATGTCGGCCGCCGTTGCCGGGCTTAGCTCTGTGGTAGAGATGATATCGCCATCCCCTAAAGGCGGCGGAGTGCGATGAAAGAGTTGTACATGGATGTGGCCCACCGCAGCGTAAACCATGCGGGCGAGAGTATTTGCGGCGACAGCGTGGTCGTTTCGCGTCCCGCGGGAGGGCGTCGTATCCTCGTGGTGCTTTCAGACGGAATGGGCAGCGGCATCAAAGCCAACGTCCTTTCCACGCTCACCTCGTCTATGCTTTCCCGGTTGCTCCAGGCCGGGCGGGAACTCTCTGCGGTGGCACCCATGGTGATGCATTCGCTGCCGGTGTGCAGCGTGCGCAAGATCAGCTACTCCACATTCACCGTGATAGATATGGATTCGGCCTCGGGTACCGTGGCGATAGCCGAATACGGCAATCCGTCGACGGTCGTTCTTCGCGCCGGCCGTTCGCTGCCTTTGGAGTGGGCCGGAAGCGAGGTTGCCGACCATGCGGGGCGCAACCGGATCATCCGCATGGCTCGTTTTACGGCGCTTGCCGGCGATTGCCTTTTGACGGTAAGCGACGGCGTTACGCAGAGCGGCCAGGCTCCGGCCAAATACCGTTTCGGCTGGGGCGAAAAGGGTCTGCTCGACTTTGTAGAGTATATCGCGGGCGGCAACCCCGATATCTCAGCCTCCGATCTGGCTTCGCAGGTGGTATCGAAAGCGTGCGCCAACGATTCAATGAAACCCAGCGACGATATAACCTGCGTGGCGATGCGCATACGCTGCCCGCGGAGCATGATGCTCATATCGTGTCCGCCGGCGCTTAAGGACGATCATCCGCGTCTGGCCGCCCATATCAAGGCTTTTACGGGCCAGAAAGCGATCTGCGGTTACCACGTTGCCGAAATAATAGCCTCTCAGATGAACCTTAAGATACGGCGCGACGAACGTACGGACGATCCGTCGCTCCCCCCCGCATGGCATATTGCCGGTTTCGGCCATGTCACCGACGGCATAGTGACTTCAAACCGCCTTCTGCATATACTCGAAAGCGCCTCTGGTCCCATAGCCGGCGGCAACCAGGCCGAGAGCCTGGCGCGCGCCCTGGTGTCGAGCGACTATATAGAGATGGTCATAGGGACGATGCGCGCTCACGGCAGCGAGGAGTGGCGTCCCGACGAATTCGAACTGCGCCGCAGTATCCTGTACCGAATAGCGGAAACGCTGGAGGGTAAATTCAATAAACAGGTGGTTCTGACCTATATATAGGGGGACGTCCGCTATTTGCGGCGCGCGGCGATAAGAATGGGGTGATAGGTGAGACCCACCTTTCCGCCCGAGGGAAAGAGCGCCCGGTAGCGCGAGTCGAATTCGGCCAGCCGCCCTTTCGTCCACGCTTTGGCAGCAATGGAGTTGACCCCGGTGGCTTTGATATGGTGCAATACTTCCATCGGCGATTCGAAACACATCATTTCCGCCTGCTCCTGCATATCTATTATTTCATACCCGGCGCGCCCTGCCATTTCGCATATCTCTTCCGCGGCATGGTAGGCGAGGCTTTCGCCGGCAGCTTCCTTTACCTCCCTGAAGTTTTGCGGTCCGAAGGAGGACAGGGCCAGTATGCCTCCAGGGCGCGTGACGCAGGCGCATTTGTCGAGGAATCCCTGCAGGTCGTCGAACCACTGCACGGTGGAAGCCGAAGCTACAAGGTCTAACGGCGAAGGGAAGTCGGTCGTTTCGGCGTCGGCCCAGAGGCAACTGTACCGCACGTTCTCCAGCATGGGTTTTATGAATTTGCCCGATGTTTCGGCAAGGTCGTTGAAAAACCACTCCGCCTCCGGGAATTCCGCCACGAGACGCTCGGTCAGAAAACCCGTCCCGGATCCGATTTCCATAGCCCGCCTTATATCGTTGGCGTTTGCGATCGCGCATGCCATCGACGCCAGGCGGCGGCAAATATCCTGCTGCACGAGCGCCAGCTGATTGTAACGCTCGAAGGTGGCGGCGAATCGCCGTTTTATGAGTTGTTTGTCCGCAGTCATTTAATGAATGGAGCTATCGTTTCCGCATTGCCGAAGGGGTAGTGGGGCAAAGGCAGCGTTACGGCTTTATCCCCCCAATATGCCATCATGCCCGACGGCGGGAATATTTGGTCGAGCGAACCGATAACGGCCGCGTCCCATGCTATGGATGGGGTGTAGGGTTGCGCCGAGTGCAGGCACAGCCATTCCAACTCGGCTATGTCGGCCTTCAATCCCCTCGGACCGAGCATGGGCAGTAGTTCGGCGTACCGGTCGCCGTAGGCGCGGCGGTAGAACTCCCCGGCTCCTTGCGCCTGTAATCCGCGTATGGTCAGCCGCAGCTTCTTTTCGCCTATTCCGAGGCGGGCGTCGCAGGGCAAGGGAGTGCCGCCAAAGGCCACCGCCCGCTCGAATTCCATGCCCGCGAAGATACGCTCCGCGCCCCATACGCCGAAAGACCATGCCGCCAGTCGCCGCCGTCCGTACTTTTCCGCCTCGGCCCTTGCCGCCTGCGCATCTATGTTGGGCCAATCGCATAGCCACATCGTGTCGTATCCTTCCCACAGCGGAGCGAGATGCTCCACCACCTTGCGGTCGCAACCCCAGCCGAGCGCGAAAACCATTACGCCTTTTCCTTTCATCTCTGCAATCCGGGTTTCACGTCCAATCTACGGCACAGCGCCTTTACAGACTCCACTTCGTCCATGCTCATCGACGCCGTCAGCGATATGCGCAGTCTCTCACCGCCTTCCGGCACTGTCGGCTGCCTTATGGCCGTGGCCCAGAAACCTTCGTGGCGGAATTCGTCCGCCAGCCTCAGTGCGTTGGCGTTGCCCGGGGCCATGACGGGTATTATGCTTGCGCTGTCGGCCCGTCCTGTAAGCGCGTCGCACAGCGCGGCCAGATGACGCCTGCGCGGTTCGAAACTTTCCAGGCGGCCAACAAGGAAATCGCTCCACAGCAGGTTGACGGATGGCAGGGCGGTAGAGAATATCAACGTCCTCATGTGGTTGGCCATCAGCCTTACCAATGGTTCGTCCGCAATGATGAATCCGCCCGTGGACGCGACGGCCTTACTGAGCGTACCTATAAGCACGTCGATCTCCTCCGACAGGCCGAGCATGGCGGCGCAACCCGCCCCCCGGGGTCCGTAAACTCCGAACGAGTGCGCTTCGTCCAGCATCAGCCTGAGGTCGTAACGGCGTTTCAGCCCAACTATATCTTCCAGCGGGCAACGGTCGCCATCCATGCTGAAAACCGATTCGGTCGCCACCCACACGTTGCGGTAGCGGCTGCGGTTCTTGCGGACGATATCCTCAAGGTGTCCCATGTCGTTGTGCCTGAAGCGGAGGTGGTCGGCCCCGGAGAGCTTCAGTCCGTCTATTATGCTGGCGTGCGAGGCTTTGTCCGCAACGATAAGGTCGCCTTTTTCCGTTATGGCGGGTATCACCCCTGCGTTGGCAGAAAAGCCGCTGCCCGTAGCCAGCGCCTTCCGTCCGCCTGGATATAGCGCGGCGAGCGAATTTTCCAGAAGCGCGTACTCGGCGTTGTTGCCTGTCATCAGGCGCGACGACGGGTTGCTCATAATAAAAGTCCGCTCTTCGCCAAGCAGACGGAAAAACTCCCGTTGAAGCTCAGCCCCGCCGGGGCCGAGGCCGTGCGGCGAATTGTCTTCCGTAAGCCCCAGGTAGTCGTTGGAGGAGAGGTTGAGGAACGTTCTTCCGCCTGCGGTTATGTATTTTCCGCGCACGGACATCTCCTTAAGCTCCCTCAGCGCGCCCTGCCTTTCGAGGTCTCGCAACGTATTTTCCGTCTCTTCGTGTTTCATTTCAGTGAATCTTCCGCTATACCCAGCAGGTGGCATATTCCCCGACGGGCCTCCGGGCCGAGCGTCAGCGAGTTTTCGTTTACGAACGTTTTTATGTGGCTTTCTATAACCTTTCTGTCCATCTCCTGCGCATGAGCCTTTACGAACGTCGCGGAGTGGGACGGGTTTGCCATGGCGTATTCTATGCTGCGGCGTATCACCCTGTCTACTTTCCGGCGGATATCGTCCGGCAAAGCGCGCGAAACCACTATCCCGCCCAACGGCAGAGGCATTCCCATGGCCTTTTCCCACAGTTGCCCCAGGTCGGCCACGAGCGTCAACCCGTGGTTGCGGTAGGTGAAACGCCCCTCATGGATCATCACGCCCGCGTCGGCGCGGCCGCTCACTACGGCGTCGGCTATGCGGTGGAAAATGTATTCGGGCTTGTCTGTTATCTCCGGGAAAAACTTGGAGACAAGCAGGTTTGCGGTGGTGTGCCGTCCGGGTATAGCCAACATGGCGCCTGCGTGCGGCTCGAAACCGTCCCCTTCGCGGGCAACCATGACAGGCCCGACGCCGTAACCCAGGGCGCTGCCCGAGTCGCATAGCGCATAACGATTCAGCAGCAGAGGCAGCGCCGCGTAACTCATCTTGCTTATCTCCACTCCTCCGTTTTTGTCTAACAGGTTGCCGTTCAGCTGTTCGATGTCGGCGAATGTCACCTCGAAAGCCAACCCTTCCGTGTCTATGCGCCCGGATATGAGGGCCTCGAACGAGAAAGTGTCGTTAGGGCATGGCGATATAGCCAGTTTCACTGTTCGTACACGGCTTTTCATAACGGTATTCCTGCAAGCAGGCAGTCGAGTGCCGCCGAGAGGTTTTGCGTGGCCAGCGGTATATCCCATTCGTCGCGGCCAGCCGCTACGGCATTCGACACCGCCCTTATTTCCAGGAAAGGCACTCCGGCCCTTTCGCATACCGCGAAAAACGCCGCACCTTCCATATTCTCTATGTCGGCTTTCCCTGCTAACGGCGTGGCGGCGGCGTTGACCGTGTTGGACGCGCCTTTGGGCAACGCAGTGAATTGTCCGGCGAAAGGACAGTGGTATTCCTTTATGAACAGCGGGCTGAAACCTTCCGGACGCATCGCGCCCAGGTCTGCCACCCGCTCCGATTCCACAAGCAGGACGTCGCCTACGCCGAACGGCGACCCTTCGTACGAGCCGGCTATCCCCGCCAGTATCACGAGCGAAGGCGCGTGCCGCACGATGGCCCAATGTGTGGCCGCCGCCGTTTCGGCCATACCGACGCCGCATATTTCTATCGTGACCCCGCCGGGCGATCCCTCTCCGGCAAAGCGGCTTATCTCTTGCGCCGTAGGCGACAGTATGACTATTCTCCGGGGCATCGGCGTTTGTTCTTGATGAGCAGAATATGCAGGGTTACGGCGATTGCTATGCATATCAGCATGACCCTCACCCAGAGTATGCCGGTTATATACGCCGCGGCGTATATAATCGTACCCCACAGTAACGCAAGTACATATATCTTTACTTTTACCGGAAGCCCGCGCCCGTGGGCGTAATCGTCCAGATACTTGCCGAAGACTTTGTTGGTGAGCAGCCAAGTGCGCAGCGCGGGCGAAGAACGTGCGAAAAACCACAGGGCCAACAGCAGGAAAGGCGTGGTGGGAAGCAACGGGACTACCACGCCCACAGCTCCCAAAGCCACGCATAGCAATCCCGATATAAGGAAGACGGGTTTCAATGCCTAATTTTTCTTCCCGCCGCCGAATACGGAGAAGTTGACATAACGTTTAGGGTTGGCCTGGATGTCTTCCAGCAGACGGGCCAGGTTGCCCGTAGCCACCGACAGCGAATCGTACAACACTTCGTCGTTGATGAATTTGCCCAGCGTGCCGCCGCCGCTGTTTACCTTTTCGAGCGAGGCGTTGAGCTGCGCCAGGCTCGACGAGAGGTTTGTTATCATCTGCGGAATGTTCGACGAACTGAGCGAATCGGTGAAACCCTCCACGTTACCTACTATGCGGTCTATCCTGGGCGCGTTTTGCTTTAAACTGCGCGACAGGGCGTTGAGGTTGTTTACGATGGACTTTATGTCGGCCGATTCGCTTTTGACGATCCCGTCAAGCTCGGCCGATATGCTGGCCACGTGGCTTAACGTGGCGGTGATGTGTCCCGTGTTTTTGTCCAGCAGTGTGTTTACCGACGTGAGAGTGTGCGTAATGTCGTTCACCAGCGTGTTGGCCTTTTGTTTTAGGAATTCGAACTCGGAGCCGGCCACCTCGAGGAAGTCCTTGTCCCATTCCGACCTCAACGTGTCTCCTTTTTGCAGGAAGGTGGCGGACTTGCCAAGTACTATCTCGAGCGCCTTGCCTCCCATGAGTCCGTCGCTGAATATGAGGGCCTTGGAGTCGTCAGGGATTTTATATTTCGATTTTACCTTCAGCTCGAGCAGTATTTTATTCGACATGGCCGGATCGAATTCCATCCGGCGGATCACGCCCACCTTCAGCCCCCTGATCATTATGTTGGACGACGTCTGCAGGCCGCTTACCTGGTCGTAAAGGGCGTAATAGGTGCTTGTACCCCGGATCAGGTCGGTGCCTTTTATGAAGTTTATGGCCCAATACATGGCCATGATGGTCGCTACGGCGAAAATACCTATCCTTACCTCTTTACGCAGTTTTATCTTTTTCCTGTTCATCGTGCTATCTCTTTATCAGTTTAAGGGCTTCGCCCACGGTTATGGGCGTCCCGTCGAGGAACGCCACCACAAAGGCGTCTTTCACCGTGCGGCGTACCTGGGCCTGGCGGGCCGTGGCCGTGGCGTAGGAGTCGCTCTCTTCGACGTAATATTTATATATGCCGCCTATTTTCTTCTCAAACACCTTGCCGCAATAAGCTCCGAAACAGGGGTCGCGCGGGGAGAGACTTTTGGGCGATATGCGTATCTGTACGGCAAAGGTGACTTTCTGTGAGGCGGCAGGGGCAAGGGTTGGCGACGGGGTCTGCGCGGCCGGCTGCGCCGCAACCCGTGTTGCGGGGACCTCCTCCGCAGTCGTGGCCGGGGACTCCTGCGATACTGCCTCCAGGGCCGGTTCGCCGGCTTGAGTCGTGTTTGCGGCTGTTCGTTGCCCCTCTTCCCCGTCCGGATCGTTGGCCAGGGCTATTGCCGCGCCTTTGCCTTCGCATTTGGTTTTATACGCGCTGAAGGCGTTGAAAAGGCAGCGCGCGTAGCGCTCCTGACCTTCGGCGCTTATCATTTTTTGCAGGTCGGCGTTGTTGTTTATGAAACCCAGTTCGGTCAGCACCGCAGGGGTGGACGTTTGCCACAGGACGATCAGCCCTGCCTCCTTAACCCCCCTGTCGATCAACTTCAACCCTCCGTTGCTGTACTGGCTTTGGACCGAACTGGCAAAGGCGAGGCTCTGCTCGCGGTAGGCGTATTGCATGAGCGAGAAGATGATGAACGATTCTGGCGAACCCGGTTCGTATCCCTGGTACCGCGTCGTGTGGTCGCTTTCCATGTTGATTACGTCGTTCTCGCGCATGGCCACCTCCAGGTTGGCCGCCGATTTCGACGTACCCATGATGAAGGTCTCCGTCCCCGAAGCGGGAGCGCCCTTGTTCGAGTTGGCGTGTATGGAGATGAAAAGGTCGGCCGAATTCCTGTTGGCTATACCGCCCCTTTCGGCCAACTCCACGAATACGTCGGTTTTGCGGGTGTAGATCACCTTTACGGCGGGGTAGTTGTCGGATATGAGCTTGCCCAGTTTCAGCGCCACCTGCAACACCACGTCTTTCTCTTTGTATTTGCCGCCCTGCGACAACGCTCCGGAGTCTTTGCCTCCGTGTCCGGGGTCTATCACCACCGTCCGTATGACTTCCGTCTTCTGCGCCGCCGCGGCAAGCGGAGCGATGGCGCAGGCCGACAGTAACGCATATATAATGGAACGGGAAACTTTCATCGGGACAAACATTAAAAACTGCGTTTTTTTAACTACTTTTGCAACCGTAAAAACGCTCCGTAACAGGCCTTAAGACCATTCCCGGAGCTTTTTGCCGACTTTGTCGGCAAAGGTACGAAACAATTCGGTAAATTTGAACAGGTTTTCTCCGAAATACACCTTTTATTTTGCTTTGGCCCTGGCCGCGGCCTGCGTCCTGCTGTGCGGAAATCCGTCTTTCGGACTGCAATCGGCGGGGGACTACGCCGTCGGTCAACGTGATAGCCTGTCCGACATAGACGTAAGTCCGGCAAAGGACGCCGAGGCGGCCGAGCGCCAGCTTGAGCAGCGAAAGCTGGAGGCCGATTCGCTGATAGACATCATAGACAGCGCGCTGCTCGCCCCCGTAAAGCGCGACACCGCCGCCGTCAAGCCGGCGAAGAGTTTTCTGGACGATCCGATAAGCGGCACGGCCAACGATTCGCTCGTTTACGATCCGCGCCGCAAGCTGGTATACATTTACGAAAAGGGCGACGTAATCTACCTCGACAAGAACCTGAAAGCCGATTTCATCCGCGTGGACATGTCTTCGAAGCTCATCTACGCCCACGGACGCCCGGATTCAATTCCCGAGACGGGCAAGTGGGAGACGACGCATCCCGAATTCATCGATGGTGGAAGCATCTACAAGACCGACACCATAACTTACAACCTGGCGAGCAAAAAGGCCAAGATAAAGGGCCTCTCGACGCAGGACGGCGAGGGATTCCTTCTGGGCCGCGATATTAAAAAAATGCCCGACAACACCATAAACATAGCCCACGGGCGCTACACCACCTGCGACCATGTGGAGAGTCCTCACTTCTACCTGGCCATGACGCGCGCCAAAGCCATCCCGGGCAAGAAGGTTATCGTGGGTCCGTCGTACCTTGTCTTCGAGGACGTACCCATCTATTTCCTCGGGGTACCCTTCGCGTTTTTCCCGATGATGAGCGACCGCTCCTCGGGTTTCATCATGCCTGAGTACGGAGAGGATACTTACCGCGGCTTTTTCCTGCGTAACGGAGGCTATTACTTCGCTTTCAACGACTATATCGACGCAACCCTCACGGGAGGCATCTATTCGCTCGGATCGTGGGAAGTCAACGGCGCCAGCAACTACCGCAAGCGCTATAAATACAACGGCAACTTCATGGGCAACTATTCCAAGATCATAGGAGGGGAGAAGGGGTCGGCCGACTATTCCAAGACAACCAGCTACAACGTTCGCTGGAGCCACTCTCAGGATCCGAAATTCAGGCCCAACTCCACTTTCTCCGCCAGCGTCAACTTCTCGTCGAGCAGCTACGCGAAGAGGGGGGCGCAGACCCTGGCCGACCACCTCTCCACACAAACCAACTCCTCGATAGCCTACAGCACGCGCTGGGGACAGGGCCGGTATTCGCTCAGCGTCGCGGCGACGCACTCGCAGAACTCGGCCGACACCACGATGTCGATAGGCTTCCCGTCGGCCACGTTCAGCGTAATGAAATTCTATCCATTTCGCCGGGAGGAACGCAGCGGTAAGGAGCGCTGGTACGAAAAGATTTCGATGTCCTACACCGGCAACATGCGTAACACCGCCTCGGGCAAGGAGTACGATATGTTCACCGACAAGATGTTCCGCAACATGGTGAACGGCGTGGAGCATTCCATTCCCGTTTCAATGTCATTCAATTTACTGAATTATATTAATTTAAGTCCGTCGGCCAATTATAACGAAACATGGAGTTTCAAGGCTTTCAATAAGGAATACGATCCGGCGCAGGGCAGAGCGGTGGTTGCCGACACTACTTTCGGCTTCTACAGGGCCTACCGCTACAGTTTCTCGGCCTCCATGTCCACCAAACTTTACGGCATGTACGAATTTACCGGCAAGAAATTCCCGATACGGTTCATACGCCACGTAATAACCACATCGGCGGGCATGTCATTCTCCCCTGACTTTTCAGATCCTAAATTCGGCATGTATAAGCCTGTGCAGAGCGATTCCACCGGAACCATAACGTATTATTCTCCAATGCAGGGAGCCGGCGCGTACAGCCCTCCCGGAACGGGCCGGTCGGCTTCGCTCTCCTTCAGCCTGGGCAACAACATAGAGATGAAGGTACGGAGTAAAGCCGACACATCGGGCATGAAGAAGATAAAGATAATAGAGAACCTTTCGGCCAGCAGCTCATATAACTTCCTCGCCGACTCGCTCAACCTGTCGCCCTTTTCGCTCAACCTCCGTACCGGCACGCTTTTCGGCAACTTCGCCCTGCAACTCGGCGCGACGCTCGATCCCTACCAACTTAACGACAAAGGGCATAAGATAAATAAATTCATGCTGGCCAAAGGCAAGCTGGGGCGCATAACTTCCACGGGATGGTCGTTCGGGTACACTTTCCAGTCGACCAAGAAGGCTACAGGGGCGATGAACGACATAAATAACGGCGGATCGCTGCCTCCGGGGAGCGACCCTATGTTTTTCACCGACCCATCGGTAAACGCCTCCATGCGCCGCCAGGCCATGAGTTCGATGTACTACGATTTCGACATTCCCTGGAACCTTGGGGTAAACTACTCCCTAAGCTATTCGAAGCCGGGCCTGAAAGCCAACGTCACGCAAACCCTTCGCTTCAACACCAGTGTCACGCTTACGGAAAAGACGGGCATAACGTTCGACGGCGGCTACGACTTCAAAATGAAGAAATTCACTCCCGGTACGGTGAACATAACGCGCGACCTGCATTGCTGGCAAATGACCTTCTCTTGGGTGCCGATAGGCTCCTTCCAGTCGTGGAGCTTCTATATAGGGGTTAAGTCGGGCGTGCTGCACGACCTTAAATACGACAAGCGGAGCAGCTATTACGAAAACCTTTACGATTGACGATAACCGTATATAACAATGAAAAAAATCATTCTCGCCGCCATGACATTGAGCGCACTGTTTTCGGGATGCAAAAGCGACAACCCGCTGCTGAAGGATTTCGCCGCCCCGTTCGCCACTCCTCCTTTCGATAAGATCAAGCCGGAGCATTATAAACCCGCATTCGAGGCCGCCATCCGGGAAATGATGGCCGAAGCAGAGGCCATAGCCGTCAACCCCGAAGCCCCCACGTTCGAAAATACCATCGTGGCGATGGAACGCAAGGGCGCGCGCCTGACGGCGATCTCCAACATATTCTTCAATATCACCGAGGCGGAGACGTCGCCCGAACTCGATTCTGTCGCCATCGAGATACAACCCATGCTTACCAAAGCCAATAACGACATATCGCTCGACGAGCGCCTCTTCGCCCGCGTAAAGGCCGTCCACGACGCCGGCGGCCGGTACGACGCCCAGGACGGCATGCTGCTGGAGGAGACCTACAAAGGTTTCGTCCGCAACGGCGCAGCCCTTTCTGCCGAGGACAAAGAGCGCTACCGTGCCATAACAACCGAACTCTCGGGCCTGACGCTCAAATACGGTCAAAACCTCCTGGCCGCCACCAACGCCTTCTCGATGGACCTTACCGAAGAGCAGGTGGGCGGCCTTCCCGATTTCGCCAGGGAGAGCATGGCCCACGAAGCCGCCGCCAAAGGCCGCACGGGCTACCTGCTCACTCTGCAGGCTCCTTCCTTCATACCTTACATGACCTACGCCACCGACCGCAACGTGAAAGAGAACGTATGGAGGGCCTACGGTTCGCGCTGCAATACTGGCGGCGATAGCGATAACACCGGTTTGGTCAAACGCATATCCGAACTGCGCATGCAGCTGGCCAACCTGCTGGGCTATCCCACCTTCGCCGATTACGAACTCGAGGAGCGCATGGCCGGAAGCCGCGCCGCCGTGGACGAATTCCTCGCCGGGCTTCTGGAAGCCTCGAAACCGTATGCCGAGAAGGATTTCACGCTCATCCGCGATATGGCCGCCTCGAAAGGCCTGGCCGATTTCAAACCCTGGGACTGGAATTATTACGACGAGCAGTACAAAGAGGCGCGCTACAGCCTCAACGAAGAACTCGTTAAACCTTATCTGAAGCTCGAGAACGTGCAGGCCGGAATATTTCTGCTGGCCGAAAAACTCTACGGACTCACTTTCAGGCAAAACACCTCCATCCCGGTCTACCATCCCGAAGTTACGACGTGGGAGGTTTACGACGAGTCGGGCAAGTTCATGGCCGTGGTCTACCTCGACTTCTTTCCCCGCGAGAGCAAACGCGGCGGGGCGTGGATGACTACTTTCCGCGATATGAGCATCGACGCCGCAGGGACGGAGATACGCCCCCTGATATCGCTCAACTGCAACTTCACCAAACCCACACCTTCCTCCCCGTCGCTGCTTACCTTCGACGAGTTCACGACGTTCCTGCACGAGTTCGGCCACTGCCTGCACGGCATCCTTGCCGAAGGTAAATATGCCTCTCAGACAGGTACCAACGTCTATCGCGATTTTGTGGAGCTTCCATCTCAGATAATGGAGAACTGGGCCACGGAGAAGGAATTCCTCGACCTGTGGGCCGTACATTACCAGACCGGCGAGAAGATGCCGGAAGAGCTGATAACCAAGATCGTGGAGGCCAAAAACTACATGGCCGCATACCGGTGCGTCCGGCAGCTGTTCTACGGCATCGACGACATGGCCTGGCATAGCATAACCGCGCCGGTAGAGATTCCCGTCGACGAATTCGAACGCGCCGCCACGCGCGGTACCCAGATATTCGCCCCCGAAAAGGACATTTGCGTCTCCACCTCCTTTTCCCATATTTTCAGCGGAGGCTATGCCGCGGGCTATTACAGCTATAAGTGGGCCGAGGTGCTGGAGGCGGACGCCTTCTCCCTTTTCAAGGAGAAAGGGATATTCAACCGCGAGGTGGCGGATTCTTTCCGTCGCAACATACTCTCCAGGGGAGGCTCTGAAAATCCGATGGATCTTTATGTGCGCTTCCGCGGCCACAAGCCCGACATGACGGCGCTGCTGCGCAAGATGGGCGTGCAGTAACCCTGCGGCGCGTTTGAATTCCGCCTGGCAGACGGTTTAACTCCTAACGGATAATATATTATATTTGCAACCTGATTATAGCGTCACGCCGTGTCTTTACAACTGATACTCGCCGTTCTTTCCCCCCTGGTCTTCCTGGTTCCGCGCCGGGCCAAGGCGTGGTATGTCATGGCCCTGGTTTGCACGGGGGCCGTCACGGCGCTTACGGCGGCCGTGAGGTGCCTGGCGCACGGGGTGTTCAGCTCGGGCGAACCTCTGCAGTGGCACTACAGGACGCTATTCGGCATGGAGTACGCTTCGATAGATGCGCTTTCGGCCGTATTTGTGGCGATTATATCGGTGGCGGCTATTGCAGTGACGCTCTATATGCGCGGATATATGGCCCGCTATGAAGCCGAGCGCGCGCCGGCCCACCTCTCGTTACACTACATGTGCCTTGCGCTGCTCTTTTTCTCTATGTTGGGCGTGGTCACTTTCCGCGGCGGATACGGTTTTCTGTTCTGCTGGGAGCTTATGACCATATGCTCGTTTCTGCTGATAGCTTTCGACGCGCACAGGAAAGAGACGAGGAAGGCGGCGCTGAACTACCTTATAATGATGCATGTGGGGTTCGTTTTTCTGCTCTCCGGCTTCATAACCATGCAGGCCAGGGGGTTGTCGGCGGATTTCGATTCCCTGGGGGCTTATTTCAATATTTATCCCCCCATGCCGCTCTTTTTGCTTTTCCTTGTCGGCTTCGGTATGAAGGCGGGACTCTTTCCTCTGCATTCGTGGCTGCCCGAGGCGCATCCCGCAGCACCCGCCCACGTTTCGGCCTTTATGTCCGGCGTGATGATCAAGATGGGGGTGTACGGCGTTATGCGCGTGATTTCCTGCATGCAGTCGGGGCTTTTGGAGGCGGGTGCGGTGCTGTTTACCGTAGGTCTCGCGACGGGGGTGTGGGGCGTGCTTTTCGCCGCAGTGCAGAACGACGCCAAGAGGCTGCTGGCCTATTCGAGCATAGAGAATATAGGAATAATCTTCATGGCTATGGGCGCTGCGCTCGCAGGGCGCGCACAGCATAATTCCATGCTGGCGCTGTGCGCCATGAGCGGGGCGCTGCTCCATACCGTTAACCATTCGCACTTTAAGACCCTGCTCTTCTTCGGGGCGGGCAATATCTATACGCAAGCGCACACCACTTCGCTCGAAGATCTGGGCGGCCTGGCCAAACGCATGCCGGCCACCGCCACACTTATGCTTGCCGGCGTGGCGGCTATATGCGCCCTGCCTCCATTGAGCGGATTCGTGTCGGAGTTCCTTATCTATTTCGGGTTTATCGACACCCTCGGCTCCGGCGACCGCGGCGTTATCATGGCCGTGGGAGGCATGCTTGCGTTGGCTTTCATCGGCGGGGTGGCGGCGATCGCCTTTTCCAAACTCTTCGGCGTGGTTTTCCTGGGCGAACCGCGCTCTCCCGGGGCCTCCGCGGCAGCAGAGGTCGACAGGTGGCGTATAGCGGCGTGCATCATCCCCGCCGCATGCGTGGCGGTAGTTGGGCTGGCTCCTTTCGTATTGCTCCCGACGATATTCGATACAGCTGGAAACGTTACGGGTATAGGCAATGCGGGCATGATATACGCGCTGATAGGCCGCGATGTCTATACCATGGCCTGCGTGACGGGTATTTTTATAATTGTCGTCGCGGCGGTGATGCTGTTGCGCAGGTTTGCGTTGCGCAAACGTACGGTAGCCTCGTCGCCCACCTGGGGGTGTGGTTTCGGCTCTCCTTCGTCCTCTATGCAGTACAGCGGCGAGTCGTTTTCGGAGGGTTTGCAGAGCATATCCCCGCAACTCACAGATAGCCATAGGGACGGCAATGGCGTAAATCCCGACGAGATATTTCCGGCCGAGCATAATTTCAGCGTTCGCCGACGCGACCGCGTGGCCGCGCTTTTCAACGCCATGTGGGTTGAGGTGCTGCGACGCCTAAATTCGCGTGTTATGGCAATGCGTACGGGCAAGGTCAATTACTACCTGCTCTACGCCCTGTTGTTCCTGTTGCTGGTATTGGTTTTCTCAATTTTGGGATTGATATGATGATTCAGGGAGTGGCGTCGATATTTATAATTCTCCTTTTGGCGTTCCTGTTGCCGGGGGTAATAAACCGTACCCGGGCCGTTCTCGCTGGACGCAAGGGCTATAGCCTCTACCAACATATAAGCAACGTGGGGCTGCTGATGCGCAAAGGCGCGGTATATTCGCCAACAACTACGCTTATTTTCCAGGTAGCCCCGGCAGTGTATTTGTCTTCGGCATTCACCGCGGCGCTGCTGTTGCCTGTGGGGTATTTCGTGCCGGCGCTCTCCTTCAAAGGCGACCTGGTGCTGTTCTTCTACCTGCTTGCCGCCGGGCGTTTCGCCCTTGTGCTGGCCGCGCTCGATACCGGCAGCAGTTTCGAGGGTATGGGCGCGAGCCGCGAAGCCCTCTACGGGGCGCTTGTCGAACCGGCGCTATTCGCCGTTGCCGGAACGCTGTCGCTGATAACAGGGCGGATAAGTTTCGGGCAGATGTTCACAGGCATGGATGTGTCGGGCGTAGATATGACCATCGTAGGACTGTTGGCGGTGTACGCTTTGTATAAGGCCGTCGTGGCGGAATCGGGACGCATTCCCGTTGACGATCCGCGCACCCACCTCGAACTGACCATGGTACACGAGGTCATGGTGCTGGACTACTGCGGTTTCGACCTGGGAGTGATAACCATGGCCGGATGGATAAAAACTGCGGCGCTGTCTGTGCTGGCGGGCAACGTGGTGTCGGCCATGTTCTCGGGCAGCGTGTTCGTGGCCGTCGGGGCCACGGTGCTTGTGGCTGCGGCGGTGGGTTTCACCGAGTCGTTCAAGGCGCGCAACCGACTGTCGCGCAATACGACGTGGATATTTATGATCCTCGCGGTGGCATTGCTGCTGTTTTTTGTGGCGTTTATGCTCGTAAAACACGTTTCGACGATATGATGTTTTTCCTTATAATATTGTTTGTGGTCAGCCTGGTTTACTTTTCCGTAACCGAGCGTTACCGCCATTACTCCGCCCTTGTGATGATGCAAGGGTGGATACTCGCAGCGGTGGCCCTGCTGAGGCTCCATACCATCGAGATCGGCGAGTTGATTTTCGTTATAGCCGAAACCGTAATATTCAAGGCGCTGGTAGTGCCGTGGATGCTCTACCGCATAATTACGCGGACGAAGATCAACCGCATAGAGTCCTTCGGCCTGAGCCAGTTCTCTTCGCTCCTTTTTTCGCTTATGGCTCTGGTGGCGAGCATCGCAGTTACCTATTATATAGCCGACAGCACGGTGGATATGGTGTTTTTCGGGGTTGCTCTGTATGCGTTACTTAACGGGCTTATACTGATAGTTATGCGCCGCCGCATGTTCTCGCACCTGGTGGGTTTCCTCACCATCGAGAACGGCGTTTTCCTCTTTTCCATGGCCGTTGGCGCGCAGATGCCGTTCCTTATAAATCTGGCCATCCTGCTCGACATCCTTATGAGCGTGCTGATCCTCGGCTTGATGATCAGTAAGATAGGGGAGGGATTGCAGGTGATCGATTCCGACACCCTTACATCGCTTAAAGACTGACCTTACGGAAGATGATAATAATATACCTCATATTGTCGCTTTTGGTCGCGGGATCGGTTATGACGGCTCGCTCACGCAGGGTTATGATTGCCGTATGCGTGGCTTTTTACGTTTTGCAGGCCGGTTTTGCCGTTTGGGCCGCCGTAGGCGCTTCGGGGCCTGCGTCGCCTTTCTTTGCGGCCGACAAGCTCGGCATGCTGTTTTTCGCTATCCTGGCCATAATATCGCCGCTCGTGTTTTGGGTGGGCCTGGATTACCTTAAGGAAGAGGCCCTGCCCAGGCTGAAGTTGTATAACTTCTTTACGATGGCCCTCTGTTTCTCGCTTGCCGGCGTGTATTTTGCCAACAACATTGCGGTTACGTGGATATTCGTGGAGGTAACGACACTGTGCGCCGCAGGCCTTGTCTATCATCGCCGTACGGCAGTGAGCCTTGAGGCTACCTGGAAATATCTCTTCGTGTGCTCCACAGGGATAGCCATCGCCTATCTGGGTATCCTCCTGCTCGGCACGGCGGCTTCGGGCGGCGATATGACTTACGACAACCTTGCCGGGGCGGTGTCTTCGGGCAATCCTCTGTATATGAAGATGGCTTTCCTTTTCATATTGGCAGGTTACAGCTGCAAACTCGAGATTTTCCCCCTCTATACCGTTGGCGTAGACGCCAATTCAGCCGCTCCTGCTCCTGCTTCGGCGCTGATATCCACAGCATTGGTTAACGGGGGCTTCGTAGCCCTTTACAGGGCCTACAAACTTTTCTCCTTGTCGGCGTTTTATCCATGGATGGGTAACGTGCTTATTCTGGCAGGGGTGGTTTCGGTTATGTTCGGCGCATTTTTCCTCAGGCGCACCAACCACTACAAGCGCTTTCTGGCATATTCCACGGTTGAGAATATGGGTATAGCGTTGATAGGCTTGGGCATCGGCGGGGTAGGGGTGTTTGCCGCAATACTCCATCTGACGGCGCATTCGCTGGTTAAATCGGGGCTTTTCCTGCAGATGTCGCGCGTGGGACGCATGTACGGCACTTACCGCATAAACCGTATAGGCGGATATATGGCCGCCGATCCTACCGGCGCGGCAACGCTCATGGTCCTCGTCGTGCTGTTACTGGCTTTTCCTCCTTCCGGCCTGTTCTTTTCCGAGGTTATGATCCTCGGCAAGGCTTTTGCGACGGGCAAATGGTGGCTTGCCGCAGTGGTGGTGCTGATGGTTTGCGTGGTGATATATACTTTTATGTGGCGTATCTTCCAACTTTGCTATAAACCGTCGGCCGTTAACGCCGCGCCTGACCGCGAACGGTCGCGCATGGCGGCTTTGGCGTTGGCGTTGCTGTCGCTCGTTCTGGGAATTTGGCAAGCCCAATGGTTTATCGAACTGCTTAACGGGATAGTGCAATGAACTGGCTCGAAATAAACAACCGACAGGGCGCAGTGAGCCTCGACGTCGTGCCGGTGTTGCCTTACGACGATTTCCATGCCGATGTGTGCGCCATGCTCGGGCGTGACGAATGCCACGTGGCCGAATATTTCGCCGTCAGACGCGCTAAGGGCGTCCTTGAGTTTTTCTGCATCGTAGCCGACGATATAAGGGGCATACTTTACGTATCGGCACATCGTTACGACGCCCTGCGCGATCCGGCTCTGCGCTCCGTTTCCGCCCTGTTTCCCGCAATGCATTGTTTCGAGAGGGAGATAGCCGAGCTGCATGGGGTGGAATTCGATGGCGATCCCTGGCCCAAACCGTTACGTTATCCCGCTGCGGGGTCGTCGGGCGGAGGGTCGGCGGACGGCTATCCGTTCTACCGCATGCAGGGCGAGTCGCTTCACGAGGTGAATGTAGGCCCCATACACGCCGGCATCATCGAGCCGGGGGCTTTCCGCTTTATCTGCAACGGCGAGCGCGTGTTGCACCTGGAGATAGCCCTGGGCTACCAGCACCGGGGTATTGAACCTCTTATGTGCGCCGCGGGGAGCGCCCTGAGGCGCGTGTGCCTTGTCGAGGGCATAGCCGGCGACAGCGTCGTGGCTCACACCACCGCCCACGCCATGCTCATGGAGAAACTTTCCGGAGCCACCCCCGCCGTAGGCCTCGACAAACTCAGGACCATAGCCCTGGAGCTGGAGCGCGTGGCCATGCATCTTGCCGACACCGGCGCGCTGTGCATGGATATAGGTTACCAGCTGGGCCAGGTTGCCTGCGAGGCCCTGCGCACCATCGTGATAAACACTACGCAACGCATATGCGGGAACCGTTTCGGCAAGGGACTGATAAGGCCCATGGGCAGTAATTTTACCATAGATTCCGCGTTGGCCCGCGATATAGTGCATAAAACGGGCGAGGTGGCCCGCCGCTACGAAGAGGTTATAGATGATCTTAAAAACACCCCGTCGGTTTTGGCCCGTTTCGAAGAGTGCGGCGTCGTGAGCCGCGCCACGGCCCTGCGCATCGGCGCGGTGGGTATGGCGGCCCGCGCCAGCGGCCTTAACCGGGACGTGCGCTGCACGCACCCCTGGGGAGTTTACGACGACAGTTTCTCGCACGAGGGCATAGCGCGCCACCAGGGCGACGTCATGGCCCGCCTTATGGTACGTGCCCGCGAGGTTTTCCAATCCATAACCTACGTGCAGTTCATATGCGAATTGATGGCCGAGCAGCCCGAGGAGGTGTCCGCGCCCGATTACGACCTTCGTCCTTTGCCGGGCATGCTTGCCGTGGCGATGGTGGAGGGGTGGCGCGGCGAGATATGTCACGCCGCCGTCACCGACTACCGCGGGCGCCTGGCATGCTATAAGGTGAAAGATCCTTCTATGCATAACTGGCTGGCGCTGGCGCTGGCCGTCCGGGGGGCGGGTATATCCGATTTTCCGGTGTGCAACAAAAGTTTCAACCTGTCATATTGCGGACACGACCTTTGATATGATACTCTCCAAGATAAAAATACTCAGGAGCCACGGTAGTCAGTGGATACGCGATCTTTCCGGGGCGACTATCCCGGAACCTTACCGCGGTTGCCCTGTCATATCGCCGGTAGTGCCTCCGCGCACGGCCGCCAAACTTACGGGGCTTTGTCCCACGGGAGCCATCGCTTTCGACGGCGGCCTTACGCTGGACCTCGGCCGTTGTCTCTTCTGCGGGCAATGCGAGATAGCCTCGCCCGCATCGGTGCGTTTCACCACCAACTTCCGCATGGCCGCCTCGCGTCGCGAGGATCTTGTCATAACGGCGCAATCCGACGGCATGGTGCCTTTCGACCGCTCCGCTGTACGCGAATCCCTGCATGGTTTTTTCGATCACGCCCTCAAACTGCGCCAGGTGAGCGCCGGGGGCGACAACTCTTGCGAGATGGAACTCAACGCCTCGCAGAACGTCAATTTCGACCTGCCGCGCTACGGCATAGAATTCGTGGCCTCGCCACGTCATGCCGACGGGGTTGTGGTTACGGGTCCCGTCACGGCGGCCATGGCCAACCCTCTGCAGATCTGCTACGATGCCATGCCTGAACCTAAGGTGGTTATAGCCGTGGGCGTCGACGCCATATCTGGCGGCCTCTTCGACGGCAGCCCGGCCCTCGACCGCTCTTTCTTCGACCGTCATCCCGCAGACCTTTACGTACCCGGCAACCCGGCCCATCCGCTTTCGTTTATAGACGGCGTGATGAAGCTTTGCGGGCGCGATCCCGACCAATAGCCCTCTGCCGACCATGAATCCCGGGCCTGAAACCAATAGCGCATGCGCTTCGCCGTGGAGCCTCTTTTGGTCGTTCCTCAAGATAGGGCTTTTCACTTTCGGCGGCGGATACGCCATGATCCCGCTTATAAAACGTGAGGTCATAGACCGGCGCGGGTGGGTGGAGGAAAAGAATTTTATCGATCTGCTCTCTCTGGCTCAGAGCGCACCGGGGCCTGTGTCGCTCAACGTCGCCGTTTTCGTAGGATACCGCTCGAGGGGCTATGCGGGCGCTCTGGCGGCAATTTCGGGGGTTGTCCTTCCTTCTTTCGTCATTATCCTTTTGGTGGCCATGTTCTTCACTCAGATAAAAGACAACCGCGCCGTGGCCGCCGCCTTCAAGGGCATGCGTCCGGCGGTGGTGGCCCTGATAGTGGCCCCGGTCATAGGACTTATGAAAGGCATGGGTTTCAAGCGTATAGTGCTTGCCCTTGCGGCCGCCTTCGTGGTGTGGTATTTCGGCGTCTCGCCCATCTGGTTCATTATCGCCGGGGCGGCGGGCGGATTGGTCTATACTTACATTAAAACAGGCCGGCGATGATCTACCTGCAACTGTTCTACTCCTATCTCAAGATAGGCTTCTTCGGTTTCGGCGGGGGCTACGCCATGCTGTCGCTCATACACAACGAGGTTACGGTGCAGCACAAATGGATAACGGACGCCGAGCTGGCCGACATCCTCGCCATTTCGCAGATGACCCCAGGCCCGATAGCTATCAACAGCGCCACATATGTAGGCTATACCGTTACGGGTAACGTCTGGGGATCGCTGCTGGCCACGGTGGCCGTGTGCCTGCCGGCGCTGAGCATAATGATAGCGGTTACGAAATTCTACCTGCGCCTGCAGCATAATCGCTACGTTACGGGCGCGCTGGGAGGCATGCGGCCGATGATGATAGGCATGATCCTGGCCGCCGCCCTGCTGTTGTTGGGTCCCGAAACTTTTACTGATTGGAAAAGTTGGCTCTTCTTTGCCGCCACTTTCATCCTCTCGGTGCTTAAAGTAAACCCGATCCTCCTTATTCTTGGTTCCGGGCTGGTCAGTCTGATCGTATATTATTGAGACCGGCCCTCTTCCGAACCATGTGCCGTACAACGAATAAGGAGGTCCGTTCAGACCTCCTTATTCGTTTTGATCGTTTATCTACCGTCGGGCTACAGGCCCCAGTCGGACAGGGTGAGGGTTGTTTTAGGCGCGTTGGGGACGTTTACGAAAAATTCGAATCCGCAGAGGGTTTCGATATCCTTTACCGATTTGGCGCAGTTGGCCGGCGTTTGGTTCGTACCCGTGTGCGAGTACCAGAACCCTATGCATTTTAACTGCGACGCCGCGAGCGCCGATACGGACTGTCCCGTAGTACCCGTTTTGCTGCACAGCACCACCTTGTAGTAGTGCGTCGGTACGGGGCAGGCGTATCCTCCGTTGTCTGTTACCGAGGTTTGCGACCCATCGAAATAGCAGCCCGTAACCACGTAAAGCGTATCCGTGGGCGTCCAATCGCGTACCTTTTGTTCGAGTCCCGACCATACAGGACTGTTGAACGTGGCCAGTTGCGGCGTCATATTGGTCATGTAGTAGATCTGCTTGCGGGCTTCGTAACTGACGTAGCGATCGGCGCTTGCTACCTGGTGTCCTCTGTTGTACGGGGACGGTACGCCGTCGTTGTCCATCTGCTCGGTGTTTGCAAACTTGGGGTCGAACGTAAAGGTGCTGCTGGTGCTGTTCTTCGTATCGTTATAATACTTGTGCATGGGATAAGCCACCCACAGCGCCACTTTCTTCGTTTTGTCGTACCCTATGGAGAAGTTGCGCGGAAAAAATCCGTTTACCGTACCGTTGTCCGTAATGATATAACTTTCCTCGGTTACGGATGAACTCTTTTTAGGCAACTCGGCCCAGGGCTTTCCTAATGCAGCTGTTCCCGGGTTGGGATCCGGGGGAGGGGGGTTATCATCCCCTCCCCCTCCCGGAGTTCAGTTAGCTGGGATCCAACTTACATCACCTATTGTCAAGCGATTATTGGCAGAACCGCAAGTAAAGGTGATAAGCGCATTATATCCTCCGCAATTGATGCCCGATAATGAGTAACTCTGTTTGGCATTCGCAGGAATGCTTTGACTTGCTACAGTTGCGCCATTTGCTGTTACTGTTACAGTCCCCGAAGAGTTGGATGAAACCAATGCGTTAAATTTGAGTTCGGTTATTCCCCCGGGAATGGTTACGTTTACTGAGCCGCTTTTGCCCATTGTAATATATTTGGCGTTTGTCACGGCAACTCCGGCAGTAATTAACGCAGATCTATCCGTGTTAGATTGATTGGTGTTGCCGCATCCTGAGTAATTCCATGTTGGGGTTCCTGTAGTGACACCGACAAACGTTCCGCTCTTATTGTATGAAGTTTCAGTGCCATTAAGAGGGGCATAAGCTGCAAAAGTTTCATTTTCCCAACTTGCTGCACCTGCAGCCGACTGATTAACAGTTATAGTGGCTTCGTCCGTTCTCTGGATCCCTTCCACTGTTGTAGTTACTTTCAGAACTACGCGGGCTGTACGGGCTGCACCGCTGTTAGCTGTTGGAACAGTGATGTCTATTTTATTTGCATTGACAACTGCGGTCAACCACGTGCAAGCTGTTGTTCCTTCTGTTCCCTCATAACGCGAAATGGTCATATTGGCTACTGTGGCATTTGTCAATTGGAAGCCGATAGAATTCGTCGAAATATCGTTATAATCAAGAGGAAGTGTTATCTCGTCAACGGTAACTTTAGGAAGCGGCAGTATCGAAGCAGGAATAATATATAAATCGTCAATTAAGGTGCCAGTATAAAACGCAAAAGATTTCGGTGCAGTTGATGCATTTAACGAGAAATATCGCTCTGGAGTAGCTGCAGATCTGATCCAAAATGTTCCAGGAGCATCATCTGAATTGGCTATAGTTAAATTGTAGGCAGTTGAGATTGTTGTAGCCGCATTACCGCTTGACCATGATAAATAATTATTATTGCCGTTATTACGCAATGTGTAATTGCTGCCACTTTTTGCAACTGTCCACACAATAGAGGCATCGTCGGTTGTAATTGATGCGCTGCTACCATCATAATCCGACAAGACAGAATTAAGCCTACCACCAGTTGTTGTAGCAGTATTTGTTACGGCATAATATTCATCACCCGTTTTCCCTAATATCACATACTCTCCGTTTACGACAATTGATGCATTATTCAAATCAATAGAACGCACGATGCCATAAGGCTTGCCTTTTTCGTAAGCGGTGGTTTTATTGATGCCGCTGGTGGGAGTCGATCCTGCGGCGTTGAGCGTTATGCTTCCTTTGGTGGTTTCGGCGATTATGGTCAGCGGGGTGGGGGCGGCCACCGACGGGTCGCGGGCTACCATCAGCCAGCCTTCGTAAACGGTGCCGTTGGCGAGGGTCGTACCCGATGCGCCCGTCTTGAGGGTCACTTTATTGGTGAAGCCGCCATAGGTGAATACGCCCGAGGCGTCAACCGAAATGGTCGTTGCGAACGAGTTGCCCGCAGGGTCGAAAACGCTTATGCTGTTGAGTTTATCGCCTGCGGTGACATTCGAGGGCGTGATGGTGAAATGGAACAGCGACAGGGCGTGGTGCATCTGGAAATTGGTGGTTGTGCTTGCCGTCGCCTGTGAGGAGTAGAGGTAGTCGTAAGCGTCTATGATGTCCCCCGAGACACCGCTCGCAGCCTGCTGCTGGGTTGCGGGCAGGGCGAAGGCTATCTTGCCTCCGGCGACGAACGATGCGTTGTAGGGATAATACGCCATGTAGGGGCTGCCATTGGTGAGATCGCTGCCAAGGAAGGCGGCGTCGCCCACTACGTAGGTGAACTGGATGTTAGAGGTGAGGTTGCTGCCGCTGACGAGCGCAACGCCCAGTTCGTCGCCGGCTATCCACGACGTTTTGCCATCGCTGGCCATGGAGGTACGCGCATCGGCCAGGTCGGCCGTTATGCGGTAGGTACCCAGCGGTTTACTACCGTTGTCCGGCGTACCTGCATTGTCTTTCTGACAGCCCATTATTATGGCGGCAGAAGCGATTAATGTCAATATCTTTTTCATTTTTTCTGTTTTTAGGTGATTAGAAATCGGGATAATGGCATTTAGATGGTTTCTTCACCGCCCCAGTCGTCGATCTCGAACTCATCGGAGTACGTAAATCCATGTTCCGCGGCCACCTCGAGAATCTCTGCGGCGGGCGCCTCATACCGTTGAATGACATCCGGAGATGTACTCTTTAACATCGTTTTCATATCCATAAGCTTTAAGGTTTAAATGCAGTTAAATTATTGATTATCAGACCATAATTTACATTATGTATTCTGCCTATATACAAAATTAAACATTAAATCCCAATCCGCCAAGGTTTTTCTCTTCAAATTATCACCATATTGTCCACATCGCCAGTATAATCGCGTCATACAGGGATTTGCGGCGGACGTTATTCGGCGTCGGGGGCGGGGTCGTAATCTTCGCAGTTTTCGACGAAATATTTCTGCGATTTGAGCAGGTTGCGCGATTGGAGTACCATGTTTTTCGTCTCGTTGAGCAACGTGATGTAAAGCATGCTCGTCTTGGTGCTGGCGCTGCGGTGTTTCAGGCGGCGCAGCTGGCGCGTGACGGCCTCGGCGATGGTTTCGAACAGCTGATCGCGCATGTCGAGGATGGCGTTAAGGTCGTTGAAATCGTTGGTCTTAAGCATCTCGTTGGTCTTTACGTAGATGGCGGCCACCTCGCTGCTTATGCGCATCAGGTCCTCCACCTGGTCTTTCGACAGCCCCTCGTGGTTGTTGTCGATATGTATGAAACAGGGACGAGTGATGTGTACCAGTGCTTTGGTCATCTCGCTGATGTAGTCCACCACCTGCACGTAGTAGTGGCCGGCGTAGGCGTAGTTGTCGTTGAGCGAGTGCAGGGTGGGCAGCATGTGATATTTGCGCTCGCGGGCGTCGAGGAACAGCTCTTCGGAATCTTTCACCGCTTTTTTGAGGGCCTTCCTGTCTTCGTTGTACATACCCTCGAGGGTGTCGGCGTAGATGCGCGTGGCTTCCTTCATCGTGCGGCGGACAACGGCCGTGCATTTGCTGATGATCTCCTCGGGCGAATCTTCCTTGGTGAAGTTGTCGGGGTTCTCCATGACGGCCTCTTTCTTTTCGACCTTGCGCTTGTGGGTGATAGAGCTTTGGATGATGGTCAAGGCGCATATGGCGCTCATGGCCAGTACCGCAACCGTGCCGCCGTACATAAGTCCTATAGCCACGGCATAGGCGATGATAAAAGCGATGAGTCCCGTAAGGAACCAGCCCGAAATCACCGTCAGTACGCCCGTGATGCGGTAGACGGCGCTCTCGCGGCCCCAGGCCCTGTCGGCCAGCGACGAACCCATGGCCACCATGAAAGTGACATAGGTGGTGGAAAGCGGCAGTTTGAGCGAAGTGGCCATGGAGATGAGCAGCGAAGCGACCGTGAGGTTGACAGTGGCGCGGATAAGGTCGAACGGAGCCTGTTCTTTCTCGGATATGCGCAACGGGATGAATCGTTTTTCGAGGAACCTCTGTATGTTCTCGGGCATCACCTGCTCGTATTTCTTGTTGATGTTTAGCGACATGCGTACCAGCGAGCGCGACATGAGGGTCGATCCGAACCTCTCCACGCCCGTGTCCTGCTTGGCCAGGTTTATCTCGGTGTCGGCCACGCTTTTGGCCTTTTTCGACGTCCATAGCGTTACTACCATCACCACGCCTGCGGCCAGCAGAAATAGGAAATTGGCCGTGACGGGCTTATTGAGGTCGCCCATCATCATCGAGGCGTCACCCGATGCTTTGACTATGTTGTATGAGTCGTAGCCGGCTATCGGCACGCCGATGAAGTTCACCAGGTCGTTTCCCGCGAAGGCCAGGGCCAGGGAGAAGGTCCCGGCCAGAATGGTGACCTTGAGTATATTGACGGCCAACAGGTGTTGCAGGACAAACATAACGGCGCTTCCGGCGATCCATGTGATGAAGAGGAAGAGGGTCATGTTGCCGCTTATCCACGCCAGCAGGTCCTTGCTCATGAAACTGGTGTCTTTCAATCCTTTGAACAGCGCAAAATAAACTATCGCCGTGATGGCCACGCCGCACCACAGCGCGCCGAAACGGCTAAATACCTTGTGGTAGCGGAAAGTGAATATGACCCGGGTGACATACATCACCACCGAACCCGACACGAAAGCTACAACCACCGAGATGAGGATGGCCGAAAGGATGGCCATCGTCTTTCCCGAATTGATGAACGTAGAGAGGTTGGCCATGGTAAGCTCGGCCGAATCCCATATCTTTACCGAAGCCACGGCCACGGCCGATCCCAGCAGTCCGAAAACGAGCGAAACGGTGGTTGAAGTAGGCAGACCTACGGTGTTGAACAGGTCGAGCAATATGACGTTGGCGAACATCACGGCCAGGAAAAGCATCATTATGTCGCGAAAATCGAACATGTCCGGGTAGAACACCCCGCTGCGGGCCACTTCCATCATGCCGCTGGAGGTAAGTGCTCCTATTATTATACCGGCCGAGGCTACGGCCAGCACTACGTTGCGCGGCGCGGCCTTCGACCCTACGGCGGAGTTGAGGAAGTTGACCGCGTCGTTGGAGACGCCTACCACAAGCCCGAGGATTCCGAGGAGCAGTAGCGCCGCTACTATAATCGTAAATATTGGATCCATGAAAATATTTTATTTGTATTTGACACAAAAATAAATCAAAATAAAATGCCTTTTCAGGCCGCTTGTCCGAATTAAAGATTTGTTAACGTATGGCGCCATGATAAACGTTCCTGCGAATAAGGGAACAATTATTGTATGTATGCACTGCATTAACTTGATTAAAATTTACGGAAATGAAAAAAACGATCATCTTTGCAGCCGTCATGGCGGTTGCGTTCACGGCAAAAGCCCAATTCGTCGAGTTGTCGTACGGTCCTAAAGTGGGATTGAACTTCGCCAACCTCACCCAGGATTACAACGGCAAGATGAAGACCTCGTTCCATGCGGGTATTTTCGCCGAATTCCGCTTCAACGACTATCTGGCTCTCTCTCCCGAACTGGTCTACTCCCGCCAGGGTATGAGCTATTCCGACTCCGACGCCGGGGCCATGGGCTTCGATAAAGCCAGGATACGCCTCAGCTACATAAACCTTCCCATATTGGCCAAACTTTATCTGACAGAAGACCTCAGTCTCGACCTCGGTCCCCAGGTGGGTTTCCTTGCCGGCGCTAAGGAGTGGACCAAAAACGGCGGCGACAAGCATACCGAGGATGTGGGCGACTCCTTCTCGTCGATAGACGTCAGTTTCGACATGGGGCTTAGTTACAATATATACCGCGTAGTCCTTTCGGCTCGCTACAACCTCGGCCTGACCGACATTGCCGACGGCGCAATCGAAACAAAGAACGGCGTCATACAATTAGGCGTGGGCTATCGGTTCTGATAACGGCAGCCATGTCAACGCAATATCCGGCTCCTGCGCGAAGCAGGAGCCGGATTTTTCATGCTTCCGCGTCCCGGGAATTTGCAATACGGATAAATATGTTTACCTTTGCACCCGATATTTCTTTTGTGGAAAGATTTGGCCGATTGCAACCACGTTAAAAAAATGCTAAAGCAGCGTTTTGCTATTTTG
Organism: Rikenellaceae bacterium; assembly: GCA_031550125.1. GTDB lineage: Bacteria > Bacteroidota > Bacteroidia > Bacteroidales > Rikenellaceae > JAVBOW01. The sequence continues at coordinate 78,024 of JAVBOW010000006.1, forward strand.
CGTTTTCGACCTGTCCTTCCATTTTAAAAGAGTTTTATTAACTGTTAAAACCTTATTAAAATGGGATTTTTATTTACATCGGAGTCGGTGTCCGAGGGACACCCCGATAAAGTTTCAGATCAGATTTCCGACGCCATTCTCGACGAATTCCTGCGCGCCGACCCCGCCTCCAAAGTGGCGTGCGAGACTTTGTGTACCACCGGTCTGGTGGTAGTTGCCGGCGAAGTGCGTTCCGACGCCTATGTGGACATACAGGGCGTCACGCGCGGCGTCATAGAGCGCATCGGCTACACCAAGAGCGACTACAAATTCGACGCCTCGTCGTGCGGAGTGCTGTCGGCCATCCACGAGCAGTCGTCCGACATCAACCAGGGCGTTGAGCGCCAGACGGCCGACGAGCAGGGTGCGGGCGACCAGGGCATGATGTTCGGTTACGCCTGCAACGAAACACGCGAATATATGCCTGCCACGCTTATGCTCTCGCATGTGATCCTGAAGGAACTGGCCGTCATACGTCGCGAAAACAACGAGATGCCATACCTCCGCCCCGACTCCAAGAGCCAGGTGACGATAGAGTACGATGATAACGGGAAGCCGCTGAAAGTACACACCATAGTAGTTTCGACGCAACACGACGAGTTTATCCTTCCTTCCACCACCGTTTCCGAGAAAGAGGCCGAGAGGCTTATGCAGGAGCGTATACGCAAAGACGTACGGGAAATACTCATTCCCCGCACCAAGGCGCGCCTCGGGAGGGCCGGAGACCATTTGGCCGACCTTATCGGCGACGACTATATCCTGCACGTCAACCCTACGGGCAAGTTCGTTATCGGAGGTCCCCACGGCGACACCGGCCTTACCGGCCGCAAGATTATCGTCGACACCTACGGCGGCCGCGGGGCGCACGGCGGCGGGGCGTTCTCGGGCAAGGATTCTTCCAAAGTAGATCGCTCTGCGGCATATGCCGCCCGCCACATAGCCAAAAACATGGTTGCGGCGGGCATCGCCGACGAGATATTGGTGCAGGTCTCCTACGCCATAGGCATTGCCAGGCCCCTGAGCGTATTCGTCGACACGCACGGCACAGCCAAAGTGAAACTGACCGACGGTCAGATAGCCGGTAAGGTAGCGGAATTGTTCGACCTTCGTCCCGCAAAGATCGTCGAGCGTTTCGGTTTGACCAATCCTATCTTCGAGGCCACGGCGTCCTACGGCCATTTCGGCAACCGCCCCTATTCGAAAGAGGTGACGCTTACACGCAACGGCAAGAAAGCGAAAACCGAGGTTGAATTCTTCGGCTGGGAGCGCCTCGATGCGGTCGAGATGCTGAAAAAAGCGTTTTTCGCGTAAAAGGCCGGGAAGAACGAATCTGGAAAAAATACAGTATATTTGCGTACGGCAGGCAACATTTAGCCTGCCGTACGCATCTGATGCAGTGAACCGATATAAACCCAAACTATGAAAAACCTACTGATTCTTACCCTTACCGCGATCGCGGCCGTGCAAACTGCCTCAGCCCAGCAATACGACGACAACGCCACGGGAAGGCACTTTTACATTGAGATGGGAGGTCCGGGCGTGCTACTCTCGGCCAACTTCGACAGCCGTTTCGAACGCGGGGCCAAAATCGGATTCGGGTACAGGATAGGCGCGGGATTTTCCACTACCACGGTCGACAATTCGTACGACACCCGCACCTGTTCTTATTTGACTTTCCCTCTGGGCGTCAACTATGTATTCGGCCGCAGCAATTCGCCGCACGCCTTCGAGGTAGGAGCGGGAATTACCGCCATGACGCGAAAGGTGGACCTTTACAACTATTACGGGAATTACAAAGAGGGCAATTTTATAGGCCACTTTTCCTTTATGTACCGCCTGCAACCCATGGGCGGAGGATTCTCCTGGCGCATAGGTTTCACCCCTATAGTAGGTACTGCGGGCGACATAATGCCTTCGGGGGCGATAGGCCTCGGTTATTCGTTTTAACGGGATCGTTAGCTTGGAACCCGTTTAAAATTTCTCAAATAACTTCGATAAGAAATTTAAACGGTTTCTTAGGGCATACAATATTTCCCTGTAAGGGCCGTTTAGTAGAAGAGTTCCCAAAAGGCACGACCTTTGCAGGAACTCTTTTTGAAATCATAAACTGACAATATGGCATAGATCTACCTTTTTATTATTACTTTTTAATTACAGTTAATATGAAAAGGACAGTTTTATTTGTATCGACCCTGCTGGCATCGGCTCTGGCGGGGGGAGTGGTTTCTTTCGTCGTTGTCAGGAATAGCGGGTGCATAATTGAAAGGCAGGTTGAATTCGCCGAACAGAAGGCGGGAGCGCAATTCACCGCCTACGACCGCGATAATTATCCCGACCTTACCTACGCCGCAGAAAATGCCGTCAAGGCCGTGGTGAATATAGAGAAGGTGGAAGAGGTTAAGATGCGATCGAGGCAGGAGTACGACCCGTTCTTCGAATTTTTCGGCATCCCGCAGCAGGACGGAGGCGGACAACAACGTCCCTCCGTACGCGAACGCCGCTCCGGAGGCTCGGGAGTGATCATCTCGCCCGACGGCTATATAGTCACCAACAACCACGTCGCGGAAAACGCGTCCAAACTGAAGGTTAAGCTCAATGACGGCCGTACTTTCGACGCCCGCATAATTGGTTCCGACCCCACCACCGATCTGGCTCTAATTAAAATAGACGCTACGGATCTGCCTACGCTGGCTTTCGGCGATTCCGACGAGCTGCGCCTGGGCGAATGGGTTCTGGCCATAGGCAGCCCCTTCGATCTCCAGTCCACCATTACGGCAGGCATCGTCAGCGCCAAGGCGCGCAATCTGGACGTCATACCGTCGTCGGCTCGCATAGAGTCGTTCATACAGACCGACGCCGCCGTCAATCCGGGCAACAGCGGCGGGGCGCTGGTTAACGTACGCGGCGAGCTTGTGGGGATAAACACCGTCATCAAATCGCCCACCGGCAGCTATGCGGGTTATTCGTTTGCCATTCCTGCGGCCATAGTCAAGAAGGTGGTCGTGGATCTGAAGGAATACGGCGTCGTGCAGAGGGCTTTGCTCGGTATAACCTTCAGGCCCGTGGACGAAGATTTCATAGAAAGTGAAGGCAAGGATAAAAAGATCACCGAGCAGGGCGGAGTATATGTAGAGCAGGTGCTTGAAGACGGCGCAGCCAAAGCGGCAGGCATAAAGGCCGGCGACGTGATAACCGAGATAGACGGCGTGAAAATCAACTCGTCAGCCACGCTGCTCGAGCAGATAGGCCGCCACCGCCCCAACGATAAAATAAAAGTTACGTTAAAAAGAGGCGGCGAAGTGAAACAAATCGACGTGGTCTTACGTAATAAAGCAGGAAAGGAAGAACTACTGGCCAGCACTTACGTCGACGTGGCGGAAGCTTTGGGCGGAGCGTTCGGAACGGTGGACGCCAAAACGGCCAAGCAACTCAAGATAGACGGAGGTATTCAGGTAAAGGCGATAAAGGAGGGCGGCGTACTCAGCCAGGCCAACGTTAAGCGCGGATACATAATAACCGAGGTTAACGGAGTTAAGGTGAATGCCGAATCCGACCTGGCCAAAATAACCACCAAAGTACGCAACATAGAAGGGGTGTATCCCGACGGGCGCTGGGTGGTATATTCGCTGCAGGAGTAACCAATACCCCAAGGAGGGGCATACTATAGATAATGAGGCAACTAAAGATCACAAAGTCCATAACCAACCGCGAAAGCGCGTCGTTGGACAAGTACCTCCAGGAGATAGGCAAGGAGGATCTTATAACGGTAGAAGAAGAGGTAGAGCTGGCGCAGCGCATCCGCAAAGGCGACCAGGAAGCGCTCGAGAAACTCACAAAAGCCAACCTTCGTTTCGTGGTGTCGGTAGCCAAACAATACCAAAACCAGGGCCTCAGTCTCCCCGACCTTATAAACGAGGGCAACCTCGGCCTGATAAAGGCCGCAGAGAAGTTCGATGAGACGCGCGGCTTCAAGTTCATCTCTTACGCCGTGTGGTGGATACGTCAGTCTATCCTGCAAGCCCTGGCCGAGCAGTCGCGCATCGTACGCCTGCCGTTGAACCAGGTAGGCTCTTTGAACAAGATCAATAAGGCTTTCGCCCGTTTCGAGCAGGAGCATGAGCGTACGCCCTCGCCCGAGGAGCTTGCCTCTGCGTTAGACCTGCCCAGGGAGAAGGTCACCGACACCCTGCGCGTTTCGGGCCGCCACGTTTCGGTAGACGCCCCGTTCGCCGACGGCGAAGACAACAGCCTGCTCGACGTGCTGGTGAACACCGATTCCCCAAATGCCGACAGAGGTCTTATAAACGAGTCGCTCGGCACGGAGGTGGAGAGGGCGCTGGCCACGCTTACCGATCGAGAGAAGGACATAATAAAACACTTCTTCGGAATAGGCTGCTCGGAAAAGACCCTGGAAGAGATAGGCGACGAGTTCGGCCTGACGCGCGAGCGCGTCCGCCAGATAAAGGAGAAGGCCATACGCCGCCTCAGGCACTCTTCGCGCAGTAAACTGCTCAAATCGTATCTTGGATAAAACAGAAAAACCGCCGCCTTTAAAAAAGCGGCGGTTTTTTTGAAAGAACAATAATAAGTAATATATTTGCGTCATATACAGCAACCAATAACCTTTAATCCATACTCACATGAAAAAACTCACTTACATTCTGACGGCCGCCTTGGCGCTTGCGTTCCTTAATTCCTGCGATGCCATAGAGAAGGCCACCGAACACAGGGAGGAGCTGGAAAATATTACATTCGAACTGTCCGCCGACGTACTCGTCCCCCGCTCCAACGCTGCGGTAGTTATAACGCCCGCCATTTCGCGCGCAGAAAATCCCGAAACGCCCAACTATTTCGAGACTCCGGAGCCTTACACCGTAGTATATTCCGATTACGTGGACAGCAAAGTGGCCGCATGGATCAAATCCATAACTTACGAAGAGGTGTATGTAGCCATGTCTACCCTCAGCGGCGCCGGTATTAAGGTAAGCGACCTGACCATCAACGCGTCATGGGTGGACGGTGAGACTCCTGTAACAAGGACCTTTGCACTCGCATACCACGATTTTGCGACTAACCTCTCCACTAAGTCCTCTCTGGAGCTTCTGGGTTTCATGAATAACGTTCTCGGAGCGTTCGCTTCCAAGAAAGCCATCACCTTTACCGCCAGCGGTTACACGAATATAACCGAAGGCCAGGCCCTCGATATCGCTATGGAAATTGTCGATCCCGTGGTTTACGGAGGCCTTTCGTTGTAAGGCTTGACCTTCAACGACTAACAGCCCGGCGGCCGAAAGGTCGCCGGGCGTTTTTTACACGGGTATTCATATTTCACGCCGTTTTTGTACTTTTGCAGCCGTAAAACGAAACTACATGCATGATATAGATAACATAGTCTTCGACCTTGGGGGAGTATTGGTCGATCTCGACAGGCAGCGGTGCATAGACCGTTTTGCCTCGATAGGGTACGCCGAAGCGGACCGACTGCTCGACCCATACAAGCAGTCGGGCATTTTTCTCGAACTCGAAGAGGGTGCGATAACCCCCCGGCAGTTGTACGATCATATCCGCGCCCGCGTACCTTCGGCCACTCCAAAGGCTATAGACGAAGCGTTGTACGGATTTCTGGTGGATGTACCGCAAACTAAATTGGATATGCTGCTCGCCTTGCGGGAAAGATATAAGGTGTATATGCTGAGTAACACCAACGTGATAATGTTCCCCTATATTCTCGACAGATGGTTCTCGTCCGGAGGGCATACCCCGGGGGATTATTTCGACCGCATGTTCCTCTCCTACGAGATGGGGATTGCCAAGCCCGACCCTGAGATATTCCGCATGATGGCGTCAGAGGCCGGGATGGATCCCTCGCGTACGCTGTTCATAGACGACGGTCGGGCCAATACGGAGGCTGCCGCCGCCCTCGGCTTCAGGACTTACCTTGCCTCGCCGAAGGAGGACCTGCGCCACCTTTTCGAATAGGCCTTCGACAAGCGTGGCGGGGGGGGCTGGGAGTGGGGGGAAACCCCCCCCCCGGGTTTTGTAGCGGGTTTGTTTTTTTTTTAATTTTTTTTTTTGAGGCAGGTTTTT
>JAVBOW010000029.1:0-20725 GCA_031550125.1 Rikenellaceae bacterium
GTCCGCAGAAAGATGAAGAAATCATTGATGAACTTATTATTAACCTCCGTCAGCGGAATATCTTTGACCTTGTACTTTGCGGTCATGAAATCTACCAGCCGGTTGCGAGTCAGCACGTAGCGGGTAAAGGTCTTATGAGTAGTATTTTTGCCGACCAGTTCTTGGTAATCTCGGTTGAAGTTGTCGAAATGCTCGATCAGCATTACGGCCTTGTCGTCCACTTTGAAAATAGAACTTTTGATCTTCTCAGCTGTGACCGCTTCGCCACGGGCGATCATTTCGTTGTAGCGCCCTTTGACCAGTGCCCGGAGATCTTCCAGCATCGAGTTGATGTCTTTCTCTTCGCGGGTTTTTCCGGCAGTGCGACTCTCTTTGGCCATCCATCGGTCGGGGTCAATGTCCAAATGAGTGGAAAAATGAACCATTTTTCCGCTTACGGTAATCCGGGCCAGAATGGGGGCTTTACCGTTGGTTTTCAGCTTTCCTTTTTGTGCCACAAAAAGGATGGCAAATGTGCTTTTTGTTTCCATCTTAATGAGTGGTTTACGTGGGTAAAATTAAACAACATTAAGATGCTAACTATCAGTAATGCAGAGGCATTTAAGGGCGTTCGAGAGACATTAGAGGACAAATCGTAACCTATTTTAGAAAAGTGTCTCTTACGGTTACGGTTAACTTACGGCGGGGCGTCTTTTTATGTCTTTCCGACCCCTGTCGAAGTAAGCAAAACCGTGGACATTTAGAGACATCTGCATGCTGATGCGGGAACCTAAATCGGCGTTTATCAGCAAGTTACGACCGCAATAAAATAAAAATGAGGCAGTTGCGATAACTGCCTCATTTTCCTTTCTGTGATCCCGCTGGGGCTCGAACCCAGGACCCCAACATTAAAAGTGTTGTGCTCTACCTGCTGAGCTACGGAATCTGACCTTTTTGGTGGCGCAAAGATATGTCTTCTTTTTCTTTTTACCAAAAAATACGTGAATTTTATTCCCCCACTTCGTCGCGGCGGCCGATGCAGGCGTCTGACACCAAGCGTCAAACGGACCTTGGAGCATTTAGAACATCCTGGCTCCTACAGAAGGCGGCGGCATCAGACCCGCAAACCTGCAGGATTTGCCGGGCCAGTCGGACCTGTCAGACCAACCGGATCACGTGGCTTTCGCGGTCGCCGGGGAGCAGGTCTACCACAGGGATCTCTATCATCGTATAGGCTCCGGGCGACTGCCTCATGGCGGCGCGGGCCGACGACACGAGTATCTGAGCCGTCAGCGCGGGATTGTTGATCTTCATATTGAACTCGAAAAGTTGGTTTTGCGTAATCCCCGACACTCCTTTGCGCACCAGGTTCACGCCGTGGCCCATGTCTTTCAGTGCGTCGACGCTCTCCACCTGCATCACGTGAGTTTCGTCATGCACGAAATAGGGATCGCTCTTCACTGCCAACGCCACTGCCGAAAAATCGTGTCCAGGCTCCAGTTCCACATACACCATGCGACGGTGTATGCCCGTGCCGGTGGGTATTGTCATCGACAGGGCGTCGCGTACGCCGGCAACGGCTTTTACGGCTACCGTATGGCCCATGCTCATACCAGGGCCGAAGTTGGTGTACGTTATGCCTTTGGGGGCGCAGGCTTCGAGCAATGCCCTCACCACCGAATCGCTCCCCGGATCCCATCCAGCGGAGACTATGGCCACCGCGCCGTGCTTAACGGCCGTCTCGGAAAGTCGGCTGCGGACGCCGGCTATGTCGGTATGTATGTCGAAACTGTCTACCGTATTGACGCCCAACGAGAGGGCCTCGGCTGCGATTTTTTCGGCCAGGCGCGAGGGCGAGCAGATAACCGCCACGTCCACCTTGCCGAGCGCGGACAGCGACCCCGCCACGTTATACGCCGCGAGTTCGGCTGGTTGCGAGGCCGGGTTGCGCCGTACGACGCCGGCTATTTCAAAATCTGGCGCGGCTTCGAGCGCCTCAAGTACGAATTTTCCCACATTGCCATATCCTATTATGGCAGCTTTGATCTTTTTCATCGTCTCATCTATTATACGTGGCAAATTTAGTGATTTTTGACGTACCTTCGCGCAAAATACGTGCAGTTTCCTACATGGGCCAGAATAAAAAAAGCGAGCCTCGCGCATTCCAGATCGAGGCGGAGTGTGAAATCGAACTACTTGAGCTGTTACTGGCGAAATCCGCGGGACAAAGCCGCACTACGGTAAAGTCGTGGCTCGCCCACCGCCAGGTTTCGGTCAACGGGCAGATCGTGACGCTCCACTCGACGCCGGTAGCCAAAGGCGACACGGTACGCATATCGCATGGACGCGGCCCGGAGGCCTTCAGCCACCCGATGATGCGCATCGTGTTCGAGGACGACCATATAATAGTGATAGACAAGCGCAACGGCCTGCTGTCGATGGGTACGGACAAAGAGCGCGCCCGCACGGCCCATTACATCCTCAGCCAGCACGTCAAACGCTCCGACCCTTCGTCCCGCATCTTCATAGTACACCGGCTCGACCGTGAAACCTCCGGGCTTATGTTGCTGGCCAAGAGCGAAAGAGTGCAGGAGAAACTTCAAAAGAACTGGCGCGACCTGGTCCGTCTTCGCCGCTACGTGGCGGTGGCGGAGGGCGGCATCAAGCCCGACGAGGGGATCATAGACGCGCCATTGGCCGACAACAAAGCGCGAAAAGTGTACGTCTGCGGCGAAGGCGACGGATGGCAGGCCGTAACCCGCTACCGGGTCCTGGGACGCGGAGCCGGCAATACCCTTGTGGAATTGGAACTTGAAACCGGGCGTAAAAACCAGATAAGGGCGCACCTGTCGCATATAGGCCATCCCGTCGCGGGCGACATCAAATACGGCGGCCATGAGTGCAGGGCTGGACGGGTATGCCTGCACGCCTACAAACTGCACATCACGCACCCGGTAACGGGAGAACAGCTCGATTTCAGCACACGCATACCGCAAATATTCGAATCGCTCGCCAGGTGAGATACCGCAACTTGAGTCACGCATCTTGACGCCACCCTGTTTTTCAGACAGATCCCATAATGCCGTTTAACAGGCACAGGCCATGGTAAACCGGAGAGAAAAGAGCCTCGAATAGCAGGAAGAATAAATTTAGGCGGATTATTAGGCTGTTTCTTGGAAAAAACTCTTATATTTGCGCTCTGAATTTTGTCGCGGGGTGTAGCGCAGTCCGGTTAGCGCGCCAGCTTCGGGAGTTGGAGGCCCCGGGTTCGAATCCCGGTACCCCGACAAAAAAGAGACGCGATCGACTAATGATTAGTCGATCGCGTCTCTTTTGGACAGGTCTCCATTACGTGTTGGCTGCGCATATCGCACAGCGTCGTTATCGTAAGGCGCAGCGTTTTCTTGCGTCACGCATATTAACGCCGACCTCCTTTTCGAACTGATCCCTTATTCGCGTACTTTCCGGGTATCCCACCAGGCTTTCAGCGCTTTGCTGAGGTCGGCCACCATCTCGGGATTCTGCGCGGCCACGTTCTGTGTTTCGTTCTTGTCGGACTTCAGGTTATATAGTTCGGTAACCTGTCCGTCTGACCCCATGAGCAGTTTCCAGTCGCCACGCCTTATGGCCAGGTGGGGACTGCGGTTGTTCTTATCGCCGGGTTTACCGAAATACTGGTTGCGTCCGAAGTCCCACATAAGGTCTTTGGCGCGGGTTTGGGGCGTACCGGTGAGGGCCTTGCTCATATCTTCTCCCGCCAGGACGAAGCCTTTCGGCAGTTCGGCTCCGGCTATGGCGCAGAATGTGGGCAGGAGGTCGACGGCGCACACCACCGAGGTTTTGTCAACCTGTCCCGGTTTGATCCTGGCAGGCCAGCTTATGGCGAAAGGCATCTTGATGCCGCCTTCGTAGAGACTGTTCTTGCAGCCGCGCAACTGGTTGGTGCGACGCTGTTCGAACGAGGGCGCGGGGCCGTTGTCGCTGGTAAAAACTATTATGGTGTTATCACGCAGGCCCAACTCCTCGAGGCCTTTCATCAGGCGGCCTATCTGCTTGTCGTATTCCTTCATCACTCCGTCGAGGTTGGGCGGGGTACTCCAGCTCTTCTCGTTGTCCTTCACCTGCGGCCCGGGAACCCACGGCGTGTGAACGTCGTCGGGCCACAGGTTGACAAAGCAGGGCTGGCCTTTGTGGCGCTTGAGGAAATCGAGGGTTTTGTCGACGAAATAGGCGGTGCGGTCCCAGCGTTTCACCTGGTCTTTATCGCTCCATATCCAGTTGGTGGCCGTTAACGCCGGATCGGCGTCGGGACTCTCCCATGTGGACGAATATTCGTCGAAGCCGTAGGCCGTTATCGACGGAGCGTCGTTCACGTCGCGTCCTCCGCCCATGTGCCATTTGCCGAAGTGGCCCGTGGTGTAGCCCGCTCCCTTGAGCGAACGCGCTATAGTGGGCGCCGAGGCGTCGAGGTAATCCACCTGCTCGCAGTTGGCGTTGCCCTTGCGTTCGTGCAGGAAGGTGTTGACGCCCCACTGCAGGGGAAACATGCCCGTAGTTACGCCCACGCGCGACGGCGAGCTTACGGGAGCGGCGGAATAGTAGCCGTCCACCACCAGGCCGCTTTTGGCCAGGGCGTCTATATTGGGCGACTTCTGGCATACCGAGCTGAGGAAGGACACGTCGCCAACGCCCATGTCGTCGGTATAGACGATTATTATATTGGGCTTTTCGGCCTTTTTTGCCGCCTTGGCGGGCTTGGCCGCAACCGCGGGAGCGACGCACCCGGCGCCAAGCAGCCCTGTAAGTAACATTTTGGTATTCATTTCCAACTGTATTTTAGTTAAACCAAGAACCTCAAAACAAAGGTATTTTGAGGTTCTTAACGGTTACATTAAACTTTACGGCCCTATTTCACGCCGAATTTGTAGATGCAGGTTTGGGTATAGGTTTCGCCGGGACGCAGCACGGTCGAGGGGAAGTTCTCGTGGTTGGGACTGTCGGGATACTTCTGCGTTTCGAGGGCCAGCGATTCGCGGTATTTGATGGGACGGCCGTATTTGCCGCTGTAGCTGCCTTCGTCGAAGAAGTTGCCGCTGTAGAATTGCAGGGCGGGTTGATCCGTCCACACCTCCATGTAACGGCCGCTGGCGGGTTCGAGCAGGGTTGCGGCAAGTTCCACGTCTTTTTCGCTGTTGCGGTCGAGTAGCCAGTTGTGGTCGTAACCTGCGCCGTTTTTCAGCTGTTCGTTCTCAACACCTATGCGTTCGCCTATGGCGTGCGGGGTGCGGAAATCGAACGGAGTGCCTTCCACGGACGCTATCTCGCCGGTGGGGATGAGTACGGAGTCCACCGGAGTGGTGTTGCCGGCGTTGATGGTAAGGACGTTATCGAGAATTGAACCATTGCCTTCGCCCTTGAGGTTGAAGAAGGAGTGGTGCGAGATGTTGAATACGGTGGGGGCGTCGGTCGTGGCGCTGTAAGTCACTACGAATTGATTGTCTGGAGTAAGCTCGTAAACCATGTCGATGGTGCGGTTGCCGGGAAAGCCTTCGTCGCCGTCTTTAGCCACATATGTAAGCTCGATCTTGCTTTCAGATACCGACTTAACGTCCCAAACCACCATATCGAGGCCTTTCAGGCCGCCGTGGAGCGTCTGGCCGTTGTTGTTCACGGGCAGGGTGTATTCGGCGCCGTCGAGGGTGAATTTGCCCTTGGCTATGCGGTTGGCGTAGGGGCCTACCACCGCACCCAGGAAGCGCTCGCCGGTGTTGTTCAGGTAGCGGTCGATGCTTTCGTAACCCAACACTACGTCTTCCTTGACGCCTTCGCGGTCGGGAACCCACAGAGACACCACGCGGCCGCCGAAGTTGGTTACCTGCATCGTAAGGTCGCCCGCGGCGAGGGTGTAAAGGGCGACGGGCTTGCCGTCGACGACGGTCTCGAAGTTTTTGGCGTCCATGAGCGTGACCTCATTGGCCGCAGGCTGCTTGCAGGCCACCATGGCGGCCGCTGCAACGAGGCAAAGAAGTGTTTTTTTCATTGTTGGCGGATTTATTTGGTTTAGGTTTTCTGTCTCTCACCACAAAGGTACGGTTAATAAATTTAATATGTCCACCCGCAAGGGCGTTTTAACCCTAAAAAAATGCGTTTCGACCCCAAGCGCGCCGCCGTTGCGGTTTTAGTATTATCTTTGTTTTGCCACACCAAATCCCATACGCGTACGTGAAGAGACCTTTTACTTCATTTTTGTTTTTGTCGCTCCTGCTTTGCGCCGCTTTGCCCGCCGCGCGCGGGGAGGAGGCGCGCCTGACGTTCACCGCTTCGCCCAAAGGTTACGCCCGGCTGTCGTACGGCGATGCGACGATAAATTTCGTGGAATACGGCAAGGCCGTCTGTCTGGAGGTAAACGGCAGGATGATATGCTCGCGCTATACGGACGCAGGCAAACCCGCCGGCAACGGAGCCATGGAAATGGAGGCCTCCGTACGGACTCCCGCAGGATCGCTCATAAGGGTGAAAGACCTCTATACGCCGCAGGAACCGGGGGTCATGGAGGTGTCGCGCATATTGAAGGTCGTCTCGGCCGCGCCCTCGGACACCTCGCTTGTGTCGTATTTCGCGCTCGAGGCCGACTGGGCCAAAAGGGCCGTCGCCGACAACGAATTCTTCGTGCCGGGGGTATGGTATAAAAGTAATTTTCAGCCGGGCGTAAGCCTGCCGCGCAATATCCCCCAGGCAAGCGACAACTGTTTCATGTACAGGGCCGACCGTATAACCCTGCCTGTGGCGATGATGCGCAACCCCTCCACGGGCATGGCGGTGGCCATAGCGCAGAAAGACGCCGATCCGCAGACCGTAATGGCCGATTCGCGCGGAGAACACATGAACGAGGGCTACCGCTTCTCGTCGGTGGGCCTTTTCAGGGCGGGCGACATGATGTACCTCGGACTCGCCTTCCCGGGTACGGAGACGGATCGCCGCGGAGGCAGCGGTCGCCGCGCCCATCCCGTCCGCGAGGGTTTGACGCAGCGTTACGCGGTGCATATATGCGTCTTCCCCGCCGGGGATTATCCCTCTGCCCTGCGCCGCTCGTGGGAGTACGCCTTCGGGCTTTATTACCCGAAAATATATTCCGTGAATCTCAGGGACGCCTACGACGGCCTTGTGGAGACCCTGCTGGCCTATTACCAGCCTTCGGCGGAACAGGGCGGACGTTATGACGCTCCCGGCTTCCCGTTCCAGGTCAGCCTCATCGACACCGAGAGGGACGGCAAACGCTACAAGGCCGGCGAACCTATGGGCATAAACTACCAGATGGGTTTCGTGGGAATGCAGATATCCACCGGCTACACCCTCTACCGCGAGGGATTTTTCCGTAACGACGGCGGCGTTAAAGCCAGGGGTGAGGCCGTACTCGACTTCTGGGCGGAGAATTGCCTGACGGAACTCGGCTATCCGCGCGCATGGTACGATCCCGGCGTGGACGGACGCAAAGGCCGTTTCCGCAAGATGGGCAACATACGCACGGCCACGGGCGGCATGGAGGGCCTCGTGTCGGGATGGTGCTTCGCCAAAAAGCGCGGCGTCGACAAACCGCAGTGGATAGGCGCGGCGATAAGATTCGGCGAGTGGCTTTTGAAAAACCAGAATCCGGACGGTAGCTGGAGTCTCTCGTATGACCATACCGTCGTAACGGACGGCCGCCACCCCGTGGCCGTGGAGAACAAATACGGCTCTATTTGCGCCGTGCGTTATCTGGCGGAGCTTTCAATAGCCGCCCGCCGCGCTGATTTCCGCGATGCGGCGCTAAAGGCGGGGGAGTTCTGCCTGCGCAACATCCACGATAAATATATGTACGTCGCCTGCGTGGTGGACAATCCACAGGTGCCGGACAGCGAGTCGGGGCAGATGGCCCTCAACGGCTTCCTGTCGCTGTGGGATCTGACCAGGGATCGCCGCTGGCTGGAAGCGGCCGTACAGGCCGCCACCTACACCGAGACATGGACGTATTGCTATGATATTCCCGTGGAGTCCGACCACGGCGGCGCGCTCGTGGTTCCGGCCGACCGCAGCATGGCAGGCCAGCACCTGATAGCCTTGGGACACGCGGGGGCCGACCTTGGTTTCGCATGGTCGTCCTTCGCCTACTACCGCCTTTACCTGGAAACGGGCAACCTGCACTGGCTGCACGTGGCGCGCATGGCCGCCCACAACACCAAACAGACGATGAATTGGGACGATTCGCTCTACCCCGGCCTGCCGCGGGGCCTGCAGCTCGAGGCTTTCCGTGTGATGATTCCGCGCAGGGGCCGGGGGGTGCAGACGTGCCTTAATTGGAACTATGCCGCCCACCTCGATCCCATGATGCGTTTCCAGGACGCCTTCGGCACGCCCGACCTGGACGAGGTGGAGCGCATGGAGCCGTCGATACGCAAACGCTTGAACCAAACCTATTCCGAAGTGCAGTCGTCCGACTGGGGACAACGCCGTAAATGACAACCACAAAAACCGCCTTGACAATGAAACCTTACGCGATCTGCCTTAGCGTCGTCCTTACCGCGTGGCTGCTGCCGTTTACCGCCGCCGCGCAGGACGCCTTCACCAATCCCGTCCTGCCGCAAGCGCCCGACCCTTGGGCCATATGGCACGACGGCAGCTACTATTACATACGCAGCGGAGGGGGCGGCCTGACGCTCATGGCCACGCCCGACATAACCGACCTTAAGAACGCCCGCAGGAAAACCGTCTGGACGCCTACCGACCCGTCCAACTCACAGCATCTGTGGGCGCCCGAGATACACAACATCGGCGGGGTATGGTACATATATTACGCCGCCGACGGCGGCAACACCGACGACCACCAGATGTATTGCCTCGAAAACGCAAACCCCGACCCTTTCCAGGGGAAATTCGCGATGAAAGGCCGCATAGCCACCGACAAGGACAACAACTGGGCCATCGACGGATCCGTTTTCGAACACAAGGGCCAACTCTATTTCATCTGGTCGGGATGGCAGAAGCGCCGCGTGAGCGTCGAAACGCAGTGCATCTACATAGCCCGCATGGAGAACCCGTGGACTTTGGCCACCGACCGCCTGCTGATAAGCAAACCCGACCAGTGGTGGGAGCGCCGCTATAAAAACGACGACAACACCCAGCCCAAACACGTAATATACGTAAACGAAGGCCCTCAGGCGCTTTTCAGCCCCGACGGGAAATATGTACACATAGCCTATTCGGCCAGCGGATGCTGGTCGCAGTACTACTGCCTGGGGCTGCTCACGGCGCGTACCGACGCAGACCTTCTGGACGCCGGGTCGTGGCTCAAATCGTCCGGCCCCGTGTTCCAGATGTCGGAAAAGGCCGGCGTCTACGGCACGGGACACAACTGTTTCATAAAGTCGCCCGACGGTACGGAGGAGTATATCTTCTACCATGCCCGCAGCGTGAAGAACGATCCCAGGGGAGCGAAAGACTCCCGCTCGCCCCGCCTGCAGAGATTCACGTGGGACGAAGAGGGTTTCCCCGTCTTCGGCGAGCCTCTCTCCGTCAAAACCAGGATCGCAAAACCGTCAGGAACCAAATAACCACACCAATATGAACTGCAAGAAGATAACATTACCCCTGCTGGCCGTGACGGCCGCAACGACGGCCGGAGCCGCAGACAAAAAACCAAACATAGTGGTGATCCTGTGCGACGACATGGGTTTCTCCGATCCGGGATGTTTCGGCGGTGAGATAGCGACCCCCACGCTCGACCGCCTGGCCGCCGAAGGGGTGCGTTTCACCCAGATGTACAACTCCGCCCGCAGCTGCCCTTCGCGGGCATGCATCCTTACCGGCCTCTACCCCCACCAGGTGGGTATGGGCGGCATGACGGGCAACAAGAAGGACTTCCCGAGAGGATACAGCGGTTTCCGCAGCGACGACAACGTGACAATAGCCGAGGCGCTGTCGGCAAACGGCTATTACACCGCCATGAGCGGCAAATGGCACCTCGGAGCCACCACTCCGGTCCAGAGGGGTTTCGAGGACTATTTCGGCCTGCTGGGCGGATTCAACAGTTTCTGGAATCCGGCGGTATACACCAAGCTGCCCGACAAAGCCTCGGTGAGGAAATATCCCGAGGGGCAGTTCTACGCCACCAACGCCATAACCGACTACGCCATAGAATTCACGGGTAAAGCCAAAGGGCAGGACAAGCCATTCTTCCTCTACCTGGCCTACAACGCCCCCCACTTCCCGCTGCACGCCCCCAAGGAACGCATAGACAAATATTACCAGACTTACCTTAAAGGTTGGGATGCGATCCGTAAGGAGCGCTTCGACCGCATAGTGCAAATGGGATTCATGGGGCCGCTCGAGATGCGTCCGCGCGGCATTGTGCCGGGGAGCAACTTCATGAACAAACCCCATTCCATCCCCGCGTGGGATTCGCTCAGCGAAGACCAGCGGAAAGACCTCGCCCGCCGCATGGCCGTCTACGCAGCCATGATAGACATAATGGACGAACAGATAGGACGTTTCCTGGACGCCCTTAAAGAGCGCGGACAACTGGACAACACCCTGATAATGTTCATGTCGGACAACGGAGCCTGCGCCGAGTGGCACGAATTCGGGTTCGACGGCAAGTCGGGAGTGCAGTACCACACCCACACGGGCGACGAACTGGACGGCATGGGCCAGGCGGGTACATACTCGCACTACGGCACGGGTTGGGCTAACGTATGCTGCACTCCGTTCTCTCTCTACAAGCACTATGCCCACGAGGGCGGCATTTCCACCCCGGGCATAATATGGTGGGGCGGCAAGGTGGTCGATCCGGGCAGGGTGGATTCCGAACCGTGCCACTTCACAGACGTGATGGCCACATGCCTTGACGCCGCCGGGGCCAAATACCCGTCGAAATACAAAGGACACGGCGTGCAGCCGGCCGAGGGTTACTCCATCCTCCCGATGGTGAAGGGGCAGCCCGTAAAACAGCGTCCCATATTCGCCGAACACGAGGGCAACCGCATGGTGCGCGAGGGCGACTGGAAGCTGGTCGCCTCTTACTTCAACGGACTTAAGTGGGAGTTGTATAACATAAGGGAAGACAGGGCCGAGATGCACGACCTGGCGAAAAAATATCCCGACCGCGTTAAAAATATGGCAAAAATGTACGATGCATGGGCCGATCGCGCAGGCGTGGAACCTTATCCGCTGAAAGTCAACAACGCAAAAAAACAACAGGAAGAATAATCAAAGATATGAAAAGAATGATCCCTCTGGCTCTGCTGGCCCTGCCCGCAGTCGCCGCCGCCAAGCCGGCCAGACAGGTAAAACACATCGCCGAAACGGGCCGCCGTCCGAATATAGTCGTCATACTGGCCGACGACCAGGGCTACGGAGGCGTAAACTGCTATCCGCACAAAAAGAGGGTGGTCACGCCCAACATAGACGCCCTGGCCCAAAGCGGAGTTAAGTGCATGCAAGGCTATGTGACGGGTTACGTGTCGAGTCCCACCCGCGCCGGCCTGCTCACCGGCAAATACCAGCAGAGTTTCGGCTTTTACGGACTCGACGCCCCCGGCGCCGGAGGCGTACCCGCCGATACGCGGATGGTGAGCCAATACCTCCAGGAAGCTGGCTACGCCACCGCCTGCATAGGCAAATGGCACGTGGGCGACTATATACGCAACCACCCCAACAACAGGGGTTTCGGCACCTTCTACGGTTTCATCAACGGCCTGCATGACTATTTCGACCCGCTCGTCGGAGGCTCGTGGGACGGCGTACATACCGGCCTGGCCTTTATGCTGGACAACATGGACCCTGTAGCCAAGATGGATTACGCCACCTATGAATTCACCGCCCGTGCGGTGCGGTTCATAGAGCAGAACGCCGCGCAGCCGTTCTTCCTCTACCTGCCGTACAACGCCATCCACTCGCCCGTGCAGGCTCCCGAGGAGCTGGTGGGCGAGTTGGCCGACGATCCGCGCAAGGTGGTCACCGAAGACAAGGTGAGGGCCATGACCTTCGCCCTCGACCAGGGTGTGGGAAAGGTCATGGCGACGCTCGACAGGCTCGGCATACGCGACAACACCATAATCGTCTACCTGAGCGACAACGGAGGGGTGGATTACAGCGACAACTGGATACTGCGCGGACGCAAGGGATCGTGCTACGAGGGAGGCATACGCGTGCCTTTCATCGTGAGCTATCCGGGCGTGATCCCGGCCGGCACGGAATACGCCAATCCGGTAATTAGCATAGACATCGCCCCTACGGCGCTGGCGCTGGCGGGAATACGGCAAAACGACATGCAGGGCGTCGACCTGCTCCCGTACCTCAGGGGCGAGAACAAAGGGCTGCCGCACGAGGTCCTCTACTGGAGTTCGCGCAAAAGTCGCGGCAAAGGCCCCGAAAAGGACGACTTCGCCATACGTCAGGGAAAGTGGAAACTCGTGTCCGATCCCTCGCTGGTGAAAGACTGCAACCTATACGACCTGGAAGCCGACCCGGGCGAGAAGAACGGCCTGAAAGAGAAATATCCGGAAAAATATGACGAACTTTACGCCGCCTACCTAAAATGGATAGACGCACAGCCGGAAAACCTATTCACCGCCGGCGGCAACGCCCGCCTGAGCGGGATGGACCTGATGCGGAAATACCAGCAGGCGCTGCGCAAGGACGGCAAGAAAGTGCCTTACCTGCGCTTCGGCCCCGCGGAAAGGAGAGGCGGCGAAGAGGCTTCCGAAGATTGACGGCAGACCATATGGCGGCTGCTTCCGGAGAAGCAAGGCGCGCCTTATGGAAACTGTCGGCGCGGCCAACACATAATTGATTATTGGAGCAGGGAATCTCATGGCGAAAAGACACTCGAAGATATTTACCGATACGGGTACATGGATATTGGCGGCCATGGCCGCGGGATGTCTGGCTGGTTACCTCATGAAAGGCGGCGCAGCCGTCTTCGACCCGCTGGGAACGCTTTTCATCCAGCTCATCAAGATGCTTGTAGTGCCGCTGGTGGCGGTGTCCATAGTGTCGGGGGCGGTTTCGCTGGGCGCTACGCGCAAAGCGGGCCGGATGGCCGCGACGGCCCTGCTTTTCATTCTGCTCACATCGGTCATGGCCGGAGGGGCGGCCGCGGCGCTGGGCGCATGGTTCAAGCCCGGCAGCGGGATACCCGCCGGGGTAGTGTCCGCCTACGCGGCCGACGGGGCGGCCCACACCGCGGCCCCGGCCGGATTCTGGGACGTAGTGCTGGGGTTTGTGCCGGCCAACCCGTTCGGGGCGCTGGTGAGCGGCAATATAATCCAGATCATATTTTTCGCCATGCTCTTCGGATTCGGCATAAGCACCCTGGCGGAAGAGAGGCGGCAGCCTATAGTAAAACTCGTGGACGGGCTGCTCGACGCGCTGATATGGTGCATACGCGTGGTGATGTACACCGCACCCGTGGGCGTCTTCGCACTTATGGCCTCGGCGGTGGGGACTATGGGATTCGAAATATTCGGAAAGCTGGCGGGTTTGCTGTCGCTCGACCTGGCGGCGGTGCTGCTCTTCGGCCTGGTCGTCTACCCGGCTTGCGTACGTTTCCTTTCCGACGTCCCTGTGGGCTTGTATTTCAAGGCCATGCTTAAACCTCAGGCTGTGGCCTTATCCACCTCATCGTCGCTGGCCACGCTGGCGGTCAACATGGATGCGTGCGAAAACAGGTTGGGGATAAGCAAGCAGACAGTCTCTTTCGTGCTGCCCCTGGGAGCCACCATCAACATGACCGGCAACGTGATCTACTATGTCCTGTCGGCGCTGTTCTTCGCGCAGTTCTACGGCATGCAGCTTTCGGCGGGGGCTTACGGCTCGATAATACTGGCCTCGGTGCTGAGCGCCATAGGCCAGGCGGGCGTCCCCGGCCCTACGCTGACGCTCTTCGCGGTGTTCATAGCCGGCGGGATACCGGTCGAGGGGATAGCGCTGCTGTTTGCGGTAGACCGCCTCTTCGACATGATACGCACCGTACTGAACATTACCGGCGACGCGTGTTGCGCCGCCGTCGTGGATAAAATCGCGAAGTAAGCCATAAGCGGCGGCCTACTTTCCGGACTGCGCCGCTTTCCGTTTGTTCTGTTTTGCGCGGTATTTCACTATCTTCTTTATCAGCGCCGCCGGAAGCGGCTTGTTGGCGGGGAATTGGATGGTTCCGCGCGAGGCCTTATAACCGTCCAGCTCGTCGGCGAAGGCGGCCACGGCCTCCGGCCCGGGAAAGAGGCTCACGTGCTTGGTGAAACCCCCGAAATATACCAGTATGCCGTCGAGCCGGTATGCGGGCATTTCGTAACCGATGGACTCCGCGGCCTCCGGCGCGGCCTGCAGTACGGCTGCGCGCATCCTTTCGAGGTGTTCTTTCACCTCCGGCCGCGCGAGGGCTATGTACTCGTCTACGGTCTTGGGCTTGGATATATTCATATTATGCTATATTTGTCCGTTATTTACCCGCAAATTTAGAAGGATTATTAAATGCTCGGCAATATGGCTGTAACTTTTTGCAATTTGCCGCGTTTTAAGTGAAATCAGGCTTTATTATGAAAAAGATCCTCTTGCTGGCCGCCGTTCTATGCTCTGCGGCTCTTTTTGCCCAGAACCGCAAGTTTACAGTTTCCGGCGCAGTAGCCGACCAGGAGGGCAAGCCTGTAGCTTTTGCCACCGTACTCGTACTCTCCGCCGATTCCGCCCAGGTGGCCGGCGGGGCCACCGACGCCGGCGACGGGCGTTTCGCGCTGGCCGCCCCGGCGGGCGACTACCGTCTCGTGGTGCGGTATGTAGGCTTCGCTCCGCACGAGGAGCCGCTAAAGGTGGCCGCCGACGTAGCCCTGCCCACGATAACGCTCGTGCAGGACGCGCGCCGGATAGAAGACGTGGTGGTTAAGGCTCAATTCATAACCCGCGAAGCCGACCGTTTCGTGATGAACGTAGCCGGCAGCGTGCAGGCCATAGGAAAAAACGCGGGCGAAGTCATGGCGTTGGCGCCGGGGGTGTGGCTGGCGGACGACAAACTGTCTATAAACGGCCGCGGCGGCGTGCGCGTGATGGTGGACGAACGCATGCTGAATATGGATTTCGAGGGTATGATGAGCTATCTGCGCAGCATAAAGGCCGAGGACATACAAAAGATAGAGGTGATCCCCTCTTCGGGAGCGGACTACGACGCCGCGTCGCAAGGAGGTATAATAAAGATCACGCTGCGCAAACGCAGGCAGGACGGCGCGGAAGGTTCGCTGTCGCTCTCGGGCAGCCGGAACGGCAACGGCAGGGTGTCGGAGCTTAGCCCCGCCTTCAACCTCAACTACCGCCGCAACAAGCTTAGCCTGTACACCAACCTGGGCTACTCCGAATTCAGCAACGGCCAGGACATAGAAGAGAGCAGCGTATACGAAAATTCCACGGACCGGCTGGTCTCAAGGACGGTGCTGGACGACAGCGATGAGAGCTATTCCGTGCGTCTGGGCGGCATATACGACCTGAAGTCGAACCAAAGCCTCGGTTTGGAAGGCTATTTCTCGAGCGATTCCAGGCGGATGAATGCGCGCGGGGAGTCCGACCTCAGGTCGGGCGGGGTTGATTTCATGACCCGCAACACGATACCCGGCACAGACAAGAGCAATTACATCACGGCGTCGGCAAACTACATATGGCGCATAGATTCGCTCGGCTCGGTATTGAAGGTGATAGCCGACTTCAACGCCACCCTGGGCAAGGATAGAAGTAACGTGACCAACGAATACCTCGACGCCGGAACGTACATTCCCGACTCGGTCTACAGGAACGCCATGGATAAAGACTATAAGGTGTACTCGCTCACCGTGGCGTGGGAGAAAACGCTCTCTTCAGTATCAGTCCTCAAGGCGGGCGGCAAGGTGAACTACAACGACATGTACGACAATTCGGAATACCGGTACCTGGACCTTGCAGGAGGGGAGTGGCTTCCGATAGCGTCGCAGAGCGGCGTAAACAAATATACGGAGAGGATATCGGCCCTCTACGCCATCTACAGCACGCGCCTGTTCAAAAAACTGTCGGCGTCGGCCGGCCTGCGGGCCGAGCATACCTACGCCGTGCCGGAATCGGCTATGGGACAGGACGGGGAAGGAAACCAATACACCGACCTGGACGACGCCAGGCAAAACTACGTCAACCTGTTCCCAAACATGAACCTCTCGCTGCCGCTAAACTCCAAACAGAGCGCCCAGCTGATATTGTCCTACGCCCGCAAGATAGAGCGGCCGGGTTTCTGGGCGCTCAACCCGTTCATGCTGCCGCTTTCGCGCTATTCCTACGTGGTTGGCAACCCCAACCTCAGGCCCACCATAACGGACGACGTTTCGCTCACGGCGGTGGCCGGATACCGCTACACGCTCACCCTCGGCGCGCGCATATCGAACGACGAGATACGCCAGGTGGGGTTCCTCGATCCTGACGACCCGGACATCTTCATCTATCAGCACCAGAACATAGACCGCGGCTCGATGTTCTACGCCAACCTGAATACGCCCTTTACGATCGCCAAGTGGTGGAACTTCACCGTCAACCTGACAGCCATGGATATGGGCGACAATTACGGCGGCAACGACGAGCGTTCCAGGTGCCTGCAGGGAAACTTCAACACCGCGGTGTCGCTGCCCGGGTCGTTCTCCGTAGAACTGGACGGCTGGGGCCGCACAGGAGGGCTGACAGTAGGCAACATGACCCTGCCGGAACCGGAATGGCAGGTCAACGCCGCGCTTAAGAAGCGCATGCTGGACAACCGTTTCACCATGTCGCTGAATGTATGGAATGTCGTAGGTACAAACGAAATGCGCATAAAGCTCGCAGGCGAAGGCTTCAGCAAATACACCGACGTGACACGCAACTGGACGCGCTACGGGTTCTCGCTGCGATACAATTTCCGGTCGGGCGTGTCGTTCAAGGCGCGCAAGGTGGAGAGCAACACCGAAGAGGAGAGTTCGCGAATGTCCAAATAGGCGGCCCCGGCGAAAGAATGGCGAGTGGGTATAAACAACCTCTTGCGTATGGTATAAATACTTAATCTCACATTCCGCCGCTTCCGAAAACAGGCGGAATGTTTATATTTGTGGCAAAACCCGACAAACGTCATGAAACCGAAAAAATTCTCCATGAGCGAAGACTGGGCCTCGACCCTCACGGGCGGCCTTATCATACTGCTCGTCATACTCATCTACTCCATACGGACAGGCATGCCGTGGCCGTCGTTCAGCTGGTCCAATACGGACGAACTCACGGACAAGGTATTCGCGCTGGACAACCTTGGACACTCGCTGGTCGTTTTCGTCTCCGCCTTCGTAATGACGGCGATAGCCAACGCGCTTTCGGGCAGGCGGTGGCGGGACAACGCGGGTTTTGCGGCGCTCTTCGCGCTGACTTTCATCGCCATGACCATGGCCGGAAACATATACATGAAAGATTGGGGCATAGAAACGGTAATCTTCAGCCTGCTGTTGGGCCTGTTCATCCGCAACGTGTTCGGAGCGCCGGAATGGATAAAAGGGGCGCTCAACTCGGAGATGTACGTGAAGATAGGACTGGTGCTGCTGGGAACTACGGTGATGTTCGACAAACTGCTGCAGATGGGAGCCGTGGGCATCCTGCAATCGGTGGTGGTGGTGCTGGGCGTGTGGTACTTCTCTTTTTGGCTGTGCCGGAAGATGAAGATAGACGAGGAGATGGGCATGATGCTTTCGAGCGCCGTGTCGATCTGCGGCGTGTCGGCGGCGGTGGCCACCGCCGGGGCCATCAAGGGCGACAAGGCCAAATTGTCCTATGTGGTGTCGCTGGTTATGGTGGTGGCCGTGCCTATGATCTTCCTCATGCCCGCGCTGGCCAAACTGATAGGGCTGGGCGGCGAGATGGCCGGAGCGTGGATAGGCGGGACGGTGGACACCACCGGAGCCGTCGTGGCTACGGGCGCCATTTACGGCGACCAGGCCAGGGACGCGAGCGTGATAGTCAAGTCGGCCCAAAACGTGCTGCTTGGCGTGGCCGCATTCTGCATATCGATCTACTGGGCCTGGTCGCACGGCAGGGGAGGCAAAACGCCGGACGCCCGATACGCCGACAGGCCCGGAGTGCGTTTGCTGTGGGAGCGCTTCCCTAAATTCGTCCTGGGTTTCATGATTGCCTCGCTCGTGTTCTCTTTCCTGATAGACCCGGCGCAAAACGCACCCATGACCGACGTGCTGAAGAAGGCGCAGGGGCTGTGGTTCGCCCTCGGATTCACATCAATAGGTCTGGAGACGGACTTCCGCAGTTTCGTGACGGCGTCTAACCGCAAAGCGACCGTAGCGTTCCTTGTGGCGCAGACTTTCAACGTTATCTTCACGCTCGGCGTGGTGCTTCTGCTCGGGATGTTGATCGGGTACTGACCATAACATCATGGCAAACCTTACCTTACGCATGGCCGTCATATGCGCCCTCCTTTGCCCGGGGACGCAGGCGGCCGGACAAACCATATCCATAGATACGGGCCGGCCTAAAAAGGTAGCCCCAATACTCTACGGTTTCCACTACGAGGAGATAGGCATGATAGGCGACGGGGGACTGCACGCCGAACTCGTCCGCAACCGCTCGTTCGAGGAGGCCACCCCACCCCGCGGCATAGCCGTGCAGGACGGACTCTACGTGGGCATACCCAACCCTTCGGCCGGAGGCAACAAAGCCGTCTTCCAGGCCGATCCTCTCACCGGCTGGGAGGCTACGCCGCTCTCCTATTCGCCCATATCCATAAAACGTACCGCGGCCAACCCGCTCAACGGCCGCAACACCTACTCCATGGAGGTGTCCGTGAGCCGCGACATAAAGGACGCCGGGGGACGCGCCGCCATCTTCAACAAGGGTTATTTCGGGATGAACATAGAGGCGGGAAAAGACTACAGCCTGTCGTTCCATATCCTTGCGTCGCGCGGAGACGTAGCGCTGGATTTCACACTTACCGACGAGAACGGCTTGCCGCTATCCATGCCCGCCGGATTCGACGCGCCGCGCGGAGGGTGGCGGCGCTTCGAAGCCAAGATCACAGCCACTGGCAGCGCGGCGCACGGCATGCTGTCGATAACGCCCAGGGCCGGCGGGACGTTCCAACTGGACGTGGTGTCGCTCATGCCCGCCGACACGTGGGACGGCGGACGGTCGGTGTTCCGCAGCGACATAATGCGCAATCTGGTCGATTACTCCCCGGACTTCATACGTTTCCCCGGAGGATGCCTGGTACACGGCATAAACCACCAGACCATGTACCGCTGGAAGCAAACCATAGGCGACATTGCCGGGCGTCCGGGAGCATGGAGCAAATGGGCGCCGTATTACCGCACCGACGGTATAGGCTACCACGAATTCCTCGAACTGTGCGAGTACACGGGAGCCAAAGCCATGTACGTAACGTCGGCGGGAATGGTCTGCACCGAATTCCTGCAGCGCGACGGCGACCGGACGTTCCGACACGAGGAGGTGGACCTTGATTACTATATCGGCGACGCGCTCGACGCCATAGAGTACGCCATAGGCCCGGTAAACACGGTATGGGGCGCGGAAAGGGCCAAAAACGGACATCCCGCCCCCTTCCCGCTGGAATACGTGGAGATAGGCAACGAAGATTCCGGCCCGGTGTACTACCAGCGCTACGAAAAGATATTCAACGCCATAAGGGCGAAATACCCGCACATAAAACTCATTGCCAACAGCAATATAGGCCGTACGCCCGAGGACGACCGCAAGCGCGAACGCATACCGCAGTTCGCAGACCCGTCGCACGTGGAGATCTTCGACGAGCATTACTACAACACCGTGGAGTGGGCCGTAAGGAATCACCGCAAGTTCGACGCCTACGGACGCCCCGGCCCCGCGTTGTTCATAGGCGAACTCGGCATGGACGGTCCCTATCCGGTGAAGATACTGGCCGAGGGTATCGTCAAGCTGAGCATGGAGCGCAACGCCGACCTGAGGCCCATGATGGCCGACCGCCCGCTGATGCGCAACTGGGATTTCATAGGCCGCAGCAGCCATATGCAGCCACTCCTCCTGCACGACTCGCGGACGAGCGTCAAAACCTTCAACTACTACCTGTGCAAGCTTTTCAGAGACAACAAGATAGATATATACTACCCGGCGGAAACAGAAATGCCTGCCGGCTCCGGCAGCCAAACGCTATTCGCCTCGGCCGGTTTCGACAGCGCGTCGGGAGAATATGTGGTTAAGGTCATAAACATGTCGGCCGACCCGGCCCCCGTCACCCTGGCCGGCCTCGGAGGCCCGAAACCCATGCGTGCCTCGGTAACCACTCTCACCGCCGCCGGCGACCAGGCCAACACTCCGGCCGATCCGGCCCGAACGGTCCCTTCCGTGGCCGTCCGGGAGATGAAGGCCCCCATAAAACAGACCGTGCCGGGCTACTCTCTGACCGTGTGCCGGTTCAGTACTGCGAGCCAGGGCGGCAGGCCTTAACCCGGCGCGCCTGAGTCCGCATTTGTATATTGCGCGCCGGACATGCGTACATATATTTGTGGCGCTAAAAAAAATGTATTATCTTTGTGGGCTTCAAAAGGCGGATATGGCGTAATTGGTAGCCGCGCCAGACTTAGGATCTGGTGCCGTGAGGCGTGGGGGTTCGAGTCCCTTTATCCGCACTTAAGGTCGTGACGACATTGCCCTCCATATGCGTGGCGGGCAATGTCGGAACATTTTTCACCCT
>JAVBOW010000022.1:0-51774 GCA_031550125.1 Rikenellaceae bacterium
AAAATTACTACCTTTGTAAGTCGTAAATCTCAAACTAAGACCATATATGGAAAAGAAAAACACATTGACGGCGCAGGCGTTATTCGCCGAGGCCTATATCGCTCCCTCGGTGGAGGTGATCGAAGTATCGGCGGAGGAAGGTTTCGCCATCTCAGTCCCCGGCACGCTGCCCGGCTTCGGCGACGGCGGCACGTGGTAACCTACCAAAAGAGAAGAAGAATGAAAAAGATCTTATTGTTTTCGGCTGCCGCAATGCTGGCGGCAGGCTGCGCCAAAGAGCAGGCCGACGTTAACGTTAAAGGCGGAAAGACCGCAGGCGTGGTGGTTACGATGACATCCGCGGAAGGACGCGCCAACGGTAACTGCGACTTTCTGCCGGCGGAATGGAATCCTTCGCGCGTTGCGCTTGGTTCCGACGGGCTTACCCTCAACTGGGAAGCCGACGATCAAATCGTAATTTACGAAGCCGACGCGGGAGGCAACGCATTCCTTACCACTCCGGAAGCATTCACCGTAGCCTCCGGCTCCGCAGGCTCGGCCTCCGGGACGTTTGCCGGAGCGGCCGGGTTCATCAAATCGGGCGGACTTTACAGGGCGTACTCTCCTCAAGCGTTGGTAACGGACGGAGCCACGCCTCAGATCACTATTCCCGACGACCAAACGCAACCAGTCACGGGCAGCCCGGCTCACTTGAAAAATTACATCGCCCTGGCTTCCTCCGTCAGCGCCGCCTCGGCCGACGACGCAGCCTCCTTCTCCATAGAGGCGTTGCCCACACTGCTCGAGATCCATATCACCAGCAGCGCGAGTACAGCAGTGCAGGTAAAAAGCATATCCATTACCGACAACACATCCAACCTGTCGTTCTCGACAAAGTTGAATTGCGGAATATCCTCCGGCAACGCCACGACAGCCATTAACTACGGAACGACCAACGCCAATCAGCGCAATTCGGTCAAACTCAACGTTTCCGACTCGCCCACCCTCAGCGCTACTCCCGCCACATTCTGGATGGTGATGCGCAACAGGGACGCGATCCCGTCAGACCGCGGTTTTTCAATCGATGTAGAGGCCATGGACGGCTCGATACAGCATTTTCAAAGGGCTATGCCCCTCTGGAGCGGCACCAACTACGGACTGACGCCGGGCAAACGCTATATAGTCAACCTCGACTGGATAGATCCAAGCCAGCCGGTGACCGCGGGCGAATATAAAATATCGTGGAATTTCAGCACTATAGCCCTGGATGACACGAGAAAAGCTAACGTTTGCCCCATTGCCGGCGTAAGCAGCGCTCCCGAAGTGGCCGTAACGAGCAACTTACAAAAGAAAGTCGCAAATACCAACGGCGCATTACCTGGAACCCTTTATTATGCATGGGGAGGACAGTTCCCCAGCACGGGAACATGGAATAGCGATCTGACCGTCGAGGACGCCAATAGTGAAGGTCAGTATGTGTTTACTGAGTTCGTATCGACCACCAATGCGCTAACACTTAAGCGCATCAAGGCCAATATCCGTCGCAATGGCTCCGCCGCAGGCAAAGGACTCTCCGTATTTTACAAAATAGGAGTGAGTGGCACATGGGTTAATGTATTGCACGTAAACAATTTATCTGGTGTATCGAGCATAGGCGGCAGTCGTATAGACATCGTTTTGCCCACAGCGGTACAAGTACCTGCAGGCGAACCGGTATCTGTGAAATTCGTCCAGTTCTGGAAAGAAAGCGGTACGAATGCGGGACTGTGGTTCTTCAACAGCTCATGGGCCGATGTTAACGATGCAGGGACGCTCAAAAAAGGCATGGGCGAGGCCCTCGCCATTATAGGCGACGTCGTTCCGGCTACTTAACGACCTCTGAACGGCACGGCCGGAATAAGGCAAAGACGCCGGCGATACAGGCTGCCGGAAAGCATAAAAAACGAAGAACGGGGAAAACAATTTCCCCGTTTTTTTCGTTTTTCCATTGCATGAGTGAAAAAAAACGTTATTTTTGCACAGAATGTAGTCGTATACTAAAAATTAACCCGATACTATCTATGGAAAAGAAAAACACATTGCAGCCCGAGGCATTCAATGCCGAAAGTTATGTTTCTCCTGTCGCGGAGATAACCGAAGTAGTTGCAGAACAAGGGTTTGCCATCTCGGTGCCAGGAACATTACCCGGTTTCGGCGACGGAGGTACTTGGTAAAAACCATTTTAACCCGATTAAAATGAAGAGAGTATTTCTACTATCAGCCATTGCGGCAGTGGTTTTCGGATGCGCCAAAGAACAGAAGTTGTCCGGTCCAGAACAGGCAACACAAGTAATAAACGCCAGCATAGAATCGATAGCCGGCCGCGCCGTCGGCAACAAAGATTTCAAGGCGAAGGAATGGCTCACTAAAAGCGGACGCATGCACCTCGACGCAGGCGGGTTCCAGCTTTTATGGGACAATACGGACCAAATCAAAGCATTCCATGCATCAGACCCGGTTACGCTCAACGGAGTGTACACGGCTACCGCAACAGGCGCTTCCGTGTCACGGTTCACATCCACGACCGCATTGCCTATCCTGAACGGCGAAACCTATGAACTTTATTCGCCCGCGGCATGCATAAGCAACGATCATGCGACCGTCACTTATCCGCTCAGCCAGCAACAAGAGGCAGCCGGCATAAGCGCCAATATCGGCAAATATGTCGTTATGCACGCATCTTCGACGGCCGCCGACGGTGAGTTGAGCGTAGGCTTCCAGACCGACGCGGCGCTGATAGAGTTCAACGTCGTCAATACCGGTTCGGACATGGCCCAGCTTAAGAGCATAGTAGTGGAGTCCGAGCAAGGGATATTTCCCGCTTCGGTAACCGGCTCGTCAATCACTTACGGCACTTCGATCGCCCTCCACCTGCCCTCCGCGACCCCCTATCTGATGCTTTCGGCCGCTCCCGGTAAGTTCTGGATGGTGGTTCCTGGCGGCGTAGGCGGCGACGAACTCGTCATGATCCGCATGATCACGGACAAAGGCACCCGCTCGTTCTTCAAACTTATCCCCTCTGGCGGCTTCGCCAAAGGATATCGCTATGTAACCGACCTGGACTGGTATGACACGGACAACTCGCTGCCAGGCAATCCTTTCTCCGTTTCCTGGCACTTCCCGGCCCTGCCAACTACTACCGACGCGGAAAAACTTATTGCCCAACCTTTGTGCAACAGCAACCTCTGTCCCTGGACTCCCGACTACGTAGGTCTTACCTCCGACTGCCTGGTAAAGAACCTTACGCGCATAGACCCTGCTTACAACTTAACCGGCGTGGCGTCGCCAGCCGCAGGCTCATGGCTGAACGCCAACAGGTTCAACAAACTACAGCTTAGCCCCGAACAGATACTTACGGAACAGGCGTACGTGGAGACCACCATATCCGCCCCCGCCGACGCATCGATAACCCTGCAAAACATGGTCATCAACATCCGCAGGCCTGCTCCGGGCCCGTCTAAAGTGGGCGTATGTTTCCAGGTGGGCAACGGGCCGCTCCAATACGTCGCCACGATAGCCTCTACGGAAAATACGGGTAAAGGCATTTTGTATTATGTCGATTTCCACAACGATCTCTACCCCGTAGTTAACGTACCCGCAGGATCGACGGTAACCCTAAGGCTTGTCCCGAATCACTCGAGCGCCGGCGAAGGCGTCTGGGACAACTGGATCCTCAAAAACGAGGCCGGTGTAGGGGACGGCCAATACTACGCGCTGTCGCTTAAGGGTATTATGAAAATATAATACTTCCCGCGCACGCCGCAACGGCGTTGGCGCTTAAAAAAATAGCGGTTGCCGTACGTACGGCAACCGCTATTTTTTTAAGCGAGGCCACACATCATTGAGTGCGACACGTTCGGATGGTAAAGGCCGGATAAGCCGCAATTATATGTTGGGCCGCAATGACTGCCTGCGTTTACGCCCGCTGTATACAGCGGGCGTAAACGCGATAACGATAATATGTAAACCGTAACGGCGCGCAGGTGGCACTGCGCCTCACTTGCCCACCCTGAAGATGGTTTCGTCGCCTGGCAGGGCGTAGAGTTTTATTTCGGACGGGGTTAGCGTGGCGACGAAATCCTCGGGCGTCACATTGAAACCGGCTTCGGCCAGGCGAGCGGGATAGTCCGCGCCATAGACGCGCAGGTGGTCGTACTGTCCGAAGTGCCGGCTACGCTCCTCAGGCGAAGTTATGGAGGCGTCTTCGTAGGTTTCGGCGCGACCATGCTCCACCGGCGATTGGATTATCCCCCACCCTCCCGGTTTCAGGACGCGGTACAGTTCGCGCATGGCGCGTCGGTCGTCGTCAACGTGTTCCATTATATGGTTGCAGAACACTATGTCGAAATGGTTGTCGGGGAAAGGGATATCCTGCACATCCATCTTCACGTCGGCAAGGGGCGAAAATAGATCGCCTGTGACGTAACCGGCGCCGAGCAATTTACGGAAACGCTTTATGAAACACGCTTCGGGAGCCACATGAAGCACCTTTACACCTGGCGGCGGGGTGTAGAAATCCGTACGTCGCCGCAGGTAGAGGTGCATGAGCCTGTGGCGCTCGAGCGCCATGCAGCCGGGGCAAAGGGCGTTGGGACGCATGCGCCCGTAGCCGTAAGGCAGGAAACGGCGGTAGCGGCGGCCGCAGACCGGACATTCGACCCCGCGCCCGAGGCATCCCAAAGCCAGGACGCGAACGCCCAACGGCGCAAGCCGCTGAAGAAGCGGACGCGGCAGCGCGTTAAGCGCAAAACGGACTACACCTTTAACCATAAGCCGGACTACCAGCCCAAGACGTATGCGAAAATCAACGGGGCGACGATCGTCGCATCGGACTCCACGATGAATTTCGGAGTATCTACATCGAGCTTGCCCCACGTTATCTTCTCATTCGGCACTGCGCCGGAATAGGAGCCGTAGGATGTGGTGGAATCGGATATCTGGCAGAAATAGGCCCAGAAAGGCACGTCTTGCCATTCGAGGTCCTGGTACATCATAGGTACCACGCAGATGGGGAAATCGCCCGATATGCCGCCCCCTATCTGAAAGAAGCCCACTCCTTTGCCCGGGCTGTTGGCGCGGTACCACTCCGTCAGGTAGATCATATACTCTATGCCGCTCTTCATGGTGGAGGCCTTCACCTCGCCCTTTATGACATACGACGTGAATATGTTGCCCATGGTGCTATCCTCCCATCCCGGGACGATTATCGGCAGGTTCTTACGGGCGGCGGCCAGCATCCAGCTGTTTTCAGGATCTATCTCGTAATATTGCTCCAGCACTCCGCTCAGCAGCATCTTGTACATGTATTCGTGCGGCAGGTAGCGCTCGCCCTTGGCGTCGGCATCCTTCCATATCTTCGATATGTGGCCCTGCAGGCGGCGGAAAGCCTCCTCCTCGGGAATGCAGGTGTCCGTGACGCGATTCATGTGGTTATCGAGCAGTTCACGCTCCTGTTCGGGGGTGAGGTCGCGGTAATTCGGCACGCGTCTGTAGTGCGAATGGGCCACGAGGTTCATTATATCCTCCTCGAGGTTGGCCCCGGTGCAGGTTATTATATGCACCTTGTCCTGACGGATCATCTCGGCCAGCGAGATGCCCAGCTCGGCCGTACTCATGGCCCCCCCGAGGGTCACCATCATTTTGCCGCCCTCGAGCAGGTGGGTTTCGTAGCCTTTTGCGGCGTCGATCAGGGCGGCCGAGTTGAAGTGGCGGTAGTGATGGGTGATGAATTGCGATACTGGTCCTTTCATATTCTTTATATATTTTTGATTTTGCGGTGTAACGTGCAAAGATAGCAAATTAATCCGACAAGTAAACAGTTTGCGCCTGCGCCGCCTAAGGGATTTCGGCGTCGGCCGGGCCGCGCATCTTTACCGCGTACATATCTTTGCCGCCGGTTCCGGGCGCAGGACCGAAGGAGAGGATGCCCGTGAGTGCCGTCACGAAAGACGGTACGGACTCGCCGGCGAACGAGGCGTAGCCATCCGTGACGACGAGTATGGAATCTCCCGCCGGGTCTTTGAATTTGCGATAACCGTCCGAAGGTGGATAGCCCGCACCCGCGGAGGGCGAAGCCCATGACGCGCCCTCCGCAGAGCATGACCGGAGCGAAGGTATGCGGACAAGCCGGCCGCACATCTCACGGCCGAGCGAGGCTATCGGCGTTGGCGAAGGGACTGGGGGAGAGGCGACACAAACCCTCGACACGTATTTCTCCAGCAGGGCCGGGTGTCCTATGTATTCCACCGGATAGTACGACGAAGGCAAAGCCTTGAAACCCGCCTGCAATATCCCGGCCTGCATGCCTAACGTCAGTCCGCGCAAGGCCACCGTAACCTGCAACCCCTCGGGATAGAGGGCGTGCAGATCGTAAAGTCCGGCGCGTATCTCTATGGCTCCTGCGCCGTCCTCCACCATGAATACCCTGTAAAAATTCCCCGCCGAATCCGACGTCGTCACCGTACCGCACACCACCACGTCCCGGTCTACCGTGTATGGCGACGCGAAAGAGGCGCGCAAAGTGGCTATATCGGCGTTGAAAGCGCCGGACGCCCCTTCGGGCCTGCGGGCGTCGAAGCTGTCGTATCCGCAGCCGCAGAGCGCGGCAAGAAACAATATGCAGGTTGCTTTCATAATTTTAAAACCTGTAAGTTACGGAGGTGAACCATGTACGTCCCCGCGAATAGAGATATTTCGACGGCATGGGAACCACAGTGTAGCTGCGGCCGTAATCGGCCGATGACCTCGAGTAGCGCATCTGCTCGTAACCGCTGTAAATTATATCCCTGTTGTCGAGCAGGTTGTTCACCGACGCAGAGAACGTCATCCTGCCGCCGCCAACATCGAACGACCGGGAAACGAAGAGTCCGGCGACAGCCTGAGGGGCGAACCTCTCCTGCGCCACGACGCCGGCCAACGCCTCGGGCGACGGGGCGCGATCGGTGATGCGGCGCATGCGGCGCACAGGATCGGGCGTTATATAATTATCGGCCATGCAACTCACGGACGCCGACACCATCAGGCCGCGGACGCCGCGATAGCGCACTTCGCACGTGGCGGCGCTCTGCGGGGTGGAGCCTGTGCGGCAATTACGGACAAAGGCCTTCGCGGAGTAAACCCTGGCAAAGGTTGCGTCGTCGTAAAAATCGGCTTGCGGATTGTTGGCATAGCTGCCCGACACCGCCGACGCGGCGGCAAACAGCGACACGCGCGGAGAAAAACGCGCCTCCATCCCCAACTCCGCTCCATAATACTCCTTTTCGACGCCGTGCATCACCAGGTTGCCGTATATGGCCGAAAGGTCGTCGTAATAGTGCATTATCTCTGTCTGGCTTCCGGTGGCGTTATAGAATACGGCCGCCTCCAGCGTCACGGCGTCCCAAAGCATGCGGATCGAGGATTCCACGCCAGCCACCTGCGTAGACCTAACGCCTGCGGCCGAGACGTTGCAATAGCGCGGAGAGGGGTATATATCGCCCGATACGGGAGCCATGGCCGCCAATACGGCGCGCAGGGCGGCGTGGCAGCGATACGAAAAGGCGTAGCCCGCCGAAAGGTTGAGCCTGTAGTCGGGAAACGAAAGCAGGTCCGAACGCCCGAAGGAACTGCCGTCAGGCACTCCATACTTATCGTAAAGGCCCTCTCGGCGCATCGTCACCGTACCTGCGTCCAACGCCAGGGCCAGCCTGGCGGGTCCCGAACCATAGTCCAGACCGAGGAATCCCGCGGCGCGGCTGCGTCCGAGGCGGTAGTGGTAGCGGAATTTGTCGCCCCGGGCTATCCGGCGGCCCGGATCGCGCATATCGCTGGGGGCGCCGGGGTTGTAGGGATCGTAATCGTATGCCTCTACAGACATGAGCATATCTTCGGCTCGATCGAAAAGTTCCGAGGCGTCGGCGCAGAACCTCAATCCGCAATACGTTTCAAGGCGACGCCCGGGACGCCCATGGAAAGAGGCGGTAAACTGGAGGTTCCTTACCCGCTCCACCGCTGCATCGACCATGTAGCGTGCGCGGCCTGACGGCGAATAGTGGTTGGAAAGAGCCATCCCGTCCCAATCTATCCGGACGGTTCGGTCGTCGCCCGAGCGCCATAGAGCGGAAATAGCCTCTGCGGCGGGCAGGAAACCGGCATGGGACGGGAGGTAGCTGTAATGATCGGGCAAAGGATTGGGCGCATCGTACCACGTTATGCCGCTGTAGCTTCGCTCTCCTATCGTTGCCGAAGCGGCGGCGCGGAACGTCCCGGCGCGCCCAGCGGGCCTCTCGCAGAGGAGTACGGCCACGGGGGTGAATTGCTTCCGGACCCTGCTGCTTCGTTCGCTGCCGTCATATGTCCCCCACGAAGGATTGTAAAGATTGTCGCCCGTCAGGTCGAAAACCTCCTGCACCGCGGCCGTGCGGGACGAAGAGACGCAGGGGGCGGCAAGTATGAACAGGGTTGCGGACCCCTTGCCGAGACGACGTTCGAAGGAGGCCGAAAGTACGGTCTGGTCGAGGAACACGCCGCGTATCTGAGCGTCGCGACCCCAACGGCGGGAGACAGCCAGGCTGTAATGCCACAAGCCGTTCGCCCAGGAACCTGCCGACGAGGCGTCCATCCCCAGGCGGGCGCTGCGGTCGGAGGCCGTCAGGCGGGCCGACGCGCCGGGGCGGGCCGAGGAGGGCCTGACTGAGAATATCTCCATGCCGGAGAGCGTACCGGCGCAGCCCGGGGCGGGTACGAAACCCGGAGTAAGCGCATAACTCGCCGCCACGCGCCTGAGTGCGGAGCGCAGAATGTAATCCGGCGCTCCCGAGGCCGTGACGCCCAACTCCAGGCCGTCCAGCGAAGCGTCCGGCAGCAACGGGCCGGAGCCGCGGCGCAGAAAACGCGCCGACTGGAAATTATAGCGCGCCATGCGCGACCAGATATCGCCCGCTTCGGCCAAAGGGATATAAAAAACGTCGTTCTGGGATTCTACCTGCAAATCGCCGTCCGGAATACGGACTCCGTCCCCTTCGGAAAGATCCGAATCGGCCTGCTGCGCCACGGCGGCGGCGCAGGCAAAAAAAAGGCTTAGCGTCAAAAGGAGTTTTTTCATCGGACGTACATGGAAAATGTTCGGGCAGCGTATTTACGGACGTTCATATACACAAATATATGTCTTTTTATCGTATTTTTCACACGCTTTATGCCACCCGGGAGCCGACGGGCCGTTTTCGCCCGCCAGCCGCCGCGCCTTATTTCCGCCCCCGTCCGTTATTCGCCTGAAAAACGCTATCTTTGTATATGACAGAGCGTGGGAGATGAGACTTTCGGAAAAAGAATTACGTGACAATCTTGCCGTTATGCGCGACGAAGCGGCGGGAGTCGACGCCGTGGCCGCTATCGCCACGCTCGTGTCGTTCGTACGCCCGTACACCCACCTCAACGCCGCCTCCGCGCGCGACAGGCTGCAACGACTCACCGCGATCCTCAAGGAAGACCGGGCGGCGGCCAGGACGATACGCAGCATGGTGTGGAGCGTGTTCATGCGCTCGGACATATCGGAAGCCATGGCAGGAAGCGGAATCAACAGCGAGGGAAACTTCTTCCGGGAATTAAGCAAACGACTACGACACAAGATATTGCCACCACTCGACCACTCCGGAAGCCTTCAGGCTTCCATCGGGGAGATATTCCCTCACAGGACGGACTACCGCTGGGTGGAACAGATACCCGACGAACATTGGGCCGAATTGTTCGCCATATTGGGTTTCCGGGCGCGCATAGCAGACCGGTCGATGTTGCTTCAACTCTACGGCGCGCTTTACGCCGTCTCAAACCGGGCCGGATCCCTTAGCCTCGAAACCGAAATCGACCGTTGCCTGACCCGCGAAGAGCGGCAATGTTTCGTAATGCAAGGACGGACGGTACTCGACATCCAGTCGGCTTTCGAGGAAGGTTGTCGCGAAAAGTGCCGCGAGGCCGAAAGCCGGCTCATGCGCCTGCTGGACGACTGCGAGGCGACAGTGGCCCGCATACACACCCACGCGAGGCATCACGGCACGAGCCTCCACCAGAGTTACGTGATCTCCCGGCTCGGGCAGATGATAGCCCGGATGAAGATGATACTGCTGATGGCCGAAGGCGACTTTTCGGGCGATCTGCGCGGCCGTGTAAGGCATTTCAAGTCGCTCGTACACGACCGCAACACGCGCAACAGCGTCCGGCAGTTGCTGCGCGACAACGTGGAACTGCTCGCCCTGCGCATAGCCGAACACGAGCGGAACACCGGCGAGCATTACATAACCGCCACGCCGGCCGAATACAACAGCATGCTCCGTTCGGCCATGGGCGGAGGGGTTATAATTTCGTTCGTAGCACTGCTCAAGGCGCTGATGCACTTCATACGTATGGCCCCATTCTGGCAGGGAATAGCTTACAGCGTAAATTACGCCGCGGGATTCATAGGCATATACGCCACCGGCTCGACGCTGGCCACCAAACAACCGGCGATGACGGCGTCGGCCATAGCCAGCTCGCTGGATCACAAAAACAACAGGGATAAACCAAATATGCCCGAGCTGGCAATACTGCTGTCGGAAGTTTCGCGCAGCCAGCTGGCTTCGTTCGCCGGCAACCTCGCGGTTGTCTTTCCTTTGACGCTGCTTATGGCGTGGGGCTGGGAGACGCTCGCCGGTTTTCCCATAGCCGAAGGCGCTTTCGCCCGGCAATTGCTGGACAACCAGAATCCGCTCCGCACGCCCAGCCTGCTGTATGCCTGTTTCACGGGGGTGTTCCTTTTCCTCTCGGGCATCATCTCCGGATATTTCGACAACCTCGCCGCATACGGCAACATTCCCGAGCGCCTGCGCCGCCATCCGTGGCTCAGGCGCACCGTGTCGCCCGCTCGTCTGGACGGCATAGCATCCTACGCAGGCAAACACCTGGGCGGCATAATGGGCAACCTGTGCCTCGGGTTCTTCCTCGGCATGGCCGGATTCGTAGGGCAGACGCTCGGCGTGAGCTTCGACATCCGCCACATAACCATATCCACGGCCAACTTCGCCATAGGATTGCAGGGTCTGGACTTCGACGTCCCGACGGCAGACCTCGTCTGGACGACGGCGGGGGTGTTGCTGATAGGGTTCCTGAACTTCCTGGTGAGTTTCGCCCTGGCCTTCATGACCGCAATGGCCTCGCGCAGGGTGCGTTTCGGGCAATACAGGCGGCTGATGCTCTATTTGGCGCGTCTGGCCGTGCGCTACCCGCTGGATTTCGTACGTCCTCCGCGGACCCTGCGCAAACCGTCTGATTTCATGCAACGTAAAATTTAGCGGAGAATATGTCGAAATTTATTATATTCGCGTAATATTACTCCCGACAATGCATAAAATATTGATCGCTATCCTGTTCGCGCTGCTCCTCGGCAACGCCGTTCCCGTATTCGGACAGGGCAACAAAGAGAGGGACGAGTTCAAGGTAGACAGCGTGCTTTACGAATACCTCCAGCGCTGCAGGGAAAAGCAGATGTCACCGGAGGTTATACCGATGTGCGACACCCTGTTCGAAATGTCGGAAAAAAAAGGCGACCAGCGTATGCAGGCCGTAGCGCTCGCCACCAAACTCGACTACTACTACTTCAATGGGCTGGAAGATGGCATAATAGCCCACGTAGCCATAGTCAAGGAGTTCGCAAAGAAGACAGGACAGCCGAAATATTACTATTTCGTGTGGGGATCGCGCCTGATACAGTATTATATCAAATGCGGACGTCTGGCAACGGCCATGTACGAAGCAGAAAAGATGCTGCGCGACGCACAGGAATCGGACGACAAGCAAGGGCTGGCCACATGCTACAACGTGATAGGCACGATTTACAAGGCCAGGGGCATGCCGGCAAAATCGTTCGAGAACAGGAAGAAAGAGATCGAACTTATAGAGACTTACAACTTAGACAAATACAACCTGGCCAACGCCTATCACGACCTTGCGTCATATTACCTGTCCACGGGTGATACGGACGCAGCTCTGAAGGCGCTGGAAAAATCCGGGGAGTACGGCTATACGAGCTTTCATAAATCGCATGAACTATCCTATTATATAGACTATTACATCAAAACCGGCGACAACGTCAAGGCCGCCGAATATTTGCGACGGTTAGAGGAACTCTATGCCTCGGACAAGCATCTCAACACCAACATACGAAACCTCTACGACGCCCAGTATGGTTATTACACGGCGACAGGCAATTACGCCAAAGCTCTTGAAATAAACAAAATACACCGCGACGAGCTGGGAAAAAGAGGGGAGGACGGGCTATTGCTCACCGCGTCGCTACAACAGGCCCATACCCTTTACAGGCTTGGCCGTTACGGCGACGCATCGAACGTCTACCGCAATTACATAGCGCAAAAAGATTCGCTCGAGAAGATTGTGGACCAGAATTCGGCCAGCGAATTCGCCGCCCTGCTGGGCGTGGAGAAACTAAACAACGAAAAACGCGAACTCGCGCTTAACATGCGTGAGGACAGGCTTATATACACCTACAGCCTGATAGCCGTACTCGTGCTTTGCCTTGCCGCCGTTTTCGTTTTGCTCTATCGCGAGCGGCGCTCCAACCGCATGCTCAAGGTCTCAGAAGCCAACCTCACCGAAAAGAACAACAAACTGATCGTATCGGAAGAGCAGCTACGCCACGCGCGCGACCGCGCGGAGAAGGCCAGCGCCATGAAAAGCGCCTTTATGCAGAATATGACCCACGAAATACGGACGCCGCTCAACTCCATAGTGGGCTTTTCGGACCTTATAGTGGAAATGTTGGACAAAGACAGCCCGGCGCGCGAATTTTCCGCGGTTATAAGGGAGAACAACAACCGAATGCTAAAGCTTATCGACGACGTACTGGACATGTCTGCGCTCGATTCGGGAACAGAGGTGGAGTTGCATCCTACGGACATTAACCAATGTTGCCAGGACAGCGTCAAGAATGCCAGGAGCTACGCGGCCGAGGGCGTGACGTTGGAATTCAACCCCCATTTCCAACCGTTCATAGCCATGAGCAACGCTCAGCGCCTCTCGCAGATACTTTTCAACCTGCTCCAGAATGCAGCCAGGGCTACCGGCAGCGGAAGCATAAAACTCGCTTACGAGCTTTCCCCAGACCGCGCCGCCATGATATTCACCGTGACCGACACCGGCTATGGCATCCCCGCCGATAAAGCCGAGTATGTGTTCGAGCGTTTCGTAAAACTCAACGACTACGCCCAGGGTTTCGGACTCGGACTCTCCGTATCGAGGCTGCTGGCCCGCAAGATGGGCGGCGACCTAACCGCAGACCCCGGCTACGCCGGAGGATGCAGGATGATACTCACCCTGCCCAATATTCCCGCCCGGATGGACGGTATCAATTAAGTATCCTTACGCCGCCGGCCTTCAAACGACGGTAAGCGCATACGGCCCTTTTGCCGTCACGCGTCCCACAACGGCGGCGTGCGGATATTTTGCCTGCAACTCCGCTACCATCCGGCCCGCGTTCGCCTCCGGAGTACAGATAAGCAATCCGCCAGAAGTTTGGGCGTCGCAAACGACCATCTTGCGCGGAAGTGTCAATTCCGGGGAGAAGAACGCCCTGTCCGACACATACTCCATATTGCGGAAGGCCGACCCGGGAATGCACCCTTCGTCCATAAGCCGTTCCACGCCCGGCAACAGAGGCAGCGCCGAGGCCTGTATCTCGGCAGACGCGCCGCTGGACTCCATCATGCCGACCAAATGTCCGGCCAGGCCGAATCCCGTCACGTCCGTCGCCGCGCGCACGCCGTAGCGTTGCATGACCTCCGCGCCCAGATCGTTGAGCTGTTTCATCGAATCTATAGCGGCGGCGTAATCCGCAGGTGCGTCCATACCCATGCGGCGCGCCGCTACGGCCACGCCCGTACCGAGGGATTTGGTGAGTATAAGTACGTCGCCGGGACGGGCCGCGGCGTTGGTTATCACCCTGTCCGGATGTACCGTACCCACCACGGCAAGACCGTATTTGGGCGGATAGTCGTCTATCGTGTGGCCTCCCATCGTCAGCGCCCCCGATTCGTTTATCTTTCGCTGTCCGGCGGCGAGGATATCGCGCAACACCTCGAGAGGTATCTTCGTCGAAGGAAACATACTGAGGTTGAGCGCAAGGAGCGGTTTGCCGCCCATGGCGTAAACGTCGCTCAACGAATTGGCCGCGGCGATAGCGCCGAAATCGGCCGGCGACGAGCATACGGGCGGGAAGAAATCGGTGGTGACGATCAGGGCCGTCTCGTCCGAAAGACGGTAAACGCCCGCATCGTCGTGAGTAGACACGTCCACGAGTACGTTGGCGTCTACGGGCAACGTTATGGACGACAGCAACCGGGATAATTCGGCCGCGGGGATCTTGGCCGAGCATCCGCCCTGCGCTACGGTGGTCAAAAGATCGAAATCAACAGTGGATAGTGGCATCTATATCGTTGGTTTGCATTAATTCCATGAATATCAACCGGTCGCGGTCCGCTATTGCGAGCGCCATGCCGCACTCGGACGAAATGTCCGTGGGCGGAGGCACCACGGCAACCGTCATGCCGGCCGCGGCGCACAGCCGCTCGGCCCTGACTGCATCGCGGGCGCTGCGAAACGTAGCGGTAAAATTCAACGCGCGCATATGGTTTCGACGGCAAAGGCCAGGTGATCCATATCCGCGGGCGTATGGAAGGCGGAAAGAGAGATGCGTACGGTACCGTGCGGAAACGTCCCCAACGTACGGTGTGCAAGCGGCGCGCAGTGAAGACCGGCCCTTGTCTGGCAGCCATGCTCCTCCATAAGCCTCTGCGCCAGGACGGAGGGGGAAAGGCGGTTGTGCGTAACTGAGAACGTCTCCCCCTGCCTGGAGAAATCGGACGCCCCGTAAACGGTTATGCCGTCTGCAGCGGCTATCCTTTCCATCAGCGCCTTCAAATCGCCGCGCGAATGAAGCGCCGCCGGCGGATTGTGCAGCGCCGCGCCCAGCCCGCATATGCCGGCTATGTTGGGAGTGCCGGCCTCGAGGCGGTCGGGATAGATATCGGGCATTTTATAACTATCCGAGTTGCTCCCAGTGCCTCCGTGCATGAGAGGAGCGACAAGGGACGGGTCGGCTATATACGCCCCACCCGTACCCACCGGGCCGTAAAGGCCTTTGTGTCCGGTAAATATAATATATTCGGGCAGGCGGGCAAGGCCGGGGATACCCGCGGCGGAAACCGTCTGCGTGGCGTCTAACATTACCGGCACTCCTGTGGCAAGTTCCATTATAAGGCCTGCGGACTGCGTGGCGCCGTTAACGTTGCCCTGGTGGTTGACTACCACAAGGGCAGCCTCCCGTATGTTTTCGCGCTCCAACGCCACCGGATCCACCGTCCCGTCCGCCAGGCACGGCAATACCTTTATCTTAACCCCTTTCGTGGCGGCCAGGTATTCCAGAGGCCTCATCACGGCGTTGTGTTCCATGCCCGACACCAGCACCGTACGTCCATCCAGAGGCAATCCTTTAAGTATCAGGTTGGCTGATTCCGTAGCCCCCGAAGAGAAGAAGACGTTCCCGGCCTCCGCCCCAAGGGCTGCCGCAAGAGCGTCGCGGCACTCTTCGACGGCCGCCGTGGCCTGCCTTACGCGCGGATAGAACCCGCGCCCGTAAGTCCCTCCCACCGCGTCGATATAGTGCGCCACGGCCCGGGCCACCTCCGGCGGCTTGGGAAACGAGGTTGCGGCGTTGTCGAAATATAGGTTCACGGATAGATTATG
This sequence comes from Rikenellaceae bacterium, assembly GCA_031550125.1. Lineage (GTDB taxonomy): Bacteria > Bacteroidota > Bacteroidia > Bacteroidales > Rikenellaceae > JAVBOW01. The sequence continues at coordinate 15,784 of JAVBOW010000022.1, forward strand.
TGGCTCGCCGCTGCGAGCAGGTTGTTTATCAGCAGCATATTGCCTGTCTCGGCCGCTCCAGTGCGACCTTTGAGGCCGAAAAAGTCGATGCAGGTCCCGCATGCCACCACGCGTACGCCCCGCGCGGCCAGCGCCGCCAGCGAAGAGGCGGTATCCGTACCCTCGGCGCAAAGCTTGACGCCCGAATTATAAAGCGCCACGACCGACGGGAGGCGGTCCAGTTCGCCAAGCGAATTGATACACATGCGCATAAGCATAGCTCCCAGCTCGTCGTCGCCCGACCCCATGACCTCACTCCTCAGGGCCACGGCATATCCGCCTGTACGCGGCTCAGGAGCCGCGCAGAAATCCTGAGGCGCAGGCGTCCCTGCCTGTACGCCTGCCGCGCCAACGGCGAAGGATATGCGGTAAACCCCGTCGCTATGCTCGCAGGATGGGGCCAGGCCGAGCGAGCCGAGGTAGCTCATAAGATTGTCGCGCGAGGTGGCGTTGTCGTTCAACACCGTAAATTCGCTCCCGGGAGCGGCTCCCGCAATGGCCCTGCGGGTTATGACCAAAGGCTCGGGACAAGCCCGGCCGCACGTATCTATTATCATTATCGGGTTATTTCCAGTAGTTTTGCGGCGCTTCGTTCCATATCGGCGTTATCCGCCGTGAATTTTGGCGGATTGGCGTCCTCGGGGAGGTTGCGCGCATAGGATTTATCGTAATATTCGAGCGCCAGGCTTGCCGCCGCCCTAACGTCGCCCGCATCGAGCGCGGCTATGGCCGAGGCCGATTGCTCCGGCCCCATGCGTTTGGCTATGCGCCTGAAGGCGTCGGAGAGTTCCTCCGCGGGAAAAGCCCCGTATTCCACCATCAGACGGTCGAGCCGCTGCTCGCGAGCCATCTCCACCTCTATCACCCCGCCCGAGCGGAGCATGGTGAAAAGGGTCTGCGGGATGAAGACATGACCCACGAGCATGCTCTCGCCCTCGCACCATACTCTGCGCGAGGGGTCGAAATCCCTCATGCGTTCGTGCAAAAGGTTGATGAAATGCTCGGTTGTGGGTTGGGGGCGTTGCCCAAGGCCGCCGAAGGCCGACCCTTTGTGGCACGCGATGCCCTCCAGGTCGAGTACTTGCTCGCCCATTGCCTCCAACCGGCCCAGAAGTTCGGTCTTGCCGCATCCCGTCGCCCCGGCAAGCATGACGAAACGCCACGGATGGTTCTCCAGAAGGGCGTCGAAAGCCCTGCGCCAGCTTTTGTAACCCCCGTCGAGCAACGTCACGCGCAGGCCGGCCGTCTCCAGCAGCCACGCCACGCTTCCGCTGCGCATGCCGCCGCGCCAGCAGTAGAGGAATATCTCCCTGCCGCCGCACAACTCTTTGGCAGCCCGTACTATGCCAGCCATTTTAGGCCCCACGAACTCCAGGCCCTTCTCTATGGCCTCCTCACGACCCGTTCGTACATAGAGCGTACCGACAACGGCTCGCTCCTCATCGCTGAAAAGGGGAATGTTGTACGCGCCGGGAATATGCCCCGAGGCGAATTCGGCGGGTGTGCGTACGTCCACGACAACTCCGCCGCGGCTGAGATTCCAGAAATATTCCGCGCTTACCTTTCTTGCCATAAGTATGGCAAAGGTACAAAAAAAGGTGCGTTTACCGGCAACCTACGATAAATATAACCGGCCTCTTGTGCAATTCCGGCGCAGGAAGGCGTTTCCACTCCCCTATGCTCGCCGTACGTATGAATTCCGTCTGTTCGAGGATATCGGCGGCCACCGTGAGCATGGTCTGCGGGGCGCACGCCGAGAGGAATTCGGCCAGCAGCTTGTCGTTGCGGTAAGGGGCCTCGATGAATATCTGCGACTGGCCCTCGGTCAGGGCCCTGCGCTCGTAGCGTCGTATGGCCTGCACGCGCTCCGGCGGCTTTACGGGCAGGTAGCCGTTGAAGGCGAAAGATTGTCCGCACTGTCCCGACGCCGCCAGGGCCAGCAATATGGACGAAGGGCCGCTCAGCGCCCTCACCCTGATGCCGCGCGCGTGGCACGCCGCCGCCAGCGCGGCTCCGGGATCGGCCACGCCGGGCATACCCGCCTCGCTTATCATGCCTGCGCTTACGCCCGCTTCCAGCGGAGCCACGAGCGTTTCCACCTCCTGCGGCAGGGTGTGTTCGTTGAGTTCTGCGAAACGGAGCGAGTCGATGGGTTTGCCTATGCCCGCCCGGCTGAGGAAACGGCGCGCCGAGCGGACGTTTTCCACTACAAAATAGTCCAGCGAGCGGACTGTCTCCATGTTGGCCTCGGGCATCGAGTCGTAATTCTCCCCTATGGGGCATGGTATCATGTAAAGTGTGCCTTTATCCATCACTCCCTTGTGTAAATGCGTTTTACTCGGGCCGATATGCCCGTCATTATCTCGTAGGCTATCGTCCCGGACGCGGCGGCCATATCCTGCACGCGATAGCCCGGCTCGGGGCCGAAGACCGTGACCTGATCGCCCTCAGAGGCGTCGATGTCCGTTATGTCTATCATGCAGGTGTCCATACACACGCGGCCCACTATGGGAGCCGGGCGACCAGATGCCAACATGCTCCACGCGCCGTTGGAGAGGCTGCGCCTCAGCCCGTCGGCGTATCCTATGGGGACGGTGGCTATGCGCCTGGGGGAATCTATGCGTCCTGCGCGGCCGTAACCCACCGTTTGCCCCGCCGGGATCTCCTTTATCTGCACTATGCGGCTCCGGAGAGCGCTCACGGGACGCAGCGATGCGTCGTCCACCGCACTCACGCCATAAAGCCCTATACCCAGACGCACCATGTCGAAACGCGCCTCGGGGACGCGCTCGATGGCCGCGCTGTTCGACAGGTGGCGCAAAACGGGATACGGAAGGGCGGCGGCTATGCGGCCGCTCAGACAATCGAAGAGCAGCGTCTGCTGTTGAGTGAAACCGTCGTGCTGCGCCTCGTCCGAGGCGGCCAGATGCGAGAATACGCTCGCGACCCGCACCATCCTGCCTGCCGTGAGGCGGCTGATGAGCGAATCGACGTCGGCCTCCTCGAAGCCCAGGCGGTGCATGCCCGTATCCAGCTTTATGTGTATGGGATAGTCCGTCTCGGAATGGCGCGTCAGGGCGTCCATAAAGGCTCCCAGCGAGGCGTGGCTGTAGATCTCCGGTTCGAGCCTTCCCTCTATCATCACGTCGAAACTGTCCTGATCGGCGTTAAGCACCACTATGGGAGCCGTTATACCCCTCTGACGCAACATCATGCCCTCGTCGGCGAAGGCTACGGCAAGATAGTCTACCCCCTGGCGCTGCAACATGGCCGCCACTTCGAAACCGCCGTTGCCGTAGGAGAGCGCCTTGATCATGGCCATGACCTTGACCCCTGCGCCCGCCTTGGTCCGCAGATAACCAAGGTTATGCGCCATGGCGTCCAGATCCACCTCGAGCGTGGTGGTGTGCGTCTTGAGCTGCAGGGCGTGGCTGAGTTTTTCGAACTGCGAGGCGCGGTTGCCCTTCAGCAGGATGGTCTGTCCGGCAATGCCGCTCTGTTCCATGGAGGCTATATAGCTCTCCGTGGTGGGATGGAATTCATGTTCGCACTCGAAGAGATGGGCGTAACGGCGTATGCGGTCGCCTATGCCTACCAAGTGCCCAACGCCCGAATCGGCAACCATACGGGCCACCTTGGCGTAAAGCTCCCTGTCCGGCAGGCCGCTTTCGAGGATGTCGGATATGACCAGCATCTTGGGCTTGCCACCGGCGACGCTGCGCAGGTAGTCGAGCGCGATGGAGAGCGAATTGATATCGGAATTGTAAGAGTCGTTTATTATCACCGAGCCGGCTATCCCCTCCCTGAGTTCGAGCCGCATGGCCACGGGCTGCAGCAGCGCCAGCCTCGACACCGTCTCCACATGGGGATAGCCGAGCGTGTCGTAAAGCGCCACCACCGAGGCGGCGTTCTCCTGCGCCGTTCGCTCGGAAAAATGCGCATAGGCCTCTTTCTGCGCGGCGGCGTCTACGAGCTTTACCCCGCGCAGGTGTTTCAGGGCGCGTTCTATCCTTGTATAACGGCTGTTGTAGATCACCTTTCTGGCATGTTTGAAAAGCACTAGTTTTTCAGCCAGTTTCTGCCCCAGGCTCGAAAAGTTCTCCTGGTGGGAATCGCCTATATTGGTTATTATGCCTATGTCGGGACGGATCACAGCCTCCAGCCGCGCCATCTCGCCCGGGCGCGATATCCCCGCCTCTATCAGCGCCACGTCCTCGTCGCCGTTTATCATCAGCACGGACAGCGGCACGCCTATCTGCGAATTGTAGCTGCGCGGACTGCGCGCCATCTTCATGCAATGGGGAGCTATCTGGGCCGCCCACTCCTTGACCACCGTCTTGCCGTTGCTGCCGGTGACGGCCACCACTATGCCGCCGAAGGCGTTGCGGTGATGCGCGGCCAGGGCCTGCAAGGCCGCCACACTGCTGCCTACATGCACGAAACCGGCCTCGGGCCACGCGCCGGCATCCACAGGACGCTCCACGACGAAAGCCCTCGCGCCGCGCTCGTAAAGCGCGCCTATATAGTCGTGTCCGTCATGGTTGACCCCCGCGATGGCGAAGAAGAGCGCCCCGTCGGTCTGCGCCGCGCTGCGCGAATCGGTAAATGCCGCGCGGCAGGTGTGGTCGCGTCCTTCGAACCTCCCGCCGCATATATCGGATATTTTGCTCAACAGATATTCCATAGCAAATTATTGCTTGAATTTAACCACCGTTATTCCCGCCCCACCCAGATCGACATGCTCGTCCGAGGCGCTCTCCACATCGGGCATGGTTTTAAGGTAACGGCGTATCTCCTCTTTGAGCGCCCCGGTTCCCTTGCCATGCAATATACGTACCTGACTGGCTCCAACCATCAGCGCGTCGTCCATATACTGCTCTATCCTTTCGAGCGCCTCGGCGGCGCGCATGCCGCGCAGGTCTATGTTCTGGCTGAAATTCAGGCGGCGCTGCGAAACCTCTTCGCTTACCTTTATCGTGGATCGCGCAGGACGCGCCGCCTGTTTGTACTCTGCGCCGGATATCCACTCCAGACGGTCGAGGGCCACCGTGGTGCGCAGCTGGCCGAAAGCCACTTCCGCCTTTTTACCTTTTATATCTATCACCTCGCCCACGGCCTGCTGGTCGGTTATGCGTACTTTACTGCCGGGAGCTATCACGGAAACGGCGGTTTCGGCTATCTCCACCTTCTCCACCTTGCGTTCTCCCTTGCGCTCGGCGCGGCGTCGCTGACGCTCCTTTATACGTTCCATCTGCGACTCTATGGCCACGCTGTCGGCCGAGGCGTCTTCGGCGTCGAGTTCGCGACGGAAATCCTCAAGCCCGCGGCGCGCGAAACGCACCCTCTCCTTATCGGCCTGGCTTTCGCGGATCTCCCGTATGGTGTTCTCTATCTGTTTATTCGCCTGGGAAGTAAGTTGTTCCGCCTGCTCTTTCGCACCTTTTATTATCCTCGCGCGTTCCTGTTTTATTTTGGACAGTTCGGACTCGTATCTGGATTCGAGTTCCTCTATACGCCTCTCGGCCAGGCGTATGCTCTCGCGCCTCTGCTCCCAGTATCGTTTGTCGCGGGCGGCTTGGCGCAGGAGCGTCTCCACCTTCATCTGGTCGCTGCCGGCCTTTTGCGAAGCCGAGGCTATGATCTCTTCCGGCAGGCCTATCTTGCGCGCGATCTCCACGGCGAAAGAGCTGCCGGGAGTACCCATTTCGAGGCTGAAGAGCGGGCGGATGTTCTGCACGTCGAAGGTCATCGCTCCGTTGACCACCCCGCGGGCGTTGGCAGCGTAGTATTTAAGGTTGGAATAGTGGGTGGTTATCACACCCATGCACCCTTTGCTTTCCAGTTTTTCGAGGATGGCCTCGGCTATGGCTCCGCCGATTACGGGTTCCGTCCCCGTGCCGAATTCGTCTATAAGCACCAGCGACCGGTGTCCGGCCGACGAAAGCATGCGCTTCATATTCTGCAGGTGCGACGAGTAGGTACTGAGGTCGTTGTCTATGGATTGGTCGTCGCCGATATCTATGTGCAGCGTTTCGAAGACCGGCAACTCCGAATTTTCGGAAACGGGTACGAGAAAACCGCACTGAAACATGAACTGGACTATCCCCACCGTCTTTAAGCACACCGACTTACCGCCAGCGTTCGGCCCGGAGATGACCAGTATGCGCTTCTCGCGCGTAAGGCGCATGTCGAGCGGCACTATCTGCTTGCCCTCGCGCGCGAGCGTCTGCTCCAGAAGCGGATGGCGCGCCCGGCGCAACTCCAGGCGGCCGTCGTGCGAAACGATGGGCTTCACATAGCTGTTTGCCAGCGCGTGCGAAGCCTTGGCCCTGAGCATGTCCATTGTGGTTATGAAATCAGCCGCCGAAGAGATGGACTCGACGTCGGGTGCAAGCGACGCGGTGAATTCCGTAAGCAGGCGCACCACCTCGCGCCGCTCGGCGTATTCCAGCTCGCGCAGGCGGTTATTTATCTCCACCACCTCCACCGGCTCTATGTACACCGTCCGGCCCGTGGCCGACTCGTCGAGGACGAATCCGTTTATCTTGCGTTTGTTGGTCGCGGACACCGGGATCACAGTGCGTCCTTCGCGTACCGAGAGCGACGCGTCGGCATCCACCAACCCGTCCGCCTGAGCCTTGGAGAGTACCGCCCTCAGGCGCTTCTCGGCCAGTCCCTCGCTTTCGCGGATGGAACGGCGCAGCGACGCAAGTTCGGCCGAAGCGCTATCGCGTACTTGTCCGAAACGGTCGATTATGCGGTCTATTCCGCGAATGACGTGGCTAAGGTCGCTTGTGGCCGAAGCCAACTCTTTCAGCCCGTCGCACTCGCCCTCGGGCTGCGAGGCTATAAACCCGGCCATCTGCCCCGACACTTCCAGCCCGGCGCGCAGAAGAGCCATCTGGGCCTCGTCCAGGAAGGCCCCTTCCACGGCGGCCTTGGCCGCGATGCCGGTTATGTCGGCATACTCGCCCGTGGGGAAACCCGTCTGCATCATCAGCAGGCCGCGCAGCTGGTCGGCCAGCGCCAGGCGATGGCCTATCTCCTGCGCCGAGGCGGAAAAGAGCTGCGCGGCGAGTTTCTCACGTCCGCCTGCGGTGGTACACAGCGCCGCTACCTGCGCCCGGACGCGGCGGAAACCTATCTTGTCTTCGAAAGATGTCATAATCTGAAAAAATCATGGAACGCGAATACGGTCGCCAGGGCCGCCGTCTCCGTGCGCAGCCTCGACCGCCCGAGCGTAACGGCCGTGAAACCGTTTTCCAGGGCCAGAGCCACCTCGGCCGGCGAAAAATCGCCCTCAGGCCCTATGAGCGCCAGCGCAGGGACCCCTTCACGGATGCAGTCCCCTATCCACACCTTATCGCCTTCGGAGCAGTGGGCTATCATCTTGACCCCCTCGAACGGCATGCGAACGACCTTCTCGAACGGCGTCATATCGTCCAGCACGGGATGGTAGGCCTTGAGCGACTGCTTAACGGCCTCGGTAACCACCTTCAACGCCCTGTCGCCCCTCAGCGCGCGCCTCTCGGAACGACTGCATTCGAGCGGGACGATGCGATCCACGCCCACCTCGACGGCCTTCTCCAGGAACCATTCGAAACGGTCGGCGTTCTTGGTGGGGGCTACGGCAACCGTAAGCGAATAGGGCAGCGGCTCGTGGTTCTCCGAGACGTCCGTCACCTCCACCTCGCACCCACGGGGATCGGCCCTAACCACCCTGGCGGCGTAGATATTGCCGCGACCGTCGGTAATATGCAACTCCCCGCCCACAGGAAGGCGCAAAACCCTGACGGCATGCGCCGACTCCTCGGCCGGTAAAACGTATCGTGGCAGGGTGATGCCGGGGGCATAAAAAAGTTGCATAACTTATCAAATAATCGTATAACTTTGCAAAGATAAAAAAACCGCAGAAGATATGAAAAAACTACTTCCCCTGTTGATCTTAACCGCACTGTCCGCCATGACCTCATGTAAAGAGAAGAACCGGGCCGAAAATCCGTTCTTCACCGAATGGCAAACGCCTTTCGGCGTGCCTCCCTTCGACCAGATAAAACCCGAACACTACAAGCCCGCCTTCGAGAAGGCGATGGAGCTGCATAACGCCGAGATAGACTCCATAGTGGCCAATGAGGCCGCACCCTCGTTCGATAACGTCATACTGGCGCTGGACAACAGCGGCGAGATGCTTTCGACGGTCTCGCGCGTATTCTTCCTGCTGTGCGAAGCCGACACCAACCCCGAGATGCAGGCCATAGAAGAGGATCTTTCGCCCGTGCTGGCCGCCCATTCCGACGGCATTATGCTCAACGACGCGCTCTTCGCCAAGGTGAAGGCCGTATACGACAACCCCGCGGCCATGGCCGGCGACTCGATGAAGCTGCGCCTTACCGAAAAAACATACAAGGGTTTCGTGCGCGCCGGAGCGCTCCTCGACCAGGAGCGTAAAAACAAACTCAAAACGATAAACGAACAGCTTTCCGCCGCAACCATCAAATTCAGCAACAACCTGCTGGCCGACAACGGCGGTTTCGAGATGGTCATAGAAACAGAAGAGGAACTCGCCGGTCTGCCCCCTACGATAATATCCGCCGCGGCCGAGGCCGCCAAAGAGAAGGGATACGCGGAGAACAAATGCCTCTTCACGCTCGCCAAACCGAGCCTTATACCGTTCATTACCTACTCCTCGAACCGCGACCTGCGCCAGAAGATCTACGAAGGTTACCTTAACCGCTGCAATCACGGCGATCAGAACGACAACAAGCAGGTTATAAACGACATAATCCGTCTGCGTACGGAGAAGGCCCGCATGCTTGGTTTCGACAGCTGGGCAGCCTACGTCCTCGACGAGCAGATGGCCAAAACAACGGCCAACGTCTACGACCTGCTCGATGCGCTTTGGACGCCATCGCTCGCAAGCGCCAAACGCGAGCTGGTTGAAATGAAAGCGCTTATGGCCGCAGACGGACTCGACCCGGAAGATTTCCAGTCATGGGACTGGTGGTATTACGCAGAAAAGGTACGCAAGCAAAAATACGAACTCGACGAGGAGATGCTGCGTCCCTATTTCTCGCTCGAAAACGTACGTACGGGCATCTTCGCCCTGGCCAACCGCCTGTTCGGCGTGACTTTCCGTCCCGTAACCGTCCCGGTGTACAATAAGGAGTGCGTGGTTTACGAAGCCCTCGACCGCGACATGAGCCACCTGGGTCTCATATACTTCGACTTCCACCCCCGAGCCGGGGCCAAAGGCGGCGGCGCATGGTGCGACGAATTCCGCAGCCAGTCTTACAAGAACGGCGTTAAGGTGGCGCCGATAGTCAATATCGTCTGCAACTTCACCCGCCCGGTCGGCTCTCAGCCCGCCCTTCTGAATCTCGACGAGGCCGAGACCCTTTTCCATGAATTCGGCCACGGACTGCATGCGCTCTTCGCCGACGTTCCATACAAAGGCCTCGGCGGCGTGGAACGCGATTTCGTGGAACTGCCCTCGCAGATACTGGAAAACTGGGCTTTCGAACCGGCCATGTTGCGCCAGTATGCAACCCACTACGCCACAGGCGCGATAATACCCGACTACCTCATCGAAAAGATCCGCAACAGCTCGCTCTTCAACCAGGGCTTCATAACAACGGAATTCCTTGCCGCGGCCATATCCGACATGGATATACACTCAACCGCTGAATATAAGCCCATAGACGTCAACGCCTTCGAAAAAGAATCGTTGAACGTGCGCCGCGGGCTGATAGAACAGATAGCCCCCCGCTACCGCTATCCCTATTTCAGCCACATATTCGACGGCGGATACTCGGCCGGATACTACAGCTACATATGGTCCGAGGTACTCGACAAAGACGCCTACGAAGCATTCGTCGAAACCGGCGACATATTCAATCCCGACGTGGCCGCGGCCTTCCGCCGCGAGATACTCTCCAAAGGTGGCTCAGCCGACGGGATGGAACTCTATCATAACTTCCGCGGCAAAGCCCCCTCGCGCGAGCCGTTGCTCAAAGCCCGCGGACTGCTATAGCGCCCTATGGCGCGAGAAGAGGCGCAGCCCCGCGATCGCGGGGCTGCGCCTCTTCTCGCGCCATAGGGCGCTATAGCAGTCCGCGGGCTTTGAGCAACGGCTCGCGCGAGGGGGCTTTGCCGCGGAAGTTATGATAGAGTTCCATCCCGTCGGCTGAGCCACCTTTGGAGAGTATCTCGCGGCGGAAGGCCGCGGCCACGTCGGGATTGAATATGTCGCCGGTTTCGACGAATGCTTCGTAGGCGTCTTTGTCGAGTACCTCGGACCATATGTAGCTGTAGTATCCGGCCGAGTATCCGCCGTCGAATATGTGGCTGAAATAGGGATAGCGGTAGCGGGGGGCTATCTGTTCTATCAGCCCGCGGCGCACGTTCAACGATTCTTTTTCGAAGGCGTTGACGTCTATGGGCTTATATTCAGCGGTTGAGTGTATATCCATGTCGGATATGGCCGCGGCAAGGAATTCCGTTGTTATGAAGCCCTGGTTGAAGAGCGAGCTGTTGCGGATCTTTTCGATGAGGTAGTCGGGTATTATCGCGCCTGTGGCGTAGTGGGTTGCATACTGGCGCAACATGGCCGGTTCGAAAGCCCAGTTTTCCAGTATCTGCGAGGGCAGTTCCACGAAATCGCGTTCCACGCCGCCGAGGCCTTTGTATGGAACGTCGGCGAAGAGCGCATGCAGTCCGTGGCCGAATTCATGGAAAAGGGTCTCGGCCTCGTCGAGATTCAGAAGGGCGGGCTGAGAGCCGACCGGGCGGGTGAAGTTGCAGACGATATTGACTATCGGCGCCACCTTAACGCCGTTCTTGTAAGACTGGCTGCGGAATTCGTCGCACCATGCGCCGCCGCCTTTGGCCCCGGCTCGGGGGTGGAAGTCGAAGTATATGAGACCCAGGTGGCTCATGTCGCGGTCGAGGGCTTCGTAAACCACGCACTCCTTATTGTACACCGGGACGGTTACGGGACGGAAAGTCACGCCGAACAGGCGGTTGGCCAGGGCGAAGATGCCCGTACGTACGTTTTCGAGCGAGAAATAGGGACGCAGCATCTCCTCGTCGAGTTCGTATTTTTGCTTGCGTACCTTTTCTGCGTAATACCACCAGTCCCATGACTGGAAATCTTCCGGGTCGAGTCCGTCTGCGGCCATAAGCGCTTTCATTTCAACCAGCTCGCGTTTGGCGCTTGCGAGCGATGGCGTCCAAAGCGCATCGAGCAGGTCGTAGACGTTGGCCGTTGTTTTGGCCATCTGCTCGTCGAGGACGTAGGCTGCCCAGCTGTCGAAACCAAGCATGCGGGCCTTCTCCGTACGCAGACGGATTATGTCGTTTATAACCTGCTTGTTGTCGTTCTGATCGCCGTGATTGCAGCGGTTAAGGTAACCTTCGTAGATCTTCTGGCGCAGGTCGCGGTTCGAGGAGTAGGTAATGAACGGTATAAGGCTCGGTTTGGCGAGCGTGAAGAGGCATTTGTTCTCCGCGTATCCCTTCTCTTTGGCGGCCTCGGCCGCGGCGGATATTATCGTAGGGGGCAGACCGGCGAGTTCCTCTTCTGTTTCTATGACCATCTCGAAACCGCCGTTGTCGGCCAGCAGGTTGTTGCTGAATTTGATGGTTGCGGCGGAAAGCTGTTCGTTTATCGTTTTGAGTTTGTTTTTACGCTCCTGGTCGAGGAGCGCTCCGGCGCGCACGAAACCCTTGTATGTTTTTTCGGTAAGGCGCAGCTTCATCGAGTCGCCGGCCATGGCCGCGGGGTTGTCGTATACGGCCTTCACCTTGGCGAAGAGCGCGTCGTTGAGCATAATGCCGTCGGAATGGGCGGCCAGCACGGGCGAAAGATCCTCTTCTATGGCCTGCATCTCGGGGTTGGTGTCGGCTTCGCACAGCAGGAAGAATACGCGCGAGACCGTCGAAAGCATCTCGCCGCTGTTGTCCAGCGCCAGTATGACGTTATCGAACGAGGGTGCGGCCTCATTGGCCACTATGGAGTCTATCTCGGCGTTATGCAGCTCCATCGCCTTCTCGAAGGCGGGCTTGTAGTGTTCGGGTTTTATCTGGTCGAAGGGAGGCACGCCGAAAGGCGTTTGCCATTCGGTGAAGAACGGATTTTCGGCCCGGTTCTTCTCTTTACATGAGGTCATGGCGGACAGTGCGGTTAAGATCAACAGGGGAAGTAGTTTTTTCATATCTTCTGCGGTTTTTTTATCTTTGCAAAGTTATACGATTATTTGATAAGTTATGCAACTTTTTTATGCCCCCGGCATCACCCTGCCACGATACGTTTTACCGGCCGAGGAGTCGGCGCATGCCGTCAGGGTTTTGCGCCTTCCTGTGGGCGGGGAGTTGCATATTACCGACGGTCGCGGCAATATCTACGCCGCCAGGGTGGTTAGGGCCGATCCCCGTGGGTGCGAGGTGGAGGTGACGGACGTCTCGGAGAACCACGAGCCGCTGCCCTATTCGCTTACGGTTGCCGTAGCCCCCACCAAGAACGCCGACCGTTTCGAATGGTTCCTGGAGAAGGCCGTCGAGGTGGGCGTGGATCGCATCGTCCCGCTCGAATGCAGTCGTTCCGAGAGGCGCGCGCTGAGGGGCGACAGGGCGTTGAAGGTGGTTACCGAGGCCGTTAAGCAGTCGCTCAAGGCCTACCATCCCGTGCTGGACGATATGACGCCGTTCGAGAAGGTCGTTCGCATGCCGTTCGAGGGGGTCAAGATGATAGCCCACTGCTCCGAAGGCGATAAGGTGTGGATAGGGGACTGCATCCGTGAAGGGGTCCCTGCGCTGGCGCTCATAGGGCCTGAGGGCGATTTTTCGCCGGCCGAGGTGGCTCTGGCCCTGGAAAACGGTTTCACGGCCGTTACGCTCGGGCGGTCGAGGCTGCGCACGGAGACGGCGGCCCTGGCGACCGTATTCGCGTTCCATGATTTTTTCAGATTATGACATCTTTCGAAGACAAGATAGGTTTCCGCCGCGTCCGGGCGCAGGTAGCGGCGCTGTGTACCACCGCAGGCGGACGTGAGAAACTCGCCGCGCAGCTCTTTTCCGCCTCGGCGCAGGAGATAGGCCATCGCCTGGCGCTGGCCGACCAGCTGCGCGGCCTGCTGATGATGCAGACGGGTTTCCCCACGGGCGAGTATGCCGACATAACCGGCATCGCGGCCAAGGCCGCCGTGGAAGGGGCCTTCCTGGACGAGGCCCAGATGGCTCTTCTGCGCGCCGGGCTGGAAGTGTCGGGGCAGATGGCCGGGTTTATAGCCTCGCAGCCCGAGGGCGAGTGCGACGGGCTGAAAGAGTTGGCTTCGGCCACAAGCGACCTTAGCCACGTCATTCGCGGAATAGACCGCATAATCGACCGTTTCGGACAAGTACGCGATAGCGCTTCGGCCGAACTTGCGTCGCTGCGCCGTTCCATCCGCGAAAGCGAGGGACTGGCCGAGAAGCGCCTGAGGGCGGTACTCTCCAAGGCTCAGGCGGACGGGTTGGTGGATGCCGACGCGTCGCTCTCGGTACGCGAAGGACGCACTGTGATCCCGGTGTCCGCGACCAACAAACGCAAGATAAACGGATTCGTCCTCGACGAGTCGGCCACGGGCCGGACGGTGTACATAGAGCCGGTGGAGGTGGTGGAGATAAATAACCGCCTGCGCGAGCTGGAATACGCCGAGCGGCGCGAGGTGGTGCGCCTGCTTACGGAATTCACCGCGTCGCTTGCACCCGACGTCGAGTCCATCTCTTCGGCGGCTGATTTCATAACCACAATGGACATGCTCAGGGCCAAGGCTTCGCACGCGCTGGCAAACAGCTATGTGAAGCCCATCGTTTCGCACGACGGCCGCCTGGAGTTGCGCCGGGCGCGCCATCCGCTTCTGGAGCAGACGCTCGCGCGCGAGGGCAAGCAGATAGTGCCGCTCGACATGCGCCTTACGCGCGAGAAGCGCATACTGGTCATCTCCGGGCCGAACGCTGGCGGTAAGTCGGTGTGCTTAAAGACGGTGGGGATAGTCCAGTTCATGTTTCAGTGCGGTTTTCTCGTACCCGTTTCCGAAAATTCGGAGTTGCCGGTCTTCGAAACGCTGCACATAGATATCGGCGACGACCAATCCATAGACAACGACCTCAGTACCTACTCGTCGCACCTGCAGAATATGAAGCGCATGCTTTCGTCGGCCGGACACCGGTCGCTGGTGCTTATAGACGAATTCGGCACGGGGACGGAACCCGTAATCGGCGGAGCCATAGCCGAGGCCATCCTCGAAAAACTGGAAAGCAAAGGGTGCATGGGTGTGATAACCACCCACTATTCCAACCTTAAATACTACGCTGCCAACGCCCGCGGGGTGGTCAACGGAGCGATGACCTTCGACGTGCAGAACATCCGCCCGCTCTTCAGCCTCGAAATGGGTACTCCCGGCAGCTCTTTCGCCGTGGAGATCGCGCGCAAGATAGGCCTGCCGGAAGAGATCATAGCCTCGGCTTCGCAAAAGGCCGGCAGCGACCAGATGAAGGTGGAGACGCTCCTGCGCCAAGCCGCCCGCGACAAACGATACTGGGAGCAGAGGCGCGAGAGCATACGCCTGGCCGAGAGGCGTATAGAGGAACTCGAATCCAGATACGAGTCCGAACTGTCCAAAATAAAACAGGAACGCGCGAGGATAATAAAAGGTGCGAAAGAGCAGGCGGAACAACTTACTTCCCAGGCGAATAAACAGATAGAGAACACCATACGGGAGATCCGCGAAAGCCAGGCCGATAAGGAGAGGGTGCGTTTCGCGCGCCGCGGGCTTGAGGATTTCCGTCGCGAACTCGACGCCGAAGACGCCTCGGCCGACAGCGTGGCCATAGAGTCGCAGATGGAACGTATAAAGGAGCGTCAGCGACGCCGCGCCGAGCGCAAGGGAGAACGCAAGGTGGAGAAGGTGGAGATAGCCGAAACCGCCGTTTCCGTGATAGCTCCCGGCAGTAAAGTACGCATAACCGACCAGCAGGCCGTGGGCGAGGTGATAGATATAAAAGGTAAAAAGGCGGAAGTGGCTTTCGGCCAGCTGCGCACCACGGTGGCCCTCGACCGTCTGGAGTGGATATCCGGCGCAGAGTACAAACAGGCGGCGCGTCCTGCGCGATCCACGATAAAGGTAAGCGAAGAGGTTTCGCAGCGCCGCCTGAATTTCAGCCAGAACATAGACCTGCGCGGCATGCGCGCCGCCGAGGCGCTCGAAAGGATAGAGCAGTATATGGACGACGCGCTGATGGTTGGAGCCAGTCAGGTACGTATATTGCATGGCAAGGGAACCGGGGCGCTCAAAGAGGAGATACGCCGTTACCTTAAAACCATGCCCGATGTGGAGAGCGCCTCGGACGAGCATGTCGATCTGGGTGGGGCGGGAATAACGGTGGTTAAATTCAAGCAATAATTTGCTATGGAATATCTGTTGAGCAAAATATCCGATATATGCGGCGGGAGGTTCGAAGGACGCGACCACACCTGCCGCGCGGCATTTACCGATTCGCGCAGCGCGGCGCAGACCGACGGGGCGCTCTTCTTCGCCATCGCGGGGGTCAACCATGACGGACACGACTATATAGGCGCGCTTTACGAGCGCGGCGCGAGGGCTTTCGTCGTGGAGCGTCCTGTGGATGCCGGCGCGTGGCCCGAGGCCGGTTTCGTGCATGTAGGCAGCAGTGTGGCGGCCTTGCAGGCCCTGGCCGCGCATCACCGCAACGCCTTCGGCGGCATAGTGGTGGCCGTCACCGGCAGCAACGGCAAGACGGTGGTCAAGGAGTGGGCGGCCCAGATAGCTCCCCATTGCATGAAGATGGCGCGCAGTCCGCGCAGCTACAATTCGCAGATAGGCGTGCCGCTGTCCGTGCTGATGATAAACGGCGACGAGGACGTGGCGCTGATAGAGGCGGGGATATCGCGCCCGGGCGAGATGGCGCGGCTGGAGGCTGTGATCCGTCCCGACATAGGCATAATAACCAATATAGGCGATTCCCACCAGGAGAACTTTTCGAGCCTGGGGCAGAAACTGGCTGAAAAACTAGTGCTTTTCAAACATGCCAGAAAGGTGATCTACAACAGCCGTTATACAAGGATAGAACGCGCCCTGAAACACCTGCGCGGGGTAAAGCTCGTAGACGCCGCCGCGCAGAAAGAGGCCTATGCGCATTTTTCCGAGCGAACGGCGCAGGAGAACGCCGCCTCGGTGGTGGCGCTTTACGACACGCTCGGCTATCCCCATGTGGAGACGGTGTCGAGGCTGGCGCTGCTGCAGCCCGTGGCCATGCGGCTCGAACTCAGGGAGGGGATAGCCGGCTCGGTGATAATAAACGACTCTTACAATTCCGATATCAATTCGCTCTCCATCGCGCTCGACTACCTGCGCAGCGTCGCCGGTGGCAAGCCCAAGATGCTGGTCATATCCGACATCCTCGAAAGCGGCCTGCCGGACAGGGAGCTTTACGCCAAGGTGGCCCGTATGGTTGCCGATTCGGGCGTTGGGCACTTGGTAGGCATAGGCGACCGCATACGCCGTTACGCCCATCTCTTCGAGTGCGAACATGAATTCCATCCCACCACGGAGAGCTATATAGCCTCCATGGAACAGAGCGGCATTGCCGGACAGACCATCCTGCTGAAGGGCAACCGCGCCTCGCAGTTCGAAAAACTCAGCCACGCCCTGCAGCTCAAGACGCACACCACCACGCTCGAGGTGGATCTGGACGCCATGGCGCATAACCTTGGTTATCTGCGGACCAAGGCGGGCGCAGGGGTCAAGGTCATGGCCATGATCAAGGCGCTCTCCTACGGCAACGGCGGTTTCGAAGTGGCGGCCATGTTGCAGCGCCAGGGGGTAGACTATCTTGCCGTAGCCTTCGCCGACGAGGGCATGATGTTGCGTCAGAGGGGTATAACGGCTCCCATAGTGGTGCTTAACGCCGATCAGGACAGTTTCGACGTGATGATAGAGGGAAGGCTCGAACCGGAGATCTACAGCCACGCCTCGCTGGGAGCCTTTATGGACGCCCTGACGCGCCATTCCGAGACGGACTATCCCATACACATAAAGCTGGATACGGGCATGCACCGCCTGGGCTTCGAGGAGGCCGACGTCGATTCGCTCATCAGCCGCCTCACGGCAGGCAGGATGGTGCGGGTCGCGAGCGTATTCTCGCATCTGGCCGCCTCGGACGAGGCGCAGCACGACGGTTTCACTCAACAGCAGACGCTGCTCTTCGATTGTCTGAGCGGCCGCATAGCCGCCGCCCTTCCGTATCCCGTTTTGCGCCACCTGTCGAACAGCGCGGCCATCGAGCGCGTCCCCGAGGCGCGTTTCGACATGGTGCGTCTGGGTATAGGGCTTTATGGCGTGAGTGCGGTGGACGACGCATCGCTGCGTCCCGTGAGCGCTCTCCGGAGCCGCATAGTGCAGATAAAGGAGATCCCGGCGGGGCAAACGGTGGGTTACGGCCGCGCAGGACGCATAGATTCCCCCAGGCGCATAGCCACCGTCCCCATAGGATACGCCGACGGGCTGAGGCGCAGCCTCTCCAACGGCGCGTGGAGCATGTTGGCATCTGGTCGCCCGGCTCCCATAGTGGGCCGCGTGTGTATGGACACCTGCATGATAGACATAACGGACATCGACGCCTCTGAGGGCGATCAGGTCACGGTCTTCGGCCCCGAGCCGGGCTATCGCGTGCAGGATATGGCCGCCGCGTCCGGGACGATAGCCTACGAGATAATGACGGGCATATCGGCCCGAGTAAAACGCATTTACACAAGGGAGTGATGGATAAAGGCACACTTTACATGATACCATGCCCCATAGGGGAGAATTACGACTCGATGCCCGAGGCCAACATGGAGACAGTCCGCTCGCTGGACTATTTTGTAGTGGAAAACGTCCGCTCGGCGCGCCGTTTCCTCAGCCGGGCGGGCATAGGCAAACCCATCGACTCGCTCCGTTTCGCAGAACTCAACGAACACACCCTGCCGCAGGAGGTGGAAACGCTCGTGGCTCCGCTGGAAGCGGGCGTAAGCGCAGGCATGATAAGCGAGGCGGGTATGCCCGGCGTGGCCGATCCCGGAGCCGCGCTGGCGGCGGCGTGCCACGCGCGCGGCATCAGGGTGAGGGCGCTGAGCGGCCCTTCGTCCATATTGCTGGCCCTGGCGGCGTCGGGACAGTGCGGACAATCTTTCGCCTTCAACGGCTACCTGCCCGTAAAGCCGCCGGAGCGCGTGCAGGCCATACGACGCTACGAGCGCAGGGCCCTGACCGAGGGCCAGTCGCAGATATTCATCGAGGCCCCTTACCGCAACGACAAGCTGCTGGCCGAATTCCTCTCGGCGTGCGCCCCGCAGACCATGCTCACGGTGGCCGCCGATATCCTCGAACAGACGGAATTCATACGTACGGCGAGCATAGGGGAGTGGAAACGCCTTCCTGCGCCGGAATTGCACAAGAGGCCGGTTATATTTATCGTAGGTTGCCGGTAAACGCACCTTTTTTTGTACCTTTGCCATACTTATGGCAAGAAAGGTAAGCGCGGAATATTTCTGGAATCTCAGCCGCGGCGGAGTTGTCGTGGACGTACGCACACCCGCCGAATTCGCCTCGGGGCATATTCCCGGCGCGTACAACATTCCCCTTTTCAGCGATGAGGAGCGAGCCGTTGTCGGTACGCTCTATGTACGAACGGGTCGTGAGGAGGCCATAGAGAAGGGCCTGGAGTTCGTGGGGCCTAAAATGGCTGGCATAGTACGGGCTGCCAAAGAGTTGTGCGGCGGCAGGGAGATATTCCTCTACTGCTGGCGCGGCGGCATGCGCAGCGGAAGCGTGGCGTGGCTGCTGGAGACGGCCGGCCTGCGCGTGACGTTGCTCGACGGGGGTTACAAAAGCTGGCGCAGGGCTTTCGACGCCCTTCTGGAGAACCATCCGTGGCGTTTCGTCATGCTTGCCGGGGCGACGGGATGCGGCAAGACCGAACTTCTGGGCCGGTTGGAGGCAATGGGCGAGCAAGTACTCGACCTGGAGGGCATCGCGTGCCACAAAGGGTCGGCCTTCGGCGGCCTTGGGCAACGCCCCCAACCCACAACCGAGCATTTCATCAACCTTTTGCACGAACGCATGAGGGATTTCGACCCCTCGCGCAGAGTATGGTGCGAGGGCGAGAGCATGCTCGTGGGTCATGTCTTCATCCCGCAGACCCTTTTCACCATGCTCCGCTCGGGCGGGGTGATAGAGGTGGAGATGGCTCGCGAGCAGCGGCTCGACCGTCTGATGGTGGAATACGGGGCTTTTCCCGCGGAGGAACTCTCCGACGCCTTCAGGCGCATAGCCAAACGCATGGGGCCGGAGCAATCGGCCTCGGCCATAGCCGCGCTCGATGCGGGCGACGTTAGGGCGGCGGCAAGCCTGGCGCTCGAATATTACGATAAATCCTATGCGCGCAACCTCCCCGAGGACGCCAATCCGCCAAAATTCACGGCGGATAACGCCGATATGGAACGAAGCGCCGCAAAACTACTGGAAATAACCCGATAATGATAATAGATACGTGCGGCCGGGCTTGTCCCGAGCCTTTGGTCATAACCCGCAGGGCCATTGCGGGAGCCGCTCCCGGGAGCGAATTTACGGTGTTGAACGACAACGCCACCTCGCGCGACAATCTTATGAGCTACCTCGGCTCGCTCGGCCTGGCCCCATCCTGCGAGCATAGCGACGGGGTTTACCGCATATCCTTCGCCGTTGGCGCGGCAGGCGTACAGGCAGGGACGCCTGCGCCTCAGGATTTCTGCGCGGCTCCTGAGCCGCGTACAGGCGGATATGCCGTGGCCCTGAGGAGTGAGGTCATGGGGTCGGGCGACGACGAGCTGGGAGCTATGCTTATGCGCATGTGTATCAATTCGCTTGGCGAACTGGACCGCCTCCCGTCGGTCGTGGCGCTTTATAATTCGGGCGTCAAGCTTTGCGCCGAGGGTACGGATACCGCCTCTTCGCTGGCGGCGCTGGCCGCGCGGGGCGTACGCGTGGTGGCATGCGGGACCTGCATCGACTTTTTCGGCCTCAAAGGTCGCACTGGAGCGGCCGAGACAGGCAATATGCTGCTGATAAACAACCTGCTCGCAGCGGCGAGCCACATAATCTATCCGTGAACCTATATTTCGACAACGCCGCAACCTCGTTTCCCAAGCCGCCGGAGGTGGCCCGGGCCGTGGCGCACTATATCGACGCGGTGGGAGGGACTTACGGGCGCGGGTTCTATCCGCGCGTAAGGCAGGCCACGGCGGCCGTCGAAGAGTGCCGCGACGCTCTTGCGGCAGCCCTTGGGGCGGAGGCCGGGAACGTCTTCTTCTCTTCGGGGGCTACGGAATCAGCCAACCTGATACTTAAAGGATTGCCTCTGGATGGACGTACGGTGCTGGTGTCGGGCATGGAACACAACGCCGTGATGAGGCCTCTGGAATACCTGGCCGCCACGAAAGGGGTTAAGATAAAGGTATTGCCGTGCCTGGCGGACGGGACGGTGGATCCGGTGGCGTTGGAGCGCGAAAACATACGGGAGGCTGCCCTTGTGGTAGTCAACCACCAGGGCAACGTTAACGGCGCCACGCAGTCCGCAGGCCTTATAATGGAACTTGCCACAGGAGTGCCGGTAATGTTAGACGCCACGCAGACGGTTTCCGCCGCGGGTATCCCCGGCCTTGCCCGCCTGCCCGAATATATTATATTTACCGGACACAAAGGCCTTTACGGCCCGGTGGGTACGGGTGGGGCGTATATAGCCGACCCGTCCCTTGTCGCTCCTCTCATGCACGGAGGCACTGGGAGCAACTCGGATAGTTATAAAATGCCCGATATCTATCCCGACCGCCTCGAGGCCGGCACTCCCAACATAGCCGGCATATGCGGGCTGGGCGCGGCGCTGCACAATCCGCCGGCGGCGCTTCATTCGCGCGGCGATTTGAAGGCGCTGATGGAAAGGATAGCCGCTGCAGACGGCATAACCGTTTACGGGGCGTCCGATTTCTCCAGGCAGGGGGAGACGTTCTCAGTTACGCACAACCGCCTTTCCCCCTCCGTCCTGGCGCAGAGGCTTATGGAGGAGCATGGCTGCCAGACAAGGGCCGGTCTTCACTGCGCGCCGCTTGCACACCGTACGTTGGGGACGTTTCCGCACGGTACCGTACGCATCTCTCTTTCCGCCTTCCATACGCCCGCGGATATGGATCACCTGGCCTTTGCCGTCGAAACCATATGCGCGCGTTGAATTTTACCGCTACGTTTCGCAGCGCCCGCGATGCAGTCAGGGCCGAGCGGCTGTGCGCCGCGGCCGGCATGACGGTTGCCGTGGTGCCTCCGCCCACGGACATTTCGTCCGAGTGCGGCATGGCGCTCGCAATAGCGGACCGCGACCGGTTGATATTCATGGAATTAATGCAAACCAACGATATAGATGCCACTATCCACTGTTGATTTCGATCTTTTGACCACCGTAGCGCAGGGCGGATGCTCGGCCAAGATCCCCGCGGCCGAATTATCCCGGTTGCTGTCGTCCATAACGTTGCCCGTAGACGCCAACGTACTCGTGGACGTGTCTACTCACGACGATGCGGGCGTTTACCGTCTTTCGGACGAGACGGCCCTGATCGTCACCACCGATTTCTTCCCGCCCGTATGCTCGTCGCCGGCCGATTTCGGCGCTATCGCCGCGGCCAATTCGTTGAGCGACGTTTACGCCATGGGCGGCAAACCGCTCCTTGCGCTCAACCTCAGTATGTTTCCTTCGACGAAGATACCTCTCGAGGTGTTGCGCGATATCCTCGCCGCCGGACAGCGAAAGATAAACGAATCGGGGGCGCTGACGATGGGAGGCCACACGATAGACGACTATCCGCCCAAATACGGTCTTGCCGTGGTGGGTACGGTACATCCGGACAGGGTGATAACCAACGCCGCGGCCCGTCCCGGCGACGTACTTATACTCACCAAATCCCTCGGTACGGGCGTGGCCGTAGCGGCGCGCCGCATGGGTATGGACGCACCTGCGGATTACGCCGCCGCTATAGATTCGATGAAACAGCTCAACGATCTGGGCGCGGAGGTCATGCAACGCTACGGCGTGCGCGCGGCGACGGACGTGACGGGATTCGGCCTGGCCGGACATTTGGTCGGCATGATGGAGTCCAGCGGCGCGTCTGCCGAGATACAGGCCTCGGCGCTGCCTCTGTTGCCGGGCGTGGAACGGCTTATGGACGAAGGGTGCATTCCCGGGTCGGCCTTCCGCAATATGGAGTATGTGTCGGACAGGGCGTTCTTCTCCCCGGAATTGACACTTCCGCGCAAGATGGTCGTTTGCGACGCCCAAACTTCTGGCGGATTGCTTATCTGTACTCCGGAGGCGAACGCGGGCCGGATGGTAGCGGAGTTGCAGGCAAAATATCCGCACGCCGCCGTTGTGGGACGCGTGACGGCAAAAGGGCCGTATGCGCTTACCGTCGTTTGAAGGCCGGCGGCGTAAGGATACTTAATTGATACCGTCCATCCGGGCGGGAATATTGGGCAGGGTGAGTATCATCCTGCATCCTCCGGCGTAGCCGGGGTCTGCGGTTAGGTCGCCGCCCATCTTGCGGGCCAGCAGCCTCGATACGGAGAGTCCGAGTCCGAAACCCTGGGCGTAGTCGTTGAGTTTTACGAAACGCTCGAACACATACTCGGCTTTATCGGCGGGGATGCCATAGCCGGTGTCGGTCACGGTGAATATCATGGCGGCGCGGTCTGGGGAAAGCTCGTAAGCGAGTTTTATGCTTCCGCTGCCGGTAGCCCTGGCTGCATTCTGGAGCAGGTTGAAAAGTATCTGCGAGAGGCGCTGAGCGTTGCTCATGGCTATGAACGGTTGGAAATGGGGGTTGAATTCCAACGTCACGCCCTCGGCCGCGTAGCTCCTGGCATTCTTGACGCTGTCCTGGCAACATTGGTTAATGTCCGTAGGATGCAACTCCACCTCTGTTCCCGAATCGAGCGCAGACATGTCCAGTACGTCGTCGATAAGCTTTAGCATTCGGTTGTTGTTCTCCCTTATAACCGCGGAAAATTCGCGCGCCGGGCTGTCTTTGTCCAACATTTCCACTATAAGGTCCGAAAAGCCCACTATGGAGTTGAGCGGCGTCCGTATTTCGTGGGTCATATTCTGCATAAAGGCGCTTTTCATGGCGCTGGCCTTCTCCGCGCGGTCGCGCGCGTGGCGTAGCTGCTCTTCCGATACGATCAGTTTGTTGTTCTTTTCGGTGAGGTTGGCTTCTGAGACCTTGAGCATGCGGTTGGAGCGCCGCTCGCGATAGAGCAAAACGAAAACGGCGGCAAGGCAAAGCACGAGTACGGCTATCAGGCTGTAGGTGTATATAAGCCTGTCCTCACGCATGTTAAGCGCGAGTTCGCGTTTTTCGTTGTTTAGTTTCTCCACGCCCAGCAGGGCGGCGAATTCGCTGGCCGAATTCTGGTCCACAATCTTCTCGAGCGAATCTTTTTGCGCTATGTAATTGCGGTAGACGTTCGATGCGTCGCCGTAACGGCCAAGCCTGTAAAGGGTATGGGCCTGTTGTAGCGACGCGGTGAGCAATAGCCCGTCCTCCCCTCTTTTTCCCAGCTCGTCGCGGTGTATTTTGTTTATTTCAAGAGCTTTGGCGTAATTGCCTGTCGCCGTGTAATAACCATACTGGGCGTCGTAGAGGTTTCGTATGTTGGTGTTGAGATGCTTGTCCGAGGCATAGAGTTCCTCTAACCGTCGCAAATATTCGGCGGCCTTGACGTTGTCGCCGGTTTTGATGTAATAGTCTATATAATAGGATAGTTCATGCGATTTATGAAAGCTCGTATAGCCGTACTCCCCGGATTTTTCCAGCGCCTTCAGAGCTGCGTCCGTATCACCCGTGGACAGGTAATATGACGCAAGGTCGTGATAGGCGTTGGCCAGGTTGTATTTGTCTAAGTTGTAAGTCTCTATAAGTTCGATCTCTTTCTTCCTGTTCTCGAACGATTTTGCCGGCATGCCCCTGGCCTTGTAAATCGTGCCTATCACGTTGTAGCATGTGGCCAGCCCTTGCTTGTCGTCCGATTCCTGTGCGTCGCGCAGCATCTTTTCTGCTTCGTACATGGCCGTTGCCAGACGTCCGCATTTGATATAATACTGTATCAGGCGCGATCCCCACACGAAATAGTAATATTTCGGCTGTCCTGTCTTCTTTGCGAACTCCTTGACTATGGCTACGTGGGCTATTATGCCATCTTCCAGCCCATTGAAGTAGTAGTAGTCGAGTTTGGTGGCGAGCGCTACGGCCTGCATACGCTGGTCGCCTTTTTTTTCCGACATTTCGAACAGGGTGTCGCACATCGGTATAACCTCCGGTGACATCTGCTTTTCCCTGCAGCGCTGGAGGTATTCGTAAAGCACGCTGTCTACCTTGAACTCGTCCCTCTCTTTGTTGCCCTGTCCGAATACGGGAACGGCGTTGCCGAGGAGCAGCGCGAACAGGATAGCGATCAATATTTTATGCATTGTCGGGAGTAATATTACGCGAATATAATAAATTTCGACATATTCTCCGCTAAATTTTACGTTGCATGAAATCAGACGGTTTGCGCAGGGTCCGCGGAGGACGTACGAAATCCAGCGGGTAGCGCACGGCCAGACGCGCCAAATAGAGCATCAGCCGCCTGTATTGCCCGAAACGCACCCTGCGCGAGGCCATTGCGGTCATGAAGGCCAGGGCGAAACTCACCAGGAAGTTCAGGAACCCTATCAGCAACACCCCCGCCGTCGTCCAGACGAGGTCTGCCGTCGGGACGTCGAAGTCCAGACCCTGCAATCCTATGGCGAAGTTGGCCGTGGATATGGTTATGTGGCGGATGTCGAAGCTCACGCCGAGCGTCTGCCCTACGAATCCGGCCATGCCGAGGAAGAACCCGAGGCACAGGTTGCCCATTATGCCGCCCAGGTGTTTGCCTGCGTAGGATGCTATGCCGTCCAGACGAGCGGGCGACACGGTGCGCCTGAGCCACGGATGGCGGCGCAGGCGCTCGGGAATGTTGCCGTATGCGGCGAGGTTGTCGAAATATCCGGAGATGATGCCCGAGAGGAAAAGGAACACCCCCGTGAAACAGGCATACAGCAGGCTGGGCGTGCGGAGCGGATTCTGGTTGTCCAGCAATTGCCGGGCGAAAGCGCCTTCGGCTATGGGAAAACCGGCGAGCGTCTCCCAGCCCCACGCCATAAGCAGCGTCAAAGGAAAGACAACCGCGAGGTTGCCGGCGAACGAAGCCAGCTGGCTGCGCGAAACTTCCGACAGCAGTATTGCCAGCTCGGGCATATTTGGTTTATCCCTGTTGTTTTTGTGATCCAGCGAGCTGGCTATGGCCGACGCCGTCATCGCCGGTTGTTTGGTGGCCAGCGTCGAGCCGGTGGCGTATATGCCTATGAATCCCGCGGCGTAATTTACGCTGTAAGCTATTCCCTGCCAGAATGGGGCCATACGTATGAAGTGCATCAGCGCCTTGAGCAGTGCTACGAACGAAATTATAACCCCTCCGCCCATGGCCGAACGGAGCATGCTGTTGTATTCGGCCGGCGTGGCGGTTATGTAATGCTCGCCGGTGTTCCGCTCGTGTTCGGCTATGCGCAGGGCGAGCAGTTCCACGTTGTCGCGCAGCAACTGCCGGACGCTGTTGCGCGTGTTGCGGTCGTGTACGAGCGACTTGAAATGCCTTACACGGCCGCGCAGATCGCCCGAAAAGTCGCCTTCGGCCATCAGCAGTATCATCTTCATCCGGGCTATCATCTGCCCGAGCCGGGAGATCACGTAACTCTGGTGGAGGCTCGTGCCGTGATGCCTCGCGTGGGTGTGTATGCGGGCCACTGTCGCCTCGCAGTCGTCCAGCAGGCGCATGAGCCGGCTTTCGGCCTCGCGGCACTTTTCGCGACAACCTTCCTCGAAAGCCGACTGGATGTCGAGTACCGTCCGTCCTTGCATTACGAAACATTGCCGCTCTTCGCGGGTCAGGCAACGGTCGATTTCGGTTTCGAGGCTAAGGGATCCGGCCCGGTTTGAGACGGCGTAAAGCGCGCCGTAGAGTTGAAGCAACATCGACCGGTCTGCTATGCGCGCCCGGAAACCCAATATGGCGAACAATTCGGCCCAATGTTCGTCGGGTATCTGTTCCACCCAGCGGTAGTCCGTCCTGTGAGGGAATATCTCCCCGATGGAAGCCTGAAGGCTTCCGGAGTGGTCGAGTGGTGGCAATATCTTGTGTCGTAGTCGTTTGCTTAATTCCCGGAAGAAGTTTCCCTCGCTGTTGATTCCGCTTCCTGCCATGGCTTCCGATATGTCCGAGCGCATGAACACGCTCCACACCATGCTGCGTATCGTCCTGGCCGCCGCCCGGTCTTCCTTGAGGATCGCGGTGAGTCGTTGCAGCCTGTCGCGCGCGGAGGCGGCGTTGAGGTGGGTGTACGGGCGTACGAACGACACGAGCGTGGCGATAGCGGCCACGGCGTCGACTCCCGCCGCTTCGTCGCGCATAACGGCAAGATTGTCACGTAATTCTTTTTCCGAAAGTCTCATCTCCCACGCTCTGTCATATACAAAGATAGCGTTTTTCAGGCGAATAACGGACGGGGGCGGAAATAAGGCGCGGCGGCTGGCGGGCGAAAACGGCCCGTCGGCTCCCGGGTGGCATAAAGCGTGTGAAAAATACGATAAAAAGACATATATTTGTGTATATGAACGTCCGTAAATACGCTGCCCGAACATTTTCCATGTACGTCCGATGAAAAAACTCCTTTTGACGCTAAGCCTTTTTTTTGCCTGCGCCGCCGCCGTGGCGCAGCAGGCCGATTCGGATCTTTCCGAAGGGGACGGAGTCCGTATTCCGGACGGCGATTTGCAGGTAGAATCCCAGAACGACGTTTTTTATATCCCTTTGGCCGAAGCGGGCGATATCTGGTCGCGCATGGCGCGCTATAATTTCCAGTCGGCGCGTTTTCTGCGCCGCGGCTCCGGCCCGTTGCTGCCGGACGCTTCGCTGGACGGCCTGGAGTTGGGCGTCACGGCCTCGGGAGCGCCGGATTACATTCTGCGCTCCGCACTCAGGCGCGTGGCGGCGAGTTATGCGCTTACTCCGGGTTTCGTACCCGCCCCGGGCTGCGCCGGTACGCTCTCCGGCATGGAGATATTCTCAGTCAGGCCCTCCTCGGCCCGCCCCGGCGCGTCGGCCCGCCTGACGGCCTCCGACCGCAGCGCCCGCCTGGGGATGGACGCCTCGTCGGCAGGTTCCTGGGCGAACGGCTTGTGGCATTACAGCCTGGCTGTCTCCCGCCGTTGGGGTCGCGACGCTCAGATACGCGGCGTGTTCCTCGACCAGACCGTACTTTCGGCCTCCTTCGAACGTCGTCTCGGCAAGGGGTCCGCAACCCTGTTCATACTTGCCGCCCCCTGCGTCTCTTCGTCCCGCACGGCCGCGGTGCAGGAGGTTTTCGACCTGACGGGCGACAATCTTTACAATCCTTCGTGGGGGACATATGACGGCAGCGAACGAAGCAGCAGGGTCCGGAAGCAATTCACCCCCGTGGCCGTACTCCTCTGCGAGAGGCCCGCTGGGCGCGCCGGGACGTTCCGCGCCGCCGCTTCGGCAACGATAGGAGAGCGAAGCTACAGCGGCATAACGTGGTACGATGCGCCCAATCCTTTGCCCGATCATTACAGCTACCTCCCGTCCCATGCCGGTTTCCTGCCCGCCGCAGAGGCTATTTCCGCTCTATGGCGCTCGGGCGACGACCGAACCGTCCGGATAGATTGGGACGGGATGGCTCTTTCCAACCACTATTCGCCGTCAGGCCGCGCACGCTACATGGTCGATGCAGCGGTGGAGCGGGTAAGGAACCTCCAGTTTACCGCCTCTTTCCATGGGCGTCCCGGGCGTCGCCTTGAAACGTATTGCGGATTGAGGTTCTGCGCCGACGCCTCGGAACTTTTCGATCGAGCCGAAGATATGCTCATGTCTGTAGAGGCATACGATTACGATCCCTACAACCCCGGCGCCCCCAGCGATATGCGCGATCCGGGCCGCCGGATAGCCCGGGGCGACAAATTCCGCTACCACTACCGCCTCGGACGCAGCCGCGCCGCGGGATTCCTCGGTCTGGACTATGGTTCGGGACCCGCCAGGCTGGCCCTGGCGTTGGACGCAGGTACGGTGACGATGCGCCGAGAGGGCCTTTACGATAAGTATGGAGTGCCTGACGGCAGTTCCTTCGGGCGTTCGGACCTGCTTTCGTTTCCCGACTACAGGCTCAACCTTTCGGCGGGCTACGCCTTTTCGTATCGCTGCCACGCCGCCCTGCGCGCCGTATTGGCGGCCATGGCTCCCGTATCGGGCGATATATACCCCTCTCCGCGCTATTGCAACGTCTCGGCCGCAGGCGTTAGGTCTACGCAGGTGGCTGGCGTGGAATCCTCGATCCGCATGCTTTGGGACGCCGTGACGCTGGAGGCGGCCGTATTCTATAACGCCACCGGAAGCCAGACAGAGATAATGCACTATTACGACGACCTTTCGGCCATATACGGCAACCTGGTGATGCACGGCGTCGAAAAGGAGTATTATGGAGCGGAGTTGGGGATGGAGGCGCGTTTTTCTCCGCGCGTGTCGCTGTTTGCCGCCGCGTCGGCGGTGTCGGGCAGCTATGCCAACAATCCGCAAGCCGATTTTTACGACGACGCAACCTTTGCCAGGGTTTACTCCGCGAAGGCCTTTGTCCGTAATTGCCGCACAGGCTCCACCCCGCAGAGCGCCGCCACGTGCGAAGTGCGCTATCGCGGCGTCCGCGGCCTGATGGTGTCGGCGTCCGTGAGTTGCATGGCCGATAATTATATAACGCCCGATCCTGTGCGCCGCATGCGCCGCATCACCGATCGCGCCCCGTCGCCCGAGGCGTTGGCCGGCGTCGTGGCGCAGGAGAGGTTCGCCCCTCAGGCTGTCGCCGGACTCTTCGTTTCCCGGTCGTTCGATGTTGGCGGCGGCAGGATGACGTTCTCTGCGTCGGTGAACAACCTGCTCGACAACAGGGATATAATTTACAGCGGTTACGAGCAGATGCGCTACTCGAGGTCATCGGCCGATTACGGCCGCAGCTACACTGTGGTTCCCATGCCGTCGAAATATCTCTATTCGCGGGGACGTACATGGTTCACCTCCGTAACTTACAGGTTTTAAAATTATGAAAGCAACCTGCATATTGTTTCTTGCCGCGCTCTGCGGCTGCGGATACGACAGCTTCGACGCCCGCAGGCCCGAAGGGGCGTCCGGCGCTTTCAACGCCGATATAGCCACTTTGCGCGCCTCTTTCGCGTCGCCATACACGGTAGACCGGGACGTGGTGGTGTGCGGTACGGTGACGACGTCGGATTCGGCGGGGAATTTTTACAGGGTATTCATGGTGGAGGACGGCGCAGGAGCCATAGAGATACGCGCCGGACTTTACGATCTGCACGCCCTCTATCCCGAGGGGTTGCAGGTTACGGTGGCCTTGCGCGGACTGACGTTAGGCATGCAGGCCGGGATATTGCAGGCGGGTTTCAAGGCTTTGCCTTCGTCGTACTATCCGGTGGAATACATAGGACACCCGGCCCTGCTGGAGAAATACGTGTCGAGGGTTTGTGTCGCCTCTCCCCCAGTCCCTTCGCCAACGCCGATAGCCTCGCTCGGCCGTGAGATGTGCGGCCGGCTTGTCCGCATACCTTCGCTCCGGTCATGCTCTGCGGAGGGCGCGTCATGGGCTTCGCCCTCCGCGGGTGCGGGCTATCCACCTTCGGACGGTTATCGCAAATTCAAAGACCCGGCGGGAGATTCCATACTCGTCGTCACGGATGGCTACGCCTCGTTCGCCGGCGAGTCCGTACCGTCTTTCGTGACGGCACTCACGGGCATCCTCTCCTTCGGTCCTGCGCCCGGAACCGGCGGCAAAGATATGTACGCGGTAAAGATGCGCGGCCCGGCCGACGCCGAAATCCCTTAGGCGGCGCAGGCGCAAACTGTTTACTTGTCGGATTAATTTGCTATCTTTGCACGTTACACCGCAAAATCAAAAATATATAAAGAATATGAAAGGACCAGTATCGCAATTCATCACCCATCACTACCGCCACTTCAACTCGGCCGCCCTGATCGACGCCGCAAAAGGCTACGAAACCCACCTGCTCGAGGGCGGCAAAATGATGGTGACCCTCGGGGGGGCCATGAGTACGGCCGAGCTGGGCATCTCGCTGGCCGAGATGATCCGTCAGGACAAGGTGCATATAATAACCTGCACCGGGGCCAACCTCGAGGAGGATATAATGAACCTCGTGGCCCATTCGCACTACAGACGCGTGCCGAATTACCGCGACCTCACCCCCGAACAGGAGCGTGAACTGCTCGATAACCACATGAATCGCGTCACGGACACCTGCATTCCCGAGGAGGAGGCTTTCCGCCGCCTGCAGGGCCACATATCGAAGATATGGAAGGATGCCGACGCCAAGGGCGAGCGCTACCTGCCGCACGAATACATGTACAAGATGCTGCTGAGCGGAGTGCTGGAGCAATATTACGAGATAGATCCTGAAAACAGCTGGATGCTGGCCGCCGCCCGTAAGAACCTGCCGATAATCGTCCCGGGATGGGAGGATAGCACCATGGGCAACATATTCACGTCGTATGTCATAAAGGGCGAGGTGAAGGCCTCCACCATGAAGAGCGGCATAGAGTATATGATCTACCTGACGGAGTGGTACCGCGCCAACAGCCCGGGCAAAGGAGTGGGCTTCTTTCAGATAGGGGGCGGCATATCGGGCGATTTCCCCATCTGCGTGGTACCTATGATGTACCAGGACCTCGAATGGCAAGACGTGCCTTTCTGGGCCTATTTCTGCCAGATATCCGATTCCACCACATCCTACGGCTCCTATTCCGGCGCAGTGCCGAATGAGAAGATAACGTGGGGCAAGCTCGATGTAGATACTCCGAAATTCATCGTGGAGTCCGATGCGACGATCGTCGCCCCGTTGATTTTCGCATACGTCTTGGGCTGGTAGTCCGGCTTATGGTTAAAGGTGTAGTCCGTTTTGCGCTTAACGCGCTGCCGCGTCCGCTTCTTCAGCGGCTTGCGCCGTTGGGCGTTCGCGTCCTGGCTTTGGGATGCCTCGGGCGCGGGGTCGAATGTCCGGTCTGCGGCCGCCGCTACCGCCGTTTCCTGCCTTACGGCTACGGGCGCATGCGTCCCAACGCCCTTTGCCCCGGCTGCATGGCGCTCGAGCGCCACAGGCTCATGCACCTCTACCTGCGGCGACGTACGGATTTCTACACCCCGCCGCCAGGTGTAAAGGTGCTTCATGTGGCTCCCGAAGCGTGTTTCATAAAGCGTTTCCGTAAATTGCTCGGCGCCGGTTACGTCACAGGCGATCTATTTTCGCCCCTTGCCGACGTGAAGATGGATGTGCAGGATATCCCTTTCCCCGACAACCATTTCGACATAGTGTTCTGCAACCATATAATGGAACACGTTGACGACGACCGACGCGCCATGCGCGAACTGTACCGCGTCCTGAAACCGGGAGGGTGGGGGATAATCCAATCGCCGGTGGAGCATGGTCGCGCCGAAACCTACGAAGACGCCTCCATAACTTCGCCTGAGGAGCGTAGCCGGCACTTCGGACAGTACGACCACCTGCGCGTCTATGGCGCGGACTATCCCGCTCGCCTGGCCGAAGCCGGTTTCAATGTGACGCCCGAGGATTTCGTCGCCACGCTAACCCCGTCCGAAATAAAACTCTACGCCCTGCCAGGCGACGAAACCATCTTCAGGGTGGGCAAGTGAGGCGCAGTGCCACCTGCGCGCCGTTACGGTTTACATATTATCGTTATCGCGTTTACGCCCGCTGTATACAGCGGGCGTAAACGCAGGCAGTCATTGCGGCCCAACATATAATTGCGGCTTATCCGGCCTTTACCATCCGAACGTGTCGCACTCAATGATGTGTGGCCTCGCTTAAAAAAATAGCGGTTGCCGTACGTACGGCAACCGCTATTTTTTTAAGCGCCAACGCCGTTGCGGCGTGCGCGGGAAGTATTATATTTTCATAATACCCTTAAGCGACAGCGCGTAGTATTGGCCGTCCCCTACACCGGCCTCGTTTTTGAGGATCCAGTTGTCCCAGACGCCTTCGCCGGCGCTCGAGTGATTCGGGACAAGCCTTAGGGTTACCGTCGATCCTGCGGGTACGTTAACTACGGGGTAGAGATCGTTGTGGAAATCGACATAATACAAAATGCCTTTACCCGTATTTTCCGTAGAGGCTATCGTGGCGACGTATTGGAGCGGCCCGTTGCCCACCTGGAAACATACGCCCACTTTAGACGGGCCCGGAGCAGGCCTGCGGATGTTGATGACCATGTTTTGCAGGGTTATCGATGCGTCGGCGGGGGCGGATATGGTGGTCTCCACGTACGCCTGTTCCGTAAGTATCTGTTCGGGGCTAAGCTGTAGTTTGTTGAACCTGTTGGCGTTCAGCCATGAGCCTGCGGCTGGCGACGCCACGCCGGTTAAGTTGTAAGCAGGGTCTATGCGCGTAAGGTTCTTTACCAGGCAGTCGGAGGTAAGACCTACGTAGTCGGGAGTCCAGGGACAGAGGTTGCTGTTGCACAAAGGTTGGGCAATAAGTTTTTCCGCGTCGGTAGTAGTTGGCAGGGCCGGGAAGTGCCAGGAAACGGAGAAAGGATTGCCTGGCAGCGAGTTGTCCGTGTCATACCAGTCCAGGTCGGTTACATAGCGATATCCTTTGGCGAAGCCGCCAGAGGGGATAAGTTTGAAGAACGAGCGGGTGCCTTTGTCCGTGATCATGCGGATCATGACGAGTTCGTCGCCGCCTACGCCGCCAGGAACCACCATCCAGAACTTACCGGGAGCGGCCGAAAGCATCAGATAGGGGGTCGCGGAGGGCAGGTGGAGGGCGATCGAAGTGCCGTAAGTGATTGACGAGCCGGTTACCGAAGCGGGAAATATCCCTTGCTCGGACTCCACTACTATGCTCTTAAGCTGGGCCATGTCCGAACCGGTATTGACGACGTTGAACTCTATCAGCGCCGCGTCGGTCTGGAAGCCTACGCTCAACTCACCGTCGGCGGCCGTCGAAGATGCGTGCATAACGACATATTTGCCGATATTGGCGCTTATGCCGGCTGCCTCTTGTTGCTGGCTGAGCGGATAAGTGACGGTCGCATGATCGTTGCTTATGCATGCCGCGGGCGAATAAAGTTCATAGGTTTCGCCGTTCAGGATAGGCAATGCGGTCGTGGATGTGAACCGTGACACGGAAGCGCCTGTTGCGGTAGCCGTGTACACTCCGTTGAGCGTAACCGGGTCTGATGCATGGAATGCTTTGATTTGGTCCGTATTGTCCCATAAAAGCTGGAACCCGCCTGCGTCGAGGTGCATGCGTCCGCTTTTAGTGAGCCATTCCTTCGCCTTGAAATCTTTGTTGCCGACGGCGCGGCCGGCTATCGATTCTATGCTGGCGTTTATTACTTGTGTTGCCTGTTCTGGACCGGACAACTTCTGTTCTTTGGCGCATCCGAAAACCACTGCCGCAATGGCTGATAGTAGAAATACTCTCTTCATTTTAATCGGGTTAAAATGGTTTTTACCAAGTACCTCCGTCGCCGAAACCGGGTAATGTTCCTGGCACCGAGATGGCAAACCCTTGTTCTGCAACTACTTCGGTTATCTCCGCGACAGGAGAAACATAACTTTCGGCATTGAATGCCTCGGGCTGCAATGTGTTTTTCTTTTCCATAGATAGTATCGGGTTAATTTTTAGTATACGACTACATTCTGTGCAAAAATAACGTTTTTTTTCACTCATGCAATGGAAAAACGAAAAAAACGGGGAAATTGTTTTCCCCGTTCTTCGTTTTTTATGCTTTCCGGCAGCCTGTATCGCCGGCGTCTTTGCCTTATTCCGGCCGTGCCGTTCAGAGGTCGTTAAGTAGCCGGAACGACGTCGCCTATAATGGCGAGGGCCTCGCCCATGCCTTTTTTGAGCGTCCCTGCATCGTTAACATCGGCCCATGAGCTGTTGAAGAACCACAGTCCCGCATTCGTACCGCTTTCTTTCCAGAACTGGACGAATTTCACAGATACCGGTTCGCCTGCAGGTACTTGTACCGCTGTGGGCAAAACGATGTCTATACGACTGCCGCCTATGCTCGATACACCAGATAAATTGTTTACGTGCAATACATTAACCCATGTGCCACTCACTCCTATTTTGTAAAATACGGAGAGTCCTTTGCCTGCGGCGGAGCCATTGCGACGGATATTGGCCTTGATGCGCTTAAGTGTTAGCGCATTGGTGGTCGATACGAACTCAGTAAACACATACTGACCTTCACTATTGGCGTCCTCGACGGTCAGATCGCTATTCCATGTTCCCGTGCTGGGGAACTGTCCTCCCCATGCATAATAAAGGGTTCCAGGTAATGCGCCGTTGGTATTTGCGACTTTCTTTTGTAAGTTGCTCGTTACGGCCACTTCGGGAGCGCTGCTTACGCCGGCAATGGGGCAAACGTTAGCTTTTCTCGTGTCATCCAGGGCTATAGTGCTGAAATTCCACGATATTTTATATTCGCCCGCGGTCACCGGCTGGCTTGGATCTATCCAGTCGAGGTTGACTATATAGCGTTTGCCCGGCGTCAGTCCGTAGTTGGTGCCGCTCCAGAGGGGCATAGCCCTTTGAAAATGCTGTATCGAGCCGTCCATGGCCTCTACATCGATTGAAAAACCGCGGTCTGACGGGATCGCGTCCCTGTTGCGCATCACCATCCAGAATGTGGCGGGAGTAGCGCTGAGGGTGGGCGAGTCGGAAACGTTGAGTTTGACCGAATTGCGCTGATTGGCGTTGGTCGTTCCGTAGTTAATGGCTGTCGTGGCGTTGCCGGAGGATATTCCGCAATTCAACTTTGTCGAGAACGACAGGTTGGATGTGTTGTCGGTAATGGATATGCTTTTTACCTGCACTGCTGTACTCGCGCTGCTGGTGATATGGATCTCGAGCAGTGTGGGCAACGCCTCTATGGAGAAGGAGGCTGCGTCGTCGGCCGAGGCGGCGCTGACGGAGGAAGCCAGGGCGATGTAATTTTTCAAGTGAGCCGGGCTGCCCGTGACTGGTTGCGTTTGGTCGTCGGGAATAGTGATCTGAGGCGTGGCTCCGTCCGTTACCAACGCTTGAGGAGAGTACGCCCTGTAAAGTCCGCCCGATTTGATGAACCCGGCCGCTCCGGCAAACGTCCCGGAGGCCGAGCCTGCGGAGCCGGAGGCTACGGTGAATGCTTCCGGAGTGGTAAGGAATGCGTTGCCTCCCGCGTCGGCTTCGTAAATTACGATTTGATCGTCGGCTTCCCAGTTGAGGGTAAGCCCGTCGGAACCAAGCGCAACGCGCGAAGGATTCCATTCCGCCGGCAGAAAGTCGCAGTTACCGTTGGCGCGTCCTTCCGCGGATGTCATCGTAACCACCACGCCTGCGGTCTTTCCGCCTTTAACGTTAACGTCGGCCTGCTCTTTGGCGCAGCCTGCCGCCAGCATTGCGGCAGCCGAAAACAATAAGATCTTTTTCATTCTTCTTCTCTTTTGGTAGGTTACCACGTGCCGCCGTCGCCGAAGCCGGGCAGCGTGCCGGGGACTGAGATGGCGAAACCTTCCTCCGCCGATACTTCGATCACCTCCACCGAGGGAGCGATATAGGCCTCGGCGAATAACGCCTGCGCCGTCAATGTGTTTTTCTTTTCCATATATGGTCTTAGTTTGAGATTTACGACTTACAAAGGTAGTAATTTT